>JBKBLI010000006.1:59295-78876 GCA_046296435.1 Saprospiraceae bacterium | reverse complement strand
GAAAAAATCCTCCTCTTCAACGCCGGTCTGGACGTCGGCTACATCATGAGCGGCGTTTGGCTGCAAGCCAGAGCCAGGACTTCAGAACAAAACCGAGACCGATTCAGCGGCTTTGGTCGTTCGATCGTCATGCAGGGCGCTTTTCTCATGGCTTTCGATCTGGGCGCCTACTTCTACATCAGCCAAAACGGCAAATCGCTCCCCGTGCTGCTTTACCCTACCGGACAGGGGCTGGGCCTGACGCTCTCTTTCTGAAGAGGGAAAACGGGGCTTCCGTCAGTCCTCGCGCAGGTACGGGCGCAACCAACGCCGCTATCGCACAAGCCGAGCATGAGAGAAAAATGAGGGGCGATCACGGGCATTTCCACTTTTTGACCAATAACGCATCTCGCAAGAGGTCAAGGCGCAGGTCATACCCACACGTCTGGCACACGCCCATCCGCGCACGCTCCGCCAGCCCTTTTTTTTCGAACAACACTGGAGCCGTACGGCAATTTATCTGCGCCGAAGAGATCGGCCGCACGCTTCACACGTTCAACCAGTAAGTCACCTTCAGCACCAAAGCGCGATTCTTGGGCGACAGAAAACGCGTCTGCGTATTGGGGATTGCCTCTGCAAAAGAATTGTCGGTATAGACCAAAAACAGATCGGACACCGGAGCAAAACGCCATTGCAGGCGTGTGTTGATGTTGAAGTTGTTGATCTGCGTATTGTACTGAAAAAAAGCGCTCAGGAACACGCTTCGGCTGAACGACAGCTCCGCCCGCGGCCCCAGCAGCCAGAATGAGGTAGAAGCATAGGGCGCAGGCAAGCGAATGCGGTTGTAATTGTATGAAAGAGCAAAAATGCCGTAGGGCTGTATGCGGTACAGGACCTCGCCCGATACGGCAACGATGTGACCGTTGAAGTACTGCCCTGCGCTCAACGCTGCGGATCCCTGCAGATCGTAAGCCCGACTTCTGAAATAGTTGACGCTAAACTGTTGGTAGTTGTAGCCCGTGTTGGCCGGGAGAGGAGATGTGCCCTCCCGGTATTGATTGGTTGGGTCGAAGTCTTCAAAAAGATACGTGTACTCGTGCGTCAAACGCAAGCTGGCATAGCTCTGATCCTGCATTTCGGCTTCCAGATAGGCGGATGCCCGGCGGTCGGTGTTTTGCCAGAAGAGGCTATAAGTCAGGTCGCCGTTGAGGCCGGCGCCCCAGCGATTGACCTTTGCGTCTTTAGGAAAAAAGTTGAAACCCAAACCCGGGAAGAACGACTGAAAGCCCTTACGCGGCACAAAACCCATCTCGGCCGTGTAGAAACTATCCACAAGCATGTAGCCGCTGCGTATGTTGAAGCGCCGATCGCTAAAGCCCAGATAGTGGGCGACAGATTGCCCCCTTTTGCGCGGATCGGGCGAGAATGAGCGGTGGTAATACCATTCCCCCTCCCAACGATTGTCTTGGCTGTAGAGGTTGTATTCAAGCCCGGCCACGCGGTTCCAGGGCAGCGCGCCGGCCCGTTGGGATTCGCTCAGGTTGTCCGTGAAATTGATCTTATTGACCAGGATGCCGCCCAGCGCGCTGCGCTTCATCACCTTGCGCTGGAAGGTTAGCGTCGTGAAGTTGGCCGCCGGCAACGTGCGGTTTTCGTCCCAGTCCACGCGCTGGGTCTGCATGTTCAGCGCTCCGATGCGCAGTTTGTCCGTCAATTTGCCGCTGAGGCGCGCGCCGGCGAGGATGGGGATATTCTCGTTGTCGCCCGTGGTCGGATTGCGGGCCAGCCCGATGCGCCGGGAGAAGAAGGGGCGTGAACTCGGGAAGCCAAACAGGGCAAAGAGGTCTCTGTTTTCCAGAAAAAATTGGCGCCGCTCCGGGAAAAACAGTTCAAATCGGCTCAGGTTGACGACCTGCCGGTCCACCTCCACCTGAGAGAAGTCAGGATTGAAAGTCAGATCGAGATTCAGCCCGGGGCCGAGGCCGATTTTGGCGTCGCCGCCTATGCTCCATGGCGTTTTTTCGATCGGCCCCCTGTTCTCAAAGTCGGGCGCCTTGCGTTGGAAGTCGGCGTTGTAGCCGAGATTGACGTAGGGAATCAGAGAGATGGCCGCTCCGGTTTTGGGAGGGGCTTGCGGCCACTGGAGGACGCCGGTGAAGGCCAGATTGATTGGCCCGAACTGGCGGGGAATCGGATACCAGGAACTCACTTCCCAATCCTGCAACTTGGTGCGGACAAAATTGACCTTCCAGGCGTTTAGGCCGTCGGCCACGTTGTAGCGCAGGGTCTTGAACGGTATGGCCATTTCGACCTCCCAGTGGTCCGCGTAGTTTTGCACCGCGCTACTCCAGCGGTTGTCCCATTCGAGGGATTGAGAAGAGCCGTTGTCGATCAGCGCTTCGCGCTGCACATTGAGGGGGTTGACGCCGAAGAGGAATCCGTTCAGGCCGTCTTTGGTAGGGTCGAGCAGCACGTTGAGCACGTCGCTGGCGCCGCCCGGGAAATCGCGGCGCAGGCTCTGCATGGTGTAGCTTTCGCGGGGTTGGCGGCACACGGCGGCGATGTACAGGTTTTTATCGTCGAAACAGATACGCACTTCTGTATCAAAGCGCGTGTAGCCGGTATCCACCGGAAATTGATACCGAAAATTGCGTACCGGAGGCGCCGTTGACCACACAACTTCGTCTAATAAGCCGTCGATACGCACAGCGTCGGACGTTTTTACGGCCTCTACGACATACAAGTTTTCGCCGACGCTGGGGGACTGCGCCGCCGCTACGGCCGACGCCAAAGCGTAAAATAAAAAAAAGAGAGCTCCCAATCGCATAATGAGCCGCAAAGATAAGCGCAATACGCGGTAACGACTAACCCGTGCAACTTTTTGTACCTCGGAAAAATGGGAGCGGCGGCGGGATGCAAAAACGGGAGAGAGAGCGGAGCCGTCGGGGCATAGCCTCAACCTATAGGGCAGACATTTGTTATTGTGGTGGGCGGTGTTGGCTTTTGTCATTAACTTTGCATGATTTTTTCACACCAACTAACCGCTTCAAAAGCGCGGGCGTATGGCCTTAGATCAACTACACGAGCACGAACGCTACAACCGAAAGCAGGGAGAGATGAGTTTCATCGATCACATCATCGAATTGCGAAAGCATATCGTGCGCTCGGTGATTGCAATTGTAATCGGCGCCGCGCTTTGCTTTGTGTTCCCCGGTTTTGTGTTTCAGACCCTGCTTTTCGGGCCGAAGCAAGCCGATTTCGTAACTTTCAGGCTTATTTGCCGCCTGTCCCGCCAGACCGGCCTGGGCGACAGGCTGTGCTTTACCCCCAATCCTTTCGACGTGCTGACGGTGCAACTTGGCGAAACCCTGATGCAGCATTTGTACTTGTCGTTTTGGATAGGTTTTGTCGTAGCTTTTCCGTATATTTTTTGGCAGTTCTGGCAGTTTATCAGCCCGGGCATGACGGATCGCGAACGCAGCGCCACGCGCAACATAATCGGCGTGTGCGCCGCGCTGTTTCTTTTCGGCGTAAGTTTTGGATATTTCATCATTGCGCCTTTTTCGATCAGTTTTTTGGCGGGATATGCGGTGGATGGCGTCAAGGTGTCGGCGTCGCTGTCTTCCTTTGTTTCGTATATGACCATGTTGACCATTCCCATTGGATTGGTATTTCAGTTGCCGGTAGTGATTTATTTTATGACGCAATTGGGCATCGTCGGTCCCGCATTTCTAAAGTCGGCGCGGCGATACGCTTTTTTAATCATCCTGATCGTATCGGCCATCATCACGCCGCCGGACGTCATGTCGCAGATGATTGTCGCCCTGCCGCTTTATGCGCTGTACGAGATCAGCATCATTGTGTCTGGTCGGGTGTATGCCAAGCGAATCAAAGCGCTGAAACAGAGTATTGCCTGAGCGTGAAATGGCGTTAAATGCAGTGTCCTGAGCACGAAAAGATAGGCCTTGCGATACGTCAAATCGTCTTTTATTTGCGAAAAAGACACAAAACCGGCAAATTAAATACATATTAGGCAGCGAAAATTCGTTCGGCGGCATCTATGTCATCTGGAGAAACGTAAGACTTTACGCTGACGCTGAGCGTTTTACAACCTGACTCAACCCAAATGTGTTGACAGAGGACGAACTCATAAAAGGTTGTCTGCGCGGAGAGGCGCAGTATCAGCGTCAATTGTACGAGCGTTTTGCCGGCAAGATGTACGCGGTATGCCTGCGTTATGCCCGCAACCCGGACGACGCTCCGGACATACTTCAGGACGGATTCGTGCGCGTGTTTGAGAAATTGGGGCAGTTTCGGAGCCAAGGATCGTTCGAGGGGTGGATTCGGCGCATCATGATTCATACGGCGCTGAGGGCATACCAACGGCGGCGTTTTGCGTTCGAAAAGGACATGCTTGAGAACGCGCCGGATCCGGGCGTTGGACCAGATGCGCTGAATATGCTGAGCGAAGCGGAGTTGCTGGATTTGATTGGCCGATTGCCCGATGGATACAGGGTAATTTTCAATCTGGTGGCGATAGAGGGATACACCCACGCCGAAGTGGCGGATGCGCTCAACATTCAGGAAAGCACATCCCGTTCGCAACTGACCAAGGCCCGCAAGTGGCTCATCAGTGAATTAGCGAAAATGCAACGCATCAATACAACGCCGAAAACCTGAGGCGCGACACGGCGGATGAATTCGGCCAAAAGATGCCCCCTGATGTGTTCGCGCCGAAGCGGACAAGACTCCGGAACCCTGAAAACGCAAATCGGCCAGTAAAGTAACATAACAAAGACGCGATAACAGACCACACAGACAAGCGGCAATGGAAAATCAGTTCCGTCAGCGACTATATGATATCGAAGCAACGCCCCCGGCCGACGCCTGGGATGGCATTGCCGCCGAGCTTGCGCGCCGACGGCGCCGTCGCTTTCTGGCTTGGATGTGCATCTGCGGAGTCGCATTGTCGGTTTGCGCGCTACTCTGGATATCGCGCGACCAAAAGCGGCCTCCGTTCGATCCCCAGGCGGATCGCCCCAACGCCGCCGCCCATCTCTCCACCGACGCCACCGCGATAGGCGAATCAGGCGCGCCAGAGGCCACGTCGTCGCACACGGCAGTCCACACAAGCCCTCCCTCTGCTCAAGCGATAGCGGCAGACAACGCAACCGAGCGGTCATTGAGAACGGTAAAAAGCGCCGCTCTGCCCCCCCCGCCTGCAACGGAAACAGCAGACCTCGCCTTGCCTCAGATGCGCCCAGCCCAAATCGGAGAAGCGCCCAATCCGCCGGAAACGACGCTCGCTCCCGACTTATACGCAGCGCGCGTGTCCATCTTATCGCGGTTGCCATTGCGGCAGAGCGCGGCGCTATCCAGCCAAGAACGCCCCCTGCCATCGCCCTCTGCGTGCGCTCGCGCAGCTACGAAGCCCAACAAGAGCAAAACCGGACGCTATTGCTATGATTTCGAGCGCAAGCCTACAGCTTGGATGATCGACCTCTACGGCGGACCTGCCATAGGGCGCACGGTTTACCGCACTGCCGATCCAGAATACGACGCTTATGCGCGACGCAGGCAAAATACAGAAGAAGATATTGTCGGATTTAGCGCCGGGCTTCGCCTGTCGCGGGTATTCAACCGGTTTTTGACCCTGCGCGCCGGGCTGGATTACGAACACCTGACGCAGCGATTTGTGTTTGTGGACAAGCGCTACAAGCGCGAAACCTACACCACCAACACGCAATTGGTCAACGGCCAATGGGTCACAGTCACGGATACGCTGGTAGAGTTCGGGATCAGTTCGCAAACCATATACAACCGCTACCGCCGTCTGGACATTCCGCTGATGATCGGAATGGAAATGCGAAGCGGTCGCAGCGGACTGAGCGTTCAGGCAGGCGCCTCTTTCAATCTGGCGTTCGTACCCAGCGGAGCCATACTGTCGCCTAGCAACCAGAAGATGAGCCTAAATGCAAACGCCCGTCAGCTATTCAAGGTCAACGCCGGCTTGAGCGCCGCAACAAGCGCCCAATGTTTTTTCTACATCAACCCGAACCTGCGCGCATTTGCCGAGTTGGCGTACCGGCAACCCCTGGCGCCGGTAACCCAGCCGATCTATCCGGTACAACAATGGCAAGGATCGGTGGCTTTGCGCTTAGGCGGCACATGGCTCTTTGAGTAAAATTTTTGGCTGGCGAGCGCGACTTCCCACGTTTTGAGGAGATACGGGACACGCCAGGCGGGTGCGTCACGTACCCTTTACATATCTCATTTTTTTGAAAAAATCGGGAAAAAGAGCCTGTAGCAAGAGATCGGTACGGCCTGCATCTGACTTCTCTACACCAAAAGTCTCATATCGGTTGTTGAATGACGGCAAAAACGCCGGACGGGCTCCTTCATGGCGCAACGAACCCGATTGGCGTCAGGAAAGAAGAATACATTGCAATACCGATTTCAACTTTAAATTTTATCGCTTTGGTCGGGCATTCAGCGGCGCCGCCAACCATACCGCAGGCTCATGTGGTCGAAATCCGTTTGATAACCTCAATGCGCCTTTTACTCAAAATATGCAGACCATCATCAATGATTGCTGCTTTAAGGAATGGTATAGGTGACTTTAAAGCTGTCATATCGTCACATAGTTAGCTCGCAATCAATTTTTTAGCCACAACTGTGATTTTTTTCGTCTCTTTGTGGCAAATTTCTGATGTTGCGTGCTGCAAGTATCTAAGAAAAGCAAGATTTACTCAGATGTAGAGTTGATACGCTTGTATCAAAGAGAACAAAATTCGTTCTTTTTCAATCAATTGTATCAGCGTTACAGTGGTAAGGTATTTGCTAAATGCCTTTCTATGCTGAGCGATCATGGGCTTGCGAAAGACGCTGTGCAGGAAATTTTTGTAAAGATCCTGCTCAACCTCTCTCGCTTTGATGAGCGCAGTTCTTTCTCGACATGGTTGTACTCGATCACCTACAATTTCTGTATTGACCTGCTCCGTCGAAAAAAGAAAATAACGCTCATTTTTACGGAAGATGTAGGTCGCGTAAACCAAGAAAAAGTAGAGGAAGCCCCTGACAGCCTGCTACTTGAGATGAAAAGCGATCGATTGCAAACCGTTCTGGATCTTTTACCCCCGGGAGACAGGATGATTTTGTTACTAAAGTATCAGGATGAGATGTCCATCAAGGATATTTCTTCTGTGCTTCAAAAAACTGAAAGCGCTGTAAAAATGCAGATCATGCGCGCCAAACAGCGCGCATGCGATCTACACGACGAACTCTATGCAAAGGAACCGCTTTTATAGGCTCGTGATTGTACGGCTTTTCAAGCTGCAAAGGGTTTATTTGCATCGCGTGTATGAATTGAATAAAAATTTAATACGCTACCTCAAAAATCGTTTTAATCAATGGGCTGGCGCCATGAATAATTTTAGAGACATTCAAGCGGCACGAGAAGAAATGCTGCCGCCAGATATTGAGCACCGCTTAATGCATCAAGTGGAAAGCTATGCCCATCTGGGTAGAATAGCTGACTTGTTCATACCCACCGCCCTAAAAGCCTGTGTCAATCTGGTTGGGGGAGGCGCCGTCGTCAAAGAGCCCCAATCGTCAGAAGCGGAATTCGACTGGCGCAAAAAGCAGTTTTAGCGTTGATGTCGTCCTCAAGTTAACTGCGCGTCGAGGAGTTGCACAGGCAGGCGCGCTTTAAAAATTTACTAAAACTTCCAACCCAAACCTTATGAGCTACATGAACAATCAAAATATACAACGAAATGTCGGACTTTTGGATACGAATTACCGAGGGTGTGACCAGTGAATTGGTAGGATTGGCGGCCAATTTCGCGCCAAAAATAGGACTTGCTATTCTGGTATTGGTCCTCGGTTTCATTATTGCCCGATTTGTACGCCGCTTATTGCGACGGATCATCACGGGCATGGGTGTAGATAAGCTCAGCGAGCACCTGAACGATATCGAATTTGTCCAACGCTCAGGAATGAAAATCGCGATTTCCTCAGTGGTATCAGCGATTGTCTATTACTTTTTGATCCTTGCGTTTTTTATCATCGCCACCGACTTGCTGGGCATTCAGGTGGTGACGGATATGGTACGGGATTTGATCCGTTATCTGCCCTCGCTGCTGACGGCGTTTGCGCTATTCGTAGCCGGCATTTTCCTGGCCGACGGTATTCGCAAAATTGTCCAAACGACCCTGCAATCTATAGGTATCCCCAGCGCAAAACTTATCGCGAGCGTGGTATTTTACTTTTTGTTCATCACTATGGCTGTCAGCGCTATGGCACAGGCCAAAATTGATACCAACTTCATCTCTTCCAACCTCACCGTTGTCATTGGCGCCGGCGCTCTGGCTTTCGCTTTGGGCTACGGTCTGGCTTCCCGCGATCTGGTGGCCAACTACCTCGCAGGATACTACAATCGCAACAAGGTCCGCGTAGGCGACGATATTCGAATCATCGGCGTCAAAGGCAAAGTTGTGATGATTGATTCTACCTCGCTTATTCTACAGACCGAAGACCGCGCCATCGTAATTCCGTTGAGCAAACTCAACACCGAAAAAGTCGAAGTGTATTATCCAGATCCGCAACAGGACGACCTGCTTGAATCCGGACCTGTGACTCAGAGCAATTAACAACAATTCACAACAGATTTCATTGCATGAAGCACATTTTAGCAGCACTAATTGTTTTATCTTCCGCATCATTTGTAGCGCTTTCGGCTCAGGCCGGCGACGATCGCCTCAAAGAAGTGGCCGAACTCGTCAAAAAGGACAAAATGGGCTGGACCGCCGGCGCCGGTATTGGTCTTGATCTGGCCGGCATGGGCCTGATCAACCCCAGAATCGGCGCAGGTAACCCGCGCATAGGCGTGGGCGGCCTGGGCACCTTCTTCGCCAATCGGAAAGAAGAAAACTGGTTTTGGGACAATCAACTGTCTTTGCAGCTCTCTGCCCAGCGCCTGGGACGCACCTCGCCGGCACAGCCATTCGGCTTCCAAAAAAACTTAGACATCTTCCGTTTGAATTCGCGCTATGGCCGCAAAATCAGCGGCGACAAGTGGTTCGTTGCCGCCAACGTATTTGCCCAGACCCTCTTGCTGGAGACCTATGCCAGCAACTTCCTCAAGCCCATCGGCGACGACGACCGAGTGGTCGCCCGTTTCATATCGCCCTTGCAGGTGAACGTCTCGCCCGGAATCGACTACAAACCCAACGCCAACTGGTCATTCTTCTATTCGCCGGTAAGCATTCAATGGATCTATGTCGCCGACGACGCCATAGCGGCCACGGGCGTACACGGAAACGAGGTTACGCGACGCGACGACGGCTCTATCTCCGACTTCAAAAACCGCTTCCTCGGTCTCGGTTCAGAACTGAAAGCCGCTTACAATAACAAGTACTGGGACGACCGCCTGACCGTAACCAGCGGCCTGCGCTTGTTCTCCAACTACCTGAAAGAGCCGCAAAACGTCGACGTGCTGTTTACCAACAACTTCAGCATTCAGATTTTCAAAGGCTTGTCGCTCGATCTCCTTGCCGAATACTTCTACGACCATGACGTGCTGGTCAAAAAAGACATCAACGGCGACGGTATTTATGAAGTGACCATCAATCCCGACGGATCCACAAGCGGCCCCGACCGACTCGGCCGCGGCGCCCAGATGACCGGCGCTTTCCTGCTCAAATACAACCTCCTGTTCTGATGAAAGTGCTGATGGTGTGCCTGGGCAATATCTGCCGCAGTCCTATGGCTGAAGGCATACTCAAACGTCAGGTTGCCGAAGCCGGCCTCCAATGGACGGTGGACAGCGCGGGTACGGGCCATTGGCATGCAGGCGAAAAACCCGACCCCCGGGCCATCTCGACAGCCCGTCGCGCAGGCACAGACATCAGCAACCAGGTCGCCCGGCAAATTAGCCCGGGCGACCTGGCTCTTTTTGACCTTATATTGGCCATGGACTTGTCCAACCTGAGGAATCTTCAGGCCTTGGACGCAGGCGCCGAACACCGCTCCAAAATCCAATTGGTCTCCGCATGGGCTTTCCCGGGCGAGGATGTTGAAATCCCGGATCCGTACTACGGAGGCGAAGAAGACTTTGCACAGGTTTATCGCCTGCTTGAGCAGTGTTGCCAAAGTCTGGTCGAGCAAGTCGGCGGCGCATCATAGCGCCTCTTTGGCAGACCCGCGCCGAAACGTCCATACGGCGACGGCGCAATCCGAAAAAAGATTGCCCGCGCCCTCAGCGCGTACTTCCTGCGCCCAGAAACTTGCAGACATAGGACGTGGGCGCACATGGGCACGGGATCAGGGGGCGTCCCCTTCGCTCGCGCGCAGATCCTTCACGAGTAACCGCAGACGGCGTTCGCCGCGCCATTCATCCGCCTCAATGTTGTAAGCGACATCCATAGGCGCGCGCCGCAAGCGCTCGAACAAGTCGCCCTGCCCAAAAGCTATGCCGCGCATGACGACGCCCTGCTGCGCCAGCGCGAGTTGCGCATGGTTGTCGCGCAGTAGGCGGCTCGCGCCTGTATCCCGCACGCCTTTCGCTACAAATACCGGCCTGCGATTCTTCGGACCGAAAGGTTCGAAGCGGCGCAAAGCGCGCCAAAAATCATGCGTAATCTCGCTAAATGGCAGTTCGCCGGCAAGACTCAACACAGGCTGCTCTATTTCGGGCGTCATGCGCAATTGCGCGGCGGCCTCAAAATCTACATGAAATGCGGCGAGCGACTCAGGGCGGAGCCGCAGCCCCGCCGCCTGCTTATGCCCGCCAAACTGAACCAGGTGCGCCGCGCAAGCCTTCAAAGCGTCGTACAGGTCAAATCCCGGCACTGATCGGGCCGATCCGACCAAAAGCCCCGATTGCTCCGCCAACACAACCGCCGGACGGTAAAACTGCTCTGCCAGGCGGCCCGCTGTGATACCGAGCAACCCCGGGCGCCAGGAAGCGCCGCCGCACACCACGACGGAAGCCGAGTTGGGCTGAGTTTCCCTTACGATGGTTGCCGCTTCGTCGGCCATGCGCGCATCCTCGGCGCGCCGCTGCGCATTGAGCCAAGCCAGACGGCGCGCGCCGTTCATAGCGGCGCGCGGATCGGCGCTCAGCAGCGCCGCAACGGCTTCACGCGCGTGCGCCAGGCGGCCGGCCGCATTGATCATAGGGCCTATGCCATACACCAGATCGCTCACATCTAAAGGACGCCTGCGCCCCGAAACTTCGATCAAAGCGTCGATACCGGGCTGTGAGTCGTTGTTCAACCCAAACAAGCCATAGCGGGTCAGAATGCGGTTTTCGCCGATCATCGGCACGATATCGCAGGCTGTGCTCAAGGCCACAAAAGGAAACAGCCGGCGCAACTCGCCAACCGGAGTCGATTGGCGCTCTGCTATGGCTTGCGCCAACTTGAAAGCTACGCCGCAGGCGCTCAGGACATCGCACGGGTAATCACAATCTGGCCGCATGGGATTGAGTACGGCAACGGCCCCGGGCAGCGCGCCCTCGGGTAGGTGATGGTCGCATACAATCACATCGATACCCGACGCCTGGGCATGAACGATGGCCTCTTGGGCGCGTATCCCGCAATCCAGCGCGAGCAAAAGGGAGCAGCCTTCGGAGCGCGCATAGTCCACGCCTTGCAGGCTCAACCCATAGCCCTCGCCCAGCCTGTCGGGCAAGTAATAATCGATATGCGGATGCAGGAAACGCAAGAACTCATACATCATCGCCACGCTGCACACGCCGTCCACATCGTAATCGCCGTAGAGCAAAATTCGCTCGCCGCGCTCAAATGCGCACTCAAGGCGCCATACAGCCCGGTCCATATCGCGCATCAACCAAGGCGAATGCAGATCCTCCAAGGCAGGCCTGAAATAACGTTCGGCGCTTCCGGCATCGGATATGCCGCGCTCAATGAGCAAGGCCGCCAGCACCCTGTGTATGTTCAGGCTACGGGCCAAAGCATCCGCTCGGACAGGGTCGGCAACGGGCCAAATCCATTTGGGGCGTTTCATAAGGGCAGATATTTTAGCAAAAATGCAAAATAATTTTTTCGGCAGAATAAAAAAATGCGACCTATACCCAAAAATCGCACGTGAGTAGTATCTTTGCCACAGTTTTTTTGAAAGCAAAAATCTTCAGCATGGAATCCCTTGTCGAATATTTCAGCAATATACCCTCGGCTCACCGGAGCGCTATCTTGCTTGGCGGTCTGACATTTTTTCTGCTCTTAGAGCAGGCGGCGCCGCTGCTGCGCATGGAGTACAAAAAATGGAGCCACCTCGGCCAAAATCTGGTTTTTACGCTGACTACGGTGATTGTCAATTTCGCGCTGGCCTTTATGCTGTTGTGGGCCTCCGACTGGACGAGCAAACAAGGTTTTGGCGTGCTGCACTGGCTGCCGGCTCTCCCCCTTTGGGCCGAGTTGCTGCTGGGGCTGATGATACTGGATTTCATCGGCGCATACGTAGCACATTGGACGCAGCACAAGGCCCGGTGGATGTGGCAATTCCATCTGGTCCACCACACAGATCGCTACGTAGATACCACGTCGGCCAATCGGCACCATCCCGGAGAGAGCGTCATTCGGGTGCTTTTTACAACGGCGGCCATCCTGATTGCAGGCGCTCCCTTTTACATCGTGATGCTGTATCAAAGCCTTTCGGCCCTGCTTTCGCAATTCAACCACGCCAACATACGGCTCCCACAGGCGCTCAGCAAAGCCATCGGGTGGATCATCGTGACGCCCGACATGCACCGCGTACACCACCACTATGTGCTGCCCTACACGGACACCAATTACGGCAATATCTTTTCGATCTGGGATAGACTCTTAGGCACCTATAGCCGGATGAACAACCGCGAAATCGTGTTCGGCATCGATACGCACATGGATGCGGACGAGCATTCGCGGTTGAGCAGTCTGTTCAAACTGCCTTTCATGCGTTACAGGCCGCCTGTCGGCGCTAAATTTGAAGAAAAATCCCCCTCGAAATCATGATGCCGGTCGAACTTATCGAAGGCTTGGATCCATCAAAGGAAAGAGAAATGCTCGATCTCCTCGAAGCCCGCGTGAGAGAATTGCTGGAGACCCAACCCGAATATCTGATGAGTTATCTGTATCGACTGGACGTGCCGGAAATCGAAGTGAAATCCGCCTTAGCACAGCCCGACACCGGCGAAACGCCCAGCATGGCCATCGCCAAAGCCTTGTGGCGGAGACAGCAAAAAAGAATAAAAACGAAAACTGCAATTAAATCTGCCCCACTTGGAAACGACGAGGCAGACTGGAAATGGTGAGAAAAAAGTGATTCCGATGGGGCTCGAACCCATGACCACTTGATTAAAAGTCAAGTGCTCTACCAACTGAGCTACGGAATCGTAATGACCCTTTCGTCAAAAGCGCCGCAAAGGTACGACATTCTGACAATACTAAACAAGACTTTTTGAAAAAAAGTTTCCGAAAATCAAAAAAAAGAGACAAAAGTCTGCTGCTCGTTTAAAAAGCCCCCCCGCAAAGCGGCTCCACAGCGCGCGATTGCAACCGATACGAGGCCTGTAAGCCGCCGGCGCCGGCCAATGGACTGACAACAGGAGTACGCAGCCCAAAATAAACAAACGGCAGGCAAATCTCTGCCGCGCTCCCCCTTGCGCCATGGCCCGTCCTTTTGGATTTTTCCGAAAAGCGCGCGCGTGGAAAGTGCGGACGCGAGCGAAGCACGCATCAGCAGGCGATGGGCAAATCGGCGCGGCGACTTAAGTTTTTCTACGCTTTTTTAAACGAAAAAAGCGGCTGGTTCGTTACACAGGTTTTAATCATCAAAAAATAGGTGGGTATGGATAGCAAAAGACAAAAGCAAGTGGCGGAAGTACTCAGAAGATATCTGGGGATGCTCCTGACCGAAGAAGGAAGCCTGATCTACGGTCGCGATAAGTTGGTGACCGTGACGCAGGTGCGCATGACGCCCGATCTGCTCCTCGCTAAGGTATATGTCAGCGTGTATGGATCGGACAACAAACAAGAGGTGATCCTCCAACTTGAAGATAACTATCCGCGGATCCGGCAGGCGCTGGGGTCGCGCATCGCTAAAAATATGCGCCGTGTGCCCGAACTTCAGTTTTTTCTGGACGATACGGTGGACGAAATGTACCGGGTAGAAACCCTGCTCGAGAATATGGACAAGCCCGAGCAGAAAAACATCTTGTGATCGGGGAACTAATTGGCCTAAATTGGCGTTTGTCCATCCGCGTCTCATCAACGCGAACACCAACATGGCTTCCGTGAAAAAACAGAAGAAAATTGAAGTCCTCAACCGCAAGGCGGCTTTTGAGTATCGTTTTGTGCAAGAGTACGAAGCAGGGATGGTCTTGACCGGCACGGAAATCAAGAGCATCCGGGAGGGCAACGTCAATCTAAATGACGCTTATTGCGACTTCGAGAAAGGCGAGCTCTGGGTGCGCAACATGTACATTGCGGAGTACTCGCATGGCACGGACAACAACCACGAGCCGCGGCGCAAACGCAAGCTACTCCTGCACCGCCAAGAACTCCGGAAGTTGGAGCGCAAGGCCAGCGAAAAGGGCTCCACAATCATCCCTTACAAGCTATATCTCAACGAACAGGGTCGCGCCAAATTAAAAATCGAACTTGCTGTCGGCAAAAAGGCCTTTGATAAACGCGAAACCATCAAAGCAAAAGACGACAAACGCAACTTGGATCGCCTTCGGAAAGACTACAATATCCGCGCTTGAATCATATGAATACATTTCTGGCCCGAGTCATTTCCGTCGTTTGCACGCCCTTGCTGGCGCCGGTTTACGGTCTTGTCTTTCTGTTGTTGTGCAATCCCTTCATCTTCGGATACCGCAGTATCGACGACCCCAAAGCCTTGCTGCTGCTTATTACCGTGACTGCGGCCACCACGGTGATACCCGGTTTGGGCATCTTTTTACTCAAGCCGCTTGGGCTGATTAGCGACTGGTCGCTTCGCGAACAAAAAGAACGGACAGGGCCATACATCATTGCAGGCGTTTTTTTTCTGTGGCTTTTTCAGAATCTGGCGAGTACAAATACGACGCCTTTGTTGTTCAGGCAATTTATTCTGGGCGGGGCCATCGGGCTTTTTCTTTCTTTTTTCATCAATTTGTTTTTGAAAGTCAGCGTGCACGCCGTCGGCGTAAGCGGCTTGGCGGGCTTGGCTTTGTTCACCTGGATTGATTGGAAACCGCCGAGCATCCATTTGCCGGCGTTTGGCGGGGTTTTGCAATTGGATTATCTGTGGGGCGCCGCCACGCTACTGGTATTGGCCGGTCTGACAGGCTCGGCGCGTCTGGCCATTCGCGCGCATACGGTGCGCGAAGTGTGGGTCGGGTACGCCGTAGGCATGGCAGCCTGGATTTTGGCGCGCTTCTTCTACGGCGGATGAAGCGCCTGAGCGCGCTGTGCCCCCGCCTCTGACGCCGCACCCTGCGCGCCGACGCAGGCGAAGCCCCGGCGGCGCAATCAGTCCTGCCCTACCCCGTAATAAAAGCCCAACTGTCGCTTGATCTGGGGCGGCAAAACAGGCAGTTCGGAACGCGGAATCAGAAGCGTAGAGATATGGTGAAAATCTGTAAAGATGTGGTGACGGACGGCGGTGTCGTGTAGGTACTTATGGCCGGAGGAGCCGCCGGTGCCAATTTTGCGGCCCAGCATGCGGAGTACCATCTGCGCGTGCCGGTAGCGCCAGGTGGTGAAATGCTCGTCGATCTCTACCAGACTGGTAAGCAACCTGTACGGCAGGTGCAGAATAGGCTCGTCGCGGTACAGATTGATGAACAACGCAGCTAAGGTAGCCCGATACGAAAGGCGGGTCTGGCCGCTCTGGAGCGCCGCCTCGTGCGCCGCCTGATCCAATACGTTTTTGAAAAAAGTCTCTGTGCCGCCCAACATGGCCAAGCGGCCTGTTTTGTCGGCGTCGCTCAGGTAATCGGAATGGCGGATGGCTTCCGCCTCGCGCGCGAGCATATCGGTGACCGCAGACTTATATTTTTCTAAAAAATCAAAATCGGCGTATTGCAAAAACGGAGTGCGCTCCAACCAATCCTGCACCAGTTCGAACATAGAAGGCGCTGACTGTAGCTGCTCTAACTCGCGCCGACGGATTTCGTCGAAGGCGGTATAGTAGGGTTGGTTGTTGTAGGTGAGTCGCTCGGATTCGCGCAATCCGAGCATCACCTCTACAACCCGAAACTGATAACTCTGAAAACCAGAGGCAGGGAATAAGTAAGCCCTGAAATCCAGAAAGTCAAGCGGGGTCATGGTCTCGAGCACCTGCACCTGCTGGATGAGCAGCTTTTGTATTTCGATCACCCGATTGAGGCGGGCTACGGCCACGCCGATGTTGCGCTCGTCCACATGCCCGCCCGAGAACATCGCGGCTACGGATGTCAATTCGTGTATGATCTGCTTGAACCACAGTTCATAGACCTGGTGGACAATGATGAAGAGCATCTCGTCGTGGGCGGGCGCAGCGTCGATGCGTGCGCTGCGGAGTTGTTGGGCGCCAAGCACTTGATCGAGCTTCAGGTAGTCGTGATAGTGGATAGCGGCGTATTTTTCTGTTTGTTCTGCCATGGCTGCGGTCGTTTGTGCCGATGGGGGCGGATCGACGATTTTGTATGTATGCTTGTCGTTGAGCGATTTTTGAAACCGGTAGCGCCGCATGCGCCGCTGTCACGAAGTGAATATTGGGTCGTTTTTCGCTCAATTTTTGTCAAGTTTTTTTTGTGCGCTGAGGCGGAAAAATAATACGGTGGCGCTTACTCTTCGTCCGTTTCGACATATTCGCTGTAAAAACCCAGCTTCTTCACCTGGTGCGGATAGCGCACCACATATTCTTCTTTGACGAGCCGGATCAGTCGGTCGCGAAACCCGATCATCCCCTCTTTGCTATGGGCCGAGATCAATACGTTTTCGCCGTAGAGGCGGGCCAGTTTTTCGTGCAATTCGCGTTCGATCTCCTCGCGCTCGGCGGGCTGGAGCAGTTGATCGAAGTAGCGTTCGCGGAACAGATCGATTTTGTTGAACACCATGATAGCGGGCTTTTCTGCCGCGCCGAGCTCTTCGAGCGTGGCGCGCACGGTCTTGACGTGATCTTCGTACTGCGGATGGGAGATATCGACCACATGCAGGAGGATGTCGGACTCGCGCACCTCGTCGAGGGTGCTTTTGAAACTCTCGATCAGATGGTGCGGCAACTTGCGGATGAAGCCCACCGTATCCGAAAGCAGAAAGGGAATGTAGTTGAAAACCACCTTGCGCACTGTGGTGTCCAGAGTGGCGAAAAGTTTGTTTTCGGCCAACACCTCGGATTTACTCAGGAGGTTCATCAACGTACTTTTGCCCACGTTGGTGTAGCCTACGAGGGCGACGCGCACCAGTTCGCCGCGGGTTTTACGCTGGGTTTGCGCCTGGCGGTCTATTTCATGCAGGCGCGACTCGAGATTTTTGATGCGCTGCTGTACGATGCGGCGGTCGGTTTCGATCTGCGTCTCGCCCGGACCCCGCATTCCGATGCCTCCTCGTTGCCGCTCAAGGTGGGTCCACAGGCCGCGCAGTCGGGGCAGCAGATACTTCATCTGGGCGAGTTCGACCTGCGTTTTGGCTTGGGCGGTCTGGGCGCGGCGGGCGAAGATATCGAGTATGAGCGTGGAGCGATCGACAATCTTGACTTTGAGGGCTTCTTCGAGCATGTTGGTTTGCTTACCGCTGAGGTCATCGTCGAAGATGACCATGTTGACCTCTTCGTGGCGTTCGAGATAGGCCCGGATCTCCTCTACCTTACCCTTGCCGACGAAGGTGCGGGAGTCGGGGTGTTGCAGGCGTTGGGTGAAGCGCTTGATGGGTTCGGCGCCGGCGGTATAGGCCAGAAATTCCAACTCGTCGAGGTGCTCCTGAGCGATGGCCTCGCCCAAGTCGGGATAGATGATACCCACGAGCACGGCGTATTCTTTTTCCGCTCTGAGTTCGGGTCCTTTTTCGCCGAGCGTCCAGTTTTTTGACATGTTGATGAACCGTTATCTTTTTGCAAAACCTTGCCTTGTTGTCTCGAGCCGGCAGCGGGGCGTTCTGATTTTGCGGGCAGGCTCGGTTTCTTTTTGGGGGATGAAAAAATCTGTATTTCGCGCCTGCGCCCAAGCGATTGCCTTTTTTCGAAAAAGCGATACGGGCGGCAGGGTGTGGGTGTGGGCGTAGAGAGCGGGTGGCGGACGGGTGGCGGACATGCCCGCGCGCGCTGTCCGCACCCCTTCTTTTTTTCTAAAAAACTTCAGATCTGGCGCGCTGGCGCGCCGAGATCCTTGCGAGGGGGCAAGTGGTCTTTTCAGTTTTGTCGTTTGAGTACAGCGCGTTGAAACACGCTGAACGGGAAAGCGTTCACCTGGGGTATTTCTTGGTCTTCATGTTGGACGCCCCCGGTCTGGCTGACGGGCTTTTCCATGCCGCTGACGACTTCAAAAGTCAATTCGTCGGGGGATATTTTTTCGTAAGCGCACAGGGTCCGAACATCCTGTACGGTGAACCAGCAGAGCAGTTTGGGGCCGATCAGGTAGCTTTCCAGTTCGATGCTGTTTTTTTCGTCGACTTTCCACAGGCCGCGCTCGGGCGCGACCGGGACGAGTTCGTAGGGGCGCCAATCCTGGGATTTGTCGCCATAGACCAATCCAAAGGTGTAGCGGCCTTCCGGATGACCGGGGATGGGCAGGATTTCGAGCGTCATGGTTACGCCTTGCGCTTTGCCTTTGGCGTTGTAGATCTGCAGTTCGCCGCTCCAGATGCCTTCCCAGTCTTTGGGGAAGGATCCCTGAGCGTCCAGAAGTGTTGGCTGGAAGACCCGGACGAGGATTGTCAGCGCAAACAAAACAAACTTTTTTTCAAAAAAAAAGCGCATAGCATTCCAAAATTTACGCAAAGATACGTTTTTGAGGCCAATTAAGAACCAAGAGGCGTACATTTGACAGCAAAATGGCGACTATATGTTCAAATTTCCATCACTGGGTCTGATTGCGGAGTCCTTAGAGTCTGTGCTGCGTCGTTTCCCGGGGGTATGCCTTGCAGCGGCTGTCGGCGTAGCGGCGGTGTGGGTATTGGCGGATTATGCCGTATGGCCCAAAAGCGCGTCTCAGGTATGGTACAAGCTCTGGATGTTGGGTCAGTTGGGCATGCCGTGGTTGTTTGCGCTGAAGGTGTTGGGCGAGAGCAGGGAGTGGGCTGTGGGCCGTTTGTGGTTGGCGCAGGGGTTGGGGGTCGCCGCTTTGGCAGGCTATTACTTTTTCATCGGCGAAACGGAGGGAGGGCATTTCTATAATGTGGAACTGCCGCGTTATTTCTCCCTGTTGTTTTCGGCGCACTTGTTTGCGGCTGTGGCGCCGTACCTGCGTCGGGCCTCGGTTGCAGATTTTTGGGAGTACAACCGGCATTTGTTTGCGCATTTTGTGGTGGGCGGCTTATATGCGTTGGTCATTTTCTTGGGCTTGACGTTTGCGATTGTGGCTGTAGATCGCTTGTTTGACATCAATTTTTACTCGCGTGTGTATCTGCGATTGGC
>JBKBLI010000006.1:0-59196 GCA_046296435.1 Saprospiraceae bacterium | reverse complement strand
AGCCTTGGTGTTTGGCGGTTTTCTGACGGTGTATTTCCTCTGGCACGCGCCGCGCAAATTTACTTTTGATGAAGACGACGCCCAATTGGATGTCGTATTGCGCAACCTGTGCAAATACATTCTGATCCCGATTGTGGCGATATATTTTCTGATTTTGTATGCCTATGCAGGCCAGATCTTGCTCAAGTGGGAATTGCCGCGCGGCTGGGTGGGAAGCCTCGCGCTGGGATTCTCCGTGGCTGGTATTTTTACGTGGCTGCTCAATTACCAGAATCCCCGGCAGGATGACAGCCCGATTGTGCGGATCTATGGGCGTTGGTTTTGGGTGGCTGCCGCTCCGGTGATTGCACTGCTTTTTGTGGCTATCGGGCGGCGTATCAACGACTATGGCGTGACGGAAGCGCGCTTCCTGACGGCGCACACAGGCGTATGGCTGGCGCTCAGTTGTCTGTATTTTTTCTTTTCCAAAAAAGACGACATTCGTTTCATACCGATCTCGCTGATCGTTTTTGCGCTGGCGTTTTCGTTCGGGCCGTTCAACGCCTTTGAGGTATCTAACCGCAGCCAGTTGGCGCGTCTGAAGCGCGAGCTTATCTTGAAAGACCGCTTCGAAAATGGTTTTGCCAAACGCGGCAAAGACCTGTTGGATTTTGAAGCTGCGAACGATCTGAATTCGAGATTGGCGTACTTTGACAAAAAAAAGGAGATCCATCGCATACTGCACTTGTTCCCCTTCACGACGGAGGAGCGCAAGAAGTACGACAACGCCGGCGCGCTCGCCCAATGGCTCAACATTAGCTCGTATTTATCGGGTGCTGAAGGAGCGGGTTTCGTCAATGTCATGGCGCACCATGAGGATATGTGGACCGCGATACCGATCGACGAAAGATACGACTGGTTCCTCAAGATCGGGATTCAGACGCCAATCAACGAGGGTATGTTTGTTCAGCTTTCGAAAGATGGCAATATGCTTGAGTGTTGGCAAAGCGGCAATGGCGCCTCGAAGGTCATCGACCGCTTCCCGCTCCAAAGTGCGCTGCGCTACTGGCGAGATTTGCCGGCCGAATACAACACCAGGTACCTGCGCGGCAAAGACCAACAGGTCAAACTGCGCGGCCAAAGCCACGATATGCTGCTGATAGTAGAGATCGCCGACCTGCGACAACGAGATTCTGTTTTCTATGCAAATTCGCTTCAAGGCGTGTGTTTTTTGAAAAAAAGATGATTCAGCAAAAACTATTTCTTCTTTGGATCGCCGTATGTGCCGCCGCCGCTACAGCTTCGGCCCAAGGGGCGTCGCGCTTCAGCGGCGGCCTCGTGGCCGGTATCACGGCTTCGCAAATCAACGGCGACGATTCGGACGGCTACAACAAGCTGGGTCTGACGGCCGGGGTGCGCGCAGAGGCGCGCCTTGACGAACGCAACGCACTCAGCCTCGAACTGCTC
This sequence comes from Saprospiraceae bacterium, assembly GCA_046296435.1. GTDB lineage: Bacteria > Bacteroidota > Bacteroidia > Chitinophagales > Saprospiraceae > M3007. The sequence continues at coordinate 57,750 of JBKBLI010000006.1, read as the reverse complement.
TACGCCCAACGCGGCTCACAAAGCCAGTTCATCCGGCGCGACGCCGACGATCTGTCGTTCGATTTCAGCCTGCGCACCGATTACATCGAGGTCCCTGTGCTCTGGAACTACGGCTTGAGCGCCCTCATTGCCGGCGACGACGACGCCCCCGAATACCGCCGCTGGCGCCTGATGGCCGGCGCCTCGTATGCCCGTTTCATCGGCTCCAAGGTGGATCCGTTGAGCAGCCTGTCGCTTGTGGCGCCCGATTTTTTGAAAAAAGACGACCTCAGCGTCATACTTGGACTCAGCCTGCAACCCCACCCCTATTTGAGCATACAGGCCCGCTGGGTGCATTCGGTATTGTTCATGTACAACCCGCGCCGCTGGCCCAATCCGCCGCTTCCTAACGGTTGGCAGGCGCATTCGCTGTATTTTACGCTCGGACTGCGCCTGTAAACGCGCCAACAAGCGAATAAGCGCAGCACCTTGTCAACCCGTCCACGGCGCCGAAGCGCTCACCGACAAAAAACAGCATGGCCGCAGATTACGTATTCATGACCCTGTTCCGCAGCGACAACCCTTACTCGTCGGTGTCGCTGAGCATGGCCCGCGAACTGGCGGGACGCTGCCGTATTTTATACATCAATCATCCCTACACTTTGAAGGATATCGCGCTTGGCTGGCGGCGCGACCCAGCGCTGCGCAGGCGCCTGACCCGTATCCTGAGCGGCAGAAACGCCTACGAGACGCTGCGGGAGCAGGGCAAAGAGATCTGGGTGGCGACGCCGCCCGCCGTCCTGCCCATCAACTGGCTGCCCCCTGGGCCGGTGCATCGGCTTTTGCACCGCGTCAATCAGGCCATCGTGTTGCGCGCGCTGCACAAAGCCCTCCGAAAATACGGCATTGGGTCGGGCTTCGTATATATCAACTGCTACAACCCCTTCTTCCTGGGCAGCATCCCAGACCGCCTGGGCGCCCGCATTCGGATCTACCACTGCATCGACGAGATCAGCCAAGACCCCTACACCCGCCGCCATGGCGTAGCCCTGGAACGCGAAGCCATGCGCAACGCGGACCATACGCTGTGCACTTCGCGCGGGCTGTACGCCTTGTGCCAACCCTACGCAAGGCGCCTGAGCCTGTTTCACAACGCGGCTGATACCCGCCTATTCGGACGCGCGCTGACCGAGCGCTTCGAGCGGCCCGCGGAACTGGCCGACCGAAGCGGTCCCGTGGTCGGGTTTACGGGCAACCTCGACCCCTTGCGTATCGACTACGGATTGCTGACCCAAGCCGCCCGGGCGCATCCGGACAAGATATTTCTCATCGTAGGGCCAATCAATAGTCCGCAGGTAGCCGAATCCGGATTGCAGGCCTTGCCCAACGTTGTACTCACGGGCGCCAGACCCATCGCGCAGTTGCCCGCTTTACTGCAACACATGGACTGCGTATTGCTTCCGTTTTTGTGCAACCCGCTGACGGCTTGCATCTATCCGCTGAAAATCAACGAGTACCTGGCCGCCGGCAAAAGTGTGATTTCGACCGCTTTTTCAGAAGATATTCGTACTTTTGCACAGTACATCTATTTGGCTGAAACCTCCGACGAATTTGTGCGTCTCATTGATGCCGCCATAGTCGATCAAACAGACAAGGCCAAACGCCGGCGCGCGCAGGCGGCTCAAGGCAACTCCTGGGCGGACCGCATCGCGCAACTCGAACACATTATCGCGCAACACGATGAACAAGTATAAAGAAGAACTCAGCCCTTACCATCGCCTGCTCGAAGGGCTGATGCACCTGCTGATCATCGCGATACTGTTAGGTATTTTTTTGAAAGTATTGTTTTTTTAATACCGCTGAGCGATGTTGCACGGAGAACTTTTTGAATCCGACGAACAGGGTCTTTTCGGGCGCATTGTCAGGCGATTCGCAGACCTGAAAGTCGCAGATCGCACCCTGAGCGTCATGCTGCTGCTTGTCAGCGTGATTCCGGTGGCCTGGATGGCCGCCGCGCTTGACCTCAAATTCGGTTTTTTGGTTCTTCTTGTCCTGGTTGGCCTGCCGCTGGTGGCTTTTTGCGTATTCAATCTGGCTTTTGGGCTGGGCATGATCTTGTTCGCCGCTTGTATGGTGGTCTTTGCCGCAAAGTTCACAAACGCCCCCATCGGCACTTTGCTCGACCTGCTTATTCTGGTCTGCCTGATCGGCATTGTGCTTCGCCAGATCAAAGAGAGGGACTGGGCGTTCCTGAATCACCCGATGAGCTACATGATCGGCGCCTGGCTGTTCTATAATTTCCTGCAGGCGCTCAACCCTTATGCCGAGTCCCAAAAAGCCTGGCTTTACACGGTGCGCACGGTGGCCATACTCCAATTGGCCTACGTGGTGGGCGTCTATGCCTTCTGGCGCAACCGGCCCGCTATGATGGCCTTGATCAAGATGATTATCGCCCTCTGTTTTATCGGGGCGATTTATGGTCTGAAGCAGCAGTTCGTAGGATTTAGCGCCGCCGAACTGGCCTGGATTTATGCCGACCCTCTCCGGCATCAACTCTACTTCCAATGGGGCATGATGCGTATTCCCTCTTATTGCTACGACCCGACGACCTTTGGCATTCTGATGGCTTGTTTCGCGATTTTTTGCGGCGCCTTATTTTTTGGCGTTCAAAAAAGGTGGCAAAAAATGGCGTTGGCCCTCATGGGACTGACCTCGCTATGGGCCATGGCCTACACCGGCACGCGTACGGCGTTTGTGCTCGTGCCGGTAGGTTTGTTTTTCTATATGGGGCTCATTCTCAACCGACGCGTACTGATAGCCGGCGTCTTGATCGGCTTGCTGGGGGGCGTGTTTGTGCTCAAGTCCACGTCAAGCGGGGTGGTGTATCGTATTCAGTCGGCTTTCAGACCCAAGCAAGACGACTCCATGAATCTACGTTTGGCCAACCAGAAAAAAATACAACCCTTCATACGATCGCACCCGATTGGCGCAGGTCTGGGAAGTTGCGGCGTCTGGGGCAAGCGCTTCAACCCGGATAGCTGGCTATCGGACTTTCCGCACGACTCCAGTTTCGTTCGTATGGGCATCGAACTGGGTTGGATCGGGCTGATTCTCTACACCCTTTTTCACTATGTCGTGCTGCGCACAGGGCTGTACTACTTCATGCGCTGCCGCGACCCGCTGATCAAAAGCCTGTACGCCGGAATCACCGTCTGGTGCCTTATGTTAGCCGTGGCCTGCTACGCTCAGGAGGCTATCCTGCAGCAGCCCATGAACATGATTTACAACATCTTTCTCGCGGTCCTGGTGGCCCTCAAAAATTTTGATCCCGCTTTTGCACACAATCCCGCATCCGCACATGAAACACGCTAACTTCCCGGCAGTTTTGTTGCTTGTCCTGTCGGCGCTCGCAGCATCCAACGCGGCAAGCGCCCAGATCGCCGATTTCGACATGGTGGTCCAGCCCATTGACGCCAAAGCCCGCGACCTGGGCGAATACCTCGTGCAGTTGGCTTGGATGAACAATCCCGAAAGCGCCATCGCCCAGACCGAAGTCCGCAAAGCGGAAGCCGAATCGCGCAACCGCCGAAAAGAGTGGATGCGCGACGTGCAAGCCACATTCAACCTCAACGAAGCCAACCTGCGCGGCGTGGATAGCTTCGGCAACGTATTTTTCCCCCGATACAATTTTGGCCTCAACCTCAACCTCAACCGCCTGTTTACCCAAAAAGACCAAACCTACATCGGCAAACAGGAAGTGCTCATCGCCCAACACAAAGTCAACCTGAGCAAACTCGAACTGCGCGCCGAAACGCTGAGCCGCTACGCCCGCTTCCAACTTGCCCGCGAAATCGTCAAGACCCGCGCCATCGTCGAACAGGAGGCCTACAACAATTTTGTGCTCATCCAACAACTCTACAAAACCGACGAAAAAACCTTCGAGGACTACTCCACGGCATCCTCCGCTTACTACACGGCTCAGGAAGCGCGTATCCGCGCCGAATCAGACCTGCTCATCGCCAAAATCCTGCTCGAAGAGCTCATCGGCATCCGCTGGGAACAGGTATTACACCCCGCCAAAGTCGATTAGCCCCCCTACTCTCCGCGCTACACCCTTCCCATCCGGCGTGCAAACTGTGATATTTTGCGCCCTTTGCGCCAAATCCCTGCAAATTATCGGTATCGGCGCAGTCGTTTTTCACGCAAAGCGCGCCAAACCCGCCGCGCCCTTCTCGCGCCCTTTTTTTTCGAAAAAACACGCCCTATAGCCGCTAATTGCCCCTTTCATCCTATATTCTGAAGCGGCGAGACTCCGTAGTTTTGGAAAAAGTTAATTTTGCGCTCAAAATCGCAAATATGCAGCGCACCGACGTCAACGAACTTGGCGAATTTGGACTCATCGAGCGTCTCACGGCGCCCTTCGCCCCACAGCGGCACAGCACCCTCAAAGGCGTGGGCGACGACGCGGCCGTCATCGATATCGGCGGGGGGATGTGTATGTTGGTCAGCACGGACATGCTGGTCGAAGGCATCCATTTTGATTTGGCCTACACGCCGCTCAAACATCTTGGGTACAAGGCCATAGCCGTCAATTTGAGCGATATTTACGCCATGAACGGCATGGCCGAGCAAGTCACGGTGTCCATTGCCTTGTCCAACCGTTTTTCGGTAGAGGCCTTAGAAGAGCTATACGCCGGCATTCAGGCAGCTTGTAAGGCTTACAACGTGGACCTCGTCGGCGGCGATACGACCTCGTCGCCCAAAGGGCTGGCCATCAGCGTCACCGCTATCGGACGCTGCGAACAAGAACGCGTGACCTATCGCAGCGGCGCCAAAGTGGGCGATCTGATCTGCATCAGCGGCGACCTGGGCGGCGCTTACATCGGCCTGCAACTCCTGGAACGCGAAAAAAGGGTATGGCAAAGCGCTCCGGATGTGCAACCCGACCTCGAAGATCAGAAATATGTGATCGGTCGCCAACTCAAGCCTGAAGCCCGCCGCGAAATGATCGAAATATTCAGGCGCGCCGATCTGAAACCCACAGCCATGATCGACATCTCCGACGGCCTGGCTTCAGAGATATTCCACATCTGCAAACAAAGCGGCGTAGGCGCGCTCATCGAAGAAAGCGGGGTGCCCATCCACAACGACACCCAACTGATGGCCCTCAAATTCAAACTCGACCCCATCACCTGCGCGCTCAGCGGCGGCGAGGATTACGAGTTGCTCTTCACCATCGACCCCAAAGACACCGACAAGGTGCGGCTCTTGCCCGACATTTACATCGCCGGCGAAATCACCGAAGCCCGCGACGGCGTCTTGCTCAATACCAAAGGCGGACGGCTACACCCGATCAAGGCGCAAGGTTGGAAACACTTCTGAGCCAACTTAGGCTTCATGGCCGTGCAGCCAGGCAATGGCGTTGCGGTAGAACAATTTGTCCAGCGTCTCGGGGGCAAGGCCCATCTGCTCGATGAATGCCCCAATCTCTAAGTCGCCCAAGGGGAAAGGATAATCCGTGCCGAAGCATACCTTGTCCTCGCCGGCTACCTCCAGCACGTAGCGCAGCAACTGCGCGTCGTGCGTGACCGAGTCTATCCAAAACCGACCGAGATAAGCGCGCGGAGGCACAGGGTTGTCCACAGCCACCAAATCCGGGCGACAGTTGAAGCCATGCTCCAAACGCCCTATCGTCGGAATCAGCGAGCCGCCCGCATGCGCAAAACACACACGCAAGCGGGGCAGCCGCTCCAACACGCCTCCAAAAATCAGCGAAGCGGCGGCGCGAGCTGTCTCGGCAGGCATACCGACCAACCAGGGCAGCCAGTATTTTTGCATGTGCGCCTCGCCCATCATCTCCCAGGGATGGATCAGCACCGCCAGGTTCAGCTCCTGACAAGCCTCAAATATAGGGAAAAACTCCGGCTCGCTGAGGTTCTTTTGGTTGACGTTGGAGCCGATCTGAATACCCGGGAAGTTGAGCGATTGGAGCCGCTCCAACTCCCGTATCGCCAGGTCGGTATCCTGCATGGGGATCGTGCCGAGCGCCTCGTAGTGGTCGGGGAAGTCGTCCACCACGCCAGCCAGATGGTCGTTGAGGAATTGCGACAGCGCAAGGCAATCGGCCGGTTTAGCCCAGTACGAAAACATCACTGGAATCGTACAAACGACTTGCGTCGCGCAGTTGCGGCTCATGTACTCGCGGATGCGCAACTCAGGATCCCAACAGTTAGCGCCAATCTCCCGAAAAAAAACGTCGCCCTTCATCATCCGAGCAAATCCTGGGCGTTCGCTGGGCGCAAGATGAATAAAATCGCCGTACCCGAATCGCTCCGCAAAATTGGGGAGCTTTTCGGGCAGGATATGGGTGTGCATATCTAACTTCAGACGCATGGCTTTTTTTCTTTTGCTTTGAGCGCCGCGCAAAGGTACCGGGTGTGCCGCGCCGGTCTCGCCTGCAACGACGGGTGTATTTTTTGGAAAAAAAGGGCGTGAGGCATAGACGAGCGATGCGAACTTGGCAAGGGCGGATGATCTTCAATTTGCGCGCCCAAAAGGGCTTCGCCGACGCAAACGACCGAACGCTCGGCGCAAAAGTACGCCATGCTCACAACAACGGCGCCCTATATAGTCAAAATAAGCGGTGCGCGCGCCTCTACGGGACCTGCATAGGCTAAGGACGTATGCCTCATCAAGGCGCATCGGCCTTTGCGGCATACCGGGACGACTGCTTTATACAGTTCCGAAGCGCCGTTGTTTTTTTACAAAAAAAGACCGTTCCGAAACCGACAGGCTCGGAACGGTCGTATTATCGCCTTGGTATCAATTCCCGACCATTAGGCGCACATGCGTCGGCGCTTCGCCCTCGCGTAGGAAACTAAAGATATAACATCCTGCCTCTCTGACTATGCCCTCAAGGCGCAGCAGTTCGGGCTGTCCGGCGGCGGACCAACGCTTCGTGTGCAATAGCCTGCCATTCATGTCGCTGATGCGCAACTGGACATCCTGACCCGCGGGCGCTTCGATATAGCAATGATCGCCTGCGGGGTTTGGCCATACCCTTATTCCTTGGCCCGCGTCCGCCGTCGGGAGCGCCTTGCGAAGGGCGATAGCTTCCGCAGGGTCGATCAGTATTTCTACTCCTTCGCCGGCAAAAGCTTCGGGGATGGGGTCGCAAAAGAAAGTATTCAGATAAGCCGAATAGAAGGTAGCCGGCTTCAGCCTTGCCGTAGCTTGAATGTAAGCCGGTATGGCCTGCGGCGGTAAGGTGTATTGGAAGATCTCTGAAGCGCCGTTGCTTATGCTGTCGCTCAGCGATTTGAATCGGATGGAGCGATAAGGCGAAAAATTGGGGTTGCGCACTTCGTAAGTACGCCCGCCGGGAGCGGTATAGACTGCATTGGTCAGCGGAGCGCGAGCCGTCACGCCATTGGGCAGTTGAAACAGCACGTGGATCATTGGTTCGGGACAGTTGTTGGTGACCCGCATGCGGTAGGTACGCTCGTTTTTGGCGTTGATGAATATGGCCAGCAACTCGTAGGTCAGGCAGCCAAAAGTCTTGACGTCGCAGGGTTCGGCTGCATCCTGCTGGACGAGGACCGAAGCGCCGGCCGTACAGCCGTTGAGCGTATTGGTCACCGTAAGGGTGTATGTTCCGGGTTGATCTACCTGAGGCGAGGCTGTGTTTTGGCAGCAGACAAAATTGCCGTCGGCGCTGCTCCACATGTATTCAAACTCTGGCCCGGAAGAGGAGCCGGCAGCGCTTAAGGTCAGTACAGGCTGATCTACGCTCAGACTACCCGGCGAAGAGGCTTGGGCCTCGGGGGCGGATATGTCTTGCGCGACGTCCACTGCGCCTGTGGCCGTGCAGCCGTTGGTCGCGTCGCGTACCTCTAGGGTATAGCTGCCCGGCGCATTGACGGCGACAAGCGCCCCGTCGCTCTGCCCCACAATTCCCGGGCCGGTCCACTGGTAGGCGTATGCAGGCCCTTGCGACGACGCAGAACCGTCAATCAGGATATGGAGTTGCGCGCAGCTTAGCGCCGGGGGCGCAGCAATGCCGACCTCTGGCGCTTCCAAATCGGCCGTCACGACAAAAACAGCCGTAGCGGTGCAACCGTTCTGGTCGGTCACAGTGACGCCGTATTCGCCTGCGGCGTCGAACACGGGGTTGGGCGCATTGCCGAATCCGTGGCTCCACGAGTAAGCGTAGCCGGGGATGCCCCCTTCGACGCTCAGATCCGGCGACGCTTCTTTATCGATACAGTTGATTTGGGCCGGAGCGGCGACCGCCGCAACCAAGGCCGGCGGCTCGTTCAGTGCGATACTGTCTGTGGCCGAACAACCATTCTCATCCATTACCGCAACGACATACAGGCCCGCTCCGAGTTGCGTGAGGGCGACGCTTTGGCCGCCAGACGACACGTCGAGCACATAGGGGTTGACGCCGCCGGCGATCTGCACATCGATCGCGCCGTCGCTCAGACCCTGACAAGAGGGGTTCTGGGCGCTGAGCGCAAGGCCTTCGATAGCCGGAGCTACCAGGACGCTGCCGCTTGCTTCGCCCGGACACTGGCCCGCCAAGGACAATACGCCAACGAGCGCATAGACGCCGGGCTTATCGGTTTCGAATACATAAGGGGATACGTCCGTCGTATCGACCAAAGACCCGTCCGGCCCGTCGAGGGTCAACACCCATGGGGCCAGGCCCTCTATGACTACGCTTACGGCAGCGGTTTCGCCCGCGCTCACACACAGGGCTGCGTCCCCGCCAAGGAGCGTCGCCGTGGGCGCCGCCGTTGCCTGCACCGAAGCCGCCGCCACATCGCTATCGCCGCACGCATCTGTCACGGTAACCTGATAGGTCCCGACCGCCGGGACGTTGATTTGCAGCGCTTGCTCGCCGGATCCGTTGCTCCAAATGTAGGTAAAGGGCGCTATCCCCCCGCTTACTGTCGGCGTCAGCGTCAGCACATCCGGGCCGCAGTAGCTCACATCCTGAAGCGCGGCCTGGATTTTTTCCTTGTCGCGTATGCGCAGGGTTACCTGCTGTTGTTCGCATGAGCAAGAGGTAGCTAACGAAACGACGATATGCTCTTCGCCCTCGGCAATCCCGTCGTCGAATATGGCGATAGGCAAAGAGACCTCTTTGACCCCCGCCGGGAAAAATATAGAATCAGGGAATGCGGCGTAATCGACGCCGGGCGTTGCAGAGCCGCCGATATCAAAATACACCCAAAGCGGACTGCTTGCGTCGCCGGCCCTGCTGAAGCGCAACTCAGGCGTGCCGCAACCTTCGGGCGCATGGTCCAGTCCGTACGGATAGACCACTTCCGCCTTGGCGCCCTCTCCCGCTTCGAAAGAGTTGGCGCGCAGGAAAACAGCCGATCCGTACAGCGCGTCGTTGATATCGGCAATCGCCAACTTCAGCGTGTAAGTCTCGCAGGGGATCAGGTTAACAGTCGCTTTTAGCACTTTGGTCCAGCCATCCAACTGGCAGAAGTTGGGCGCAGCCTGCCCGTAGCCGAAGCAACCGCCAAACAGAAAATTGTTGTTGTTGACGTAAAACTGTTGATTTTGCAGGTGGTTGACGTTGTTGATAGCGACCGGAGCGCCGTTGGGCAGGAGCGCGATGTTCTTCGTGCCGTTGATGCCCGGCCCGGAAATGAAGAAGCCAAATACATCGTTGAATGAGCTGCCTGCGTACTCGCAGTACTCGTCGGAGCCGAACACAAAATCGAAATTCACAACAGGCGCCGTGGGCGTGAATTGGAAAGTAATGGTCGAAACATCGAACTGATTGCCGCTGGTCAATTTGGCCAAATCGGGATCATCGGGCGAGTTGACGCCGAAGCCGCCGCTCCAATCTCCTGCATTGTTGGGACCGGGCAGCCCGGCTACGTTTCCGGTGGCGAGCGTCATCCCTTGGGCGAGTTTGATCGAAGCCTGGCCATTGCTGAATGTTCCGCGCGAATTGATATTGCCCGTGAAAGTAATGTTGCTCACATCAAAGCAGTCGCCGCCGACCAGCGTATTGCGGATCAGCGACTGCGCGCTGACTCCAGGCGTCACGCTGAGGTTGACTTCCGCCTGATCTTTGAAACGGTCGATCCACTCCGCTTCGCGCGGACAATCCAAACAATTGATAGACAGGTAGATCGGCTCGCGCCCGTCGGCGGCAGACTCGAGAACGAGGGCGATCTTTTCGCCTGAGGCCTTGAGGCGGCACATGTTGGGCCGATCGGGGCGCGACATCAACCGCGATTCGGACTCGGCAAGCGCGTCGGATACCCGCACGCGAATCGCCAGATTCTGATCGGCGGTGCGCGGCACGGCCACAAAGTCGTACGTTCGCTCCGGAATCAGATCCAAGACCCACACCTCACTGCGACCCGACGGCAGTTCGAGGGGTACGCGAAGGCCCGGCGCTTCAAATCGCGCCTCCAGGGGCTGGGGAGATTGTGCAAGTAAAGTTTGGAGGACGAGGATGGTTTTTAACAGAATAAGGGCTGGTTGTTTGTACATTTTGGTTAATTTGTGAAGTGAAAAGGACAGCGGGACTAAGGGGGATCATCGCCGCGATGCGAAGGTACGAACCGCGCAGAAAACGGGAGCATTTTTTTAAAAAAAAAGCGAACGACCTTTTGCTTTTATTCAAAAAACACTTGAGCGTGGCAGCATGAAGCCAAACGCTCCCCACAGGTCGGGCGCGGCCACTGGATCGGGAGCAAGGCCTCGCGCGGAGTTGCGGCTACCGCCTGATGAGCGCCCCGCAAGCAGGGAGCGTCTGTTGTATGGCGCAATAAGCGGCCCATACCTTGCGTCTTCAACGCCTGAAAACACCCGGCGGCGGTCTCGTACCGTCGGGGCCGGCAGGCGGCGGCGCAGCGCCGTCGGCCCCGTCAGGGCGCTCGCTCGGATCCAAAAAGCGCCAGTTGATCCCGATGCGGATACTTTGAAAATTCTGCGGATGCCACGCTGTATTGTAGTACACAGCGTCGGCGCGGACGATATTGTAAAGGTTTTCGTAACGGACGAAAAGACGGAAACTCTGCACCTTGATGGCAGCAAACACATCGGCCCAAGGGAAGGGCGTTTGCCGGAAGGTATCCTGAAGTTGAAACTGCCCAATCACAGGCTGCCAGGCGTCGGGCGTGAACGCTGCGTGGATGCGGAAGTCCAGGCCGCTTTCGAGCAACAGACGCCGCTTGAATATTTTGCCGGAATAATAGACGCTCCCTTTGTAGAACCAGGTCGGCAGTCGGAGCACGTCGCTGCGATTCAGACGCTGCAGCGCGATGGTGTTGTCCCAACAAATCGCGCCGATACGGAGCCGATTTTGCAGGCTCAACTGTTGTATCTGTATCGGAGCGCCCAATTGCTGCGGCCGTCCTTGCTGGTCGAAATAGATGAAGTTGTTGAGCAACAAGCTGCGGGCGGCGATTTCGGTGAAGGGTCTGGGGAGTGCAAGCGAGGCCCACAGGGCACTTTCGACAGGCTTGGCAAAGTTGTTGGTCCATATCTGGCGATTGCTGACCCACAAACTTTGCGCCAGTTGGCCCGGCGGATACCGCCTACTGATCAGACCGGCGCGCAGGAATCCCCACCGTCCCAATCCCAAACCTGCCTCGCCTTCGAGCAAATACTCGCCGATATTGGTCAGCATGCCCAATTCGCCGCGGACGTCCAGCCGCAGGCGTTCTGTGGGCGCAATGAGTAGTCTTCCGGTCAAAAACGTATTCGTGAAGCGCGAAACGACCGGCGTCTGTTCCAATTGGAAAAAACTATGCCGCAGGCCGGCGCTGAGACGGTCCGTCTCGCCGCGTCCGGGGCGGGTTCTGAAGGTGGTCAGTTCGGCCTGGTGGTCCCAACGGCGCAAACGATTATACTGACGCAGCCCGCGGTCGTCCACCAGCAAAAAATCCGGATAAAATGCTTGGCGCTCAGAGCCGGCGCCGGCGCCGTCAAAGCGGTCGTTGAACTTCCACACCTCGTCGCTGCGGCGCAGGCGGTGTCCGATGCGCAAGCGCCGCCCTTCCTTTCCGGCCAGTCGGTAGTACTGTATCAGGTCCAATGCGCGCTGAGCGTGCCGGGTCTCGGCGCGCTGTGTCGGCAAGCGAATGGCCGCCGCGGCCGGGCCGCCCAAGCCGCCTTCGACAATGAAGGCATCGCTTGCAACACCCCCGTTTTCCTCGCTTCGGTTAGCATTGGAGGTAAACAGCACAAACGCCTCGTATCGCTCTCCAAACGGCAGGTGTATGCCGGCGGACAATGCAGTGTGCCGGTTTTTTTGATATCTGAATTGCCCAGCGTGGTTGAGATTCCGAAATTCCAGCGCAAAGGCGATGCCGTCGCTAAAGCGGCGGCTGATCCGCGCCGTACTCACCACGTTATTGCGGTTGGGGCCTTGCAAAAAAGATACCTCGCTGAACGTATTGGCAGAGCGGTAAAAGCGCAGATTCATCGGCTCGACCCGGTAAAGTTCGTACACTTCGGTACCTATATGAAAACCCGACCGCGGCGCAATGCGGTAGAGTAAGGGCCGCGAGGGCGAGCCGAGGTTGCCTAAGTGCGCGTCGTCGATCAAGAATGCGCGCGCGGGGTCCCATACCCTGAACGCCGCATCGGGCAGGCTGTCGGCGTCGGGGCGCTGCGCTTGAGGCGCCGCAGGCGTATAATAGACCAGGATAGCCGTGTCAATAGGATCAGGGGGGCGCTGCGCAAGCGCAGGCACGGGCATGAGCGCAGCCAGAAGGCCGACGCCCCACAAGCAAACAAGGCGAACAGACATATCGGTGGCTATAAACGCCGCAGGCAGCGCGCTTCGCATCCGGGAATGCAGATTTAGCGCCCTATTGCGAAAGGATGGCAGGGTTCATGCCCATGGTAGAGAACCCGCCGTCGTGAAACAGATTCTGCATGGTTACATATCGGGTCAGGTCGCTGAACATCGTCACGCAGTAATCGGCGCAGGCATCCGCCGGAGCGTTGCCCAGAGGCGACATCTTGTCGGCGTATCCAAAAAAATCAGTAAAGCCCTTCACCCCTTGCCCCGCCGTCGTCATAGTCGGCGATTGGGATATGGTGTTGACCCGCACGCGTTTGGCCGTGCCAAAGTGATACCCAAAACTGCGGGCAAACGACTCCAACAGCGCTTTCGACTCGGCCATCTCGGAGTAATCCGGGAAAACCCGCTGAGCGGCAATATACGACAACGCCAGAATACTGCCCCATTCGTTCATCGCGTCCAGCTTCCACAGCGTTTGCATGGTCTTGTGGAAAGAAATGGCGCTCACGTCGAAGGTCTTCTGCATCCACTCGTAGTTCAGGTCGGTGTATGGTTTGTTCTTGCGCACATTGACTGACATGCCGATCGAATGCAACACAAAATCGATTTTGCCCCCCAAATGCTCCATGCTCTGAGAGAACAGGTTCGTCAAGTCGTCCACCGAGGTCGCGTCGGCCCCGATCACCGGAGCCTTGCACGCCTCGGCCAGCTTGTTGATCTCTCCCATGCGCATGGCTACCGGAGCGTTGGTCAGCACGATCTGCGCGCCGTGCGACACGCAACGCTCGGCAACTTTCCAGGCAATGCTCTGCTGATCCAAAGCGCCGAATATCACACCTTTTTTTCCATCTAAAAGCATACGTCAAAAAGCGATTTATGTGAGCAATGGCCGCAAAGGTAACGCATTATTGAAAATGCCAAAGCCCGCAAATGCGATGCCTCGCGCTATTTTAGCCAAAAAAGTCAACTGCGCGCCGCTTCGCGAAGTCTTCGCAAAAAGCCTCAGTCAGCGGCCCGAGCCTCTTGCGTCTGGGCTTTTTCCATAGTAAATCCAGTGTAACCATACGCAATGGACAGCAGCGGATTGAGCAAATTCAAAAAGCAAAACGGCAGATACGCCATCGTGGACACACCCAAAGCTCCGGACATAAATGCGCCGCAGGTATTCCAGGGGACGAGCGGAGAGGTCAGGGTGCCGGCGTCTTCAAGCGCCCGCGAAAGGTTCTTCGGGTGCAGCCCCCGCGCCGCATATGCCTCGCGAAACATACGCCCCGGCAATACAATGGACATGTACTGGTCGGCGGTCACCACATTCGTACCCACAGAGGCGCCCACCGTAGCGGCTACGAGCGAACCGTCGCTGCGCGCCGAGCGCAGTATGGCCGTTGCCAAAACCCGCAACTTACCGGTCTTTTCCATCACAGAGCCGAATATCATGGCCGAAATCACCAACCAGCAGGTATTCAGCATACTGGCCATACCACCGCGTGTCAGCAATTCATTGAGCGACTCATTGGACGACTCCAGCTTAAAACCCGCAAAAAGCGCCTTCCATGCGCCCTTCAAAAGCGCCAAACCATTGGCCATACCCTCGTCGGCGCTAATATATTTGAGCACAGCGGCCGGCTGAAAGACAACCGCGGCCACGCTCCCCGCCAGCGCGCCGATCAACAGAGCCGGAAAGGCAGGCGTCTTTCGGGAAATCAGATAAAAAATCACGACCGGGATGAGTAGCAAATGCGGGCCAATCGAAAATTCTTGCCGGAGCACATCCTGCATTTGTGTCAACTTCTCGGGCGCTACGCCCGACTTGAGATTCATACCCAATACCCCAAACAAAACCAACGCTATTCCAAACGAAGGGATCGTCGTCCAAAGCATGTGCCGGATATGTGCAAACAGATCGGCGCCCGCCATGGCCGGCGCCAGATTGGTCGTATCGGACAAAGGCGACAACTTGTCGCCAAAATAAGCGCCCGATATGATGGCGCCCGCGGTCATCGGCAGTGAAATATCCAACACCGACGCCACGCCTACGAGCGCAACCCCCATGGTGCTCACCGTCGTCCACGAACTGCCGGTGGCCAACGATACCACCGCGCAGATCGCCAAACTGGCCGCAAAAAAAATGCTCGGGTGCAATATCTGCAAACCGTAATAAATCAGCGTGGGCACAATCCCGCTCAGGATCCACGTGCCGATCAGAGCGCCCACCACCAACAAGATAAAGATGGCGCCCATCGACAGCGCAACGCCTTGCACCATGCCGTCTTGCAAGTCGGCCCAGCGCCAGCCGTTGCGCATCCCGATGATAGCGGCAACCATGCCCGACAGGATCAGAGCAATTTGGTTTGGGCCATACGAGGAGTCGTCGGCAAATAGCCAAACAGAGGCGCTCAACAAACCAATCAGGGTCAGAATCGGCAAAATACTCTGAAACAAAGAGGGCGTTTTGTGCGTGGAATCAGACATGTTCGCGTTCGTTTTGGGCTGCAATGTAAGTAACCTTGCTTTATGCGCATCGCAAAACCGCGTTTTGAACAAAAATAAGCCCCAACCGAACGCACATATACAAGTTAGCCCCTTTCAGGATCTGTAGCCTGTCAAATCGCAAATAATGCGCATTCCGACTCCTGAAAAAACCCTTGCACGCTGCATCCTCGTTTTCCGTCGCTCGCTTCTCGCGCCATTGAGAAAGACGCTTTGCCCCTCACCTCGACAAACCGCCCGCTCAGCGGGGTTTCACAGCCTTGAGACTGTACATCAGGGGCATGACGCCCTCCAGTCCCCCGATTTGGTAACGCCCCCGGTCATCCTTCACCGGACGGGGCACAATTGGATACCACGAATATGGAAACTCGCGTAAAAACGTCAAATGCAACCCGGCGCCGATCAAGCTATTGATCAAATCGGACATGCTGTGGTTCCACCCATAGTCCCGATAAGCAATCGGGGCCTGGCGGTCGGCATATGTGCCCGTATTGTCCGTGGCGATCACGCCCGAGTTGAAATAGGAATAGCCCAACTTGTCCCCTTTGTCGTCGAGCATCCAAAATACCGGATGAAAATCGATCATGTAAAACATCCCGCCGGGTTTGAGAAAATGAGAAACCACCCGCGCCCATGGCGCCAGATCGGGCAACCACCCAATCGTTCCGTAAGAAGTGAATACGATATCAAAACGCTCGTCCAGATGCTGCGGCAGGTCGTACACGTTGCAACATACAAATCGCGCAGACAATCCCGTCTCTGCCGCCAGACGCCGGGCCTCGTCGATAGCGACGTCCGAGAGATCGCATCCTGTCACCAGCGCGCCCCGATGCGCCCACGACAGGGTATCCTGCCCGAAGTGACACTGCAAGTGCAGAAGCGATTTGCCCGCCACCTCGCCTACCTCCTCGATCTCCGTAGGGTTGAGGCTATTGCGGTGTTTTTTCCAGTTTTCGACAGCGTAAAAATCGCTTGTCAAGTGCGCCGCCGTGCGCAGATTCCATCCGCGGCGGTTGGCTTCGAAAAAGTCTTCCATCACAAGAATGGGTTAAAAAGGTGAAGGACGCGCCCGCAATTCCGCCTCATACTGCCGGTAATTCGGACAATGCAAGCCGACCAAATTCCAAAAGCCCGCCCCGTGATTGGCCTGTTTGAAATGAGCCAACTCATGTATGAGCACATATTCGATACAAGCCGGCGACTTTTGCACAAGATACAGGTTGAGCAATATCTCGTTTCTGGTCGGATAGCATTTACCCCAGTAGCTGCGCACCTTTTTGATCTGAAAAAGCGGCGGCGGCACGCCCAACTGCGCGGCGAGTCGGGGCAAGCGCTCCTGCGCCAACGCGGCCAACTCACAACTGGCCCAGGTTTCGAGCACGCCGGACAATTGCGACCTTGCGGCGTCTTTCCAACGCGCATCCAGCTTGACCAGGATTTGCCCGGGGGTCCGAACGACTTCGGTGCGCGGGTTGCCGTACTCCCAGGACAGGCGATGCAATTCGCCCAGATACCTGAGCCATCCTGTATCCGTCGGCAAGGGCTGCACAGTGGCCTCATGCAGCACTTTTTGGCGCGCCTTGATCAGCCAGGCCGCGTGATCCTCCACGAATGCAACAATGGCATCGTCTCCGGCCATCCAGGGGGCGGTCACCTCCACCTCGGCATCGGGTGGCTTGACCCGCAGATACATCCGCCGGTTATTCTTACGGATGACCCTCACCTTCAGGTTAAGCAGCGGTATGTGTATATCCTGGACCATCAGGCCATCGAATCCTAAGACTGGATTTGTCGCTTTCTTCGGAATGCGCAAAAGTAAGTCCCCGCGTCCATATTACAACTCAGTCGCCCCATTCGCGATAAAATTCCTCCAAAAAAGTCTCCATAAACGCATGTCGGCGTTCGGCTTCCGCCCTGCCCGACGCCGTGTTCATCCGGTCTTTGAGCAGCAGCAACTTCTCATAAAAGTGGTTGATGGTAGGCGCCGCGCTGTTTTTGTAGCTCTCCTTGTCCGCATGCGTCGTCGGCGGAATGGCGGGATCATACATCGCCCGGTTGCGAAACCCGCCATAATTGAACGTGCGCGCAATCCCAATGGCCCCAAGGGCGTCCAAGCGGTCGGCGTCTTGCGTCACGTCGAATTCCAGCGAGCGAAAAGGCGACGCCACGCCGCCCTTGAAAGAAATGTGGCGCACGATCTGGGTTACATGCGCGACCGTAGCGGCATCTACGCCAAGTCCGGTAAGCCACTCAGCCGCAATCCGAGGGCCTATTTCCTCGTCGCCGCCGTGAAATTTGTGATCGGCCACATCGTGCAGCAGAGCCGCCAATTCGACCGTCAAGGCATCCGCGCCTTCGCGCTCGGCCAAGTCCCGGGCCATGCGCCACACGCGCCGGGTGTGATGCCAATCGTGACCCGACTCGGCGCCTTCCAGACGCTTACGGACAAATTCAGCCGTTTGATCGATCCAGTCGTTCATCGCTTTATATGCGTTACAGTGTTTGAGGTGCATCCCGGCGGCGCCCTGCACCGTGTTCTTACGTCCCAAGCGTCGTTTTTTTTGCAAAAAAGCATGTTCAGCGTGAGCGGGGCACGATACCGGGCCGATCATCATATCGGCGGGCGTTGTTTTTTTTTTCGTAAAAAAAAGAGCGTACAAAGAGAGCGGGCACACGAAAGGCTGCCCATGACGGATAGATTGGGGTCAGGGGCCTGTTCGATGCGCATCGGCGCAACGTTGCAGCGCGTCGCGCCAATGCGGTATGCGCAACCCAAAAGCGGATTTGAGTTTGGATTTGTCTAATACGCTGAATGGGGGGCGGGCGGCGGGCGTAGGGTATTCGGCCGTAGAGATGGGCGTCACGCTCGCTCCGAGCGCATACGCCTCCATGACGGCGCAGGCCAGGTCGTACCAAGAGCATACGCCCTCGTTGGCGTAGTTCCACACCCCGCTTAGGCGCTCAGGCTTCAAATCCCCCCCCGCGATGCGACCGATCAGGCCGACTACCGAAGCGGCCAGATCGGGTGCGTATGTAGGCGCTCCGATTTGGTCGCAGACCACGCGCAACGCCTCGCGCTCGGCGCCGAGCCGCCGCATGGTATTGACGAAATTGTGCCCCCAGGGCGCGAAGATCCACGAGGCGCGCAGGATCATGGCCCCGGGCCGGGCGGCCAGCAAAGTTCGCTCGCCGGCGAGTTTGGTGCGCGCATATACGCTCTGCGGCCTGAGCGGGTCGGTCTCGACAAGGGGCCGATTGATCCGGTTGTGATAAACGTAATCTGTCGAAATATGGATGAATAAGGTATCCGGACCGCAGGCGCGGGCCAGGCGCGCCGGCGCCAGGGCGTTGGCCAAACGTGCAGCATCAGCGTCAGATTCTGCGCGGTCAACGGCCGTATATGCGGCGCAATTGACGCATACCCCGAAGCGCCGCCCTCTTGCAAAACGCCGGATGGCCGCCGCGTCGGCGATGTCTAAATCAGCGCGGCCAGCGGCCACACACTCAAAATCGGGCAAGGCGCGGGCGCATTCGCGCACGAAGGCTTGCCCCAACTGGCCGCCTGCGCCTGTGATCAGGATCGTTTTTTCCATTGTCCGGCAATTTGTCCGGCAAAATTAGGACCTTGCCGGCTAATTTTACCAAATCCTGACCATCGCGCCGGAACTTAGCCCCAACTTTGCCCGATTTTTCAATACACCCAATTATGAATATGCGTCTTCTTTTGTTTTTGTCCTTGCTGACCCTTGCCCCCGCCATCTGCGCCCAGCAAACGGCCGGCGAACCGCATCTGCGCAACATCCGACAACTCACCTTTGGCGGCGACAACGCCGAGGCTTACTGGAACCCCGATGGGACCCGCTTGACTTTTCAGAGCAACAACTCCGCCTGGGGTCTGCAATGCGACCATATTTTCGTACTGGAAGTAGATCGCGCCGCTGATAATCCAGACTACAAACCCGTGCCCATCAGCAATCGCTACGGCCGCACGACCTGCTCCTTCTTCATGCCCGACGGCCGGCACGTGCTCTACGCTTCGACCTATGCCGAAGGGACCAGTTGCCCGCACGAACCGCTCAAAACCGGCAAATACCTATGGCCCATTTACCCGGAGTACGATATATTCATCTCTGACCTGAACGGCAATGTGGTCAAGCGCCTTACGGCGCGCCATGGCTACGACGCCGAAGCGGTGGTAAGCCCCAAGGGCGACCGCATCTTGTTTACCAGCGACCGCAGCGGCGACCTTGAGCTCTGGACGATGAACCTCGACGGCGGCGATCTGCGCCAGATCACCGACGAACTGGGCTACGACGGCGGCGCATTCTTCAGCCCCGACGGCGAAAAAATCGTTTTCCGGGCCAGCCGCCCGCGTACGGAGGCGGAAAAAAAAGAGTATCTCGACCTCTTGGCGCAGGGCTTGGTGGCCCCGACCAATATGGAAATCTTCGTCTGCAACGCCGACGGGAGCGACCTGCGCCAGGTCACCCGCCTGGGCAAAGCCAACTGGGCGCCGTATTTTCATCCCTCTGGGCAAAAGATCATTTTTTCGAGCAACCACCACTCCGAGCGCGGCTATGATTTCCAACTGTACCTGATCAATATCGACGGCACGGGGTTGGAGCGCGTGACCCATGAGAGCGTTTTCAACGCCTTCCCGATGTTTTCGCCCGACGGCAAACGGCTCGCGTTCAGTTCTAACCGCAACAATGGCGGCACGCGCGACACAAACGTTTTTGTAGCAGAATGGGTGGACTAAGCCGTTTTTTGAAAAAAAATTTTTTTTCAGCATCGCGCTTCCGAAACGTGAACTAAATTTGCCGCGCTTTGTATTAGTGGCGAGCATACCGCTTTTTTCTAAACATAAAAATATATTTTGACCCGCCGTGGCCAAAAAACGCTTAGTAAAGGATTATGAGGCGCTGTCTGAGGACATCGTTCGCCAGGTGAAAATGGCTTACCCCACTGGGTTTGCCGCTCATTTGGTGACTTATACGGACAAAGAAGGCAAAAAGGTATCTGCCCTCCCCTTTGAAACCGACGATATATATTACCTGATCCGAATGACGGTACTGGAAGCCAAACGCATCATCAGCGAAGACGACGACTTCAACGAAGAGGGAATCCTCCGCAAAGAGTTCGCGGAAGCTGAGCCGGATGACGACTTTGAAAACAACGACGACGGCGATCTCGATGATGCCGACGACGATAGCCATATCATCAGAACCCGCCGCCGCGGCGACGATATAGACGATATAGCCGACGATAGCGACTATTGATTGGCGTTGAGTCGCCTTGCGCTTCGTTTGCGCTTGCCTTTTTTGGGGCGCGCCAATCGGGTCTTTTCAGCAAATGGGTCGCTCGAAAAGATCCGTTTACTTTTTGTCAGAATGCTTTCGGTCGTCGCTTAGGGCGACCCATCTGCAGCGCTTAGCGTTGTACCTGCGTTTTTCGCGTGGCGCGTTGTCCGTTCATAACAAGACGGACGAAGTAGGCGCCAGTAGGCCATACGTTTGTGTCAATGCGTCTCGCCGCAGCTCCCGAGGGCAGCGCGCCCCAGTTTTCGGCATATATGAGCGCTCCTTTTTCGTCAAATACTTCGACGAGGATCTCCGCGCTGCGTTCCAGTTCGAGCAGAACGTCGATGTAATTGGTCGCAGGATTGGGCGAAAGCGCGAGACGGCGAAGGAAATCGGGCTCGCTCATTGAACTGCAAGGCGTTACTGTCGCGGTGGCCGCTGCCCGCTCGCTCTCGCAGTTTTCGAGGAATTGAACTTCTAAATCGTAGAAATAAGGATAGCTTGCGGCGCCGCCCGTGGCCCCTTTGAGCGTCAGCGCCCCGTTTATTGCGTAGGGATAGGCGGCGCCGCCGGCGTTGCGGTACAGGTCGGCGGGGCTGAGGCAGGTAAGCCGCAGGTTTTGGCCGACCGGAAGATCCAAGTCTAAGGCCACCCTGCTTTCGCCTTCGACCACAAACAGCGTTTTTTCGGCGATGACGGCGCCCGACCCGTCGCGCAATACGAAGGTGCGATCTTTGCTATCGCGCGCATAGACCAAGGCCGACTTGATCCGAACCGGCCTCTCTGCATCCATTACCAGGGAGAAGTTGCCGCCGTGGAACCCGCCGCTCCCGAACGCGTTCGAGATCGGCCCTACATATTCAGTGCGGGAATAATCCATAACCGATGCGGCGTAAAAAGTGGCCGTGGCGTCGAGGAAAACCGTCAGCGTGTCGCCCGTAAATATTGGAGCGGAAGCGTTGAGCGCGTCGTACCAGCGGATGTAATCGCCCACAAAACCGCTCGCCACGAGTTGCACCTCTCCCGGATCGCAGCGTTGTTGATCGGTCGCAGAAGGCTTGCTCGGCGCCACGATTTGTATGAGGTCGGTCTGTTCTAAGGTAGCGTAACCGGCATCGTTGCCGACAGTCAGGCTGACGCTGTATGCTCCGGCGCCGTTGAAGGCGACCGTCGGGTTGGGTTGATCCGAGTTTGCCGGATTGCCTCCCTCAAATGTCCAGGCCCAACTTTTGGGCGTATTGGCCGACTGGTCGTAGAATTGCACCGTGAGTTGGCCGCAGCCTTGGGTCTGATCTGCTCTGAATGCGGCGACAGGGGCCACAGGTGGCGAGGCGGCGTAAATGGGCGACTCCCAAAGACCGCGGCCATAAGTGCCGGCGAAGATGGTTTCGGAGACATAGTTGATCTCCAGTTCATAGACACGCGTATTGGGTAGGCCTTCGAAGAAGCCGACCCACACGCCGCCCAGCTCGTCGTTGGTATAGGACACAAAACCAAATCCGCCCACATAGATGCCATTTTTACCGGTATCCTCCCATACGGCGCAGTATTTGGCGCCCGAGGGCAGGCCCGCGCTGATGTTGGTCCACGACTGGCCGGCATTGTCCGAGTGATACACTCTGGATGCCGTCACAATGAGCAGGCGCTCAGGATTGTGGGGGTGTACGGCAATGTAATTGATAGCGGCGCCGCCCCATGCCGAAGCGATGGCATCCCACGAATTGCCGCCATCGGCGGTGGTAAAGAGCGCGCTGCCGCGCGAGATGTAGATGCGTTGGTTGTCAGATGGCGCCAATTTCATTTGGTTGAAATTGCCGCCGCCGAGGTCCGAGATCTTGGTCCACGAGTTGCCGCTATTGGTGCTGCGCCAGACGTCGGAAAACGCCACGTATATCGTGGCGGGCTGTTTAGGATCTTGCTCGAAAGGCGTCACCCAGGCGCCGTTGCCTACGCCCTGCGGTTTAGAAATGCCGACGCGGCTGTTGCCCTGGTCGGAAGAGCGGTACATGGAGCCGTTTTGAGAAGTGCCGTACAGGATCTGCGGGTTGCTCCAGTCCACGAAGGTTTCCATACCGTCGGCGCCAAGCCAGTCCACCCAGGCGCGGTTGGGGCCGCGCATCACGCTGGTCCCGTTGTCCTGCGAACCGCCCGACACCACATTCGGATCGGTACGGGATACGCCGATCTTGTAAAACTCCCGGATACCCAGTCCGACGCTTCGGTCGGTGAAACTCTGCGCTCTGTTGTCGCTGGTATATATCCCGCCGTCGGATCCCACATAGAGCGTGGCGCCGACATATTTGAGGATATCGATATCCGCGTGATTGTATCCTACGCCAAGGCTGGCCGCCGTACCCGGCACCCAGTGCGAGGTCAGCTCGAAATTGGCGCCTCCGTCGAACGAGCGCCAGGTGTGTATGCCTGCAATATGGACCTCGTCGGCGTCGAAGGGGCTGACGCATACGTCCATATCGCGGGGCGCCTGGCCGCGGTCGTCGTCGCCGATCGGGCTGTAACCAAAGAAATTGATCTGGCTGCCATCTATCAATTTGTCGAAGGATTGCCCGCTATTGACCGACTTGTAGAAGGCGCCAAAAACGCCGCCGTTTGACTCCAGCACATAGACGACTTCGGGGTTGGCCGGCGACACGCCAATCATCTTGTAGCGGCTATTGCCCGCCGCAAGCCCGCTCACGAGGCTGAACGAAACGCCGCCGTCGGCTGAGCGGTAAAACGACGTGCCGGAGAAATACATCACGCCCGGATCGCCCGGCTTGAACTCCACATCATAGCCCGGCGTTGCCGACACGCCTGTCAGTCCGCTCACGCCGCTCCATGTGGCCCCGCCGTTGACCGAGCGATACAAGCCGTTGGACTCAGAGCAGGCAAACACTACATTTGGATCCGTCGGGTGAAAAAGGATGCGGCTCACGCGGCCCGATCCGGGCACATTGCCCGTGGCAGACCAGCTCTCGCCGGCATTGACGGAGCGGAATATCTTGCCGCCCGTGCTGCCCCACAAATAGACGTTGGGCGCGTGGGGGTTAATCTCCAGCGCATAAACATCCACCGTAGAAAATTGATCCGTCAGCGGCGTCCAGGTAGCGCCGCCGTCGAGGGTTTTCCAGACGCCTCCGGTGGGGCTGCCCACAATCAGGTGGTTGGCGTCGTTCTCGTCGATACCGATAGAGGTCACGCGGCCCACGCCGGGATTCCAACCGGAGGTAGCGTTCCAGTATGTAGGGCCGAGTTCTTTCCAGTCGCCGGCAAACCCACCCGACTCGGCATGGCGTTTTTGCTCGGCGCGGCGGTAATCCTGCGCCTGACGGGTAAGGGTAAAATTCGGAATCTTGACCCCGTTTTCGTCCAACTCTAAGGAAGCCGAATACTCCCAGCGCTTGTAAGCGGCGTAGCCTGTCCCGCGCGCGCTGCCCACTGCGTCGAAGTGCCGCTCGGCTTCTTGTCGGATCTCCTCTAAGGTAAAAGTCCCGCTCTCGATCATGTCGCGGTACTTCTGTCCGAACAGGCCAAAAGCGCAGAACAGGGTCAACAGAAAAGTAAAAATTGTCTTTTGCATGGCGTTTAGTTTACTGAAAGCAAAGCGGCGACGACCGACGCGGAATCTTATTTGAAAAACGCTCAAAGTAACATACTTGTTTGCAAAACAAAGTTGTCCAAAAGCCCCAATTGCCTATCCTGTCAAAAAAAAAGCGGATACGCCCGAACGCGTATGCACAAACCCAAAGACGCTAAACGCCATCGCAAAGAGACGCCCCCCATATCCCTCTCTCCCCTCCAACGCGCCGCAATCGACAAATACGACGTATTTTTGCGCCGGCTTTGGGCCTTTCTAACGCGCCTGCAGCATTCACGCCATGCCAAACGCCCTTTTTGTAAAAATTGCACTTTCCGGCCTGTTCTTTACCTCCGGCGTTCTTGTCGCCGCGCAGTCCGACCCCGCCCGCCAAGGAGACCGCGCCTTTGCCGACAAGCGCTACGACGAAGCCCGCCGGTACTGGCAGCAAGCGATCGAGCAAGCGCCCGAACGTTCAGCCGCCTTGCGCTACAATCAGGGCGCCGCCGCTTACCGCATGGATGAACTCGAAGAAGCTGAAGCGGCTTTCAAAGAAGCCGCCGAAAGCACACTGCCCCCCAGCCAACGAGCGGATGCGTGGTACAATCTCGGCAACGCCCAACTCCGCCAGGGAAAGTACGAAGAGGCCATCGCCGCCTACCGTAACAGCCTGAAACTGGCTCCCGGCCTGAACGACGCCAAGGCCAATCTGCAATACGCAAAAATCAAACGCGAAGAACAACGCCAAAAATCAGGACAAGGAGACGACCATCAAGATCAAGCCCGAGAATCTAACCAGCAAGAGCCGCAATCCGGAAATCCCGGCGAGCAAGATTCGCAGCCCTCGCCCCCGCAACCCGGCGACGACCGCTCGACCGCCCGCAAGGGCCGGGACGAGCTGAAAAACATCATGGAGGGCATCGAGCGCGCCGATCAAAAGGCAGGGCAAAAGTACCGCTCAAAAGAACGCAACGCCAACCAAACCAAACCCGAAAAAGACTGGTAATTTAGCCCCGACCCGCCTACGCGATCAGGCGCCGCGGTGAACAACTTCGCAGCGCCGACGTTTATTTATGCAATCCGTCGCGCTCAGATGCATACGGCGGAAGTTAGCAGCCTGCTCAAAAAGCCGATCGTGCCAAAGACGACTATATTTTGCAAACAAAAGATGATGCTAAGATGATATGATGGATGTACACGAAGCCAAGAAGAAGTTTGTCGAGTATTGGGGGACCATGTCCGCCAAATGGGGCGTGCCGCCTGCTATGGCGCAAATACACGCCCTGCTATTGGCCAGTCCCGAGCCGCTCTGCGCCAACCAGATCTGCGACGAACTTGGCCTTTCAGCCGGCTCCGTCAGCACCAACTTGCGCGATTTGGAACAATGGGGCCTCGTACACCGACACACGCAGGCAGGTAGAACCAAAGATCGCTACACCGCCGAAAAAGACATGTGGGTCGTCGTTCGTCAGATTGTCAAAAACCGCAAAGAACGCGAGTTGGACCCCATGTTCCAAATCTTGGACGAACTCTGCGAACTGGAACCGGCCTGCCCGCACTCCGAACAACTTTGCAACACGATTCAGGATATCCGCAAATTTACGCACAAAGCCAACGACCTGCTCAATCTCTTCCTTCGCAACGACGCCAACTGGATGATGCGGGCGCTGGTGCGATAGTCGCAAACAGATTCAGCAGCCTTCTGCAAAACGACCTTTGTCGTCGGCTTTGACCGCCCCGCATAGAGAAAACGCGACGCAGCAGACTCTCCACAGGCCAATCGCGATAGCCGTCTCGGCCCCTAATTGGTCAGCTTGCGCCCTCGAAGGAATATCTTTGCCGAAATTTTGTCGAATATTGACGTACCTTTGCGGCGCTTTTTTCAAAACGACAAAAATTTTCGACATAAGATGCCTTATTTGTTCACATCAGAATCCGTCTCCGAAGGGCACCCCGACAAAGTCGCCGATCAGATCAGCGACGCCATTCTCGACGAGTTTCTGAAATCAGACCCCAAATCAAAGGTGGCCTGCGAAACTTTGGTCACTACCGGATTGGTGGTTGTGGCCGGCGAAGTACGCTCTACGGTGTATGTGGACGTCCAGGAGGTCGCTCGCCGCACCATTGAGCGCATTGGATACACGAAGTCAGAATATCAGTTCGAAGCCCGGAGTTGCGGCGTGATCAGCGCCATACACGAGCAAAGTCCCGATATTGCGCAAGGCGTGGACGTGGGCAAGAGCGACGAAGAGCAAGGCGCCGGCGATCAGGGCATGATGTTCGGCTATGCCACCGACGAGACGGACCACTACATGCCCCTCGCCCTCGACCTCGCACACATGTTGCTCAAAGAACTGGCCGCCATCCGCAAAGAAGGCAAGGCGATGACCTACCTGCGCCCCGACTCCAAGAGCCAGGTGACCATCGAATACAACGACGACCACACCCCGAACAAAATAGATACCATCGTGATCAGCACCCAGCACGACGATTTTGCGGAAGAAGCGGCCATGCAAGCCCGCATCGCCGCCGACGTGCAATCCATCCTGATCCCCCGCGTCATGCGCCAATTGCCGGAGCGCGTCCAACGCTTGTTCACCCCCGAGGTAAAATACTTCATCAATCCAACCGGCAAGTTTGTGATCGGCGGCCCACATGGCGACACCGGCCTCACGGGACGTAAGATCATCGTGGATACTTACGGCGGCCGTGGCGCCCACGGCGGCGGCGCCTTCAGCGGCAAAGACCCTTCCAAAGTAGATCGCTCGGCAGCTTATGCCATGCGCCATATCGCCAAAAATCTCGTTGCCGCCGGACTCTGCCGCCAGTGTCTCGTACAAGTAGCTTACGCCATTGGCGTGGCGCGCCCGGTCGGGCTGTTCGTCAACACCTACGGAACCTGCGCGATAGAAGGACTCAGCGACGGCCAGATCGCCCGGAAATTGCTCGAACTGTTTGATCTGCGGCCCGCAGGCATCGTCAAGCGCTACCAATTGACCCGACCCATCTTCTCCGAGACGGCGGCTTACGGCCACTTCGGACGCACGCCCTCGGTCAAGACCTACGAGGTAAACGGCCGCAGCTTTGAGGCCGAAACTTTCACTTGGGAAAAATTAGATGCGGTGGATGCGGTCAAAAAAGCTTTTGGAATATCATAATACGCTGATTATCAAAGTTTTTGAAGCCCAATGGCATTCGTATAGATTTCTCAGGCGCGCCAAAAAAAGCCTCATTTTCAGTCAGTTATCACTTTTTGTAAAAAAAAACTTGTCCGAACCCTTGGCGACCCCGAAAAGTCGCCATACCTTTGCAGCCGCTTTGGCAAAAGGGGGTATAGCGCCGTGATTTTTTTCATAGCCGCCCGCAGCCAAAACGGCTATTTTTCGGCAAAAAAACGTTTTTCATTCGATGAATACTTTGAGCTATCGCACCATTTCCGTGAGCGCCGACAAGGCCGAGCGCAAATGGTATGTAGTCGATGCCCGCGATATGGTAGTGGGCCGTATGTGCTCGCGCATTGCGGCGATTCTGCGCGGCAAGAACAAACCCTCTTACACGCCCCATGACGACACCGGCGATTACGTGATCGTAATCAACGCCGACAAAGTGCGCTTCACGGGACACAAATGGGAACAGAAAGTCTACAAAAATTACTCCCTGCATCCCGGCGGCCTGAAAGAAACGCTCGCCATTGAAATGCTCGAAAAGCATCCCATTCGCATTATCGAGCGCGGCGTAAGAGGCATGCTCCCTAAAAATCGCCTCGGCCGGCAAATGCGCAAAAAACTCTTCGTGTATCCGGGCGAAACCCATCCGCACGCCGCGCAAAAACCCGAACCCCTTACGTTCTAATCACTTACAAGCAAACTGACTTATCCGCAATATGGAAATGATAAATGCCATAGGTCGCCGTAAGACAGCCGTAGCGCGCATCTATGTGATGCAGGGCGAGGGCAAAATCTCTGTGAACGGCAAAGACTATCGCGAATATTTTCCGCAGATACACGTACAACACAACGTGACGGACCCCTTCGCAGTGGTGGGCGCCGAGAATCTGTACAATATCAAAATCAACGTGCGCGGCGGCGGCTACAAAGGACAGGCAGAAGCCGTGCGCATGGGCATCAGCCGCGCTCTGGTCAAAATCAATGAGGAATTCAAAAAGCCGCTCAAGGCCCGCAAATTCCTGACCCGCGACAGCCGCGCCGTCGAACGCAAGAAGTACGGCAAACCCAAAGCGCGTAAACGCTTCCAGTTCTCCAAACGCTAATTTTTTTATCTTTCAAAAAAAACTCGCTTTTGAATCATGCAAAAGCCCACCTATAAAGATTTGCTTGACGCCGGATGCCACTTCGGCCACCTGCGCAAAAAGTGGAACCCTAAGATGACTCCATACATCTTCATGGAGCACAAAGGCGTACACATCATCGACCTCAACCGCACGGCCGAATGCCTCGAACGCGCCGGACAGGCCATGAAAGCGCTTGCCAAAAGCGGCAAAAAAATCCTCTTCGTCGCCACCAAAAAACAAGCCCGCGAGATCGTGCAAAAGGCGGCTGAAAGCGTCAACATGCCTTACGTTACAGAACGCTGGCTCGGCGGCATGATGACCAACTTCCAGACCATCCGGCAGTCGGTCAAAAAAATGCAGAACATCGAGCGCATGCTGGCCGATACCACCCTCACCAGCATCACCAAAAAAGAACGCCTCACCCTGGGCCGCGAACACGCCAAGCTCTCCCGCCAGTTGGGCGGTATCGCCAACCTGAACCGTCTGCCCTCCGCCGTATTCATCGTGGATATCCACCACGAGCACCTCGCATTGGCCGAAGCGCGTCGCCTCAAAATCCGCACCCTCGGAATGGTGGACACCAACTCCGACCCCACGCTGGTGGATTACCCCATCCCCAGCAACGACGACGCCTCAAAATCCATCCAAATCATCACGAACTTCATCACCGAAGCCATCCGTGAAGGCTTGGAAGAGCGCAAAGCCATCCGAAGCGAAGAGAAAGAAGGCGCAGAAGCCTGATCCCAGCGTCGGTCGCGGCAAGATCAAGCGCCAAATTAACCAAAACGTAATACAGAGACAAGGGCAAAAGCTGCCAAAAAGTGCCAACTTTGCCCGATTTTTCTAACCAGTACGCTTAATCAAACGCATCACATAATGAGCGCAACAAAAATTTCTACAGCAGACATCCAGAAACTCCGCGAGATGACCGGAGCCGGTATGATGGATTGCAAAAAAGCGCTTGAGGAATCCGCAGGCGATTTTGACAGCGCCGTGGACTACCTCCGCAAAAAAGGCATCGCTAAGGCCGCCAAACGCGAAGACCGCGAAGCAAAGGAAGGTGTGGTCGTCGCCATGACCAATGCCGACAATACGCGTGGGATCATCATTTCGCTCAACTGCGAAACCGACTTCGTAGCCCGCAACGAAGGCTACATCGCTATGGCCAGTAAAATAGCTGAAATCGCCATCCAAAACTTTCCCGCCTCCCGCGAGGACCTGCTCAACCTCCCTTACGAAAATGGCGTGAGCATCGGCGAAAAAGTAGGCGAGCAAAACGGCATTATCGGCGAAAAAATTGAGTTGGGCAACTATGAGCGCCTCGAAGGCGCCGAAGTGGTCATCTACAACCACTCCAACAACAAACGCTCCGTCATCCTCGCCCTCAACCACAAAGGCTACGACGAGGCCGGCCGCAACGCCGCCATGCAGGTAGCCGCTATGAACCCCGTCTCCGTCAGCAAAGACGACGTAGATCCGGCCATCGTAGCTAAAGAAATCGAAATCGGTAAAGAACTGGCCCGCAACGAAGGCAAACCGGAAGATATGCTGGAAAAAATTGCGATGGGACGCCTGAACAAGTTCTTCCAGGAAAACACCTTGCTGGCGCAAAAATACGTGAAAAGCACGGAAGGGCAAACGGTCGAACAGTACCTGAAAAGCCTCAACAAAGACCTTACGGTCACCGGCTTCAAGCACGTAGCGCTCTAAGCGCTCAAGTCGGCTCAACAAGTCGTCTGCCAAACCATCTCGAACGCCGTTCTGCATACGCAGGGCGGCGTTCGCTGTTTCAGGGCAAGCGCGGGCAGGTCAGGAGTTCAGACGGGAGTTGTCGCGGTGGCGCCGGGCGTCGCGGCGCGTCTTTTTGTCGAGGCTTCGACGCAGCGCTTCTGTCAGGTCAACACCAGTCTGGTTAGCCAGGCAAATCAAAACAAATAATACGTCGGCCATTTCGCCGGCCAGGTCTTCGCGGGCGGTAGCCGCCAACTCGGGCGTCTTGAACGACTGCTCGCCGTAGAGCCGGGCCATCAAGCGGGCCACTTCGCCCACCTCTTCCATCAGGATGGCCGTGTTGGTCAGTTCGTTGAAGTAGCGGACGCCCACGGTACGGATCCATTCATCCACCATTTGCTGAGCTTCCTTGAGGGTGAGGGGCATGGGTTCGGTTGTGGACATGATAGTTGTGGCGTGGTTGAGTTGATTGTTGAGACGACGTCCCGCGCCCCCTCTCTTTTTTAGAAAAAAATACCTGCTCCCAAGCGCTCAGCGCGGGCAAGCGCAAGAGAGCGACGCCGACGCGATACAATGCTTTTTTACTAAAACCAACGCATCACGCCGCGAATAAGCAAGTTGCGGATCCAGGAGGCGCGATAGGGCGGGTGGAATAGCTTGGTCACAGGAAATATGCGGTTCTGACGGGTGACAGAGCGGATATTGGAGAACTCCAAAAAGCCCCAACGGCCGTGGCAGCGCCCGACGCCGCTATTGTTGATTCCGCCGAAAGGCTGCGCGCTGTGGTAAAAGTGCACGCCAATATCGTTGACCGCGACGCCGCCGGATCGGGTATCGCGAATCACCGTGTCGCAAAACTGCCGACTGCGTGAAAAGACATACAAGGCAAGGGGCGCAGGGCCGGAGTTGACATATCGGATGGCCGTTTCGCCCTCGTCGCCGTAGGTGCGGATGGGGATCAGGGGGCCAAATATCTCCTCCTCCCAAATTCGGGCCGAGTCGGGCGCTCCGATCAGCACGGTGGGTTCGATATAGCGTTGGGCGGCGTCTGTTCGGCCGCCATAGACGATGCGGGCGCCCCCTTGCACGGCCTCGTCGAGCAGGCGCTTTACCCGCTCGAAGTGCCGTTCGTTGACCATGCGACACAGGTCGGGCGACGCCTGCCTCGCTTCAGGAGTTTCGCCATAAAAACGCGAGGTCTTTTCACCGACTTTTTCGGCCAGGCGGTCGGCGATAGACTCGTGGGCGATGACATAATCGGGCGCAATGCAGATTTGTCCGGCATTCATGCCGTTGAGCCAGGCGATTTTTTCGGCGGCGATATCCAGATCGGCGTCGCGGTGGACGATTACCGGGCTTTTGCCGCCCAACTCAAGGGTGACCGATGCCAGATGATTGGCGGCGGCCCGCATCACAATCTTGCCCAAGGCCGGGCTGCCCGTAAAAAAGATGTGATTGAAGGGCAAGCTGGTGAGATATTCCGCCACTGCAGCTTCGCCTTGCACCACCGCCGCCTCATCCTCCGCAAAAAGCGACCCAACGATTTCTTGCATCAATTCAGCCGTGTGGGGCGTTAGTTCGGAAGGCTTGAGCACAACTGCGTTGCCGGCGGCGATGGCCGACGCCAAGGGGGCCAGCAGCAGGTTGACCGGAAAATTCCAAGGCGCAATGATGAGCGCCAGCCCTTTGGGCTGATACTGCACGTAGGATCTCGAGCCGGCCATGACCAGGCTGAATGGCGCCGGTTCGGGAGCCATCCATTCGCGCAGAGCGCGAATGGCGTGTCTTATTTCCGTATTGACCACGCCGATCTCGGTGATGTCCACTTCGGTCGGACTCTTGCGTAGGTCTGCCCAAAGGGCGGCGTGCAGTTCGCCGCGCCGCCGCAAGAGGGCGTCGTGCAGGCTGCGCAGCTTGCGGATGCGCGCGCGGGCGTCGGTGCGGGCCAGCACAAGGCGATTGCGTTGCTGAGCTTCGAAAATGCGGTCGATCCGCGCTTTGATTTCGGGGGAGAGTTGTTGGGCTGCGCTCATGGTTTGTACTTGCGTCTAAAGTATTTTTGCCCATTTGGGATACGGGACCTACGCCGGCATTGAGGGCTTTGGCGCGCCGAAGCAAGCGCATCTGCCTTAGCGCGGATCCTTTGGCGCCGGCAGCAAAGGATCGCCTGCAAATATGGGCAAAAATTGCGAAACAACTCCCCTGCGCGCAAAAACCCGTCAAATACAGGCCGCCTCTCTTTTCTCAAACAAAGATTGGGCGTGTAGGTTGCAGCCATGTTGCGGCGGCAAAAAGGGGCGCAGAAAGCATAGGCGGAGGGCGCACGGGCATGACCTACGCGCGACTCCCGCGCTTGCGCCCGCGCGCCAAGCCCGCGCCCCGATTGTTTCCGTTGACATGACACGAGGCCGGCCCCAATGTATCTGCTTTGCTTTCCTGCACCCTTTTCCCCCAAAACCAGGCGCGGGGTCGCGGGCTGTGGAGCAGGCATCGCGGATGGCCATAGACGCCTGTCCGTCAACACGCCCTATTCTTAACCGCCTTGAACTACGAAAGCGCTTTTGGCGTTTAACTGCTTATGTCTGCATTCAACCTTGTCTCCACATATCGCCCCACAGGCGACCAGCCCGAGGCCATCCGGCAGCTTGTTGCGGGCATCCGAAATGGCGAACGCGCGCAGGTATTGCTCGGCGTGACCGGCTCAGGTAAGACGTTTACGATGGCCAACGTCATTGCAGAAATTGGCAGGCCCACGTTGGTATTGACCCACAACAAAACCCTGACGGCGCAACTATACGGCGAGTTTCAGGAGTTTTTCCCGGGCAATGCCGTAGAGTACTTTGTATCCTATTACGATTACTACCAGCCGGAGGCTTACATCCCGACCTCTGACACTTACATCGAGAAGGATCTGAATATCAACGAATTGGTGGACAAGCTCCGGCTCAAGGCCACGAGCACGCTACTTTCCGGACGGCGGGATATCATCATTGTGGCCTCGGTATCGTGTATTTACGGCATGGGCAATCCGGAGGATTACGAGACGGGCATCATTCGCCTGCAAAGAGGCATGACCCTGAGCAAAACCAACTTTTTGTACGCCCTGACCGACGCTTTGTACAGCAGGACGGAAAGCGATTTTGCGCGGGCTACATTCAGGGTGCGCGGCGATACGGTTGACGTGAACCTGCCCTACGCCGATTGGGGGTACCGGGTGTTTTTTTTCGGGGACGAAGTGGAGCGCATCGAGACCATCGAAAAGGAAAGCGGCAAACGGGTCAATTCGATGGATTCTGCCGCTATTTTTCCTGCCAATCTGTACATCGCGCCCAAAGACAAGCTCGCCCAGATCATCGAACAAATTCTGGATGAGATGGTCGCTCAGGAACAGTACTTCATCCGCGAGGGCCAGATCGCGCTGGCTAATCGGATCAGAGAGCGCACCATGTTCGACCTGGAGATGATCCGCGAATTGGGCTATTGCAACGGTATCGAAAACTACTCGCGCTTCTTTGACCGCCGCAAGCCGGGCACGCGGCCTTTCTGCCTGCTGGACTACTTCCCGGACGATTACCTGATGATCGTGGACGAGAGCCACGTGACCATTCCGCAGGTGCGCGGCATGTGGGGCGGCGACCGCGCCCGCAAGCAAATGTTGGTCAGCTACGGATTTCGCCTGCCCTCGGCCATGGACAACCGCCCGCTCAATTTTGATGAGTTTGAGGGGCTGATCAACCAAGTGATTTTTGTGAGCGCCACACCGGGCGATTACGAACTGGAGCAGACCCAAGGGGTGGTCGTCGAGCAATTGGTGCGTCCCACCGGCTTGTTGGATCCGCCCATCGAAGTGCGGCCCTCGCTCAACCAGATAGACGACCTCCTGGCAGAGATTCACGGGCGCATACAGGCCGGCGAACGCGCGCTGGTCACCACGCTGACCAAACGCATGGCCGAAGAATTGGCCGCCTATTTCACCAAACTCAACGTCAAATGCCGCTACATCCACTCGGAAGTGGAAACCCTGGAGCGCGTGGAGATCCTCCGCGATCTGCGCCTGGGCGAATTCGACGTACTGATTGGAGTAAACCTGCTGCGCGAGGGTCTGGACCTACCCGAGGTATCGCTGGTAGCTATACTCGACGCCGACAAAGAGGGGTTCCTGCGCAATGTCCGCTCGCTGACGCAGACGGCCGGGCGCGCGGCGCGCAACGTAAATGGATTGGTGATTTTTTATGCCGATAAAATCACCGACTCCATGCGGGCTACCATCGAGGAGACCAACCGCCGCCGCAGCATACAGATGGCTTACAATGAAAAGCACGGCATAACGCCCCGCACCGTAGGCAAGACCAGAGAGCAGATTCTGGCCCAACGCAGTATATTGGACATCCGAAGCGACGCGACGCCCTATTACGCAGAGTCAGAAGCGGCCCCAACGCTGGCCGCCGAGCCTGTGTTGACTTACGCCACCCGTAGTCAGTTAGAAAAAATGATCGCCGAGACGGAGTCGCGCATGAAAAAAGCGGCCAAAGACCTGGACTTCATCAGCGCCGCACAGTTTCGCGACGAGATGCTGGCTTTGAAAAAACTGATGGCCGAGCGCTTTGGTTGAACAGCGCTGAGACCAATAGACCGCGCATTGCTCAGGGGATGGGAGAAAAAAATACTTTTTTTCGCCAAAATCATCCCAAATGCCATCTTAGCTAATGCGATATGGGGCGCACGGCTTAACTTTGATGCCTGTTTCTGATCATAAAGTTCAAACCAACGCCCGGTATGATAGCACAAATACTGCGCCGAATATTTTTTGCATTGGCTCTCTTTGGATCGCATGCTCAGTTCACGAGCGCGCAATGCGATTACCAACTCAAGATGTACGACTCTTTTGGCGATGGTTGGAACGGCGGTATCCTGACCATTGTCAGCGGCGCTGACACCTACCAGTTCACGCTGCTTAATATTCCACCCGGAAACGCCTTCAGCGACTCCGCTTTCTTTACGGTGACCAACGGACAGCCCTTGCTGGTCAACTGGGCGCCCGGCGGATTCAATACCGAAGTATCTTTTGAGATATTCGACAGTCAGGGCGACCTGATATTCGCGGCAACTGCCCCCGCATCGGGACTGCTCCTGGCCACTGCCGGATCCTGCCCTTCCTGCGGCAAGCCGCGGGATTTCGTCGTCGAAAATGTGTGGGACAACCGCGCGCGACTGGCCTGGAAAGCCGGCTCGCTCGGCGCTCAGGATGGTTGGTACCTCATATTTGGGCCCAAAGGATTTGTACCCGGGCCAGGAGTGGGCGATACAGTTTTTGCGCCATTCCCCAAGCTGACCCTCACTGGATTGGAGAAAAAAACTGAATACGACGCCTATGTATTTCAGGAATGCGGAAACGACGATTTTAGCGATTTGACAGGCCCCGTATCTTTCGAAACCTACTGGTCGAACGACGTAGGCGTCAGCGCCTTGCAAACTCCCCTCAGCGCGTGCGACCTTGGCAGCAGCGAAGAGTTGGTCGTAACGCTGCGCAACTTCGGCGCCCGCCCACAATCCCTCATCCCGCTCACTTATGCCGTCAATGGCCAGCCGGGCGGAGTCATTCAACCCTTCGACGGGTTTTACACCGACATTTTGGGCAAAGACAGCGCGACGCTCTTTACCTTCAAAACCAGCTTTGACTTTTCGGAGCCGGGCGAGTATTTTATCCAAATATGGACCATGCTGAGCGGCGACGAAGACAGAAGTAACGATACCTTCAGCGTGTATATCACCAACCGCCAAGTGGTCCCCTACACGCAGCGCTTCGAGCGCTGGAACGGCGATTGGAAAGCTAAAGCCGATCAGGGTACGCCAAGCTGGGCGCACGGACGCCCGCAGGGCGCCGTCATCAATAGCGCTGCCAGCGGCCAGAACGCATGGGTCACCAATCTCAACGGCCCGTACAACTTTCAAGAGAGTTCTTACCTCGTGTCGCCCTGTTTCGATTTTGAAGACATCGTTGACGCTCCGGCAATTGAGTGCTCCGTTTTCCGCAACTTGAGCATATTTGCCGACGGCGTCTGGCTGGAAATGAGCGACGACAGCGTTATCTGGAACAAAGTAGGCGCCCTAAACGAGGGACTCAACTGGTACAATGTCTTCAATCCCGACGGCTTGGGCGACGTATGGTCCGACTCCGGGCCAGGCTGGGAAAAAGCGCGGATACGCCTGCTGGACGTGGCGGGCAAAACCAATGTCCGGTTCCGCTTCGCATTTAAAAGCAACAACTTCTTCCCCAACTTCGAAGGCTTCGGCGTGGACGACATCCTGATATACGTCCCACAGCCCAACGACCTAGCCGCCGTCAAAGCCGGCGTCGAAAATTCAGAGTGCGGCTCAGCTTCCGAAAAAGTAATCTTCAGTTTTGCCAATTTCGGCTTGAGCATCCAGAGCGATTATCAGTTGGCCTACTCCGTAAATGGCGGCGCTCCCGTGATCGAAACGCCCGCCAATCTGGGGCCGATTGCGCCTGACGAAGTGTTTAGTTATGAATTCCAAACGACATTCGACAGCCGGGATGCCTTGTCCGTCGTCCGCTGCTGGACCATCGGCCCCAACGAACAGGCAACTGCCAACGACACGCTGGAGTTCACGGTGGACTACCGACCCAAACCCGTGCCCTTCTTCGAAAATTTCGAAAGCGGAACCCTGCCGGCAGAATGGGAGGTTTCGAGCGGCGCCTCAGTTACCAACGCGCACAACAACACCTCTTTCGTGCTGGCTTACAACCTGTATGCCAACGCCCCCACCTTCACCTACACGCTGCCCCGCTTTGGGGTGCTGAGCGCAGGCGATTCGCTGGCTTTCGACTACCGCATCACCAACTGGCCGGCAGGAACGGCTCCAACCATCCTGACAGGCGGCACCAACTTCCAAATCCAAATATCCACCGACTGCGGCGAAACCTATCAGCCCCTGGGCGTAATCAATGCCGCCAGCCATACGCCCACCCTGATGTATCGGCGCCGCAAATTTGACCTTAGCCCCTACGCGGGTCAGAGCGCCAAATTCCGCATCGTCGGCAATTGGGCCAACGGCGATTTCTGGTTTGATCTGGACAATGTCCAGATCTTGGCCTGCCCCGCATCGCTTCAATTACAAGTCAATACCACGCCCGCCGGGGCAGGCGCTAACGGCGGCGCCACTGTCAACGCCGGGGCCGGATACCCGCCGTACAATTACCTGTGGAGCAACGGAGCCGCCACCCAAAGCGTCGAAGGACTAGCGCCGGGGCAGTACGCGGTAAGCGTCATCGATTCGCGCGGCTGCTCCGACTCCGCCACCTTCGAAATCGGCTCGGTTTCGACAAGCGATATACCCGGACTCCGTTCGCTCGCACTCTGGCCCAATCCCAACGACGGCCTCTGCGCCCTCAATCTCGAACTCGACGCGCCGTCCGAAATTCGGCTTGAAGTATTCAACCTGAGCGGGCACAGGGTCTGGGAACAACACGCCGGGCTACGCAACGGCATTTCAACCAGCATCGACCTGAATGCGCAGCCGGCAGGCGTCTATTTTTTGCGCATTCAGGCCGACCAAACCGCCACAGTGCGCCGAATCATCGTGCAGCGATAGTTTTTGTAAAAAAAAGACGCCTAAACGCAACTTTTTAGCGCTTTAGGCGTCTTTTTGTCATAAACGGGTCAAATTTGATTTTTCCCGCACAACACACTCAACAATTTGTGCCATGAAACAACTTGCCGCGTGTAAAAGGTATGTTTTGATTGCCTGCGCAATAGCTGGCAGTTTGTCCGCATTCGTCTATGTCAACGTACATGCGAGCAAAAACCTGGACATCAACTCCAGATTGAGCGTAGCGCATGAAGTCCAAGGAAATGTGCACAAAACCGAAGATGGCGATGCGCCGCGCATCCCCATTGGCGTTTTGCCGCGTACCGAGCCCCTCCGCAAAGCCCTCGAGTTGTTAGGACGAATACTGAGCCACTGATTTTGACAAACCGAAAAATCTCCAGACTTGACATGAAGACCGCAATATTGTGGGTTAGCCTGGCGTTTTCGCCGCTGTTCCTCGCCGCCCAGCAGGATGCGGGTCGCGTCGTAGCGCTTCCCCAGCCCTCAGCCCTCTTGGATGAAAGTTTATTGCTGCTGCGCAAAGCCCAAGCAGACAACGACGTCGCCGCCGTCAATTACCACTACACGCGTTGGTTCGAGACCTGCAGGGCCTTGATAACACAAACGCCTCAAGCCACCCAAGACGCCTTCTGGCAATTGGCGGCCTCGCTGGAGGGGTTCGCCTTCGACTCGACCAACCCGAACGGCGATGCAAACGCCCTGGACACGCTTGAGCGTTTGACGCGTCTGCTTGCCGAGGCTGTTGGCCGCCGTTAATATTTGATAGCCCCCCAACGCGTCAAATTCTTTTTGTGTTCTGATCTGATCGTTCTCATAGCATGTCCACGCCTAAAACGGTAGCCTTCCACACGCTCGGCTGCAAGCTCAACTATTCGGAAACCTCGGCGCTTGCGCGCATGTTTGCCGAAAGCGGGTTTACGCCGGTCAAGTTTGAGGAAAGCGCCGATATATATGTGCTCAACACCTGCTCCGTGACCGAGCAAGCGGACAAAGAGTGTAAAAAAATCGTCAGGCAAGCCCTTCGCCGACAACCCGACGCGCTGGTCGTTGTGACCGGCTGCTATGCCCAACTCAAACCCGCCGAAATCGCCGAAATACCCGGCGTAGATCTCGTGCTGGGCGCCGGTGAAAAATTCCGCATTCTCGAATACGTCGAAGGCCTGAGCAAAGCGCAAGGCAAAGGCATGATACAGGCGGGCGAAGTGCAAGACGTCAACACCTTCACGCCCTCTTTTTCCTTCGGCGATCGCACCCGCTCTTTCCTCAAGGTGCAGGATGGCTGCGATTACAAATGCGCCTTTTGTACAATCCCGCAAGCCCGCGGCGCCAGCCGCTCGGATACCATTGACAACGCGCTGGCCAACGCTCGCAGCATCGCCGCCAACGGCGTCAAAGAAATCGTCCTCACCGGCGTAAATCTGGGCGACTTCGGCAACGGCAGCGAAGTGATCGAAGGGCTTCGGCCACAAAAAGAGGCCCTGTTCATAGATCTCATCCGCGCCTTAGACGACGTGGAGGAGGTAGCGCGCTTCCGCATCAGCAGCATCGAACCCAACCTGCTCACCGACGAGATCATCGAATTTGTAGCCCGGAGCCGGCGCTTCATGCCTCACTTCCACATACCGCTACAGTCCGGCAACAACAAACAACTAGCCGAAATGCGCCGGCGCTACCGCCGCGAACTCTACACGGCGCGCGTAGCGCACATTCGCCAGGTCATGCCTCACGCCTGTATTGGCTGCGACGTCATCGTGGGCTTCCCCGGCGAGACCGATGCCGACTTCGAAGAGACCTATCGCTTCATCTCACAACTCGACATCTCCTATCTCCACGTTTTCACCTACTCCGAGCGCGCCAATACCCCCGCCGCTGTCATGCCTAATCCCGTGCCCATGGAGTTACGCCGGCAGCGCAATCAAGCCCTGCGCGGCCTCTCAGAGATGAAGCGCCGCGAATTCTACGCCCGCCACATCGGGCAGACGCGCCCTGCGCTATTCGAGCGCAGCCGGACACCCGACATGCTTTCCGGCTTCACGGACAATTACATCAAAATCGAAATCCCCCGCGCCGACGGGCTCGACATCAATCAGACGCGCCAAATCCTGCTGGGCGACTTTGACCGCAGCGGTGAGTCCTTGCGCGCCTCTTTGCCTTCGGAAAAAAGGGCGCGGGATGGAGGGCCTGGACATAAAGACCCGCCAATATCTTTGGATCACAACATCAGCGCCATACCCCTGTGAGCAAAAAAACGCTTTGGATTGCCGGATTGATCATCATACTGGGCCTTTGCGCCTGGCAGATACGCCGCATCGTCGAAAAGCGGCGACAGGAAATCGACGTGGCGGGCCTCAGCGCCCCGGCCATACCGGTCAAGACCGCCACGCCAGAATGGATCGCTTTTTCTGAAAAATTAGAAAGTCACGGCATACTGCTCCCCTCCAAAGAGATGCCCGTGATCGCCGAGACGCCCGGGCGCGTGGTAGCGGTATTCAAAGAAAAAGGAGACCGCATTCGCGAGGGCGAGCTGATCGCCCAACTGGACGACGAACCCCTCCGCATCGAACTGGAAATCGTGCGCGCCAACCTCGCCAAACTCAACAAAGACCGCGAGCGACTCAAAAACCTGACCGAAGAAGACGCCGTAGCCCGCAACAAAATCGAAGAGGCAGAGCTGGCCATCCTGACTGCCGAGGCTAAGGAAAAAACGCTCGAAAACTCCCTCAAAAAAACCGCCATCCGCGCCCCTATGACCGGTATTGTCGGCATGCGGCAAGTGGAACGAGGCAGCGTCGTGGCCCCTGGAACGCCCATCGCCTATTTAGCCGATCTGGACAAGCTCCTGCTCGTCGTCAAAGTGAGCGAACGCGAAATCCTCCAACTCCGCAAGGGACAGGTAGTCCGCGTAATAGCCGATGTCATGCCTGAACGGGCGTTGAGCGGCAAAATCAGCCACGTCGGCCTCAAGGCTGACAATGCCTTCAACTACGACGTCGAGATAGAAACCCTCAACCCGCCCGGCGCGCCCTTGCGCGGCGGCATGCACGCCAAAGCCGTGTTTGATTTCGGCGAAGGCCGCAAAGCCATGGCCATCCCCCGCAAAACCATCGTGGGCAGCCTCAAAGACCCCAAAGTCTATGTCGTCGAAAACGGAATAGCGCGCCTGCGACCGGTCGTGATTGGCGCCGTACAGAAGGACTACGTGGAGGTCGTCTCCGGACTGGAGCCAAGCTCAGCCGTGGTCTCGAGCGGGCAAATCAACCTCAGCGACGGCGCGCAGGTGCAATAAGCCCCAAAGCGATTCACACAAGCAATTCGCCGAACAAATCGTAAGGCTCGGCGCGCGTCACCCGCACCTGCGCAAAATCGCCAATGCGAGCGTATGCGCCCTGCGTAGAGACCAATACCTCATTATCTACTTCGGGCGAGTCAGCCTCCGTGCGACCCACAAAGAAGCCCCCCTCTACCCGATCAAACAGCGTTTTGAAAACCTGGCCTACCTTTGCCTCGTTTTTGCGCAGCGAGATCCCCTCTTGCGTCTCCATCAAAAGGCGCGCGCGCTCCTCCTTTACCTCGTCGGGTATGCCGTCTTCCATTTCGTAAGCCCGCGTGTTTTCCTCGTGCGAATACTGAAATACTCCCACGCGCTCAAACTCCTGCGCCTCCACAAAGTCGAGCAAGGCCCCAAAGTCGGCATCCGTCTCGCCCGGATGCCCCACCAGGAAGGTCGTGCGGATTGCAATACCAGGAACCCGCTTGCGCGCTTCCGCCAACAAAGCTTCGGTCTCTGCGCGCGTAATCTGGCGGCGCATGGCCTGCAATACCGGGTCTGAAGCGTGCTGCAACGGTATATCCAGATAATTGCAGATCTCGGGCCGCTCCGCCATCACGTCCAACACCTCCAGCGGGAACTTGCTCGGATAGGCATAGTGCAGGCGTATCCACTCAATGCCCTCCACATCTGCCAGCGCGTGAAGCAGGCGCGGCAAATCGCGCTTTTTATACAGATCCAGGCCGTAGTAAGTCAATTCCTGCGCAATCAGCATCAACTCCTTGACGCCCCGGCGCGCCAGATTGCGCGCCTCCAGCACCAACTCTTCCACCGGACGACTCACATGCCCGCCGCGCATCAAGGGGATGGCGCAGAAACTGCACGTGCGGTTACAGCCCTCCGATATTTTCAGATACGCATAATGGGGCGGCGTGGTGATCTGGCGCTCGCCCAGCAACTCGTGTTTGTAATCGGCTTGCAAGCGAGCCAACAGCGCAGGCATCTCAAGCGTGCCAAACCACGCATCCACTTCCGGAATTTCGAGCGCCAAATCGTCCCGGTAGCGCTGCGAAAGACAGCCCGTGACATACACCTTAGAAAGACGGCCGGCCTTCTTCATCTCCACATGCTGGATGATCGCATCGATGCTCTCCTGCTTGGCCAGATCGATGAACCCGCAGGTATTGATGATCGCAATATCGGCATCGTTGCGCTCGCTCTCGTGCGTCACCGCGTAATCGTTGCCGCGCAGTTGCGTAATCAGGTTTTCGCTGTCCACCAGATTCTTGGAGCAGCCCAAAGTCACTACGTTGATCTTGTCCGGACGTATCTTTTTAACCCGCATAATGTGTCGCTTGTGAAATGCAAAAAACGGCAATCTACCCGGTCCGCCAAATCCTGCGCCCACACCCGTCGGTGGAGAGAGGACAAAATGCAGCGCGTAAATAGCCCTATTCAGGCCAAAATATCGCTCGCCGATGATTTGCTGAAACCGGCCGCAAATATCCGAAAAAATATCGTAGCGGGTGCGATTACTTACCGCCGAACAGGCGTACCTTTGCGCCCCATGACTGCAAACCGGCAATTCGCGCATATCGAACAAATCGAAGACTGCTTGCGCGCGCTCATCCAGGAAGCGCGGGAAGCGCCGTTTTGGAGCAATGCCGATTTTCTCAATAGCCGCTGCGCGCCCAAAGCCTGGACGCCCGCCGAGATCGCCGCGCACACCAACGCTACCCTCGAGACCTACATCCCGCGCATCGAACTGGCCGTGCACAAAGCCAAAGCGCGGGGCTGGAGAGCCGGAGGGGAGATGCGTTATTCCGCCAGAGGACGCCGCTTGCTGCGCCGCGTAGCTCCCGACGCCTCTAAGCGCTACAAATCGCCCAAGGCATTCAATTTTTTTGAGAAAAAAATCAGCCCTGCGCAAGGTAAGGCCCTGCTGATCAATGCCGAACGCCTCCTCCGCGCGCTCCAAATGGCCCGCGAAGTCGATTGCTCCCGCGCATCCGTGCGCAAAGCCCATTCGTGGCGGGGGCGCTACCTGCTCGGCGAACTCTTAGAATGGCTGACCTTACACGCCCGCAAGCACTTCGACCAGATCACGCAGCAATATCAATCGCGCAACCCATAGGGTTGAACCCAATCCGCCGCACGCCGCCTCTCCCACTCTCCCCTCTTTTTCCTGAAAAAAAAATCGCATGGCCCCTCCCCGGCATAAGCCCGCAGCCGCATGGCGCCCAGACCCAACCGGCCACAACCTCCTGCGCGGGGCTTACACGCGCAGGAGGTCTCAACCTATCCAATACATGCGTCGCCTTGCGTTTTTCCTTTTGCCTGCCTGCGCGCTCATGCTCCACGCTTGCTTGCGCAAACCCGTCGCAGCCTTCGAATCCCAAACCCCGCCGCCCGCGCCCGACTACGCCCTGCTGGCGCATTGGGCTGCGCATCCCGCCAAGGAGGATCCCGCCGATCGATCGCCCTCGCCCGAGGCGCCCAATCTCCAGCAGACAGCACCCGCAGATGTGTTTTACGTACACCCAACCACCCTGACGGGGTCGCGCCGCTGCGAGCGCAACTGGAACGGCGACGTCAACGACGCGCGCCTCAATGACAAAACCGACCAAAGCGCCATCCTGTACCAAGCAAGCCTGTTCAACGGCGCCGGACGCGTCTATGCGCCCCGGTACCGACAAGCGCACTTGGGCAGCTTCTACGGAGCGCGAAGCGCGCGCGAGCGCGAGCAAGCCTTGGAATTGGCCTACCGCGACGTGCTGGCCGCCTTCGACTACTTCGTCGAACGGGAGAACAACGGGCGCCCGTTCATCATCGCAGGCCACAGCCAGGGCGGCCGCCACATCATGCGCTTGTTGCGCGACCGGATCGAAGGATCCCCCCTCAAATCCCGCCTCGTCGTAGCCTACATCGTCGGCTGGCCCGTCAAAGCCGACTACTTCGCCGAACTCAAACCTTGCCAGACACCCTACGATACTGCCTGCTTCTGCACATGGCGCACTTGGGAGCGCCGGTACGGCCTGCAACGCGCCTTCGAGACCGACGTGATCTGTACCAACCCCATCATCTGGACCACCGAACCGTTATACGCCGGGCGATCCTTGCACAAGGGCGCCGTACTGCGCCGCTTCGAACAAGCGCTGCCGGGCATCTGCGACGCGCAGACCCACAAGGGCATTCTACTGTGCAGCAAACCCCGTTTCCCGGGCAGTTTCTTTTTTCGCCGGAAAAACTACCATATCGGCGACCTCAACCTTTATTACATGGATGTCAGGCACAACGCCATGATGCGTGTGCGCGAAGCCTTGCGCTAAACGCCCTAGTAAGGGAGAAAAGATAGCCGATCTGCGGCCGGGCAGACGCGTCGCGCGCCTTAGCGATACTCCGCCGTTGGGATCGCCTTCTGCACCTCGCCGCGGAATACGAGCACCAACTCGTTTTCCGGATCAAAATTGGTGAGCACCGGGATGATCTTGTAGTATTCGCCCACGGCCAACCCGTCGTACACTACGCGCACTTCGCCGCCTTGTCCGGGCGGAATAGGGCCTTGCGTCCACGACACCTTATTGCAGGGGCAGGTATTTTTGACCTGATAAATGATCAATGTGTCCCCACTGATGTTGGTAAACGGATAGACGAACTCCTGCGCCT
The DNA here is from genome assembly GCA_046296435.1 of Saprospiraceae bacterium. GTDB lineage: Bacteria > Bacteroidota > Bacteroidia > Chitinophagales > Saprospiraceae > M3007. The sequence continues at coordinate 13,032 of JBKBLI010000006.1, read as the reverse complement.
GCCCCTGAAAAGTCTTACCGCGATTGTGTTGGCGGGTTTTCCATTCGACCTTGCCGACGTTTCCGGTTTCGTCTTTCATGCGCACCCATTGAGCGTCGGCGCCAATCGCTGAAATGCACAAGCATGCGAATAATAGCAGTTTTTTCATAAGAAAAAATTTTTCACGGCGCAAGCGGCTGTCGCCTGCCGTCGCTTTTACCACAAAAGCGACCCATAAACGACAAAAAACGCGTCAAATTGTTTTTTTCGGAAAACTCCATCCGACTCATCCTCATAACCAAACGCCGCTTATCACACATCCCAACAGCCTTTGGCCCCTTTTGCGCGCTTTGCACGAAAACTCGGGCAAAGAGAAAAGGCAAGGGCAGATTGCAACCCGCGCCCCCTTTTTTTTCGAAAAAAAATCGGCGTGACGCTCTTTTGCACCACGCCGAAGCACGAAATCCAACTTTTGCAGCCGTATTCACGGCCTGGACGATGTAATCTATTCGACTACTATTAGGGTTGTTATATTTTGCTGTCCGTCGCCGATGCGCAAGGTGTAAAGACCGGAGGGCAATTGAGTCAGATTGTAAGGGCGAACCAAGTAACCCGTTTCGAAGGCGAGGATCTCACAATCGATCCGCTGGCCCAGGGCGCTGAAGAGACACAACTCAAGATCCTTGCGCGGGGCGCCGAGCAGTTCGACGACAAAGCGCCCGTCGTTCGGGTTGGGATACACGATGAGTTTCTCGGCCCACTGCGGCGTTTTGGCGCTCACGATGATCACCTCGACCATCTGCTCAAGCGTGCTGGCCCCACATTGATTGGAGACCGTCAACTTGACTACATATGTGCCGGACTGGGCGTAGGTGTGCGTTGGGTTGACTTCGCTGGAAGTATTACCGTCGCCGAAGTCCCACGAAAAACTGTTGCCCCCTTGCGAGTTGTTGGTAAAGCTGACCGTGCCGCCGGCGTTGGCCGAGTAGGTAAAAGCCGCAGTGGGCAACCCCAACACAGTGATGTATCCCGACTGGGTGACGCTATTGCCGCCAAATGCGTTGGTCACCTCCAGCGTCACGGAATAAACGCCCGGCGTCATGTAGGTGACTGTCGGGTTTTGCTCCCCGGAATTAGCCGGGGAGCCGCCTTCGAAAGTCCAGTTCCAGAAGACCGGATCGCCGGCCGACAGATCAGTGAACTGCACCGTGAAGGGGAAGCAGCCGGTCTGCTCTGAACTGGTGAATGCGGCTACCGGCGGGGCGCCGACCACTTCCACAGTCTGTATGATCTCTGCGCTGCCGCAGTCGTTGCTCGCTTTGAGTTTCACCGCATAGACGCCCGGACCGGCATAGGTATGCGCGGGCGATGGCTCGGTGGACGTATTGCCGTCCCCGAAGTCCCACTGATAGGTCGTTGCATTTTGCGACAGGTTAGTAAAAATCACGCTGTAGCCGACCGCCAATGCCGTAAAGTTGGCGCCTGGCAGTCCGAGTACGGTAATCGTCGTGTTGGCGGTACTGCTGCCCGCCGGATTAGAAGCGACAAGGGTAACCTGATAAACGCCGGGCGTATTCCAGACCACGAGCGGATTGGCTTCGTTGGAAGTGGCTGGAGCGCCGCCCTCGAAAGTCCACTCGAAGGTAGTGGCATTGGGACTGGACGCATTGCTAAACTGGAGACTTTCGCCGGCACAGATCGTCGTCGCGCCGGCGCCAATACCGGCTACAGGCGGCGTGATGATGGTGATGGTCTGCGTAGCCGTAGAGGTACCGCAGTTGTTGGTGGCGGTCAGGGTCACGGTGTAAACGCCATCTTGCGTGTAGGTATGCGTCGGATTGACAGCGTTAGAGACCTTGCCGTCGCCAAAGTTCCAGAGGAATGTGGCGCCAAACTGTGTGGTATTGCTAAAAGACACCGTCGCGTTGTTGACGGTCGCGTTGAATCCAGCCAAGGGCGGCGAAAGCACATTGATGAAGTTTGTCTGAGTAAAGGTATCCGAACCGACAGGGTTGAAGGCGATCAGTTGCACATCATAGACGCCGGGCGTATTGTAGCTCACCACGGGATTCTGCACATCAGACGAAGCCGGGTCGCCGCCCGGAAAACTCCACAGCCAGCCGGTAGTATTGTTGGACGAAAGGTCGAAGAACTGAACGGTAAGTTCCGGACAGCCGGTAGTGTTGTTGGCCGAAAATCCAGCGCCGGGCGAGGTGATAATCACCACGTTTTGGCTGTAAGTTGCTTCGCCGCAGGCGTTGACCACTGTGAGCGTCGCCAAATAAACGCCGTCTGCGTCGTACGTATGAACGGGATTCTGCTCGGAACTGGAATTGCCATCGCCAAAGTCCCAGGAATAGGAATCGGCGTTGACAGACAAGTTGGTAAATTGCGCCGTGGCGCCGCTGACCGAGGAGCTAAAGTTGGCGATAGGAAGCCCGCCAACCTGAACATAGTTGACCAACTCGAGGGTGTCGGCGCCGGCGGGGTTGCCCGCGATGAGCGTCACGCTATAAACGCCCGCGGCGTTGTAGGTCACCGTTGGGTTCTCGGCGTTGGACGTGGCCGGATCGCCGCCCGGGAAACTCCACTGGAACGAGGTCGCATTCTCGGACGACTCGTTGACAAACTGCACCGTGAAGGGCGCGCAACCCGACGTGCCGTTGGCGCTGAAGCCCGCCGTCGGCGGCGTCACGATCGTCACCGTCTGCACGGCCGTGTCGCTGCCGCAGGCATTCGTGGCGATCAGCACAACGGTATAGACGCCGTCCTGCGCGTAGGTGTGCGTCGGGTTCTGTTGCGTACTGCCCGAGCCATCGCCAAAGTCCCAGGAGAAGGACGCGGCGTTGTTGGAGCTATTCGTGAAGCTCGCCTCAAAGCCGTTGGTCGCAAAACCAAATCCCGCGACCGGGCCTGCGCCTACGCTGATGTAATTGACCAACTCGAGGGTGTCGGCGCCGGCGGGGTTGCCCGCGATGAGCGTCACGCTATAAACGCCCGCGGCGTTGTAGGTCACCGTTGGGTTCTCGGCGTTGGACGTGGCCGGATCGCCGCCCGGGAAACTCCACTGGAACGAGGTCGCATTCTCGGACGACTCGTTGACAAACTGCACCGTGAAGGGCGCGCAACCCGACGTGCCGTTGGCGCTGAAGCCCGCCGTCGGCGGCGTCACGATCGTCACCGTCTGCACGGCCGTGTCGCTGCCGCAGGCATTCGTGGCGATCAGCACAACGGTATAGACGCCGTCCTGCGCGTAGGTGTGCGTCGGGTTCTGTTGCGTACTGCCCGAGCCATCGCCAAAGTCCCAGGAGAAGGACGCGGCATTGTTGGAGCTATTCGTGAAGCTCGCCTCAAAGCCGTTGGTTGCAACCCCAAATCCCGCGCCCGGCAGCCCTAATACCGTAATGTAATTGGTCTGCGTGAAGGTATTGGAGCCAAATGCGTTCACGGCAGTTAAGCTAACGGTATATGTTCCTGGGGCGCTAAATACTACCAATGGATTTTCCTCGAAAGAGGCTTCGGGCATTCCGCCCTGGAAAGTCCATTCGAATGCAATTGGATTGCCGGTGGACAGGTTGTTGAACTGCACCGTCAGCGGTCCGCAACCGGTGGTGACATTGGCGCTGAAATTGGCAGTTGGCGCTGCCACAACGGTGACCGTCTTGGTGGAGGTCGTACTACCGCAGTCATTGGTAGCCGTCAGCGTTACCGTAAAAGTTCCACCCTGGCTATAGGTGTGCGCAGGATTTTGTTCGTTGCTGGTATTGCCGTCTCCAAAATCCCATGTGAAGCTGGTGGCGTTGTTGGACGTATTGTTGAACTGTACGGTTTGGTTGTTGACCGTGAAGTTGAAGTTAGCGTTGGGCACATTGCTGACCGTAATGTAATTGGTCTTGGTAATGACATTGTTGCCTACGGGGTTGAATGCTGTAAGCGTGACGGAAAACGTGCCGGAGGTGCTGTAATTGACTACCGGATTGGCTAAGGTAGAGGTGGCCGGCGTACCGCCGGGGAATTGCCATAGGTAGGTGGTCGCGTTGTTAGACGACTCGTTCGTAAAAACCACAGTCAGCGTAGCGCATCCGGAGGTGGGACTGGCGCTAAAGTTGGCCGTTGGCGCAGTATTGATCACGCGGGTCGTCGTGACGGTGTTACAAGCATTGGTCACGGTAAGCGTGACGGTGTAAACGCCGCCCACGGCATAGGTATGTACCGGATTTTGTTCTAAACTGACATTGCCGTCGCCGAAATCCCAAAAGTAGCTATCGGCATTGACAGACTGATTGGTGAAGGTAACCGTTGTGCCATTGACCGATGAGGTGAAATTGGCAATCGGCTGGCCGATAATCGTCACCGCTTGGGTGGTCGAAGCGGAAGCGCCATTGGGGCCGTTGACCGTAAGTGTAACGTTATACGTACCGCCGTTAGCCCACTGCACGACCGGGTTTTGTTGCGAAGAGTTGGGTGGAGAGCCGCCTTGAAATACCCATTGGCGCGAAATGATATTTCCTACGGACAGATCCGTAAACTGCACCGGCGTTTGAGCGCAAGCCGGATTGGGATCCCAGGTAAAGTCGGCGCTGAGCGGCGGTCCGGCATTGCAGGGCGTCATGCAACTGGAGTTAGGGCCGACGCGGGGAGGCACTAAGTAGTTGTTGATCTGGTTGACGGACTGGTTACTCCAGGTGCTGGACGTGGAGACGAAGGGACACATGATGAAGTTGGGCGGACAACTTCCGTTGGTCGGGTCGTGCGTACAACTCAGGTTGTGGCCGATCTCGTGGCTGGTCAGGCAGCGCAACAGTTGCGCGTTGTTGCTGAAATCCTGCAAGCAGTGGTAGCGGTTGTTGTTGCACAGGCCATTCAGGTAGGCGATGCCGATGGTTCCGCCGTTGAAATTTCGGTTTGTCCACAGTTCGCCAAGATCAAAAGCGACGCCGAAATTGCCGGCGTTGCCCCAGTTGCGGAAACTCAACAGGAGTTCGCCGGCTTCGTTTGAGTTGGTCCAGGGGTCGTTGCCCGTCACGACAAACTGCGTGACGATCACGAATTGCACATCGTGGTTGAAGTTGCCCGTATAATCGCCCTCCACATTGTTGATGACCGCGATATTGTGCGCTTCTACGGCGCCGACCGAACCATACTTATTGAACATGGATTTGTCGGAAGCAATGGCCAGGTCCAGTTCGTAGCAGGCCATCATTTCGGGCGCGTCTTTGTTGTGGTCGTGCCCGTCGTCCTCCTGTGGGAAGAGGGTACTGCTTTTGTCTTCCAGGTCAAGCGCGGCGCAAGTACCCTGTATGGCGTCGTAATTGACCTGATCTTTTTCATAGACGAGATACAAGTCTTTGTCGGCGCCTTCGCTTACAAAACGAAGCGGCTCGATGAAAAACATCTTGTCGCCGACCATGACATAGCCATAGATAAAGTCCTTGTCAAAAGTCATGCGCGCCTGACCGCCGGTATTGAGTTCGTAGCCGCGATAGGCTTTTTTCTCCTTAGGGTAAGAAATCACCAGTCCTTCAGGAGTAAGTACCTGTAACTTGTAGTTGGGGGCCAATAGTCTATCGTTGGGCGTCAGGGACAAGCGCCAGGAGTGCGGCCCGAGTTCGAGGTGCAATTCGGAGTCCGGCGAGGCTTTGACGAACTGATTGACCGCATTGGCGTCAATTCGATAGATCTCCCAGGCGTAAAACTGTTTGAGCAAGGCCGGAGAAATGAACGTTTCAGACTGCCCGGCAAACTGTTGCGCCGAGAGCAGCGAAGGGGCTAAGAGGAGTAAAAAAAAGCAAGCGAACAGATGTAAGCGAGTGCTCATGCGTGCGTTAGGTTTGGAAAATGTTGAAAGATTAAATAACGGAAAGACAAGCGCGTTTCTATCGGCGGCGATTTTTGCAAAATGGTGCGCGAAAATACTTTTGATTTTAACGCTTTTAACATCAAAAAATCGTTTTTGCTTTTTTAATCAAAAAAAAAGACCAAAAGCCTGCAATTTTGCCGCTTAAACTAGAGTTTTTTGACGTATGAGGATAACTACAATCGCACTGGCCGCCCTTTTGACGGCGGCCGCCGCAGGCGCTCAGGCCCAAAGCCGGAGCAAACAAAAAGAGGAGGAGCCGTCGTTCAAATCGCGCTTATGGTACGGCCTGGGCTTTGGCTTGGGGTTGAATCGCTTCAACAATGCCAACATCTTTGGCTTGGGCATCTCTCCTGCTGTAGGATACAAGATTTTCGAGCCCCTGTCTATTGGACCTCGTCTGAGCCCCACCTTTACTTCATACAAAGAAGGCGGCTTCAAGGCCGTTGGGCTGTGGGACGTAGAGTTGGGTCTATTCCTTCGCGGCCGTTTGTACCGCGGCTTTTTTGTGCAGGGAGAGGTATCCAATCAGTGGCGCGAAGAGCCGGTAGGTTACGACTTTGCGAACCGCAAAATCATCAAAGCAGGCGCGCAACGGGTCAACCAGTATCTCGGAGTGGGCTACAACTTTGGATACGGCCAGCCGATGGGCTATGAGATTGGCGCTTTTTACAATTTCACTATCGCCAACGACATCAACGCTTTCGAGAATCCGCTTCAATACCGCATGAACATTACCTGGCGTTTTTGAGCCAGCGTTCGGCGGCCTGCAGATCTTCAGGGGTGTCCACGCCGAGCGTTTCCCAAGGGGTTACGGCTACGGCGATGCGCAGGCCGTTTTCGAGCCATCGGAGTTGTTCGAGCGACTCGGCCAGTTCGAGGGGCGAGGGGACGAGCGTGGAGATGTGCGCAAGCGCGCGGCTTGCATATCCGTACATTCCAATATGCTTGAAGTACATGCCGGACTCAAGTTGCACGGCGTCAACCGCCCCGCGCCAGTACGGAATAACAGCCCGGCTGAAATACAGCGCCTCGCCTTTGGCGCTGCGCACGACTTTGACAACGTTGGGGCTGAGCGCCTGTTCCATGTCCGTTATCTTCTTGCAAAGCGTAGCAATGGCAAGGGGATGCGCCATCTTTGTCAGCGTCTCGGTCAGCAGGTCGATCTGCTCGGGCAAAATAAACGGTTCGTCGCCCTGGATATTGACAAAATGCGTTGCGTCCGGGAAGCGCCGCGCCGCCTCCGCGCAGCGGTCTGTGCCGCTCTGGCAATCCGGCGAGGTCATGATCACCTGCGCGCCAAAGGCTTCGGCAACGCGCGCGATGCGCTCGTCGTCGGCGGCTATGACCACTTCGCTGAGGCTTTTGGCTTGAATTGTGCGCTCATAAACGCGCTGTATCATAACTTTGCCGCCAATCAAAGCCAACGGTTTCCCGGGGAACCGGGTCGAAGCGTAACGTGCGGGGATAATTCCGACACACTTTTGTGCGTTAGTCTGCATTTATCGATACATTTGCCAAGGCCGAAAGGTATAAATCAAAACGCCGTATATGAGAAATTTTCTGAAAAACCTTCGAAAAATAGCGCAGTTAGGGATCGGTTTGTATCTCGGAATCGGGATTGCACAGGCGCAAACCCAACCTGCGCCCTTGCTCACGTCTAAAGACACCCTGCTGCTCAAGGTGCACGACAACGCCAAATACATTTATCACCCCTGCAAAGAGGGCCATACCCTGTACAGTATTGCCAAATTTTACAGCCTGGCTATTGAGGAAATCTATGAAATCAACCCCAAGTTGCGCGAGGATCCAACGCTGCGCATCGGCGCCCGAATTGCCATCCCCGTGCCCAATGCGGCGATCAAACGCTACAAGACTGAAAATTTTGACCGCAAGACCCATGTCCCGATCTACTACGTTGTACAACATGGCGAGACGCTTTTTGGCATCGCCAAACGCAATTTTGAGATGCCGGTGGACACCATCCTCAAGCGGAACAACCTCTCCAGCTCGAAAATACGCCCCGGTCAGTTGTTGTTCATGGGCTGGATGAGCACAGAAGGCATCAAGGCAGAGTGGCGCGGCAAAAAAACGCCGGTCGGCAACGACGCGCTACGGGATGAGTTCGAAAAAGAAAAGACCAAAAACGGCAACAAGTTGACCGAGGCGCAAGGCGTTTGTTTCTGGCAAAAAGACGTTCAATATCAGGGCGGCGACCTGTACGCTTTGCACCGCCTTGCCGCAATCGGCTCAGTGATTGCCGTGACCAACGGCATGACGCAGCGCACTGTATATGCCAAGGTAATCGGGCGCATACCGGCGGGTATTGAGCGCGGGGCCGAGGTCATCCTCTCCCCTGCAGCCGCTAAAAAAATTGGCGCGGTGGACCCCCGCTTTTTCGTCAAAATAAAGTATTTCAAATAACTGCTTTTTCATCCTACGCACATGCGACTACGCTTACGCCTGACGATTCTGGCAGCGGCCATCCTCACCGCTCTCGTCCTATTCGTTTCCTGCAAGAACGACACGTCTAAACCCTCCGAACCTCAAACGCCGCATGCCAGCCCCAATCTCCTGGGGGGGCACTGGATTGCGATGGACTTTTGCCGCAGGGCCAGCCAATACGGTTCTGTCGTCCGAGCCATAGACGCCGCGCCGACGCCTTTTGCCTTTGGCGTCACTTTCACGACCATCAAACCCGACAGTGTTACCTGCTACAACGGCATTGAAGAATGGACGCTCGGCGTGAAATACCGCAAAGATACCCTCGAAATGCCTCATGCTATGGGCGACCGCTCCGCCTTTTGGATCTACGACTCCGGCGGCGACCGCAAACTGACGCTCTTCGGCGTGGAAAACAATTCGGTTTATCTGCACGAATATATCAAATCCACGGCCGGCGCCGCCAACGGGATGCTGGCTTTTCGCACAGCCCTCAATGCCAACTTGTTCTCCGGCGCCTTTTTACTGATTAGCGCCAAATCGCAGAACCAGATCCTGTTTACTCCCGGCGGATTTATCAACGGCATGCAGGATTTTGACCGCTATGAGGTATGCGTAAGCGGCGATTGCTTCGCGACCGAATCTACAGCGCGCTCCGATGTCATGACGCTGCGCAACTCCAAAAAAGAAGGCTCTGAAACCATCTTTGCCTGGGAGTACAACGACAATGCCGACACCTTGACGCTGTACAACCTGCGCAATACCCATCCGCAGGAAAAAGGCGCTTACGCCCGCGCCGGCATAGCTTATCGTTTTTTACGTAAAAAACCGTTCTGACCATGGCCAGCGCATTGTCCAACCTCTCCGCTTACGACCCCGATGCCGTAGGCGACGCGTCCGATCTACGCTTCGGCATTGTGACCGCCGATTGGAACGCTCACATTACCCACAAGATGCACGAAGCGTGCGTCGAAACCCTGCTCAAACACGGCGTCAAAGAAGACGCGCTGAAAGTGCTGCAGGTGCCCGGCGCCTTCGAGTTGCCGGCCGGCGCGCGGCTGCTCGCCGCGCGCTTCGATGCCGATGCCATCATCTGCATCGGCTGCGTCATCAAAGGCGAAACCGCGCACAACGAATACATCAACCAGGCCGTAGCCTCTGGACTGACCCAACTGAGCATCGCCACCGGCCGGCCGCACATCTTTGGCGTCTTGACGCCCAACGACGAACAACAAGCCCTTGACCGCGCCGGCGGACGCCACGGCAACAAAGGCGTCGAGGCCGCCGTAGCCGCCATCCGCATGGCGCGCCTGCGCAAAGACAACTCAGGCGTAAAGGGAAAAATCGGGTTTTGAAAAGTAACTTTTTGACAATAACGGACAAAATAGCAGTTTGGGAAAACTCCTTTCCCGACGGCGCCGCGCTTGTGCGTAATTTTGCCCCCTCATCTATATATGCCGTGAACAGAACAACACTGATCTTCGCCTGCCTCCTTGGCTTTGGCTTGAATCTTTTTGCACAGAAGTCCGAAAATGCCAGCGTAAGAGGCAATATTTTCGACCGCGAAACCGCACAACCTTTGGCTTACGCCACCGTCCAACTCAAAGGAACCCGCTTTGGCGCCAATACGGACGTGAACGGGTTTTTCAACATTGCCGGAATACCCCCGGGCGAGTACGAACTGACCGCTACCTATCTAGGTTACGACGCTTACAGCGCCAAAATTACGCTCACGCGCGGCGCCATCGCCTATCAGAATATTTACATGAGCGAAAGCGGACAGGACCTGGGCGAAGTCGTGATCAGCGGAAAAAAGGAACAGGCCAAATCCGACGTTCAGGTATCCAAGCTCAGCGTAACGCCCCAACAAATACGCTCCCTGCCCTCGGCCGGCGGCCAAGCCGATATCGCGCAATACCTCACTGTATTGCCCGGGGTGATCTTCACGGGCGACCAGGGCGGACAACTCTACATCCGGGGCGGCTCGCCGGTGCAAAACCGCATCATGCTCGACGGTATGACGATCTACAACCCCTTTCACAGCATAGGCTTTTTCTCAGTATTCGAGACCGAGCTTATCCGCAACGTGGATGTGCTCACCGGCGGCTTCAATGCAGATTATGGCGGACGCATATCCGCCGTGGTAGATGTCAAAACCCGCGAAGGCAACCGCAAACGGCTATCCGGCTTGATCTCTGCCAGTCCCTTTCAGGCCAAAGCCATCATCGAAGGGCCGCTTGTCCCCATAAAAGACGAGAGCAAGCCCAGCGTATCCTTTGTGTTCGCCGGCAAAAAAGCCCTCATCGACCAGTTCGACAGCCGGCTGTATCCGCGCGTCAATCCGGAAGTCGGCATCCCGTTCAACTATCAGGATTTGTATGGCAAGGTTTCTTTCCTGTCCGGCAATGGCAGCAAGTTCAACTTTTTTGGATTCAAGTACGACGATCAGGTCAACTTTCCTATCACCCGTTTTGGCTGGGAGAGCGGCGGCGGCGGCATGGACTTTACGCTGATCCCCTCCAACTCCAATACGATCATCAATGGCACGGTGACCTACTCCGGCTACGACTCGCGTATCGAAGAGGCCGACCGGCTGCCGCGCAAAAGCGGCATCAATACCATCAACGCCGGCCTGAATTTCACCAATTTTGGACAAAGCGACGAAGTGAAATACGGCCTGGACATGACCAGCTTCAACACCAACTTCGAATTCATCAATATCCTCGGCCAACGGGTCAATCAGGATGAAAACACTACCGAGATCAGTACATACGTCCGTTGGAAAAAGAAAATAGGCCCCTTGGTTATCGAGCCGGGTTTCCGATTCCAGTACTACGTGACTCTCAATGAGTCTAACCCCGAGCCGCGCCTCGGCCTCAAATACAACATCAGCGATAAACTGCGCTTCAAAGCCGCAGGCGGCTACTACTCGCAGAACCTCCTTTCGACCGTCAACGAGCGCGATATTGTCAATTTGTTTGTCGGCTTCCTCTCTGCGCCTGAAGAGGCCGTCTTTCGGCCCAACTCCAACGAGCGCGCGCCTCACCGCTTGCAAAAGGCATGGCATTATGTCGGCGGCTTTGAGATCGACGTGCTGAGAAACCTCGACCTCAACGTCGAAGGCTACTACAAGGACTTCACCCAATTGATCACCCTCAACCGCTTCAAACAGCGCCCTGGCGAACCCAATTACATCACCGAAACCGGCGCCGCTTACGGCGTTGACTTCTCGCTCAAATACGAAGGACGGCGCGCCTACATCTGGGGCGCCTATTCGCTGGCTTACGTGACCCGCTTCGACGGCGAACAAGAGTATCCCCCGGTATTCGACCGGCGCCACAACATGAACCTCGTCGCAAGCTATCAGGCCGGCCGCAAAAAAGAATGGGAACTCGGCGCTCGCTGGAATCTGGGTTCGGGCTTCCCATTCACGCAGACCCAGGGCTTCTACGGCAATTTTCTATTCGAAGAAGGGGTCGGAACCAATGTCGGAACCGGCAACCCTGGCTTGGGCATCATTTATTCTTCCAAACGCAACGGAGGACGCCTACCCTATTACCATCGCTTGGATATTTCGCTGAAGCGCCTGTTTACGTTCAGCAAGTACTTCAAAATGGAGGTAGTCGCTTCGGCCACCAACGTGTATGACCGGGCCAACATCTTCTACTTCGACCGCGTGCGCTACACCCGCGTCAACCAATTGCCGCTGCTGCCCAGCCTGAGCGTCACGCTGCAATTCTAATCCTTTGGGGCGGGGATTGGCCCGGACAGCCAGCCTGGAGTCGGCGTCGCAAAGCCTGACCCACGTCTCGCACTCCCGCCTGCGCCCTTGAACCTGAAGCGACGTGCCTGTTTTGAAGAGGCCGGGGACGACCTCACTCGGCGATGTCCCAGATCATCACCGTGCGGTCGTCGCCACAGGACAACAGGGCTTGGGGCGTCCAAAGCAGGCGATTGACAGAGTTGACATGTCCGCCGTGGCGCTGCATATCCAGCACCTTGAGCAGGCGCAAGGTCGCAGCATCCCATATTTTGAGGGTCTTGTCGCGGCTGGCTGTCGCTAAGTACCTACCGCCGGGCGACCAGGCTAAGTCATTGACGGTGTACCAATGGGCCGGCTGCTCGCTGAGCATGCGAAAGCCGTCGGCGCCGATGCGCCATTCGCGCAACATGGCGTCGCGCCCGCCGCTGAGCAGGCGGTCGGCGCGGCCCGGATCCCAGCGCAAGGCAAATACCGAAGGCGCATGGGCCTCGCGGAGCGTGTGCAGCAAAGCAAGCGTATCCGAATCCAGGATATAAATTCCGCTATCCGAAGCGCCAACGGCGATGCGTGCGCGGTGCGGGTCGCGGGCGATGCAACGCAGCGAGACATGACTGAGGCACACGCTCTCCACGCTCTGGAATGGCTCGGCGCGCCAACGGGTCAATACGCCGTCGCCTCCCGCGCTCCAGATCCACTCTCCGTCGGCCAGTAGCGCAAAAACGCCTTTGCGATGGTGTTGGATGTTGCGCGTGCGTTCTGGCGCGCCGGGGAATATCTGATGCAGCCCCCCATCCATATTGCCCGCTATCAGAACCGGATCGCCGCCGCCGGGCAGCGCTGCGAGCGAAAAAATTTTGGACGGAACCTGGGCGACGACGCGCCCGGTCTCAGGATCGGCATAGTCCCAAGCTACGATCCAGCCGTCGCCCCCCGCGCTCAGGAAGCGCCCGGGCCACGGCGCAGGACAAAGGGCGTAAAGCGCCGCATTGTG
>JBKBLI010000005.1:65891-80101 GCA_046296435.1 Saprospiraceae bacterium | reverse complement strand
GCAGATGCAGTATCTTTGGACAGCCAGCGCAGGCGGCAACATCGTCGATCAGAGCAACCCGCTCATGCCCATTGTCGATCAGCCGGGCGTGTATACTCTGCTTATCACCAATCTGCAAAACGGCTGTACGGCGCAAGCAAACGTCAGCGTCAATCAAAATGTCCAGACGCCCGACGCGAAAGCCGACGTCAACGGCCTGCTGACCTGCGCCATCAACGAACTGAACCTGACCGGCGCCGGCAGTAGCGTCGGCGCCGACTTCAGCTATCAATGGAGCACAGCCAACGGCCAGATCGCCGCAGGCGCCACTACGCTTTCGCCGACGGTGACCGCCGTCGGTCAGTACACCCTTCAGGTGACCAACAATGCCAACGGATGTACCAGCGTCGCTTCGGTCACGGTAACTTCCAACACGCAAGCGCCCGCTATCGTCATCGCCCAACCCGCTCTGCTGACCTGCCTCAACAACCAGGTCACCCTCAATGCCGCCGGCTCGCAGAGCGGCCCCGGCATCACCTACCAATGGAGCACGACCAACGGTAACATCGTCAATGGACAAAACAGCGTTGTTGCAGTAGTCAACCAGACAGGAGCCTACACCCTGGTCGTCTCCAATGCCAACAACGGCTGTACCAGCGCCCAGACCGTACAAGTCAACGACAACATCGTATTGCCGCAAGCCGACGCAGGCCCCGACAAGCGCCTCACCTGCAGCATCAATCAGGTCACCCTCGAAGGCTCCGCGTCCACAGGTCCCGAGTATGCCTACGCATGGACCACCCAAAACGGCGTCATCGTATCGGGCGCCAATACCCTCGCGCCCAAAGTCAGCCAGCCCGGCGCCTACCAACTGCTCGTGACCAACACAAGCACCGGCTGCACCCAAGTGTCGTCAGTCGTCGTAGAGATAGAAACCAACGTGCCTACCGGCTTCGAATTTACGCTCAAACCGCCCAGTTGTAAAGACAACGACGGGGTGATCGCTTTTCAGAGCGTACAAGGCGGGTTCGGACCATACTTGTACTCTATCAACAACGGCGCGTCTTGGTTCCAAAAACTCGAGTTCGACAAAATCACGCCCGGAACCTATGACCTGCTTATACAGGACGCTAACGGCTGCGAGTTCCACCGCAAATTAGTCGTACCTAAAGCCCCCGATCCGGGGGTCGATCTGATTCCCGAGATCAAACTGGGTCTCGGCGAAAGCGCCCAACTCAACGCCATGTTACCCGTAGGGTATCCGCTCGCCCTGATTCAGGATGTGGTCTGGGAACCCATGGACGGCCTGACCTTCAACGGCGCCGGCATCGCCGATTTGCTCAAGCCCGTCGCTATGCCCTTCCGCACCACAACTTACACCGTCACAGTCATCTCCAACGACGCATGCAAAGCCTCCGACCGGATATTGATCCGCGTGGACAATGAGCCGGCCATCTACATACCAAACGTGTTTGCCCCCGACAAAGGCGCCAACGGCAACAACCGCTTCTATATTTTTGCCAAAGAAGGCCACGTCCGTAAGATCAATCACTTCCAGATCTTTGACCGCTGGGGAAGCATGATCTATCAGGCCCACAACTTCCTGCCCAACGATCCCGCATACGGCTGGGACGGATACGATAGGGGGCAAGCCCTCAATCCCGGCGTATTTGTTTACTACGCCGAAGTGGAACTGATCGACGGCCGCATCATGCTCTTCAAAGGCGATGTGACCCTGGCAAGATAAACATACGCACAAGAGCAATCGAAGCCGCGCGCGCAACAGAAGCAGCCTTCTGTTGCGCGCTTTTTTTTTGAAAAAAAGCGCCGACATAATGCAAGAGCGAAACATACCCCCTTAGCCTGCACTTTTTTCTATGAAAAAAAAAGTGCAGGCTAAGGGCAAGGGCGGCGTCGACAATTCAGATCCCAAGACAGGAACCGCTCACTACGCTTCTTTTTGCGCGGGAAGGCGCGCGTACCGGGCAAGCCAAGCCGGAACCACAAAGGCGCCCAGCAACAAATATCCGTAATACGCCATGCCCCTCCAGATCAGCGCGACCAGCACCCCAAACTGCTCAGGCACGTAGTCTGCAATAAAATTGATAAGCGCCACCTCCGCCAGCCCGGCGCCGCCCGGCGTAGGGCTAAACGTCATGATGATAAACATGGCCGTCAGACGGGCATAAATGAAAAGCTGCGTCCCGCCATCCGCGTTGACGACCGGATAAACGGCCAGAATGATAGCGTTTATCATGGCAAACTTACAAGTCCAAGCGCCAACGGTGCCGCCGATCACGCGCAAATGCCAGCCGGGCGACCGCCGGCGCAGTTCGCGCGCAGCCAGCAAAAACTCATCGCTCAAACGACGCAATCCGCCCGCCCAACGGCGCAAAAGACGCATTTCCGACATCAACTGCACCGCCCGAGCCGCATAAGCCGGCTTGACAAACAAAAAAAACGCCAGCAAGCACCAGTAGCACAGAATCAGGCTATAAGTCGCGTAGAACGTCCCGCCGGCCAATCGCACCGCCGCCTCAGAAGCGTCCTGAGGGAAAAGCACGCCGCGACCGTAGATACTCAAAAAGATCGGCAGCATCAGCACAAAAAAACCGGCATCGCTCAGCATCGAATAAAAAATGGCAGCCGCCGTTCGTCCCGCGCCCAAGCCCTCCCGGCTCAATACAAAAAGCATCACAAAAGGCCCGCCTTTGCTGGTAGGCGTAAGGGCGGCGCTGAATTCCCAAATGGCAATGAGGGCGGCGCTTTTTTTCCACGAAAAAAAATTGTCGCTTAGCGTGCGGATGCGCAACGCATAAAAAGCATGGCGGGCGAGCAACAATAAGAACGCAAGCGCCAACCAACCTAAAGCCCTGCCATCCCAGCGTATGCTCCTGAAAAGTTCGAGGTCAAAACGCGTGTAGAGTAAGTACCCGCCAACGCCCAATCCTAAAAGTACCGGCAAAACGACGCGCGACCAATGTAAAGACCGCTTGAATCGCCTGACTTCCTGCGCCGCCAACTCGGCAGGCTTCTGATGTTCTTGCATGGGTATCAAAACGTCTAAACCCGGTTTTCATTTTCCAAAAGAGAAGTAACGCACAGGTAGATGCGGCCAACGCAAAAAATCCCGTAAAAAGCGGCGGAACGCAGACAAAAGTCAACTTCAACCGCATCATACGTTCGCGCCCTTTGCCGCCAGTCGCTTCGTTCGCCACACCGGTTCGATACGCCCGCCGAGATGCCGTAGGTTTCAGAAAAACCGATGCAGATAACGGGAGGCTCCTTCTCGCAACCGGCCGGCGCAGCCGATGCGCCGCTAAACCCGATGGCAAAAACAAACGCCCCGAAGCCTTTGCTGCAGGGCGCATGTCGTTGTGTTATGAAGCATTTTATTTAAAAGATACCGGAGCGCAATTGTCCTGTGATCCTGTCCACTCCGGCACTGAAATAAGTTGGCATCAGAGCGTGTCGAAGGCTGCAATACTGAGGCCCCCGGGCAGTATTTCTTCCCGCTTGAGCGAGTAGGTCTCCGGCTCAGGCGCCTGGAGCTTGGGATTTGGCATAGCGTAATCGTCCTCATCATATTGGTATATCTGCCAATTACCATTGGCGTATTCCAGCGCGGTGAGGTGCTCTATCCAGTCGCCGCTATTCAGGTAAGTGACTTTGAAGCCGTTGTCGGCCACTACTTCGCGCATCTGAGGCCTATGGATATGCCCACAAATGACGTAGTCGTAATTTTGTTCAGCCGCCAGTTGTATGGCCGTGTCTTCAAAATCGCTGATATATCTGACTGCTCCTTTCACACTTTTCTTCACTCTGGAGGCAAAGGAAACCGGGGCAAGCCCAAAAATCCTCCGCGTGCCATTGATCAGGCGGTTGATCCGGATCAGCATATCGTACCCCTTGCCTCCCAGCCGGGCCAACCACCGAGCGCGTTGGATACTGGCGTCGAATACGTCGCCGTGAAACACCCAGTGGACTTTGCCGTCAATTCTGAAAACCAATTTATTGCGCAGATTCACCAATCCGAAAGATACCTCGCCAAACTTGCGCAGCAGATCATCGTGATTGCCCGTTAGGTAATAAATCTTGACGCCGTTGGCGGCCATCTTCAAAATACGCCTGACAACGTCCAAATGTTCTTTGGGAAAATAATTCTTGTTGAATTGCCAAATGTCAATGATATCGCCATTGAGCACCAAAGTACGCGGTTGTATGCTCTTCAGATAATTGTTCAGTTCCAAAGCATGACATCCATATGTTCCCAAATGCACGTCCGATATAACAACAATATCAACTTCTCTTTTCATGAAATGCTACCTGCTATAATTTTCTTCTTTACCTCGCTGCGAATTCATTCAAAATTGAATAATGCAAAGGTAAAGCATTCCGCCAGCGACGCCCGTTAAGCAAATATGAAATTTAGATTACTTTTTTCGGGAAGAGGAAACCCCTCTGATACTGTGCCTAATTTAGCCCCCCGACTACCGCAACTCCTTAGCAACTTCCGATACCGTATGTTTCATATTGACGTTTCGGCAAGCATTCGACTATATGTAATTAGTCGCGCTAATCTGAACCCTAAGGCGACTCATAACCCAATACTAAATTGTAACCGCATCAACCATGAAGCCAATCCTCAGTCTAAACCGGGCCGCCCTATGCCCGCCGAGATTTTTGAGCGCCCAAAACCGCCCACCCTGATTCTTACGTAAAAACACGAAGCCAAAGCGGAGAAATCGCCGTTCGGCGCCGACCACTCAACTATTTATCCGAATTCTCACCAAAAAATCACGCTTTGAACTCTTTTTTTTACCGTAAAAATGGTAAAAACGAACCAGAAGATCATTTTTTTTCAAAAAAAAGCGCGCGAATCAATTTTTGGCAAGGCTTTTGCAATAA
This sequence comes from Saprospiraceae bacterium, assembly GCA_046296435.1. Lineage (GTDB taxonomy): Bacteria > Bacteroidota > Bacteroidia > Chitinophagales > Saprospiraceae > M3007. Next base: position 75,214 of record JBKBLI010000005.1, on the reverse strand, counting down.
GACCATCGTGACGCTAAAAAACTAAGTTTAATCACAATCACTCTCTGAATCCAAAATCGATAAAAAATATGAAAAAGCAAATCGTCATCGCAGCACTGATCGCAGCTTTCGCAGCTTGCTTCGCCGCTCCGGCCCAAGCTCAAGAAACGCCGAACTTCGCCCAGTTTCTGGCGCAGTTCCCTAAGGCTGATTTGCCCTTTAGCCTCACGGCTGAAGATCTGACTGCGCAACTGGCCCCGGGCGCTCCGCGTGTTAAGCGCCTTGGCTGGGACTTTTACGGTTTCCTGCCCGAGTTGAAGCGCAGCGCTCAATACAGCAATATGCCGGTATATCCCGAACCCGTAGCCGCTTTCGAAACGGAAAACTACTATGCGGTGCTTTACAATATCGCTCGCGGCTTGGGCAAAGGCGCAAAGAGCTACAGCATGAGCATTTACGACAAAAACGGCGCTTACATTGGCACCAACTTTGTGGCGGGCATCAATGCCGAAACGCTGACCACCGTTACGATCAACGCCAACCTCGAGGCCATAGTTACAGAGTACGACGCCGTGCGTGTGATTGGCGAAGGCGACGTTCGCATCGAATATAAAAACCGCAAAGGTTCCATCCAATTGGACCTCACGATCCCGGGCAATCCTGACCAGATCGAATGGAGCGCCGCCGGCGCCTTGACCACAGAAAATATAGCCGCTTCGCGCTAATTCAGATAAACAGATTTGAGTCTATACGCAATAACGGGGCGCTCTGAATGCAGAGCGCCCCGTTTGCTTTATTGGCGAGATACATAGCCGGGCGGCTGAACTACCCCTTGTCACAAAAGGCCATTCGGGGTCACATGATGCGCGTCCCCTCTTCGATATGGGCGCCTTTCTTGACCACCACGATACCGTCGCGCACACAGAAGCCATCATAGTTGCCATCGGGGAGTCCGTTGTGGCCTTTGATCACCACATTGTTTCCGATTCGGCAGTCTTTGTCCACAATAGCGCGTTCGATATGGCAATAATGACCAATACCCATCGGGGGCAAATTGGGAGTTGTTGCGATTTCCTGAAGCGACTGGAAATGGTCGTTACCCATAACAATCGACTCTTTGATGACGGTATTTTCGCCAATACGCGAACGAAGGCCAATTATGGAGCTATCGATCACGCGGGCGTGAATGATCGACCCCTCGGCAGTTAAAGCGCGGTTGATCTGTGTGCCGCCATAAAACTTGGCGGGCGGCAACATCCTCCCCCGGGTGTAGATAGGCCTCCAATTGTCAAAAAGATTGAACGCCGGTATATGGTCTGTCAGTTCAATGTTGGCTTCAAAAAAAGAGCGGATGGTTCCAATATCCGTCCAGTATCCGTTGTACTGATAGGCGCCCACCTTCATTCCGGAGTTGATAGCGGCAGGGATCAGTTCTTTTCCGAAGTCGATGGCTTGAGGGTTTTCGTCAAACAGGCGGTGGAGCGTATCCCGATTGAAGATATAAATCCCCATGGACGCCATATAAACCTTGCCGAGTTTCTTGTTCAGCGGCGATACGTCGCTGATCCATTCTGGCAATTTGTCCGTCGAGGGTTTTTCGATAAATCGGGGGATGAAGCCCTTGTCGTTGACTTTCATGATCCCAAATCCTGTGGCGTCCTTGGCGTTGACCGGCAAGCAAGCAATACTCAATTCTGCCTTTGACTCAATGTGTTGCTTGACCATGAGTTCAAAGTTCATCTGATAAAGCTGATCGCCGGACAGGATCAATATGTAATCGAAGTCGTGACGATCGTAGTGCTTACGGCTTTGCTTCACGGCGTCTGAAGTGCCCTGAAACCACTCTTTGCTTCCCGGCGTTTGTTCGGCGGCCAGGATATCGACGAATCCCTGCGTAAATATGTCAAAATTATAGGAGTTTTTGATGTGCGCGTTGAGCGAAGCAGAATTATACTGGGTCACTACAAACATCCGCTTGACCCCCGAGTTGATACAGTTGGAGATCGGTATATCGATCAGTCGATACTTGCCTGCAATGGGCACTGCCGGTTTTGAGCGTTGTTCGGTGAGGGGATAGAGGCGCGAACCTGCGCCGCCTCCGAGAATAAGACATATCATTTTAATCATGGTCGCTGTCGTTGTATGGTGTTGTTTGTAAAAACTAAAACCGCAGTTGTCTCGATCCGGAGCTTGGCGGAATTCGCGATGCGGTCATACGACGCAAAAGATCGCTTTCCGACAGAATACCTCCAATTCACGCGCTCATCAACCCGAAACCGCAGGGCTAAGTGGTTCGTTTATTGTCGTTTTTTTTCGGCGTTGTTTTCTTTCGGGCGCGGGGCTGGGGCGCGGGCGGCGGGTCGGGCGTGTGAACAAGGGGCGCCTCGGTACGAGCGGCAGGCCCCTCAGCCTGCGGTAAGAGGGCCTGCACGTTGGCCCCTACGCGCCGATAGATGTTCAGGTATTGATCGATGGTATTTTCCCACGAAAAATCAATCGACATTACCCGACCGCGAAGCAGGCGTACAATGCCCGGTTCGTTGTGCCACATAGCCGTCGCCCGGTAGAATGCATGCGTCACATCGTCCACCGAAAACTGATCAAAACGGATTCCGCGCCCTACATCTCCGGGTTCGCCAATATCCGGTACCGTATCCTTCAGGCCGCCGACCGATCGCACAATCGGCAGGGCGCCATAACGCATAGCATACATCTGATTCAATCCGCAAGGCTCTACCCTCGAGGGCATCACGATGAAGTCCGAACCGGCATATATCTGGTGCGACAAAGCCTCGTTGTAGTCAATCACCGCGTTGAAGCGGCCCGGATAGTGGTGCGACATGCGCCTGAACTCGTTCTGCGTCCAGGCCTCGCCGGTTCCCAGCACCAAAAAGTTGGCCCTCCCGCCCGAATGGATAAACCTCCGGATGGCATCCGGCAAAATATCCGCTCCTTTCTCGTGCACCAGCCGCCCGATAAAACTGATCAGCGGCAAGTCCGGCGAAAAGCCGAACCACTCGCACAGGACGCTTTTGTTGGCCCATTTGAACGCTTCGATCTCCCCAAAATGTAATCGCTCGGCAATCATGGGATCGGAGGCGGGATTCCAGACCGCCGCATCGATGCCGTTGATAATGCCGAACTGCTTAGCCCACTCCGCCCGAAACAACGGCTCCAGACCCAGGCTGCTATCGTGCAGTTCAAATAAGTACGAACGGCTTACCGTGCCTACCGCCCAGGCGCAACGCAATGCCGAGGCCACGGGATTGATATACCCATTCCAGTCCAAAAGTCCCTTAGCCCCGGCGTCAAAATAGGGTAACAAATGCAACATATTCCAACTCATCCACCCCTGATACTGCCCGTTGTGTATGCTGAACACCGTAGGCAAATCGTGCAAACTCCTGAAGTCTGGCGTGTGCTTTACCATGAAGGGGATAAGACCCGTATGATGGTCGTGACAATGCAGCACCTTAGGGCGGTGTTCGCGCGGAAAACTGCGCAACCAATGCAAAATTGCCTGCTGAAAGACCAGATAGCGCTCCGCTTCGTCGCCGTACGGCGCTCCCGACGGATCATTGTATATGCCCGAACGATCGAACAGGCCCGGCACATCCGCCACAAATAACGGAAAGCCCAAACTATTGCCTTGCTCTTTTTGAATGCTAAAACGCACGTGTCGCCAGTCCACGCGTACTTCCCCCGCATATACCTCCTCCCAGTTGCGGCTGTGAATCCATTTCAACGCATACTTCGGGATGATGGCCGCCGAAGTGACGCCGCCTTTCGTCAAATACTTGGGAAGCGCTCCAACCACATCGCCCAACCCTCCTGTCTTTGCTGCTGGATAACATTCTGCCGCCGCGTGCAAAACTTGTATCATGGTAGAGTTTTTTGTCTGTTTTGAAAAACGCTGCAAATTAAAGACTTTGCCTCAATCGGACCCCAAAAACAAGTTTGATTTGCCAGTTTCGGCATTTGACAAAGATTAAGCATCGACATCCATCCGGAATATACCCCCAAACAAACTAAACTGTCGGCGCCAAACCGGAAGACATCACGTCCGCTTAGTCAGAGGACCACAAGGCGCGGGCGCTCCACATTTTTTTCAAAAAACGACTGCCCCAAACTGATCTGCGCTCCGAACGCAAGGCCGGCTGCTTGCCCCGCGGAATTATATAGGCAACGCCGAATAACGTTCTACAAAGGCCTGCAATTCATCCACCATTCGGGGCGACCCGATGGCAATGGTGCTGCGCTGGTGCAACTCTTTGGGTTCGATCTCCAAAATGCGCTTGAGCTGCGTATTGATAGCCCTGCCCCCTGCCTGCTCAACGACCATGGCCAAAGGATTGCATTCGTACAGTAAGCGCAGCTTACCTTTGGGATACTTGCGCGTGCTGGGGTAAAGGAATATGCCGCCCTGTATCAGAATACGGTGGATGTCGCTCACCATCGAGCCAATGTAGCGCAGTCCATAGTTGAGGTCGGAGCAGTGGTCGATATAGCGCCGCAACTCCAGATCAAACTTAGAGTAATACCCCTGGTTAATGGAGTACGAACTGCCATTTTCGGGGATGCGCATGTTGCGGTGACTCAGACAAAACTCTCCAATAGAGGGATCGAGCGTGAAGCCGTTGACGCCATGACCGGTGGTATAGACCAGAATGGTCGAAGTGCCGTAGAGCACATAACCCGCCGCTACCTGCTTGATACCCGGCTGAAGGAAATCCTCGCGCGCAGCTGGCTGGCCGGAATGGGTCTTGCGTCTGTATATGGCAAAAATAGTACCCACAGATACGTTGACGTCAATATTTGAAGACCCATCCAAGGGGTCGAACATCACCACGTAGCTGCTGGATTTGGAGCCTACCTGAGGAATCTGGATGATGTCGTCGTCTTCTTCAGAGGCAATTGCGCAGCACTCGCCGGAATTTTGCAGGCATTCGATCAGTTTTTCGTTGGCATACACGTCCAACTTCTGCTGAATATCGCCGCTCTCGTTCTCGCTTCCGTCTGCCACGCCCAAAATATTGACCAAACCGGCCTTGTTAACCTCGCGATTGACGATTTTAGCCGCTACGCCGATATCGCGCAGCAAGCCGGTCAGTTCGCCGGTGGCAAATTCAAAATCCTTCTCAGAGCGGATGATGAACTCATCCAGCGTCACAATGCGGTTGCCCGGCATCAGGGTGCTGCGGGTGGGCGATTGAACAGAGCCTTCAGGCGTCTCACTTTTTTTTGTAGCCATAATACGTTGCTGAATTGGTTTTGATTTGAAAAAGGACTTGTACAATACCGTAACTCAGGGCAAATGTAGCAAAAGCCGGCGAAATGCAAAAAAAAACGCGGTAAATACCCGCCAAAATATATGTAAGCGAGTGCTCATGCCCGCGACTGGCTTGCGTGCAGAGCGATCGCGCGGCTCACAAACTACCCGGCAGCCCCCTTGCCACATGGATTCATCTCGCTTGTGCGGCGTTTGCGCGGGACTTTACTTCGAAGCGCTGTTCGATTCTGGCCCCGCTCTCGTCGATCACCGCCAAGGTGTGCTTGCCCGGTTCAGGTTGGAGGGCCATCTCGTGGAAATGACGGGTGGTCCCGCACCAAATACCGTCGAGATGCCAAAATAACTGCGCAGAAGGCAGGCTGTGGGCCACTTTGAAAACAACCTTGCCCTCCTCGCCATCCAATTCCACCGGGATATAGACCGAACTGGCGCCGCGCGGATACACAAATTGCATCAAGGTTTGCCTATCGGCAAAATCGGCGCAATCGGGCCTGAAAGGCGGCGGCGGCACGTACCAGGGGTTGCGCAAGGCAAAGTAGTGGGCCTGCACCGGCGGCAGCACAAATTGATTGCGATGCTGCATACGCTCGGGCGACTCGCAACGGCTGTTGGCCTGCCATTTGCCATCGGGGCTGAGGTGAATGGGGCGGCAATACGAACAGGCAGGAGCCTGCAAACCCGCTTTGGGGATCCAGGCGCTGTCAGGCCGACAATAAGCGCCAGCTAAGCAGCCGGAGTAGCGGCACAGCGTAGCGCGGCGCAGGTCGTCGTAGGGCGGATCAAACCACTCGTCGGGCGGCAACAATTCGAAGACCGAAAAAAGCGCAGGCGCCGCCATCCGTACGCCAATCAACCCGGGGCGACCCTCGCCGTCTGCGTTGCCTACCCATACGCCTACGGCATAGCGCGGCGTGACGCCCACCGCCCACGCATCCCGAAACCCAATGCTCGTGCCCGTTTTCCAGGCCACGAGACGCGAGGAGGCAAACACTTCCCATTGGCCGCTCTCGTCGGGGCGCTCTACCTCGCGCATCGCCTGAAAAGTATGCCAGATCACCCCTGCGCTGAGCAGCGGGGGCTGCTCCAGCACGCGCGTCTCACGACGCGCAGTATCCGCCGCAAAAAAAAACGGGGGTCTGAAATCGTCGGCGGCATAGCGCCCGCTGCGGCGACCAAATGCGCCGAGGGTGCGGGACATGCAGGCGTAGGCGTTGGTCACATCGAGCAGACGCGCCTCAGCGCCGCCCAGAATAAGCGACAAACCATAATGCTCGGGCGCGCGCACGAGGGTGCTGAGACCGAGTTGCTGGAGTTCATGATGGAAGCGACCGACGCCGTGGCGCTGGAGCAACGACACAAACGGCACGTTGAGCGAGCGTACGAGCGCGCGACGCGCGCCTACGACGCCGTCGTAGGCGTTGAGGTAATTGTCAGGGCGGTAACGCCCCCACTGGGTAGGGATATCTTCGAGCAAAGCGTCGGGCAGAATCTCTCCCGCCTGCATGGCAAAGGCGTAAAGGTAGGGCTTGAGAATACTGCCCGTGCTGCGAGGGGCCACAACGATGTCTGTGGATTGCCTGTGCCGGGCGCCGGGCGCGTTGCCTGCATAGGCAATGACGGCGCCCGACGACACATCGAGGATCACGGCGGCAAGATGCTCCACGCCCCTGTCGGCGTAGCGCTGTTGGTAGCGGTCGATCACCTCGTTGAGGCGGATTTGCAATTCCCTCTGAAGGGTGCTGCGATAACGAGAGGAGTCGCCCCGCTTTTTTGGGGAAAAAACGCCGCCGGCACAGCGATCGAGAAAATGGGGCGCGAGGTCGGGCAAAGGGTGCGGGCGATCGGGCAGAGGCTCCGCCTGCGCCAGTTCGCAATCGAGCGACGTGATCTTGCCAATGTCGCGCAGACGCGCCAGCAGGCGGTTGCGACGCGCCAGCAGCGCGTCGCGATTGCGACCCGGGTGTATCTGTGCGGGGTTTTTGGGTAGCACAGCCAGCAGCGCGGCTTCCGCCCACGTGATGCGCGACGGCGTTTTGCTGAAATAACGCCAACACGCGCTCTCTACCCCAACTATGTTGCCCCCAAACGGCGCCTGCGACGCATACAACCGCAGAATCTCGCGCTTACTGTAGGCCAACTCCAGACGCGTAGCCATAAACATCTCCAAAGTCTTGTTCCACAGACTGCGCCGTTGTTTGTTGCGGGCCAGGCGTATGACCTGCATGCTGAGGGTGCTACCCCCTTGTAAGTTACTGCCCGCAGAGATGTTCCGCAGCAAGGCGCGCGCCAGCCCTACAGGGTCTATGCCCGGGTGGCGCCAGAAGCGGCGATCCTCGTAAGCCACAAGCGCGACGGCATATTTTTCGGGCAGGCTGTCGGTCGGCGGAAAACGCCACTGACCATCGGCGGCAATGCGCGCGCCGAGCAATTCGCCGGACTCGTCCTCCAGAACGAGCGAGTAAGGCGTGCGAAAAAGCGGGCGAGGCAGACAAAACACCCACAAAAGCAGCAGCAAGGCAGAGACGGCGAAGGTCCTCGGGCGTCGCCGAACGGCCTGCGCCAAGGTATCGAGCGCCCTGATTCGCCCCAAACGCGCGCGCAAAAAGAAAATACGTGTTTGCAATTGACCCACAGACCGCAAGTTACGGCTGTTTTTAAAATCAACATGGAGAATAGCTTACGCAGGGCCTACAAGACCGCGTGCGGCGCATCTCCGGCCCCTTCCTCACACCTATCTTTTCAAGCCAAAAAAAAGGGAACGGCATGGGTCTGGGGGCGGGGGGGACATGGCCGCCCCCCCAGACCCGCACCCCCAGACCCATCATTCCGCTATTGGGCGATAATCGTAGTGTCGCGCACGTAAGACAGGCCGGTGAAAATGCCAAGCGGATTGGCAGAGCCTTTGACGTTGCTTTTGATCGGCGACGGCTGGGCAAAGGGATTGACATTGCCAAGAACGGCCAACTGAAGGCTCTCGATAAAATCGTAATACTCCCGACTGATGTGAAAAACGGTGTTGAACACAGTATCGCCCACGCTCAATTCATACCCTGTGCCAAAGGCGATGATGTTGTTGGTAGCCGTGCGGTCAGGAAAAATAAAATCCTGAACGGGAACACTGTCCAAAGAGCCGTAATTGAGCATGCGGCGGTAGAAATTTTCCTCAGCGGGATCGTCGCTGATGTAGGTCAAGATGCGCGCCTTGCTGCCGGGCCCTTGCAGAAACTCTACCTTGATGCTGTCGATGGGCACGCGGGGGAGCATCCGGGTAGAGCCGGTGATTTCCAATCCGTTGGGAAGGCGTATGTCCAAGGTGTAATCTACGCCGGGATTGTAGGGGACAATCTCGGCGGCAGTATAGTTGAAGAGTTTGAAAGGATCTGGCTCGAAGGAAAAGGTATTGGCCAATACGACGGTTTTGCCCGCATAACGGATGCGCACATCGGCGTCTTGCAGCAAGGTGCGGTTCAGAAAATTGGAGTCCAAGCCGAAAGGATCGAAGAAGGCGTAGCTCTGTGAGAGCAACAAGCGGAAGGGCTTGCCGGGTTCGAGATAGCACTCTACGACGGGCTGGCGTTCGTAATCGGGCAGGGAGATATCCACATCCTTGGTCAAGTTGCAGGAGGCGGCGAACAGGGCGAGCGCAGCCCAGAGCACGGACCAGGCGCGAGGGGAGCGGCTTTTTTTCGAAAAAAATAACATGATGCGCGTGTTTCTTGGCAAAATATCAGAATTTGAAGTTCCAGGTAACGCTTGGCAAAACGGGAAATAGGGACACCTGACGCGCCCGGATGCCGGTGGGCACTTCGATCGAGGCCGAACCTTCGCCGATGCGCTGAAGGGTAGGCTGCAAGAAGATGAAGTAAGGATTGCGGCGGTCGGTGGCGTTGTAAACCCCGAAGGTGAGGTCGCTTTCGCCCCATCGGGGGAAAAAGCGGCACACCACGCTGAGGTCCATGCGGATATATGCCGGATAGCGGAAGGTATTGCGGTCGCCGTAGATCGGCACGACGGGCTGTGTAGGCGCGCCGGCCACGTCTTGCCAGAACATGCG
>JBKBLI010000005.1:56242-65791 GCA_046296435.1 Saprospiraceae bacterium | reverse complement strand
CCTTCGGGCAGCCAGGCCGTAAATCCGGAGGTATAGACTCCGGTAGCGGCCAACTGCCAGCGGCGGCTCAGGTCCCACATGGCGACGACGCTCAGGTTGTGCCGGGTATCGAAACGGGGCGGGAAAAATCGACCTTCGTTGATTTCTTCAAACCCGCCGCGACGCACCCAGGCTAAGGTGTAGCCGATCCAGCCGGTGACTTTGCCGCTTTTTTTCTCTATTTCCAGCTCTAAGGGGCTGTATGCGTAACCGCGCCCGCGAGCGAGTTCGTCCTCGATACCGGCGTTGCCGAACAACTCGGCGCCGTCAATGAAGTCAATCTGGTTGTAAAGCCATTTGTACCAGGCCTCCCAGGTCACCAATACTTCGCCGCCGACCAGCCAGGACAGCCCGCCGGTCACCTGATCGCTTTTTTCGGGCAGTACGCCCTCGGTGCTGGGGTACCAAATGTCGGTGGGTAGCGAGAGGCCGCTGCTGGCCAGAAGGTGTACGTATTGGGCCATGCGCACATACGATGCCTTGAACGACAGGCGCGGGTTGAGGGCGTAATTGGCGGCAATGCGGGGTTCGAGATTCCAGTAGAAAGCCGGATCGTTCTGCCAGGCAGACAGGCGGAGACCGTAATTGACTTTGAGCTTGTCGCTCACGGCCCACTCGTCGGCGCCATAGAGACCGTACTCCATACCGTTGAAGTCCTGACCGGCCTCGAAATTGATGCGCCCGTCGTCGCTGCCCGCCTTGAGGCGCGCTACGTTGAAGCGGTGCCAGGTGGCCGCCGCGCCAAATCGAACGGTATGCGTATTGTCGGGCTGGTAGTAAAAATCGACTTTGGAGTTGAGATCTTTGATGTTGGAGCCGAGGTTGAAGTTGAAGCCGGTAAGGATATTGCGGATGCGGTAGCGGTAGTCGGAGAGGGTCACGGTGGCGTTGGAGAACATGCGCGGACCATAGACGTGATTCCAACGGGCGGTGCCGGTGGCGTTGCCCCAATCGAATAGGAAGTTGAAGGTTTCGTTGCGGAAGGTGAAGACGTCGCGTCCGAAATAGCCGCTGAGGTATAGCCGGTCTTTTTCAGAGAGCGTGAAGTTGATTTTCGTATTCAGGTCGTAAAAGTAATAGTCGGGTATGGGGTTGAACTCAGGATCGTCGGCATTGGCGCGGTTGATACTCCGGGTGATCAGATCGGCGTAGGTACGGCGTCCGGAAACGATGAATGACGACTTTTCGCGTTGGATGGGGCCTTCAAGCGTCAGGCGGCTGGAGATCAGACCCAGTCCGCCCGCGGCGCTGAATCGTTTGTTGTTGCCTTCGCGCATGCGCACATCGAGCACCGAGCTAAGACGGCCGCCGTACTGTCCGGGGAAGCCGCCTTTGTACATTTTGACATCTTTGATGGCGTCGGAGTTGAAAGTGCTGAAAAAGCCAAATAGGTGATTGGGGTTGTACACGACAGCTTCGTCCAGCAGGATGAGATTCTGATCGTTAGCGCCGCCGCGGACAAAGAGACCGGTAGTGCCTTCTGAGCCTTGGGTAATACCCGGCTTGAGTTGCAGTACCTTGATGATATCCGTCTCGCCAAATATAGCCGGAAGGATCTTCACTTCACGCGCGCTGAGCACGGCGGTGGACATCTCGGTGCTGTTGAGTTTCTCGCGAAGCGGGTTGGCGCTGATGACCACCTCGTCAAGCACGGCGTCTTCGGGTTGTAAAGCGATGTTGATGCGTTGGTTGGCGTTGGGTACAATCTTTCGGAATGCCGACTGAAAGCCGATGTAGCTGTAGCGCAGCAACACCGTATCTACGCCTTGCAGCAGGCTGAAGGAGTAGAAGCCATACTCATTGCTTACGTTGCCTTTGCCCATGCCCACGGCCTCCACCGTAGCCCCGATCAGGGTTTCGCCATTCTTGGCATCGGTGAGCAAGCCGCTTATCGTTATGTTTTGGGCTTTCAAAAAAAAGGGGGCGGTCAGCAGCACAGGCAAGACCAACAATTGGAGCGCGCGCATTAGTTAGCAGAATTTTTTTAGCATGTTGAAGCGTAAAATGGGCGAGGGCTGGGGAGCGAGGCGGAGTGCGCATGGAGCGTTGTGAGCTATCAAATCATAGCATAAACCGCTATTTAAACTCATTTCGGTCTGCCTTGGTTTACGGCTTTCGACCAACCCGGATAGGCGCACGACCGAAGTCCCGTTAAATCCGATTTTGGGATTTCAAATAAACTTCATGTTTCGTATGTAACCTAAGCTGTTATATTTGCGTCCAAACGTTAATTCATTACAAAAACACAACGCTTCATTCATGGAACAATTTCAAACGTATTTGGAGATTTACGGCCCGCAGATCCTCAAAGGGGCGATCATCCTTATCGTCGGTTTTTGGATCGCCGGTTGGGTTACGCGCTTGGTGCGCCGCGCTATCAACAGCCGCAAGTTGGCGCCTGAACTGGCCGGATTTTTGTCCAGCATGGTTAGCGTCATACTCAAAGTGGTCGTGCTGCTGGCCGCAGCCGAGTCGGTAGGCATCAAAACCACTTCTTTTATCGCTATACTGGGCGCCGCGAGCCTGGCCATCGGCCTGGCTTTACAAGGCAGTTTGTCCAATTTTGCGGGCGGCGTGATGCTGCTTATTTTCCGTCCGTTTAAAGTGGGCGATCTGATCACCGCGCAAGGGCATACGGGCTTTGTACAGGCCATCAACGTATTCGTAACCACCATCCTGACGCCCGACAACAAGACCGTGATCATCCCCAACGGACCGCTATCCAATGGCGACATCACCAACTTCTCTACCGACGGCAAATTGCGCGTGGATCTGGTCGTAAGCGTGGCCTATAAGACCGACCTCCAGAAGGCCCGCGAAGTACTGATGCAGGTCATGGAATCCGATCCGAATGTATTGAAGGATCCGGCGCCTTCGGTTAATGTGCTTGAGTTGGGCGAACACGGAGTCAAGCTGGCCGTGCGCCCATGGGCTACGCCGGCCAGTTACTGGGGCGCCTATTTCGGCGTGACCGAAGGCGCCAAAAAAGCGCTTGCCGAAGCGGGCATCGAGATCCCGTTCCCGCAAATTGTGGTCAGACAGGCCTGAAAATAGCGCGCCGCCTCAGCGCGCACAAAACGCGCTATTGCGGAGCGCCATCGTCTGATGCGATGTTCGGAAGCGCAAGCGACGGGCGGGGGACTCCCCTGCCCGTCGCTTTTTTTGGGGGGGCGCCGCCGCGCCATTCCGGCTCAGAATCCCGCAGCGCACTTTGCCGCCCCGCACTCTGTGGCGGGTTCTGTACGGCCGGCTCGCGCCGTCCTCACGCCCAGAACGAAATTACCGCTTTGCTAATGGCATCGAGCGTAGCCTCGGTATGCTCTGAGTGCATGGGCAGCGAAATCACCTCGCGACAAAGCGTTTCGGTGACGGCCAGTTCCCGCCCGTCGTGCCAATGCCGGAACGCTTCCTGCCGGTACAGCGGCACCGGATAGTAGATCATGGCCGGCACATTTCGGGCGGCCAAATATTCCTTGAGCGCGTCGCGTCGGCCGTCGGTTACGCGCAGGGTATATTGGTGAAAAACGTGCGTGGAGTATGGGGCGCGGGCAGGGGTCAGGAGCGCCGGGAGTACCGCAAAAGCTCCGTCGTAATAATCGGCCGCGCGGCGGCGCGCGGCATTGAAGGCGTCTAAGTGGGGCAATTTGACCTGAAGGATGGCGGCCTGAATGGCGTCTAAGCGCGAATTGACGCCGATGCGGTCGTGGTAATACTGCCGCGACTGTCCGTGGTTGGCGATCATGCGGGCGCGCTCGGCCAGCGCGTCGTCGTTGGTCATCAGGGCGCCGCCGTCGCCGTAGCATCCCAGATTTTTGGACGGGAAGAAAGAGGTGCAGCCAAAGTGCCCCATGGAGCCGGTTTTGACGCTGCGCCCGTCGGCAAAAGCGTAATCGGCGCCAATGGCCTGGGCGTTGTCCTCAATCACATAGAGTCCATGTTTTTCGGCAAAATCAAGGATCGGAGCCATGTCGGCGCTCTGCCCGAAGAGGTGCACGGGCACAATGGCGCGGGTGCGGGGCGTAAGCAGCGATTCGAGTTGGCCGACGTCGATATTGAAAGTGCGGGGGTCCACGTCGGCCATGACCGGGCGAAGCCCCAGCAGTCCGATCACCTCGGCCGTGGCAACATAGGTGAAGGCCGGAGCGATGACCTCGTCGCCGGGTTGCAGGCCGAGCGCCATCATGGCGATCTGAAGCGCATCGGTGCCGTTGGCACAGGGGATGACGTGCTTAACGCCCTGATAGGCGGCCAGGTTATCCCGAAATGCGTTGACTTTAGGGCCCCCGATAAACTGTGTGGACTCCAGAACTTCGATGACCTCGCGATCCAAATCAGCTTTCAGGCGTTGGTATTGGGTCTTGAGGTCAACCATTGGGTACTGCATCTGCTGTGCTCGATTGATACTAAGTGAAACAGGTCTCTTGGCGAGGATGCGCAAAGTTAGGTAAGATTTCAGAGACGGCGCTCAAATCCTTCCATTGCGACGCTTGCGCAGGGCGTATGCCCGCGCTCCTATCTCTCGCCTCCCGCATTCCCGCAAGCAGCTTCGCGGTCGCTTCAATTTTTTTCAAAAAAAAGCACGGGCGGACCAACGCGGTCGCACAGTACGCCCCGCGCGCTTTGCCCGCATCCTTTTTATATGTGCTAAAAAATGCGTCGCCGGGTCTTGGTCAGTCCGCCGCCGGGCGGAGCGGGCGGAGCAGGTCGGGTTTGGGCTTTGGGTTATATTTTTCCCAAAAAAAGCCGCGTAAACAGAAAATCTGCGAACTTTGCACGCACACTGGCCTGAATCAAACGCATCCGCATGACAAAACCGCTTTACACGCCGACAATCTCCGCTATTCAAAACAGCCACTTGTATCGCTACATGCGTTGGCTGGAGGATGAGCGCTTGTTTGTTTTTTCAGAAACGGACGAGGCGCTGCGCTATGCCGAATTGCAACGCTGGTCGGCTACCTCGATCGAGGATTTCTGGCAGAGCCTGTGGCGTTATTTTGAGATCATGCACGACGGCGCCTACGAACGGGTATTGCAGGGCGAGCGCATGCCTTTTTATCGTTGGTTTGAAGGGACGCGCCTCAACTATGCCGAGCACATCTTCCGGATGGCCGACCCGCTGCGGCCGGCCCTGATTTTCAAGTCCGAAATGCAGGATGCCGAGGAGGTTTCCTGGGCCCGATTGCGTGGGGAAGTGGCTGCGCTGGCGGCATTTTTTCGGGAAAAGGGCGTGGGCGTAGGGGATCGGGTGGCGGCCTTTTTACCCAACACGCCGCATGCGGTTGCAGCGGCGCTGGCGGCGATAAGCATCGGAGCGATCTGGAGCAGTTGTTCGCCCGATTTCGGGGTCAACAGCGTGGCGGAGCGCTTCGGGCAGATTGAGCCGAAGGTATTGATCGCAGCGGACGGATACATGTATGGCGGCAAGCGGTTCGATCGCCGCGATACGGTGCGCGCGCTGTGCGCGCAATTGCCCACTGTGCAAACCGTAGTTTGGATACCTTATCTCGATGCGGGGTCGAAGCCCGACGGCATTCCGGGCGGCGTCTTGTGGGCCGATGCGCTGGCCGGCCGGTCCGATGAGTTGCGCTTCGAGCGGGCGCCGTTTTCGCATCCGATTTGGGTGCTGTACTCGTCGGGCACCACAGGAGCGCCCAAAGCCATTACGCATTCGCATGGGGGCAACCTGCTGGAGCACCTGAAGTACCTGCATTTTCACAACGATGTGCACTGCGGCGAGCGTTTTTTCTGGTACTCGACTACGGGCTGGATGATGTGGAATTTTGCCGTAGGCGCGCTGCTTTGCGGCGCGACGGTCGTGCTGTACGACGGCAGTCCGGGCTGGCCGGATATGGAAACGCTGTGGCGTTTGGCCGAACAAACCCGAATCACGCATTTTGGCACGGGAGCGCCGTTTGTCGTGGGTTGCATGAAGGCGGGACTAAGACCCGGCGCGCATTTGGACCTAAGCGGCATGCGCAGCCTGGGCTCTACTGGATCGCCCTTGCCCCCTGAGGGCTTCGAATGGATATACAGCGCTCTGAAGCCCGACTTGTGGCTGGCCTCCATGTCGGGCGGCACCGATGTGTGTACGGCGTGGGTGGGCGGCAATCCGCTGCTCCCCGTATGGGCCGGCGAGATACAGTGCCGCTGTCTGGGCTGCGCGATGGAGAGTTGGGACGAGTCGGGGCGCCCTGTGCAAGCGGGTCAGGTGGGCGAGATGGTAGTAACGCGCCCCATGCCCTCCATGCCGGTATTCATGTGGAACGATCCGGACTACGAAAAATATTTGAGCAGCTACTTTGAGTATTATCCCGGCGGAGTCTGGCGTCACGGCGATTGGCTGCTCATTACGGAGCGGGACACCCTGGTCATTTTGGGGCGTTCGGACGCCACGCTCAACCGGCAAGGCGTACGCATCGGCACGGCCGAGATATATCGAGCAATCGACCAGATTGAGGAGGTGCGCGACAGCCTGATCGTCAATATCGAATACCCCGACGGGACGGATTGGATGCCCATGTTTGTGGCGGTCAACCCGGGTTATCGCTTAGACGACGCGCTTCGCCTCAAAATCAAAACCGCCCTGCGCGCGGCATACAGCCCGCGCCATGTGCCCGATGAGATTATAGAAGCTCCCGATATTCCATACACCATCAGCGGAAAAAAAATGGAAACGCCCGTCAAAAAGTTACTTCGCGGCGAGGCTGCGTCAAAAGCATATAGCGCCGATGCCATGAAAAATCCGGAAGCCATGGACTTTTTTGCTTCTTTTGTAAAAGGTTTGTGCAATTAGCAATACTTTTGAGCCAAAATACTCTTTTTCTCATTAAAAAATAACAAACATGTCTTACAAACTCATCGAAATTGAAGGAATCGGACCAACCTATTCGGCCACGTTGGAAGAGAAACTGGGCATAACCAAAGTGGACGAACTTCTTGAAATGGGCGCTTCAAAGAAAGGCCGCGAAGAGATTGCCGAAAAAACCGGCATCTCTGAGAAGTTGGTCCTCCGTTGGGTCAATATGGCAGACCTGTTCCGTATCAAAGGCGTTGGCGAAGAATATTCGGACTTGCTGGAGGCCTCCGGCGTAGATACCGTAAAGGAATTGCGCAACCGCGTTCCTGCCAACTTGCACGCCAAAATGCTTGAAGTAAACGAAGAGAAAAAGTTGGTGCGCCGCACGCCCAATCTCAGCGATGTCGAAAGTTGGGTCGCCCAAGCCAAAGAAATGGAGCCTAAAGTGACTCACTAATCAAAATCGCCTGAAGTAAATCCTGTAAAGCGACGGCGCATGCAGCCGTCGCTTTTTTTGTGCAAGGACCCCAGCTCCGAAGACTGTTGGATATGGGCTTCGACCGCCCTACGTACCAAAAACGGCGTTTTGTCGTTAATAAGTCAATTCATAACGCTAAGCGAAAACCTGGCAATATTCGTTTTTCAAAAAGTGCCATGAATCAAATTTTACTTGCGCCAATTGTTGGCTTATGCCTTTTTGCAAGTTGGTTGTATGTTGAACCCGACGCTGAACGCGTCGCCGTGAATAGCCGACATGCATTCGGCAATCAAGTTCCGCTGCGCACGGTCACCCTGCCGGCAGACTCCACCCTCAGATTCGAGGCGCTCACCCTCTGCGAAATGGCATATGACCCGATCTACAGTGAGAACATGAGCGCTTTTATGCAACTCTTGTTCCCCATGGCTCGGATTGAATCGTTCAAAGGGGGGAATGTGGCGGATCTGGCGTACAAGTTGAAGCGCAAGGATGTGGTTTTAGCGCCTTACCTCACGCTTGGCGATACGGCGCGCCTGCGCCAGTACGGCATAGCGCTCAAGGGATTTGTGCAGCAGGGCGGTCTGGTGGTCGTCACCGGCACGCACGACTTTGAGGCGTTGCAGGCTTTAGATTTGTTTGACCTGGATTACGGTTTTTGGAAAGAAGCGCCTCGCGTTTGCGAGCAGGATCCGTATCACCCGATTTTTCAGGGCTTGGATATTGTTTTTGAAGGGGGGAATTTTGCGTATCCCCTCGAACTGAATGATCCGGGCTTTCGCGTGCTGGCTGAAGTAGCTTCGTATCCGGTGATCGGATACAAGCAGATCGGCAAAGGGCGCGTGGTTTATCTGGGGTTGGAATATTACGCCGCTGATGAAACGGCTCTTACCCTACTGCGCAACGTCATGCTCTGGGCATTTGATCGCATGCCAGCGCCTTCTACCGGCGCTCCTGCTCTATTGTCGGAACGAAACGCGACCCAGCCGTCCAGTCTCGTCGAGAACGACTGGCAAGGTTTACTGACCCGCAAAATGGAGGCTGCCGCGCCGGAGGCAAAAGTATTCCCTAATCCGTACGCATTCAAAGCGCAATTTCAGATCGAACTGAAGGCGGGCGACATGCTGGGGGTCGAAATGACGGACGAAAACGGACGCTCAGTCGCCGTATTGCATCCCTACCGCGAGACGGCGCCGGGTATCTACACCTATGATTTGCCGCAAGCGCCTCCCGGTATCTACTACCTCAAGTACAACACCGCTACGGTGCGGGAGGTACGCAAGGTTGTCAAAGTAGCCGCGCCTTAGCGGCCGCCATTTTTGGCGCGGATCTGTACGATTTTTCCGGAAAGGGTATTGAGCGTGAGCGCCCAGAGTTGTTCGTAAGGGATGATCTCAATCTCGTGCGCCTGGTTCGCGGTTTCTAAAGGCGACTTTTGCAACATCTTGAAATAGCGCTCTGCTTTGCGCTCGACATTGGCGCGGTGAAACATTCCTGCCGGAATCTGCAAAAGCATCTTGATGAAACAGTTGCTCCGATAAGTGTCGTTTTCTTTCAAATAGCGCGTGCAGTATTTGGCGATGGCTTCGATGCGGTCGCCCGTCTGGGCGTAATCCCGCTCTGCAATACCGTATAGGATCTGAACGATTAGGATACTGATATTCATGCCGCGCTTGTCCTTTGAAAGGGTGAGCATTTCGCTGATGAACTTACCCATACGGAATTTGCGGTCTTTTTCGTCCACCAGATGATCGGATACCTCCCCGATTTTGATCAGGTAAAGGATGTAGGCTTTGTAAATGCCCCAGATTTCTTTGATCAGCGACGGCTGATTTTTGTACTTGGGGTGATTGGTTATGGTCTGATATAGTTCATAAGCTTCGTCGTAGTGTCCCGTGTGCATGGCCAGCATGAAAAACAACTCCCGCAGTTTGAACCAGTTGAAGGAACCCTCTTCAAAGTATTTATCTGCCTTTTCGACAATGGCGCGCCCCTTTTCGAATTCTTGCAACTGTAGGTAGCATACAATCAGGTTGTAGTAGAAGACCTGAAGCGGCAAGCCGCTATCGTAGTCTTTTTGATCAAAAAATTGGATGGCGTCTTCGCAAAGCAAGGCCGTATTGCGGTAATCATTGACCGTATTGTAAATCAACATGTGGATCAGACGCCCGAAGAGGTGCAATTTGAACGAGGCGCATTCCTTCATGAAAGGCGCCAGTTCGTCGTAGTATGTCTGCGC
>JBKBLI010000005.1:48770-56143 GCA_046296435.1 Saprospiraceae bacterium | reverse complement strand
ATCGTATTGCGCAATAACTTCTCCAAAATATCTATTCCGGTAGATTTGGCGTTGCGGGTCAGCAGGATCATGGCGGCAGCCCACTTCTTGTAACATTCAAAAAAGGCCTTCTGCCTTGTCGAGAAAGAACCCTCCTTGTAGTCCAAAAGGAATACCGAATCGATGAGCCTTTCTTTGAGCTTATTTTTGAGACTGGGCAAATTTACGGGATCAGCCTTCCCGTTTTTTTCCAGAACAGCTTTGGCCGACTCATCATCGAGGATCTGTCCTGATGCAATTCCGTCGTAAAATTGCGCCATTCGCGAGCCAGGCTCCAAAATGGCGCTCATCAATCCGCCTGATTTCAACTTGGTCTTGCTGATCAGCAATACCAATTCGTAGAGATCATTCATGAGCTTACACAATGTTTGGAAACGAAAGGATTAAAAAAACGCTCAACTTACGGTGTATTATTGATCCCTTATACGGTCTTACGCGACGCGACGCTGTCAGCGGCATTGACAAGACAGACGGATTGTAGTCGTTAGAGTCTTCTTCCTAAACTAATCCTAACGTATCAACAGCCAACGGCAACGCATGAACCTGACAACACATCGTCAACACAGGGTGGGACAATACACCCTTGGCCAAACTTTTAATTGCGGACTTATCTCTACAGGGGAGGCGCTTCCTAAGCGATTAACAAAAAGGAGTATATGTATTAAAATCGGCTGGCAGATTAAAGGCAATGGATTAAAAGACGGAATATCAGACGATCGGAGCGTCCGTTCATTTAGGTTGATTGCAACAAATTATGGCGCAAAGTTATGGATAATTATTTTTCTGCAAAACGCTTGAGATTTTTTTTTCAAAAAAAAGTCGGTTATGCGACGTTTGCAGCATGCTTAGAGGCGTGGCTTCACATTTTTGGCGATCCGTGAAAAACGGCTAAAAAAGCCAGCGCCATGCGCATGGCGGGCGACACCTCGTCGCTCAGCCGATCGTCGATCAGCCAATCGCGAGGGTCGCGCTCGCGCGCGGTGTAGATGTAAAAAATGCCTCTTGCGCGGTCTTCAACCAGCCACTCGTCGAGTTGATTTTGCCATTTGGATCGCAATTCCAGGCTGTAGTCGTTGTTGGTCACGCGCCATTGGCGCAAGTCGCCGTTGAACAGCGTGCGCATGGTGATGGTCTCGTTATCGAACGTGCGCAGTTCCCAGTTGTTGGGGTCGTCTTTCCACTTCAGGCGGATGCTTCCGCGTTGACTGCCGCACTGATACTCCCATTCGGAGAAGTCGTCTTTGAGATTTAGCCAGCGTAGTTGCAGATGTCCGATACGCTCTTCTTGCGCGTCTTCGCCGTCGAAGCCGTAGAGATCCCACTCGACGAACGAATCGCTCCAGCGAGCGCTCAGCCCGCTCAAATCCTGAGATCGAAGCATCATGCCCGATGATAGGCAAAGGTACAAAACAACAAATATGGGCATCTTATTCATCAGAACAAATCGATTTTGTACTTACCTTAACAAGCAAGCGCGCGTGAGGTTGCTGCGCGGCAAGTTCCTTACTGCGCCTCCTCGATCTCTACCCGAGCTGTTTTTCAAAAAAAACAAGCCGTCCGGAAAGGCTTCCAAACGGCTTGTTCAGCAAAAAACGATGAAAATAAAAGCCTTATTTCCCGCCGCTTGCTCTGTAGATGTATTTTTCGATCTCGCTCCAGTCTGAGGAGGACTGATTCGGAAAGTCGCGCCGCAGGCGCTCATAGGCCTTCGCGGCGGCTTCTTTATTGCCCTGATACTCATTGAGCATACCTACCTTCTTGAGGTAATAGGCAGATAGCAGTTCGTTGTTGCCCGAACTGACTGCTTTTTCGTAATAGCTCAGGGCTTTGCTCATGTCTTTTTTCTCGGCGTAACAGTCGCCCAGCATGCCGTTTCGGGTATGCGCGGTGAGTTCGTCTTTGGGGCTGTATTTTTCGAGGAAGCGGATGGCTTCGTCGTAATCGCCCAGATGGAGGCAGCATACGCCTGCGTAATAGCGGGCCATATTGCCTGCGGGCGTAGAGCCGTAATTGTCGGCTATGCTGCGGAATCCCTCAAATCCGCCGCCGGGATTTTCTAAGGCGAGTTGAAAGGAGTCGCGCTTGAACTGGAGTTGGGCCTGCCACATAGCGGCCACCGCTTCTTTTTGGCGAGGCGCTACAATGAATGACTTGTAGAGAAACCAACCGGCGACCAGCGCCGCTATGGCGCCCAGGCCGTAAAGGATTTGTTTTTCGTATTTTACCCAGAAAGGCGCGGAGTCGTTTGCCGCGCTTGCGCTCACTTCTTCAAAAGACACTTCTGCGCTCTTGCGTTTTGCCATTGTGTAAGGTCGTGATTACGGCTTGGCGCCGTTTGTTCGTAATTCTAAAAAAGATCGCCTTTCTAAAAAAAGCGCGCAAAGTTACATCAAATTTGTGTTTTGCAAGGTTATCGGCTATTTTTTTTCCAATAATCGATCAGCAGCACGCGCACGTCGCGGCGCACGTCGCTTGCGTCGTCGGTATGGGGTTTGTAGCGGCGCGGGATCTCGGGGTTGTCGGTCAGGGGCGCGTCTGTATTTCGGGCTTTTACAAACGCTAAGTTTTGGTCGCCCACATCCAACATGTAATTGGGCAGAACCACCCGATAAATTCCCTGCTCGTCAATAGGGGCGCCATTGACCAGCCAGTTGTCGCCCCGGTGCGCAATACGCTTGCCGTATTGGAGATAGCCGCCATTGCCTTGGTTCTTCAGACCGGTATCAAGCATGCGGCGCAGCATGGCGCCGCGCACCTCTACGTCGCTCACGCCGCCGCCAAAGGGCAACATGCGCACAACCTCGTATTCAGTTATTTTTCCTTTCATCAAATCGTCGATGCGCACCGACCCACTGTTGATGACGGCGCATTGCGCGCCATGGCGCGACGCGGCAATCATGGCCTCGGTCAGCAGGTCGCCTACCGGAGCCTGTTGGTATCGGATGAACGCTTCGCGACAGTCCAGAGGCTGGGTCAGGGTCGTTATTTCGGCGTCGCTGTTGATTCCGCTCTCTTTGAGCGCTTGCCGCTCTATATTTGTCCATTTGGTTACTACTGCGGCTGTGGCAGGGTCCTCGGGGATTTTTTCGTCGATAATGACCAGCTCTGAGCGAACTGTCGCCCGCCTGGCGCGCGGGTCATAGCGCAAGGTGTGGATGTAGGCTGTGGGCGCGTTTGCATCGGCTTTGGCTAAGGTAACCGGCCCGATGCGCTCCAGCATGTTTTCGTGATCATGTCCGCCCATGATCAGGGGGATTTCGGGGAAGGCAACGGCAAACTGACGGTCGTCGGTTTTGTTGAGATGGGTCAGCGCAACGACGACATCCGTCTGCGGACGCAAGGCTTTCAGCGAAATGTCGGCGGCTTCTTTCCAATCGGTATAGGTTACGTAAGGCTTGCGGCCTGAATTGACCAGCACGCCCAACATGCCGAGGCGGAGCGAGCGCCCGCCTGCGTCGCGCAGGGTGAGGGCGAGGTGATCGGGACACGGCTGGGGCTTCCCTTCGCGTATCTTGGCGAATGGCCTGGGGCCTTCGGGCGTGACCTGACGCGCATTGGCGCCCAACCATACAAACTCGGATTCGTCCAAGCGGGCCTGCAAATCGGCTTCGTCGTAATCAAACTCATGGTTGCCGAATACCACGTATTGCACGCCTGCCGCGTTAAGCGCCTCGACCATGTGGCGGCCTTTGACGCGTTTATCCCCGTAGCGAAGGGCGCCCAATACCGAGGGGCTAAGGAAGTCGCCCGCAAGGATAAATAGCGTGTTGGGATTGCGGGATTTGAGTTGTTGATAAAGCCCTGCTACCCTGGCTAAGCCGCCCCTGCCATGTATCGGGGCAATCTCGTACACGTCGTTGATGTGCAGAAAAACAACTTCGAATGGACGGCTGCCGGCATGCGAGATCCGCGAACATGCCCATCCACCCCATACGAATATGGTCAGGACAAGCGCGATATGGGAAAAGCGACGAAACATGGACTAGTTCTGAAATGTGACAAAAAAATGCGTTAAATGCGGAATTGCATTTACCTTCGCGCCGCAAAAATACAAATAAATAACGGCATGTCATTCCCGGACTTCAGTTCAGGCGCTGTTTGGATCAGCCTTTTGACCCTCACTTTTCTCGAAATTGTCCTTGGCGTGGACAATATTATTTTTCTTTCGATCATCAGCGCGCGCCTTCCGCTGGGCCAGCAGAGCCGCGCGCGCAGCATCGGGTTGACGCTTGCCATGGTCATGCGGATTGTGCTGCTGTTTGGCTTGGTGTGGATCGTCGGCATGACCCGGCCGCTCTTTCGGATCGATCTGCCCGGCTTGCACGGCGATGTGACGGGTCAGGGATTGATCCTCTTTCTGGGGGGCGTTTTCTTGTTGTACAAAGCCACTTCTGAAATTCACCACAAGCTCGACACGCCCCGGGATGCCGACGACCCGCATCCCGAGCGCAAGGCCAATAGCCTGGGTGCGGCTATTGCGCAAATCGCCGTGATCAATCTGGTTTTTTCGTTTGACTCCATTCTGACCGCGATCGGGATAACGAAGGATCTGGCTATCATGATCATCGCGATTGTCGTTTCTGTGTTGATCATGATGCTTTTTGCCGGTCCGGTGAGTCGGTTTGTCAACCGCCATCCCACCGTGCAGATGTTGGGACTGGCCTTTTTGCTGCTGATTGGCTTTACTTTGATTGCCGAAGCTGCGCATCTCGGGCACTTTATCGACGGCGAAATACCCAAGGGCTATCTATATTTTGCCATTTTCTTCTCGCTGCTAGTGGAGATGCTCAACCTGCGCATGATGCGCGGTCGCAGCGAGCCGGTAGAGTTGCATGGTCCGGGCAAAACAGCCAAAGAAATGGGTATGCTGGGGCGCGACGACCGGCGCAAGGCGTGAGGGAAGGGGAGATGCGCCCGCTTCAACGCTCGAGGGTTATTTTTTCTTCTAACTCCCAGTTGGCGCGCAGTGATTGTAGTTTTTTAATCCAGACGCGCTCGGGCTGGCGCCCCAGATAGTAAGCGCCGGGGTCCCAGCGCTGGTTGGCGTTGAGGTCTTCGATCAGTTCGAGGGTATAGGACAGGGGCGAAATGCTTTTGAACAGCCATTCGGCGAGGCCCTCTTCTGAGGAGGTAAAGCGCGCCTCCCACTCGAGATTTTTACCGTTCATCAGGCGGGCAATGTATGCGGTTTGGGGAAGGAGGCCATCGAGTTTCAGATCTAGATCGCCCAGTTTCTTCAACTCGGGTATCGCAAATTTGCGCACGAGGCTATCCGAATTGACTACGCCGTAAAAATCAGTCAAAGCGCCGGGAGCCAGGACCAAACGGTATGTCTCCGGCGCCCAGTCGCAGCGTAGCCATAGCTGCGCAGGACGGGTGGAATCTGGCTGCAGTTCAAAATCCCATACCGCAATGCTGTCTGCCTTGTAAAGCCGGATCAACGCGGTGTCGAGCGAAACAATCGGAGCGTCGAAGAGCAAAGGAGCCGGGCGGCGGGGATTGTGCAGGATCGTTTTGATCGGCGGTTTGGCGGCGGTGGGCGCAAACTTGCGCCCGCTTGACGTTACGGCCTCGTCGGCAAACCGGATCTGGCGATTTTTCAGGAATTCGTCCCGCGAGAGTGCGCGTATCTTGAGGGTGTCTGTTTCCACAATCAGATTCCATACTTGCGCGCTATCCGTATGGTACCACACTTGCAACGTATCGCCCGCTACTTGCGCATAGCTTTTGACGCCCTTCGGAAAAACGGGGCGCAGCGCGTACGGAGAAGCGGAATAAACGATAGTCGCGCGCCCATACTGATTCAGGTCGCGTCCCGTAATTTTCAGCGCCGAAGCGTCCCTGAAAAGGCGCAGCGCGTAGGACGGCGCGCTATCGGCGCTCACGGCAATAGGGTCCGGCCAAAAGCCCATACGGTCCACCCCGCCGCGCCAACGCAGATCTTGGTCAGAGTCCTCAAAAGCCAGCAGGCGATAGGCGCCGGCGCGCAGATTTTCGAAACGAAAAGCGCCCGACGGATTGCTTCGCGTCATGTAAAGCGGCTTTTCTTTGTGCACCGCGCTATCGCTAAGGTTATCGTACAAGGCGACCACAACCTTATCGACGCCCTCGCCAGAGTAAGCATCTTGCACGAATCCTCCAATGCTCAGACTGTCAAGGTAGGCGCCGGTCGAAAATACGAAACGCAGGTCGTTGGCAGGGTTTTCCTCGTGAAGATCCCGAATAGCGGTTCCAAAATTGATGGTATAGGTGGTGTTTGGCCGCAAAACTTCCTCCGGATCAAATCGAAAGAGCAGGGATTTGCCCTTGAGTTTGATCTCCGGTTTTTTCTTCAGGGAGGGCGAAATGATCACCTGCGCATTGGCGTCGCGCAGCACGACCCATTCGTTGAAGACGAGGCGTATGCTGCGTTCGTTGAAATTAAGGCTGTAGTTGGGAGAACTCAAATCCTCCACCACGCGCGGCGGGACCGTGTCTTTTTCGCCTCCCTGGGGGGAGCCTTGGCGGGCGCAGGCGACAAGCCCAACCAGGGCTGTGAGACCTACGCCCGCCAAAATTCCGTACGCGCAGAGAACCCTTCTCTTTGGCATGCGTGACTTAATTCAGGATAGTTCTCGATTGTTTGACCCCGACGGCGCCTGCGCGGGTCTTCGCCGGGCGGGTCGGTTGCTCTGGGCGCAAATCGAGGGCATAGTTCAACACGTCGGACATGACATCGACATAGTGAAATTGCAGCCCTTTGATGTACTCGGGTTCGATCTCCGCTACGTGTTTGGCGTTGTCTTTGCAAAGGAGCACCTCTTTCAGGCCGGCGCGACGGGCGGCGAGGATTTTCTCTTTGATACCGCCCACCGGAAGCACTTTGCCGCGCAGGGTGATCTCGCCGGTCATGGCCAGGAATGGCTTGACCGGTTTTTGCAAAAATGCGGAGGCTATGGCCGTCAGCATGGTAACTCCCGCCGAGGGGCCATCCTTGGGTATGGCGCCTTCGGGTACGTGGATGTGGATGTCTGTTTTGTCAAAAACTTCTTGATCGAGCCCGAACTGTCCGGCGTGCGCCTTGATGTAGCTCATGGCGGCATTGGCGCTTTCTTTCATCACTTCGCCCAGATTGCCGGTCATCTGCATGCGGCCTGATCCTTTGTTGAGGCTAACCTCCACAAAAAGTATTTCGCCGCCGACGGCAGTCCAGGCCAGCCCGACCGCTACGCCCGGCGCCTGCTTTTCGCAATAGCGTTCGGGGTCGTATTTGGTCGGCCCGAGGATAATCTCCAATTGTTCGGGCGTGATGGCGATGTCGTAAGGATCTCCCATAGCCACTTTTTTGGCCACAT
>JBKBLI010000005.1:35948-48670 GCA_046296435.1 Saprospiraceae bacterium | reverse complement strand
GCGCATGAGCGATCCGATCTCGCGATTGAGGCTGCGCACGCCGCTCTCAGCCGTATAGGAACTGATGAGGCGCACCAGCGTCTTCTCAGGGATTTTTATGTCGCCGGGTTTGAGTCCGTGTTCTTTGCGCTGTTGTGGGATCAGGTGACGCTTGGCAATCTCTATTTTTTCTTCCAGCGAGTAGCCGGCAATATTGATGATCTCCATGCGATCCAACAGGGCGGGCTGAATGGTTGCAAGCGAGTTGGCCGTGGCGATGAACATCACCTTGGACAAATCGTACTCCAACTCCAGGTAATTGTCATAAAAAGTGGCGTTTTGCTCCGGATCGAGCACTTCCAGCAAAGCGGAGGACGGATCGCCTCTGAAGTCTTTGCCCACTTTGTCGATTTCGTCGAGTATGAACACCGGATTGCCGGACTTGACTTTTTTGAGCGATTGCACTACCCGTCCGGGCATAGCGCCGATGTAGGTCTTGCGATGTCCCCGTATTTCGGCTTCGTCGTGCAGGCCGCCGAGACTCATACGGACATACTTGCGCCGCAGCGCACGGGCGATACTCGCGCCGAGCGAGGTCTTACCCACGCCGGGCGGACCGATCAGACACAAGATCGGCGCTTTCATATCGCCTTTCAACTTGAGCACGGCAAGGTGCTCGAGGATGCGCTCTTTGACCTTAGCCAGGCCATAGTGATCTTTGTCGAGGACTTGTTTGACCCGTTTCAGGTCAAAATTGTCCTTGGTGAACTCCTGCCACGGCAGTTCGAGCAGGATTTCCAAATAGTTCAGCCCGATGGCGTATTCAGCCACCTGCGGGTTGACCCTGCGCAGCTTATTGATTTCGCGGTAAAAGGTATCTTTTACGTTCTGCGGCCACTTCTTCTTTGACGCGCGCACCAGCAGTTCATTGATCTCTTCCTCCTGCGGGTTTTGGCCCAGCTCCTCTTGAATGGTCTTGAGTTGCTGGCTAAGGAAGTAGTCGCGCTGCTGCTTCTCGATATCGGTGCGCACCTTGGCTTCGATCTGGTCCTTGAGTTCGAGGAGTTGGAGTTCGGCGTCCATGTGCTCGAGGATGCGCGAAGCTTTGTCCTTGAGCTTGTCCATTTCGAGCAGGCTTTGCTTCTCTTCGTGCTTGATCCCGAGATTAGAACTGATAAAGTTCAGCAGAAAACTATCGTTGTTGATATTGCGCAGCATTACCACGGCCTCAGAGGGGATCTGCGGCGATAGCTCGATGATCGAACGGGAGGCGTCGCGGATACTGCTGATCAGCGCCTTGAATTCCAACTTATTTTTGGGCTGCACGTACTCGATCATGCTGATTCGCCCGATCATGTACGGCTCCTCGCTTTCGGGAGTCTCAAGCCTGAAGCGTTTGCGACCCTGCAAAATGGCCGTCGTCGAACCGTCGGGCATCTTCAACAACTTCAAAATGCGGGCTACGGTACCCACCTGATACAAATCCTTGAAAGTCGGACTTTCGATCTTGATATCCCGTTGCGACAAAACGCCGACGTAGCGGTGTTCGTCGTATGCCTTCTGCACGGCGCGAATACTCTTATCTCGCCCTATGGTGATAGGCGTGACTATGCCGGGGAACAAAACGGTATTCTTCAGGGGCAATATAGGCAGTACTTCGGGGAACTCTTCGCCTTGACGGCTCTCTTCGTCGTCTTCGAGCGAAAAGATCGGCACGAACTCAGTTTCATCTTCCGTATCGCTGGGCAACAGCCAATTTTCAAACATACGCGTATCCATATATCGTGACGTCAACGTTGGAAGTCTTAGGGCAAAACTCCTGCCACAGCGCTATTAACGCACAATTGACAGAAAAAGTAGTCAGCCACAGACAAAAAGTCAGATTTTTTTCGAATCAGTGGGTCCGCGCAAAAAGTGCGGTCACCGCGTTGCGCAGCGTTGTTTTGCGCCGTTCTGGCGTCTCTACTTCGTCCAAATACGCAAAAGCGCGTTCCTGCCAGGCTTTCTGCGCTTCGGCGACGCGTTGCGGAATTTGGTTGCGCACAAAAATCTCCTTGACCGCTTCTATTTTTTCCATGGGATCGGCAGGCGTTGGCGCGCTTAACCAGCGTCGCAGCGCGGCCCTATCTTCCGCAGAGGCCGTTTCAAGCGCTTGTATGACGAGCAAGGTCTTTTTGTTCTGGAGGATATCGCCCCCGACTTGCTTTCCGAATTTTGCAGGGTCGCCAAAGGTATCCAGCAGGTCGTCGTGTATTTGAAAAGCCACGCCAGCCGCTTCGCCAAAGCGCCGAAGGCGTTGCGTATCCGGCGCTTGCGCTCCGGCCGCAATAGCGCCCATTTCGAGCGCGGCGCCGAGCAAAACCGCCGTTTTGAGCGTAATCATCCGGATGTATTCAGACTGGGCGACCTCATCCTGGCGTTCGAAGTCCATGTCCATCTGCTGTCCTTCGCACACCTCAATCGCCGTGCGGTTGAAGGCGCGCAGCACTTGGGGTAAGGTGTGGGGATCGGCGTGCTCAGCCAAGAAGTTGTAGGCGTAAATCAGCATGACGTCGCCGCTCAGGATGGCGGCAGTCTGTCCCCATCGCGTATGCACGGTGGGCTGCCCACGGCGCAGCGGAGCGGCATCCATAATATCGTCGTGGATCAAAGTGAAATTGTGAAATAACTCCACCGCCCAGGCAAGCGGCAGGGCGCGCTCCACATCGTCGGCAAATAATTCGTAGCCCATGAGCAACATGGCGGGCCGCATGCGCTTGCCGCCAATCCCAATGAAATAGTCGCAAGGCTCATAAAGTCCGGCAGGAGTATGGGGAAAGGGGTGCGACTCGCCGAATCGGGTGGTCAGTTCGAGCAATTCTTCCAAACTATGCATAGCGGCGGCGAAGTTACGCTGAAAATTTCAGGCTCAGGCGAAAAAAGTTACGACAGGGAATCCGGCAGCCTTTGTTTTTTCGGGAAAACAGGACATGGGGCGCAGGCTTGGGCCGGGGAAGCGATCCTCGCCGGATTCTATCGCCCTGCGCGATTCAGTCGCGCCCTTCTTCCGCACCTTTTTTTCGAAAAAAGGATGCTTGGGTTGCCTCAGGCATGGTCCAAACAACGAGGCCGGATATCGGATCTCGCCCGATACCCGGCCTCGTTCTCCGCTCAGACTCCGGATTACTTGGCGCCTGGAAGCGGGGCTGCGCTTAGGATCTCCGGCGTAGCTTGGTCTGCGTATTTGGCAAAATTGTCTATAAACGACTGCGCCAACTTGCTGGCGGCGGCATCATACTCTTCCGGATTTTTCCAGGCGTAGCGGGGGCGCAACAATTCGGAGGGCACTCCAGGCACCTCCGCTGGAATGTCAAGTCCAAATACGGCATTTTTGTTGTATGCCACGTGGTCCAGATCGCCATTGATGGCGGCCGTGATCATGGCGCGGGTGTATTTGAGCGAGATACGGTTACCCACGCCATATCCGCCGCCGATCCAACCGGTGTTGACCAGCCAAACCTTCGATTTGCTTTTGCGCAGCTTACGACCTAACAGATCGGCATATTTGGCGGGGTGCAGGGGCAGGAAGGGCGCGCCGAAGCAGGCCGAAAAGGTGAGTTTCGGCTCAGTAATACCTACCTCGGTACCTGCCACTTTCGCCGTGTATCCGCTGATGAAGTGATACATTGCCTGCTCGGGCGTGAGGCGCGATATTGGAGGCAATATCCCGAAAGCGTCACAAGTCAGAAAGAATATGTTCTGAGGGTCGCCCGCCGCCCGGCTCGGATGTACTGCATTGCCGATGTGCTCGATCGGGTACGAAACGCGCGTATTCTCAGTAACGCTTTTGTCGGCGTAGTTGACCGTGCGCGTGTGGGGGAAAAATTTGACGTTTTCCAGAATGGCGCCGTGGCGGATAGCGTCGTAGATATCCGGCTCTTTTTCTTTGGTCAGGTCGATGGTTTTGGCGTAGCATCCGCCTTCGAAGTTGAACACTTCGCCGTCGATCCAGGCGTGCTCGTCGTCGCCAATCAGCGGGCGGTTGGGATCGGCGCTGAGGGTCGTTTTGCCGGTGCCGGACAAGCCGAAAAACAAAGCGATGTCGCCTTTTTTGCCGACGTTGGCGGAGCAGTGCATGGGTAGCGAGCTTTTGGCGCGAACCGGCAGGGCGAAGTTGATCACTGAGAAGATGCCTTTTTTGATCTCGCCGGTGTAGCCCGTGCCGCCAATGAGCAGGCGTTTTTTCTTGAAATTGATGATCGCAAAATTAGGCTTGCGCGTGCCGTCGCGTTCTGGTCTGGCTTCGAAGCCGGGAGCGCAGAGCACTGTCCAGTGCGGATCGGCGCTGAGGATCTCTTCAAGGCTGAGGCGCAAGAACATATTGTGGGCGAACTGATTGCTCCACGGATACTCTGTGATGACGCGCAAACGCAGGCGATAATCATCATTGGAGGAGGCGTTAGCCGCCGCGTCGCGCACATAGATTTCCTTTCGCTTGAGGTAGGCGCACACTTTACGCCACAGCGCGTCAAATTTGCGCGAATCAAAAGGCTTGTTGATGTTGCCCCAGTTTACCTTGTTGGCTGTGACGCTGTCTTTAACGATGAAGCGGTCTTCCGGGGAGCGCCCGGTGAATTTGCCGGTACTGACGACGAGCGCGCCGTTGTCAGCCAGCACGCCCATGTCTTTTTTAATGCTGTGTTCGACCAATTCTTCGGGGGTAAGGTTCCAATAGGCTATCTTGTAATGGCTTAGCCCGACTGCCTCGAGAGAAGCGTTCGGATTTTTGATCCCTACATCTTGCATACAAACGCGGTGATTAATGGTTAAGGCAAAAATGTTGAATTGAAGTGGATGTGCCTTGCGGCATATCTGCGGCAAATATAGGGCGGCTTGTATTGTACCCTGCCGCAAAACTGCGAAAACGGTCAATAATCGGGCAAACTAATGCGCCATAATTGTCCGAGGGCCGATATCAGGTTGCCCGGCGCCGACATATCGAGCACCATGGCGCTCCGCTCGCTCCACGGCTGGACCCGGCCTGCGCGCAGGTAGCGCCGCAAGGCCAGGCGCGTTACTGCGGCCATAAGCGCGGCTATGCCCATCGCCCTGCGCCCGCCCCCGCCGACGCGGCGCATAGTCTCGGCGGTCAGGCGCATCCATGCCTCTTCCCACGCATAGACAAGGGCCTGAGGGTTTTCTTTTTCCAAAAAAAAGACCGCCGGCGTAACTATCCCATCGCGGCGATCGAACCATACATCCAGAATATCGTCGCAACGCTGCGTGAATGCGCCAAAACTGGCCGTCGGTTCGGCGGCGACCGACCGACCGACATAAGCCAAGGCGTACAAGCGCACCGCCAAGGCGCCTTTGCGATCTGCGCGCCGTTGCAGCGCAAGCCCATCGCCCGGGTCGGCGCGAAGGGCCTCGGCTTCTATGTCGAAGAGATCTTGCAGCGTCGTCTCGAAGTCAGCTTTCAGGGCCGGCGGCAAACTCCGGCGCAAAGAGGCCAGCAATTCGCCGCTGAGGCCCTCCGAATCGGCTGACCGTCCAAAAGCGTCAGGCGTGGGTGCAGGATCGTGGGGCGCGCGCTCGCGCAGGTCGTCGAACCGGGCGCTCAGCGCGGCCAATACCGAGATGCGCGCCGACCAACCTGGCGCAGGATGCAGCCCCGAGGCGTCGAACCAAGCGCACAGCCACGCCGCGCCATAGCGGTAGTGCGCCGCCCGGGCGCGGCATGGCTGGAGACGCCGGCGCAATCCGCTTTTTTTTAAAAAGAAATACCAGGATGCTGCGGCGCGTAATAGGGCGGCTCCCAGGGCGAATAAGGCGAGCATTTTGCACAGACGCCAATGCATCACACCGTAATGTTCAACCCATCATAGGCCAGCGATACGAAGGGCGGAAGGGTGGGCGACACGTCGGAGTACGTGCCCATGTGGTGGCTGATGTGCGTCAGCCAGGTGCGCTTCGCGCCAATGCGCGTATTGAGCGCCAAAGCCTCCGACAGATTGAGATGAGTGGGGTGTTCGCGGTGATGCAACGCACTGAGAATCAAGGCGTCGAGCTCTTTGAGCTTGCGCATTTCGCCTTCTGGAATGTATTTAACGTCGGTAAGGTAAGCGGCCCGGCCACACCGAAATCCCAGTATAGGCAGCGGTCCATGCATCACCTCGACCGCTTCAAATCGCATGTCCTCAATCTCGACCACCGCATCCGGCCCAATCTCGATCAGTTCGACGCGGGGCAAGCCGGGGATGGGCTCTGCAAACACGTATTCGAATCGCGCGCGCACTTGATTGGCCACGCGCGGAAGGGCGTATATCCGCATCGGACGCCCAGAGCGGAAGTTGAAAGGCCGGATGTCGTCCAGACCGATGACGTGGTCGTTGTGTTCGTGGGTGAGCAGGATGGCGTCGATGCTCCGGACGCCGCCGGCCAACATCTGACGACGAAAGTCGGGGCCTACATCGATCAAAACGCTCGCGCGGTCGGTACTGAATAGCGCCGAAGCTCGCTGGCGGTCGTCGCGGGGATCGTGGGAGGCACAGACTGCGCAGTTGCATCCAATGACGGGTACGCCTTGCGAGGTGCCGGATCCGAGTATGCGAATATTCACGATTGGGGAGCGTCGTTATTTTCGGATTTGTCTGTGCGCTTGAGCCACGCCCGCGAGGTCTCTGACAAAGCTCCCGGGTCGTACTGAAGGGCGCCCAGAATATCTAGCAAACAGTTGATCCGCGCTTCTGCATCAAAAAACTTATTGACGACGACCACGCGTTTTTGCTCGACGATACAGTAGCCGCTTTGGAAATGTCCCTTTTCGTAACGAACCTCGTATTGGAGTTCGCCGAGTATGGCTTCTATCCTCTTGAGGGTATTCTGTGTGTATCGCATGGCGGCAATGTCAACCTGAGTTGACGCTTAAAAAAAAAGAAAATCACTTGGGCGTTTTGACGGTATGCCTGAGTATGCAGTCCGACTTTGGGACTCCTTGAGCCTTTGTCCGCGCAAAATCATTTGCGGCGCTTTCGGTCGATCACGTTGGCGTCTATGCCCTTTCTCTCTAATTTGTCCACAATTCGGATGGCTTCGTTGAGGTTGTCGGTGCGCTTGACGATCACCACCGCATACTTACCCCGATTGTAGCGTCCGATCTCGGCTTCGTGGTACCCCAGTCGGATGACCTCCTCAAGCCTGCGGCGCGCGCCCGCTATTTTGGTAAACGAGCCTGCGCTCACCCGATAGCGACCGTCGCGCCGATCCGTATCCATGTCGAACTCCCGGTTGGCGGAGGTTTGGGCAGAGGTTTCGGCGGACTTAGGAGCGGGAGTAGCGGCGGGAGCGGGCTGAGGAGCGGGAGTGGCTGAGGCGGGCGCCGGTTGTGTAGGCGCGCTGTAGTTGATCTCGCTGTTTGCGCCGCCGGTCTCGATACCCATGCTATCGGCCTCGCTGAAGCTGCTATTTCGCTCAGCGTCGAGCGTATCTCTGGGGATCATGCCGTAGTCTTGCATGGCTTTCCGCATCGTCTCTTCCTCCGCCTGCTGGCGTTTGCGACTCTCGCGGTTTTTCCATACTTCCAGGCCCGCCACAACCATTAGACCCGCTATGAGCGCGACGAGGAGCCAGGTTAGGAGTTTATTGATATTCATGGCGTTGTCAAAGTTTTATTTTGTGAAAAAAGAAAAAATCACCTACTCCAGACGTTGTTCTGCGGGTTGCTGTCGGGGATGGTTCTGTCGCCCAGTCGCGCGCGCTGAAGCGTTTTATCTCGGGGCAAAATTATGGCAAATTTTGTTTTTCCGTCCTTCCAGATTTCGGGGCGGTGTTTGACGACTTCCTTAGCGCCGTCTATGTACTCCATTTCGAGCCGCAGGGGCACGGGCAATAAGCCGATTCGGTCAATGATCAGCACTTCGGTTCCGTCGGCCATTTGTTCGATACCTGCAATGGCCAGATCAGGATACCCCCATTCGAAGAACCAAGGTTTCCAAAACCAGTTGAGATCTTGCCCCGATACGTCGTTCCAGGTAAAAAAGAAATCGTAAGGCATGGGGTGCTTGCTTTTCCAGCGATCCATGTAAGTCGTCATACAGCGATGGAAGGTCTCGTAGCCCAGTTGGTCCAACAGGGTGAGGTAAGCGGCCTGAGGACGCGAGTAAGAAGCCACCCGATATGCCTGACCGCTCAGGAAACTGGATCGCGCCATCGGCGGCACGTCAAAATCTGTACCTGCAACGACGCCGTAGCCCCGCACGTTACCCTGCTTGCCGCCGGTGAGCGTATCGGTGAGCAAAAAATCAAAGAATGAGGCCCAGCCCTCGTCCATCCAGGCGTACTCCTGCTCGTTGATACCCATCATAAACGGGAAATAGGTGTGCGCCACCTCGTGTACGGTCAATCCGGTTACCGCGTTCATGCTTACGCTGGCGTCGTTGACCATCATGGGATACTCCATACCGTCGTTTCCGTTGAAGACCGTCATGCAGGGATACGGGAAGGGATAACCGGGCTGCCAATTGCTCATTAGCCGAATACCGTCGCGGGCAATCTGGCACACTTTGTAAAAATCCTGCGAGGTGCTGTTGTATGCCGCATTGACCAAAGTGCGGCGCTTGGAAGCGGCATCCACCTCAACTGAAGCGGCATCCCAATTGTAGTGATTCGAACCGGCAAAAGTAAAATCCGGCACATCGCGCGCGATGTAATGAAACACATGCTCTTTGAGCGGAACAAAAGGCGCTCCCTTGCGCATTTCGGCTTCGGTAAATATCGAAACGACCTCGTCTCTGAGATGCGCTGATTTCCACTTCTCCAACACGGCTGGCCGAAGCATCTGCGCGGCGTTTTGCCACTCGCCCGTCGCCCAAACCATATAGCCTTTGGGTACGGCGATGCGTACGTCATAATCGGCAAAATCGTGGTAAAACTCCTGCTGCCCTGCATACGGCGTAGGCGCCCAGCCGCGCAGATCGTCATAGACGGCTATCTGCGGATACCAATAGGGTATAAAAAACGTATTCGGATCGCAGAAGCATTCGCGGGTAGCGCGCTTATCGCCGGGCGCCGTATATTCCCATTTGATCTCGAGGCTTGCCGAGTCGCCTGGCGCGATGAAGCGGTCGCCCAGGCGCAGATCCATGAATGTGGCAAACCGGCGTTGGTCGTCCTTGCCAAAGGGCTTGCCGTCGAGGCTCAGGCGCGAGATGCGCGTACCCTCGTCGCTCACATCGGCGGGATTGACGTCAGAGGAGCGCAAAGCGCCTTTACGATAGCGGTCGTGTTGCAACTTGAGGCGCAGCGTGCGCAGCGTATCGGGGCTGTTGTTGTAATACGTGATCCGGGCATCGCCGCTAATGCGGCGTTTTTTCACATCTACCCGCGCATCGATGCGGTACTTTGCGCGGTTTTGCCAATAGTTAGGGCCGGGCTTGCCGTCTAAGCTACGCGTGCCGTTGTCGTAGGCGCGTTGCAGATTGCGGTGCATGTACAAGTCCGACTGCGCTTCTGACCGAAGCGCGCCAAAGAGCCATATGACTCCCAGAAACAGAATATATCTCCACATAAAATAAGGCTTGGGCTTGGCGACAAGGACGCGGAGGAGAGAGGGGCGAGGGGCAAGGGGGGGCTGAGGCCGATGCACAGCGCCCGAAGCGCACAAATGTACGTTGTTTTGAGGGATAGACAAGCCGGACGGCTCCAACAAGGTCATTTGGCCGCTACAGCGGCGCATATCGAGACATTGGCGCGGCGCTCAGGCACTCACAAAAGGCGCTTTACGTTCCACCAGTCGGTTTCGATAATCGCCCCGTTGCGTTCGTAAAAACGCACGGCGGGCGTATTCCACTCGAGTACCTGCCACTTGGCTAATCGACAGCCACGCTCGGAAGCCAATGTAATAAAGGCGTCGTAAAGAGCCTGGCCCACTCCCTTGCCCCGATATTCCTGCGCCACGACTAAATCGTCAAGATACAACATTTTTCCCTTCCAGGTCGAGTAAGCATTGAAGAACAAGGCCATACCGATCACCTCAGCGGCATGTTCGGCTACCAAACACTCGAAGCGACCAGCCTCGTAATCGGCGAGGTATTCGTCGGGCGAGGTCAGCACTTCGTGGGGGGCCTTCTCGTAATCGGCCAGAGCCTGTACCAGTCTGAAAACTGCAGGCATATCACTTTTTTTTACAAATCTAATAACAAGGTCTTGCATTTTTATACCTTTGTTGTGAAAAACTGATGCAAAAGCGAAAAAACTGGTTCCACAATCCTCAACCAAGTAGTTTGGATCATTAGGGGAGCGGCAAAATTTTTATTTTTCATAATCAGCAGCAGATATGAAGCGACTCGTCAACGAAATCGTCAAAAAGTATCTCGCATTGCGCATGCACCGGATTGAGGCATGGATGACCCGTCCCGATGAAGTGCAGGAACGCCGGCTCTTTAAGATTCTTGACGCTGCCCGAAATACCGAACAGGGGCGAAGGTACGGCTTCGGAAGAATTCGAAGTTACGAACGCTTTGCGTCGAGCATTCCGGTGCGCGAATACGAAGACTTTCGCGCAGACATACGCCGCATGATGCTTGGCGAGCCTAACGTGCTGTGGCCCGGGCGAATCGGTTGGTACAGCAAAAGCAGCGGTACTACCAGCGACAAAAGCAAGTTTATACCCGTCCCCTATGGCAACCTGTACGGATGCCATATCTCGGGCAGTTGGGACGCCATGTCGCTCCTATACCACAACCGCCCGGACATGGAGATTTTCAGGCGAAAAAATGTCCTGCTGCCCGGATCTTTTCAGTCGCTACCGGAATATGCCCATACGCGCTTTGGCGACATCAGCGCCCTGATGACCTATCACATGCCCGCCATCGGCAAGGCTTTTTACGCCGTAGATTTCGACACGGCGCTGGGCGCTAATTTTGAACAAAAAATTGAAAAAATTGCCCATCAGACCGCTTGGCGCGACGATATTGCCATGTTCGGGGGCGTGCCCACCTGGCTGATCGTCTTGTTCCGGCGCATCCTCGAGATTACCGGCAAGCGCCATATGCTCGAGGTATGGCCCCACCTTCAGGCATACATGCACGGCGGCGTGGGCTTTGACCCATACCGGAATATATTCCGCGAACTTATTCCGAACAATAGCTTTGCTTATCAGGAAATATATAACGCCTCTGAAGGCTTTTTCGGCGCGCAGTGCGACCTGAAGTCGAACGATATGCTCCTGCTGACTGACAATGGCGTGTTCTACGAATTTGTGCCGGTCGAGTTCTGGAACGAGCCTTTCCCCCAGGCGGCTACAGTATCGGATGTGCAAATCGGCAAAAACTATGCCTTGGTCATCACCGCCAATAACGGCCTTGCGCGCTATCAGACAGGCGACACCATCGTATTTACCCGCAAAAATCCGCATTGCTTCCGCATTACCGGACGCACCAAACAATACATCAACGCTTTCGGCGAAGAAGTGATGATTGGCGACACCGATAAGGCCCTGGCAGAGACCTGCTCGCGCTTCGACGCGGTGGTCAACGAATACACGGCGGCGCCCCTGTATTTCTCGAACGCTCAAAATGGCAAAGGCGGCCACGAATGGGTCATCGAATTTGCCAAGGCGCCCGGCGATATCGAACTTTTCAACTATGCTCTCGATCAAAATCTGCAGCGCATCAACTCCGACTACGAAGCTAAACGCTTTAGGGATATGGCGCTCGATCGCCTTCGCATGCATGTAGTTCCGCCGGGCACCTTTGTGCGTTGGCTGCAAAAACGCGGCAACTTGGGCAGCCAAAGTAAAGTGCCGCGCCTGGCCAATCACCGCGAATACGTAGAGGAAATACTGCGTATAGCCGGGTCCTGAGCGCCTCAGGGCCGACCCAAAATGATCAGCAGGTTGAGCAACACGGCGCTCAGCGACAAGTAAGGCAGCACTTTGTTGGCCTGATCGCTCACGGAGCCCACCTTAGCGCGCAAAGGCTCGACATACACCACGTCGCCAGGCTGAAGATAGTAATACGGCGACTTGAACACGTCGCGCGCATGCAAATCAATGTAGGCGAATCGCCGTTCGCCGGCCGACTCTCGCACGACCAGAATCCGGCGCCTGTCGGCGTAGTTGGTCAGGTCGCCGGCCAAACCCAAAGCCTCCAGTATGCTGATCCGCTCCCGATTGGACGTAAACGTACCGGGCGTACGCACCTCGCCCAACAGCGTGTAGCGGAAATGCGTCACGCGGATACTCACTACCGGATTGACAAAGTACATCTGGATACGCCTGCTAAGGGTATCGCTTGCCGCATTGACGTCCAATCCAGCTACCCGAACGCTGCCAATCAGCGGAAGTTGTATGCGCCCTTCAGCATCCACCGTATGCGTGGGATGGAGAAACTGCCCTGCCGCCGTCACGCCCTGCAACTGCCCCGCAAGCGCAAACGGATTGCTCTGATCCGCGTCGCCCACAGAGATCACAATACGCAAAGGGTCATGCGCCTGAATCAGATACGGCGCGGATACCGTCTCGATGAGGCCCGATTGCAACTCGGCCCCTTCGCTGAAGTTGGCCAGTTGCTTGTACCTGATACACGAAGCGGCGCAGCACATGATGGCCGCCAAGAGCATAAAGCGAATCTTTTTTTTCATAAAAATTGGTGGTTCTGAATAGGCGCCGCCGACAAAAGCCGCATGGTTTGCGCATCCTGAGCGA
Source organism: Saprospiraceae bacterium (assembly GCA_046296435.1). Classification (GTDB taxonomy): domain Bacteria; phylum Bacteroidota; class Bacteroidia; order Chitinophagales; family Saprospiraceae; genus M3007. The sequence continues at coordinate 36,009 of JBKBLI010000005.1, read as the reverse complement.
CTCGTTTCAACGCGGCGATGTGTTGCTCGCGGTGGGCGTCGCTCGCCAGATAATCCACCCA
>JBKBLI010000005.1:0-35848 GCA_046296435.1 Saprospiraceae bacterium | reverse complement strand
CCTCTCTTGAGCAGAAAATGCGCGTTGCGCAACGCAGGCGCGCCGTAATGGCCTGAAAAGGAAATTAAATTCAACTGAAACAGACAACCCTTTTCGCGCAAAAGCCCATAGGCGGCTGCATTTTCCGCCATAAAAAGGTATCGCTCAGGATGCGCCAATACAATCTGGTATCCCTTGGCCTTTAGCGTGAAAATATCCTGCTCTAAAGTGAGCGGCGCGCCGACAAAAGGCATCTCCACCAATACAAATCGGCCCTCCGCCCCTAACGTCAGCAAGCCCTCTTCGTCGGCGATATAAGCGGGAAAAGTCTCATCCAAACGATATTCGCTCGCCACAGACAACGGCATACCCGGGTAGCGCGACCAAACGAGCTCCCGCCACCGCTCGCCGGCTGCAAGTATCTCGTCGCGTTGGTTCGAATAGCGCTCGCTGCTGTGCGGCGTGGCCGTCAGACGCTTGAATCCAAGATCGCGCAACGCGCCGGCAAGATACAAGGCATCGTCGGTATTCTCAGGGCCGTCGTCGATACCCGGGATGAGATGCGCATGAATATCGGCGCCGACAAATGCGAAGTCCTTAGGCGCTTTGCGGATCGAAAAAAGTGAGCGGAGCATGTTTCAACTGTTGGGGAATTGAGCGGCGAGTCGGACAAGCGCTCGGCAAAAGGGCAATGGGACAGGGCAGGAGCAAGGTATCGGGCATGCCTCAATGGGTTTGCGGGTCATTCTGTTGGTAGCGGTATGCCGCCTTGCGAAGCCGATCCATGATGGCCACGCCCAGTCCTCGCTCGGGCAGAGCTTCGACCACCATGAACGCCTCTGCGGACTCCTCCAATCGATGCAATGCGCCAAACAGATTGGCGGCAGCCTCCGTCAGGTCGCTGTCGCGCGACAGGTATTCAACCCGCGCATAACCCTCAGGGGCCTTGCCGCTAAACGACAGATAAACCCCTCTGTCGGTATCCGCACGCAGTTGCGCTTCACCCTCTATGTACACAGGCTTTTCGGGGCTATAATGCGACAACAACAAGCCCGGCGACACCAAATCAGCAGCGGTGTTGCGGCCGGACTGAGGCGCAACTTCGAGCAGTTGCTCAGGCGTGACAAAGCCGGGGCGCAACAATTCGAATCCGTCGTCGTGCAGGGCGACAACCGTTGATTCAATACCTACTTGGCAAGGGCCGCCATCCAATACACACTCCAATTCGGGCAGTTGGCGACGCACATGTTGGGCCGTAGTCGGGCTGACTCTGCCAAATTTGTTGGCGCTTGGAGCGGCTATCGGACACCCGGCCGCTTCGAGCAAAGCCAAAGCAAGGGGATGACGGGGCGCCCTGATACCGACCCGCTTCAGACCCGCCGTGACGATGTCCGGCGTCGCATCGCTTTTGTCGAGCACCATCGTCAGCGGGCCGGGCCAAAAACGCTCCGCTAAGGCGATCGCCAAGGCTGGAACAGGCCCTTTGATCAGCGGGAGCATGCCGGATAGCGAACTTACGTGCACAATCAAGGGGTCGAATGCGGGCCTTGCCTTGAGCGCAAATATGCGGGCTACAGCGACCGGATCCAAAGCGTTGGCGCCGAGACCGTACACCGTCTCGGTCGGGAAGGCAACTACGCCGCCCCCGCGTATGATCTCTGCCGCTTTTTCTACAGATACCATGTGTCGTAATTGAGGACAGGATTAGATCCAGCCGGCGCCCATCGCCAAGGCAAGCATGGCGAGCATCAGGGCTACAAACCGCTGTACAAAGCGCAAAGTTACTTTTTTTAGCAGTCTGTGCCCAACATAAGCGCCAAACATGGCCGAAAGGGTAGCCGAAACCACCCAAACAAGCCGTCCCGACAGGTCGCCCAGGCCGCCTGCGCCATACACGCACACCCGCGTCAGATCGATCAGAGCGGAGACCACGACGCCGGTCCCCACAAACGCCTCCTTCGACAAACCCGCTTTGATCAGAAAAGCGCTGCGCAATGCGCCCTGATGCCCGGACAACCCGCCAAAAAAACCGCTGAGCGCGCCGCCAAACGCCAGGTGTTTGCGCGCTATCAGGCTGCTCCGGAATCGCGGATTCCACTCCAGGGCGGCAAAGATCAGCAGTAAGGTTGATATGGTGAACTTGAGCGGCGAAACGCCAAACTCCTTTCCGAACATGTCATACTTAAATAAGTCCGGCAACTTACCCAGACTCAACAGCAGCCATGCGCCCGCAAGTGCCGCCGGTATCGCCGGCGCGCCAAATCGCAACAACGTGGCCTTGTCGGCATGCCGACCAGTCAACCCGAGTTTGAACAGATTATTGAACAGATGCGCCACCCCGGTCATGCCTACCGCCGTTTCGACCGGAAAAAACAAGGCCATCACGGGCATCAACAAGGTACCCAGGCCAAATCCCGAGAAGAAAGTCAGCACGGCCGCCGCAAACGCAGTCAAGGAAACCAACGCAACAGGCAGCAATTCCATTATTGAATCCAGGTACGCAGGTATTCAAGGCAGAGCGCTTCGAGGCGCGCTGCGGCATCCAAATCGCGACTCAAGGGCGTAGCGGAACCGACCGGCCGGCGCTTGATGTAATAGGACCCGTTTTCTAAAAGCGCAGGATCGGTATTGGTCAGATAGAGCAGCGTATCGGCGCCCTCCTCGGGCGATATTCCGAACACGCTAAAGAAGGCGCGCGCAAGCCATCCGCCTTCGCGCCCGATGTCGGTGCTTACCAGACCGGGATGCACGCTGTAGTGCGCTATGCCTTCGGCGGCGTGGCGCGCGGCGTACAGGCGCGTGAGCAAGATCAAAGCCAGTTTGGATTGCTGGTAGGCCTTAAAGCCGGTATAGCCGGCGCGCAACTCTACGTCATCCCAATAAATAGGCCCTTTGTGCATGGCCGAAGCCGTATTGACGACCCGCGCTCCGGCGGCGGCCCGCAGCGCGGGCATGAGCAGGCGCGCGATCAGCAGGGGCGCCAGCACATTGACCTGAAAGGTCGTCTCGATACCGTCGGCAGTTTCCCGACGCTTGAATATCCACACTCCTGCATTGTTGAGAAGCGCGTCGATCTGCGGCGAATCAGCCATGATGTGCGCGCAAGCGCTGACGACCGTCTTCAGATCGGTCAAATCACACGAGACCAGTTTGATACTGCCTGCCGATTCGTTTTCAGCGTATGCAAAATCCTTCAGCAGCTCTTCGCCTTTGAGCGGATTGCGGCACATCACCCATACCCGCGCCCCGGCTTCGGCCAATTTCAAAGCGGCAACCCGGCCCAGTCCGGAAGTCGCCCCGGTCATTACGATGGTTTTATGCTGCATGTTTGCGAGGATTTCGTCTTCTGCTTTCATATCAAAAAAAGATTTAACGACGACATTCAGGGGCGATGCCGGACACATATCGATTCACTACATCCAATGTCGCGGCAAGCGAGTCGCCGCGGAATCCGCTGATTTGTTCGGCGCGAATCTGGCGTTCGTAGTCGCTCAGGAATTGGGAGGATAGAGGCATGTAAGACCAGTGCCATTTTTCCTCCTGATAACCCGTGGCGCGACCTGCCGAATAGGGCATGCAGAAGCCAAACTCTCCGGCCCTGCGGCTGAGCCACTCATATACGGCTCGATGCGCTCCTTTTCCAACAAAAGCGGCGTCGTTCAGGTCGTTGAGGTCTATATCTGCGCCCCAATGGTGGCGCGAGGTCCCGGGCATGGACGAATACTCCAGGATGCGCAAGGCGCGGGCGCGGGGGTCGGGCGTTTGGGTGGCGAGGCGCTCCCATTTGCCCTCCCAGATTGCTTTTTGCTGCGCAAAATTGCGGGTCGAGGAAATGATTTTGAGGTTGACGCCCTCATCCCGGGCGGCTTCATACATTTTTTTGAACGCTTCGAAGGCTTCTTTCCGCATCCGCATACCGGGCCTATCGGAGTAGGGTTTTCCGACGCTCACAAAGTCGGGATGTGTGGCGGGGTCAAATTGACCCAACAAATAGGACACGGGCGTGAGGGGCGCAGATGCTGGCTGCGGGGCTTGCCGCGCGGCGGCGGGTTCGGCGGGGTTTTGACCGCAGAAGCATAAGACGCATGCCAGGCCGAGAAGCATAGATTCCCAAACTTTAGAAAAAACAGTTGAGGCGCTCAAAATAAAACTTTTTGTGATAAAAAAAACTGTCGCTTGCCGTGCGTTGCCGGCATGGGCGCGCCGTTGCATCTATACCTTTGCGCCGGACCTCTTGCCCTGCACTCTTTGCCCGTCGTAGGGTCTGAAGTCAGGGCGCTTTGATGACACCCACCAAACGGGCGAGTATCTGATCCGGCCCGACCTGTTCAGCTTCCGCTTCGAAGGTCAGCCCGATGCGATGGCGCAACACGTCAAAACAAACGGCGCGCACGTCGTCGGGGGTGACGTAAGCCCGGGCGCGCAGGAAAGCCAGCGCCCGCGCAGCCTGAGCCATCCCTATGCCGGCGCGCGGCGAAGCCCCGTAGGCCAGCAGGGGCTTGAGCGCAGCCAACCCATAATCTTCCGGGCGTCGGGTTGCGATCACCAAGTCGAGGATATATTGCTCAATTTTTTCGTCCACATAAATGCGTTGCACGATTTCGCGGGCGCGCAGCAGGGCCGCCGCCGAACTGACCGGCTTTATCTGCGGCAACTGGCTGCCGAGGTTGAGGCGGATGATTTGGCGTTCAGACTCGCGCGTGGGGTAATCGATATTGACTTTGAGGAGAAAGCGATCCAATTGGGCCTCGGGCAAAGGGTAGGCTCCTTCCTGTTCGATGGGATTCTGCGTAGCCATGACGAGGAAAGGTTCATGTAGCGCATAGCTGTGCGATCCGATGGTGACCTGGCGTTCCTGCATGGCTTCGAGCAGGGCGCTTTGTACTTTGGCCGGGGCGCGGTTGATTTCGTCTGCCAGTACAAAGTTGGCAAAAATCGGCCCTTTTTTGACGGAAAAAGAGGCGTCGGCGGGGTTGTAAACCATGGTGCCGACCACGTCGGAGGGTAGCAGATCAGGCGTAAACTGTATGCGGCTGAAGTGGGCGTCAACCGCCTGGGCAAGGGTCTTGATGGCCAGTGTTTTGGCCAAACCCGGCATGCCTTCGAGCAATATATGCCCTTTAGCCAGAACGCCTATCAACAAGCGTTCAACCATAGCGTCCTGCCCGATGATCACCTGCGCAATTTCGTTGCGCAGGTGTTGGATGACCAATGCTTCCTGCGCGATGACCTGCTGAAGGGTTTCTATGTCTTGATGGTACTGCATGGTGCTATTTGTTGGCCAATTGTCCGCAAGCGGCGTCAATATCTTTGCCTCGGCTACGCCGCACGGTGACGGTGACGCCCCGGTCGGCCAGGTAAGCGGCAAAGCGGTTGAGGCGTTCGTCGTCGGAGCGCTGAAAAGCCACGCCCTCAATCGGGTTGTATTCGATGATGTTGAGGCGTACGGGGAAATTGCGACGGCAGAGTTTGAGCAGCAAAGCGGCGTCGTCGAGACCGTCGTTGAAGCCGTCGAAGGCGATATACTCGTAGGAGATGCGGTTTTTGGTCTTTCGGTAGAAGTAGCTCAGGGCGTCCATGAGCGTTTCGAGGCGATTGCTGTCGTTGATCGGCATAATCTCGGAGCGCTTGCGGTCGTCGGCGGCATGCAGGCTGAGGGCCAGATTGGAGCGGTAGCCGTCGTCGGCCAATCGGGCAATCATCTTGGCTATGCCTGCCGTGCTGACGGTGATCCTCCGGGCGCCCATACCCAAGCCCTGTGGTCCCGGAGCGGTAAGGCGCCGTACGCTCTCGAGCGTATTGGCGTAATTGAGCAGCGGCTCGCCCATACCCATATAAACGACATTGGTGAGCGGGCGTCCGTAGCGCGCCTCGCAGTCCCGATTGACGCCGGCTACTTGCTCTACGATCTCCCAGGCTTCGAGGTTGCGCTTGCGCCCCATGCGTCCTGTAGCGCAGAACGAACAGGTCAGACTACAGCCCACCTGAGTGCTGACGCAGGCAGTGTAGCGCTCGTCGGCGGGTACGGGGATGAGTACGCTTTCGATGCGGTGGCCGTCGGCCGTGAGCCAGCGGGTCTTGACAGTGCCGTCGGCGCTGGTCTGGGAGAGATCTTGGCGCAAGCGTTCGAAAGCAAATGCGTTCGAAAGGCGTTCGCGCAGGGCTTTGGGCAGGTTGCTCATGGCCTCGAAGCTATCGGCCTGTCGCTCCCAAACCCACGCATACACCTGCGCGGCCCGAAATCGCGGCTCGCCCCACTCGGCGAGCTTTTGTTCGATTTGCGCTAAGTTCAGCGCGCGTATGTCTCCGATTTTTGTTTCGGTCATTTTTCAAAAAAGACGCTTGAGGCCCTTGGCGCCGCACGTGCGTTGTTGGCTTTTTATTCTCGTCGCTTTTAGACCGGGCGGACGCGACCTTTGCGACGACCGACATAGAACGACAACATGCGGCATATTGTTTTTTTAAATGTAAAACCTGACGCCTGGATTTTTGGGCGTCAGGTTTTGTCAACGAGTCCGAACGTTTGGCATCGCTGCGAAGCGCGCCGCATCTACATTTTTCTTTACGGAGGTTCGGCGTCCACGCTGCGTTTTGCGCGGTTGCGAGGTCTTACTTTTTGGCGCGCGAGGTTTTGCCTGCGGTTTTGGCCGAAGCGTCGGGCGCCGATGGCAGCGCGCCTGCCGTCGCGCCGCTGACGTATGTTCCCCAGGTCAGGTTGTTGGCGCCGTCCTTGTGCTCCAGCGCTTTTTCGATCATCATGTTGGCGGCATTCTCTACCACCCATTCGAAGTTTTCTTCGCCTACGGAATGCAGGTCGGCGTCGGGGGCCGGATTGCAAAAGTCGATGGCGTAGGGCACGCCTTTGCGCACGGCGAACTCGACGGTATTGAAATCGTAGCCCAGGGCGTGGTTGAGCCTTAGTACGTAATCGCGCATGAGATCGAGGAGGGCCTGAGGCGCTTTGTGGTCGGCTACGTAGCGCAGGTGATGCGGATTGCGCGGCTCATAGTCCATGATGCGCACGTACTTGCCACCCAGGCAATAGCAGCGGAAATACGACTCAAAGTCGATGGCTTCTTGCAGCAACATGACAAGGGTATTGGTTTCGTTGTATGCGGCAAAAAACTCCTCGAAGTCGTGCAGTTTATATACATTTTTCCATCCGCCTCCGCTGTGGGGTTTCATGAAGAGGGGGAAGCCGCCGAGGTATTCGATCATTCGTTCCCAATCGAGGGGATACTTCATGTTGCGGAAACTCTGCGCGCTGGTGTCGGGCGGCATTTGCTTGGAAGGCAGCAGGATCGTCTTGGGTACCGGCACGCCGACTTTGGTGGCCAGGCAGTTGTTGAAAAACTTCTCGTCAGCGCTCCACCAGAAGGGGTTGTTGAGCACGGCCGTTCCGTTGAGCGCTGCATTTTTCAGATAGGCGCGATAAAAAGGCACATCCTGACTTATTCGGTCTAGAATGACGGCGTAGGGTGTGGGTTCGCCTTGCATCAGTTCATCTACCAACGTTGGTTCGGCATGTACGCCCTTTACATTTTTGCTGTTGATACGCGCAACCACCGCTTCCGGGAAGGTGGTTTCTTTCCCATGGAGAATTCCAATTTTTTTCATGCGCTTCGTAATGTTGTGTTTGTTTGATAAAATATTTTTGCCTTGCGCGCCTGATTTAAAAAAAAATGTCGCCGGGCTATACCAATCTAAAAAAGATACGGCCTTCCGCATCTTGACCTTCTTTAGTTTCGGCTCTGGGGCGCGTTGGGGCGCTCGCGCCGCGCTTATTCGCTCGCGCGGCTTTTCGTCGCGCGAAGGAAGCGGCGGCGCTTGAGGTTTGGGCGTTCAAAAATCGATGCCGTCGATGATCTCTATGCGTTCTGGGCGTCCGCCTACTACTTTGACAGTAGAGTCTAAAGCCATGACTTCGCCCTCGAACTCGGCGAACAAACGCACCGTAAATGGGCCTTTCCGGTGATAGACATGCCGAATGACGCCTTTTTCGTCGAATCGCTTACGGGTTCCGTCACCCAGATCCAACTCATAGGCGGCGCCCTGGGCAAAGTCGGTCATTTTGAAATGAAAGGGCTTATCCGCTTCAGGGTTTTCGTCGGTTTTGATCAGGCTGCCGCGTATGCGCAGCCGGGGAGCGGTTTCTGCTAGCTTAGGGGCTTCCGCTCCCGCCCTGACCAAAGCGCGGTTGGACTCGCCGCTCAAATCGCCTTCTGTAAACTGAAGCGCCAGCAAGCCTATCAAGCCCAACGCCGCCACAACTAAGAGCAGTATGGTTTCTTTTTTGCGTTTGCCGATGGATTCCGCAGCCGTTTTTGCCATGCGCTTTTTTCAATTTTTTGGGCAAATATAACGCGAATCGGCAACAGGCAGCTTTTTAGTCATTTTTTTCACAAAAACAACTCAAAAAGCTTTGGGCGAGCGGGCCTAAGCGCGATAAAAAGGAGTTTTGGCCGCCAATTTGGCCCTTAAAGCTGCAAATTGGCGTTAAAGAGGCTCGCATGATCGACCACAAAAGAGAATAATGTAAGGGCGGGCGCGTCGTTCATGACGCGACCCGTAACTTTTTGGCCTGCGACCTAAGGGCGCGCGCGAAGGCGCAGGGCGCGAGGATCATGGGCCGGCAGCGGTCGCCTTCGGGCAATGGAGGGCGCGCCGCACAGGCCATTGTATTGCGGCGACTGAAGACCTGCCAACATTTTTCCGGCACAAGCAGGCCGGGCCGAGCACTCGCGACGCTTCCGCAATGATCATGCGATGCGTCTGCGATGTCTTGGCGCGCCGCTATAGCGGGGCTCGACGCCGCCAGACCCGCCATAGGCGGCATTGAGTCTGAACTTCAGCAGGTACGCCTTGTCAAAACCGATGCGGAATTCGGGCCATTGCAGCGTATGTCATAATCGTTCAGCGCAGCACGAAACGAACCGGGATGATCAACTCCAGAGCGCGGTCTGAAAGCGGTTTCCACGCCGGCATATCTGCAAGTAATTTCAGCACCGCCTCGTCGCATCCGTAACCTAATCCTTTGACGATTTCGCTGTTGGCGACCAATCCCTCCGGGCTGAGTAAAATTTTGGCTTGCACTACGCCTTCTATTTTATTCGTTTCGGCTAAGGCGGGGTATTGCAGATTGGCGACGATGTACGCGCTCATGTTGGCGGGGGACAAGAGGACCCGTTCGTCGGTCGGCGCAACAGGCTCGACGCGGCTTGCGCGACGCTGTTTGGGCCGCTTGCTTTGCGGATCGGCGCACAGCGCAGCAGCGTTATTGGGGTTTTTATAGAAAAAGGGCGTCTGCGCTTCTGACTTTGTCACGGCAAGGCCGAGCGATGCAAAAAGAAAAAAAGACTTGATTGTCATGATGTAGATTTTTATTTTCAGGTTAAAACCAAGACAAAATTATGGCTGCTTTTTCACCTAAAAATCACCCGAAAGAATGATTAACCGTGCTGATGCGGCAAAATCATCCGAAAGGATGAGCGCCGACCCTTTTAATCCTGAATACCTTTGCGGCACAATGCGTTTGTTGTACCGGAAGGCTTGGATATTGTTGGTTTGCCTTGCCTCCTTGGGAGGCGGCCCGTCGCTCGCACAGCATGGGGACGGGCCAGCCCCCAAACCGGAAGCCTTGGCTGTGCAGTATCGCTTGCTAAAAGACCGGCAAGCGCATGACTCGACTTTGGCCCGCGTCGCAGAACGGTGGGCGAGCGACCTGCTCGCCTCCGGCATGACAGACAGCGCGTTGGCGATCTATCGCTTGGTGATTCGCCATGCGGACCTATCCGGCTTACACGAAAAGGCCATGTATGCCCACAGCGTGCTGGGCGAAACGCACCGCATCAGAGGTCATCATAAGGCGTCTTTATTTCACAACTTGCGGTGTGCGGAGGCCTGCCTGAAAATCAAGGACCACAAGTTGTATTCCTCTCGCCTTGGTCTCATCGGCGACAATTATTATGCGCTTGGGCAAGTGGACTCCGCCGAGTTTTTTTTCAAACAAAATCTGAGAATCAAGGAGGAAATACGCGATACGCAGTATCTGGCCGTCGCATATCACCGACTGGGCATTTTTTATGTGAACACCCTACAATACGGAAAATCCTTGTCGGTTTTCATGCAGGGCCTCAGCGCTTCCGAAATCGCCCAAAAACCCGAGCAAACAGCTATGCTTTTCAACAACATAGCAGAAGTGTTGGCGATCGAAAACCACGATGTCCGCGCAGTGGATTATGCGCGCCGCGCCTTGCTGATGGCCGACTCTTTGGACCTCAAAGGCCACAAAGTCACCGCATTGAATACGCTTGGCAATATCGCTGAAAAAAACGAAGATCTATCTGAGGCGCTGATATACTATCAGGATGCGCTCACAATCAGTCTATCGCTTCCCAACCACACGCGCACAGCCAATCAATACCTCAGACTCGCTAATTTTTTCCAAAAAAACAAGCAACTATCCCAAGCCGAAGCCATGGCGCGGCAAGGCGCTCCTTATCTGGTCAACATTAAAGATCAGGCTTTGCAAATGAAATACGCCGTGTTGCTGGGCGAACTTGCGCTGGCGAAAGGCGAACTACCGGATGCGCGCAAACACTTGCAGGATGCGCTGAAACCTGCCCAACAACTCCGTGCCGTAGGCGTGCTCGCCCGCGTTTATCAAGGGCTTTCTGATCTTAGCGTCGGCGAAGGGCGCTATCCTCAGGCTTTGGAATACCTCCAATTGGCGCAAACCTACCGCGATAGCGCAAACGCGCGCCGGCAAAGCGAATACGTCCGACAGATCGAGGCGAGCTACCAGTCCGCCGAAAAGGAACGACAAATCCGCGAATTGAAGACCGAAGCAGAACTCAGCGCGCTACGCCTCCGCAATAGCCGGCACGCGCAATGGCTCTTGTCGGCCGTCGTGATAGCAGCCGTATGTATTGCCTTATTGGGTTTTTTCCTCTTTTTTCAAAAAAAGAAAAACGCTGAAAAAATCGCCGAAAAGAATATGCTCATCGAAAAGGCGCTGGCCGATAAAGACATGCTGCTGCGCGAAATCCATCACAGGGTAAAAAACAACTTGCAAATTATTTCCAGCCTCCTCAACCTGCAATCGAAACACATCAAAGATCAAGGGGCTTTTTCAGCGGTCACGGATAGCCGAACCCGTGTGCGCTCTATGGCGCTGATTCATCAAAACTTGTACATGACCGACAGTTTGTCGGATGTAAACGCTAAGGAATACCTCCACCGACTCTGCGCAGAACTGTTCGAAACTTACAAACCGCAAGGCGTCAGCCTCCAATTGAAAGTGGAAGACATCAACATGGACGTGGATGCCATCATATCGCTTGGACTGATCGTCAACGAATTGGTGTCTAACGCGCTAAAGTACGCCTTTGCGTCCGGCAGTGGAGACACGCTCGCCCTATCGCTCCAATCTGACGATTCGGGAACCATTCTGCGCGTGAGAGACAATGGCGCAGGGTTTGATCCCGAGACGCTCAAGCTCAACGAAACTTTTGGATACAAATTGATCAGGGCATTTGTACGCAAGTTAGACGCCGAATTGCATTTCGAAACTGTAGAAATGGGCAGCAGTATTGTCGTGCGCATCCCTCGCCACCTTTTGATGCAACCATGACAGACATCCGTATTCTCATCGTGGAGGACGAACCGCTGATCGCAGAAGATATTGCCGAGACTCTCCAAAACATAGGCTACCATGTCGCCGGGGTCGCTTACTCCAGCGACAAAGCATTGGATTTGCTGGCCATCCGACAACCCGACCTGGCGCTCTTGGATATCAACATCAAAGGCCCCCAAAACGGCATCGACCTGGGCCGCATCATCCACGAAAAATACAAAATCCCGTTTCTTTTCCTCACCTCGTACGGCGACCGGGGCGTCATCGACGAGGCCAAAAAAACCATGCCATACGGATATGTGCTGAAGCCCTTTTCGGAGGCGGAACTGCTCGGCGCATTGGAAGTCGCGCTATATCGATTCGCGCATGAAAACAAACCCGGCAAGACGCCCGATCTCGAAGTCGTCAACAAGCACGCGCTCGAACCCCTTAGTCCCAGAGAATACGAAGTGCTGTGCGATCTGTGCACCGGACTAAACAATAAGCAAATCGCCGAAAAACAATTTGTCTCCGAAAATACCATCAAAACACACGTGCGACAGATACTGGCCAAACTGGACGCGCCCAACCGCAGCTCAGCCATGCACAAAGTAGCCGGCATGCGCTGATGCGCCGCACCCTTTCAGCGCTTGAGCACGCGGCCGATCTCTACGCCCCCTTTCGATACCGCCTCTACCACATACAAATCCGGCGGCAATCCGGCCAGATCGATGCGAAAAGAGGAGCCGTCCGCGCCTACGCCCGAGGCCAATAGCAGCCCTTGCAAATTGTACAGGCGCCAGCGTTTTTCGCCGGCAAACTGCGACTGCGCCCACGCCGCGTCGGCGGCGGGGTTGGGGTACAGGGCAAGGGCCAGGCGCGGGGCCTGGGGCGTGGGCGCGAGCGAACTGGATGCCGCCGTCAAGCCGGTCCTGAACAATTCCAGACCGCCGCGCAGGTTGCCGACTACGGCCTCCAGATAACCGTCGCCGTCCAGATCCGCAAAGGCCGGATGGCTGCGGTTGCCCACGCGAATACCGCCCATATTCTGCGTAATCTGTGTGAAAGGGCTTGCGCTGGCGCTCACGTCGTCCCAAAGAATCAGACGACCGCTCTGAGAACCGCTCACGAGCAGGTTTTTGCCGTTTTGGGGCACCACGACAGGCGTCGCAAAGCCCACAAAATCGTTCGGAGGCACCGCGCTCACGTTGCCCAGGTTCAGAATCGTGGGATCTGTATCGAATACCGGCGCCCCGGGAGCGCCGATGTTTTTGTAAAAACTGATGCGCCCGTTGCGCTTGCCGGTCAGGATATCTGCTTTGCCGTCGCCGTCGAGATCCACGATATACGGCGCGGCAATAATACCCCGGCGCATATCCCACCACATGGGGTTGAAGTCGCGCGTAAGGTTCATCGCTTGCCCCGGACCGGCGCTGTTGAAGTAGCAATACAGCCCCCCAATGGCTCCGCCTACGATCAGGTCCAGATCGCCGTCGCCGTCTAAATCGCCAAAAGCAGGCGAAAATTCACTGTCGAAATTGGCCAACTGCGAGAACTGCAACCAATCCTCATCCGCCAGCGTAAAGGCTGGGGCCGTCGGCGTGCCTGTATTCAGATACAACACCAGCCGGCTGTTGTCGGGTTTGCCGACCGTGAAAAAGCCGGCGTTGCCGACCACCAAATCCAGCAGTCCGTCGCCGTTCACATCCGCAATAGCCGGATGAGCGCCGCTGCCTACATCGATCATATCGCCTACCAGAAACCGTTTGGAGTTGAGCGAATAATTGCCAACGCCCGGCGCGCCGCCTTGGTTGCGATAGACCCATACATTTTGGCGATCCTCTGAGATGGTCTTATTGGCAGGGGCCGCAATCAGGTCTCGCAAGCCGTCGTTGTCGGCGTCCAGACTGAACATAGCCGGAAACTGAAAAAGTTTGACCGGCGTGTCGTATTGAGGGAATGCGGTGTCCTGCTGGCTCATCCAGGCAGAAAAACTGGCGCCGTGGTTGTAAAGCGCGTTGATACAATCAAACGACACATCGCCAAGCAGCAGGTCTTTCAACCCGTTGCCATCCAGGTCGATGGCCAAAATGGTCGAACCCGGATGCCGTTTGTCCCGCTCGACCGCCGTCGGCCCGTTGAACGGATTGGCGCATAGGTCGGGCGAAGCGCTCAGATCGCAGTAACACGCCAAAAACCCGCTCTCGTAAAATCGCCCCCAGCAGTCGTCCCAAAGCTCGAACCGCATGTTGTCGATACCGAGGTTCTTCTCGACCGACATGTTTCGAATCCATAAGATATGCCCCCCGACGATGAAATCAAAAATAAGTATGTCTAAATCGCCGTCGCCGTCGATATCCTCAACGGCGGGGATATCCGTCTCGGCTATCGCCATGTTGAACCAAAACCCGGGCTGCGACGACGGATAATATATGTATCGGGGGTCGCAAGTTGAACAACCCGAATATTGAAACAAATAAGGCGCAAACTTGAGCGTATCCTGTTCGTAATATCCGCGAAATACTTGCATTTCATTGGTTCCGGGATCGGTGCTGGCGCAAAAAATATCCATAGCGCCGTCGGCGTTGTAGTCCCGCATCACCATAAAGTGCAAGATCAGCGGAAAGTGCCGCGCATAATCGGGCGCATAGTCGTAGGCCGCATCGCCCTGCGCGCCGTTGTTGATAAAGGTCAAAACATAGTCGCCCACCCGGTCGAAGACGACAAGATCATCCAAGCCGTCGTTGTTGAGATCGGCCGGCCAAAGTTGCGGCGCATTCAGCCCGCCGGCAAACGGAAAACGCAAAGACTGCCCCAATTGCGCAACCGGAAATGTCGCTCGTTCAAAAGGGATGGCTCCCTGACCCCAGGCCCCATGAAGCCAACTAAACGCCACAGTGACGACAAGGCCAAATTCTTTACAAGTCATAAAAAAAAGAAGATTTTGGCACAAAGGTAGCGTCTGAATACAGGATGAAAAATACAAAAAAGCAAAGTGGACCATACTGGCAATAATTGCAAATGCACGCGCCGACTCATCATTGAGCATACGCGGATCTCGCGCCGCTGCCCCGATCTCTTTCAGGGGAGAGGGGGGCGTGCAGAGCGGGCGCAGGCCTCCCGCCCTTTGTAATTCTCACGCAAAGGCCGCAAAGATCTTTCACGCAAAGAGCGCGGCGACATGGTTTTTGCGAGAAAACGGAAGGCTCCCATGACGCGTACAGGGAAGAGTGAGTTTTCGGGCGCGAGTATAACAAACGGATAGGCAACGCCAACCGCTGAGGACTTTTTTTGCAACCAATTTTTAGCAAGCGGCGCGATCGTTGAGCGTTCGGAAGCGTTTTTATCTGAATAAAATTTAAAATTTGCTAATTTTTTTAAAAAAACGGTACCAATTTTTTGTTATTTTTTTCAACAAAAACACTTTTAGATCCTTGTTTTTTTCGAAAAAAAAGTAAAAAAATGTTTATTTTACACCTTTTCAATGCGATTTAGATCAAAAAAATAAAAAAAAACAACTCAACAAAACCTATTTTTTGTACCTTTTCATGTCGGTGACTTGTCGCACCTTTGTAGCGTCAACAGGCAGTAGTCGCGCGAGTTGACCAACAGCACAGACACTTTTCATGAGATTATATACGGGAAATCCGAGCGCGGCCCAAAAGAGGGCCGCGCTTTTTTTTTGCCAGTACTCGCCAAAACGCGCTACCTTTGCGCGTCAATTTGATCCTCATGTCTGATATCGTATTTTCACTCATCCAGAAAGAGTACGACCGTCAAAGCCGCGGTCTGGAACTGATTGCCTCCGAAAACTTCGCCAGCCCGGCCGTGATGGCGGCTATGGGCTCCTGCCTGACAAATAAATATGCAGAAGGCTACCCCGGTCGCCGGTATTACGGCGGTTGCGAGGTGGTGGACGAGGTCGAACAACTGGCCATCGACCGCCTGAAGGCGCTATTCGGCGCCGCGTGGGTCAATGTGCAGCCGCACTCAGGCGCGCAAGCCAACGCCGCCGTTTTTTTGGCCTGCCTCCAACCGGGCGACAAGATTTTGGGATTCAATTTGGCCCACGGCGGTCACCTGTCGCACGGCTCGCCGGTCAATTATTCCGGCAAGGTGTATGATCCGTCCTTCTACGGCGTCGAACCGGACAGCGGCCTGATCGACATGGATAAAGTAGAAGAGATTGCCTTACAGGAGCGCCCCAAATTGATAATTTGCGGCGCTTCTGCGTATTCGCGCGATTGGGATTATGCGCGCTTCAGGGCCATAGCCGATCAGGTAGGCGCTTTGTTGCTGGCTGATATCGCACACCCTGCGGGTCTGATTGCCGCCCGCCTGCTCAACGATCCCCTGCCCCACTGCCACATCGTGACCAGCACAACCCACAAAACGCTCCGGGGGCCGCGCGGCGGCATCATCATGATGGGTAGCGATTTTGATAATCCTTGGGGCCGCGTCACCAAAAAGGGAACGCCGATCAAAATGTCAGCCATTCTGGACAGCGGCGTATTCCCCGGCATGCAGGGCGGGCCATTGGAGCATGTCATAGCCGCCAAAGCCGTGGCTTTTGGCGAAGCGCTGCAACCGGCGTTCAAGGCATATGGCCAGCAAATCATCCGTAACGCACAGGCCATGGCTGCCGAATTTGTAAACCGCGGATATGACATCATATCAGGCGGCACGGACAATCACCTGATGCTCATCGACCTGCGCAGCAAAAACATCACCGGAAAAACAGCCGAGCACGTCCTGGGCGCCGCCGATATCACGGTCAACAAAAACATGATACCCTTCGATCCACAGCCCCCCATGACGACCTCCGGTATCCGCATCGGCGCCGCCGCGATCACCACGCGCGGTTTGCTTGAAGACGATTGTCGGCAAGTGGTCGCGTGGATCGACGAAGCGCTCAGCCATCCGGACGACGCTGGACGCTGCCAATCCGTAAAAAAAGCGGTCAACGAATTCATGTACGCGCATCCGCTTTATTCAAACAATATACCCGCCTGAATCCTTTTTTCAACAAAAACATGCTATGGCGTTGAAGTACAAAAGAATTCTCCTCAAATTATCTGGAGAGAGTCTAATGGGATCTCAGCAGTATGGTATCGAACCCAACATGCTCCAACATTACGCTCACCAGATCAAAGAAATTCAGACCATGGGCGCCGAAGTAGCTGTAATCATTGGCGGCGGCAACATCTTTCGCGGGCTGCAAGCCGAAGAGACGGGCATTGAGCCGGTGACTGGCGACTACATGGGCATGCTGGCTACGGTGATCAACGGATTGGCCCTGCAAAGCGCGCTGGAAAGCATCGGCGTGTTCACCCGCCTCATGACCGCCCTCAAGATGGAAAGCGTGGCCGAACCCTACATCCGTCGCAGGGCCATACGACACCTCGAAAAAGGTCGGGTGGTTATCTGCGCGGCAGGCACAGGTAATCCGTTCTTCACGACAGACAGCGCCGCGGCTCTCCGGGCCAGCGAGATCAAAGCCGATGTCATCCTCAAAGGCACCCGCGTGGACGGTATTTACACTGCCGACCCCGAAAAAGATCCGGACGCCATACGCTTTGACAAGTTGACTTTTGCCAAGGTGATTAGCATGGGCCTGGAGGTGATGGACATGACAGCCTTTACCCTCTGCAAAGAGAATAACATGCCGATCATCGTTTTTGACATCAACCAACCGGACAACCTGCGCCGCATCGCCCTGGGTGAAGACGTAGGCACGATCGTTCATTGATTTCTGAACTGACCCGCATGTTGTATTTTCAACACAACGCACTTTTGGGTAGCGGGATCAACCAACCGCCTTTGGTCTTGCTCCATGGCTTTTGCGAAGATCTGCGCATCTGGACAGAAACATTCTGGGGTCGATTATCTGACATCCCCGTACTTGCGGTTGATTTGCCCGGATTTGGCAAATCGCCCATACCCCCAAGCGCAGGTATTGACGCTTATGCCGACGCTGTTACTAACCTTTTGCAGTCGCTAGATATCAAGCGCTACATCCTCCTCGGCCATTCGATGGGCGGATACGTCGCGCTCGAAGTCTTGTCGCAAACCCCCGGCGCCTTGTCCGGCGTCGGGCTGATCCACTCGCACCCATTTGCCGACGACGAAATGCGCATCGCCAACCGGCGGCGCGGGATTAAACTGCTCCGTTCGGGCAAAAAAGACGCTTACCTGTCGCAATTATTTCCCGGATTGTTCGACCTCGAATGGATTGCCGCTCATCTGGAGATTCTCTCCGACCTCATTGCCAAAGCCCGGCAATACCCTACAGAAGCCCTCGTGCAAGCGCTGGAGGGCATGATCGCCCGCAAAGATCACAGCGACACCCTCCGCAAGTCGCCCTGCCCGGCCTTGGTTGTAGCCGGCGAGCGCGACGCGCTCATACCCTACGAAATCGCCTTGCGCGCCGCTATCCTACCCCCGACTTGTCAGGTGGAATGCTTAGAGGGCGCAGGACATATGGGCATGTATGAGTCGCCGGAACGTCTGGCCCGAATCATTACAGATTTCTACGCTTTTTGCCTTAGCGCTTCATGAAGCCGTGAGCCATGACGCTTTTTTATCATGCCGTCGCCATTTTGCCTTGTATTCTGGTGTGCTATGCGATCTACCGCATAGATCATTATGAGCGCGAACCCTTTGGTCCTTTAGCCTTGGGTTATGTAGGAGGCGCAGCGGCGGCACTCGCCTTTGCCGCAATCTCTACGGCGTTGTTGGATCTGTTTGCCGATATAAAAACGGAACCTCTGCGTCTGGGCGCTCAGGCCCTGCTGGCCATTGCGCTTCCTGAGGAGGGCGTCAAATTAGCGGTCTTCGGACTGCTCGTGTGGCCCTGGCGATTTTTTGATGAGCCGATGGACGGCATTGTGTACGCCGTGTGGATCGGCATGGGATTTGCTTCGGTCGAAAATCTGATGTATCTTCATAGCGACGCCCTGGCCGAATCGCTGCTGATTCGCTTGTTGTCGGCCATGCCTGCGCACTTGCTGTTTGCCGTGATTTCAGGCTATTATCTGGGCTTGGCCAAGTTTGGCCCCATGTCCCCAGCCCGTGCGCTAAGCCTTGCCTTTGCCCTGCCCATACTCGCGCATGCGCTGTACGATTGGTTGATTTTGCAGCGCCTGGCATCGTGGCTGCCCGCATTTGGGGTTTTGGGACTATACTGGTCGTTCTATTACGTGGAGCGCATGGTGCGCAGGCATCTTGACCACTCCCCATTCAGATAGCCCACTGTTTCTTTTTTGCGCGCAAGGTATACAGCGGCCCTGCGATACGGTCTGCCCGCGCTATCGATATTTTGGGACAAAACAGGGCGAGAGGGATGGGCGCGGGTGTGAAATCATCGCCTGCGCACGCAGCCCTCGCCGCTGTCAAGCGCAAAACGCGCGCCCTGGCGCCCACGCCCGGGGCTTACTGCGCCAAAACGAAAGGAATCTGGATGACAAGGTTTTTGTCGAAAGACTGAATGGGATAAGCGCCTGGCAAAAGCCGGGACAATCCGGGCGTCAACGTATCGGGCAGCAAGCAAGCAGCCTCAAGGCGCAGAACACCTTGCCGCAAATGCTTGCGATAAAGATTGTGACAAAGCATGCCCTTCCAGAGGATAACTTCGACCCAGCCAGCAGCCTGATTCAGGCGCAAAAATGCGGGCGCCCAATCGCAGCGACCTTTTGGCCGCGCGATAGAGCCGATACGCCGATCAACAATCTTGCAGATTCCGGTACCGTTGCACAAATCGCGGGGATTGCCAAAGATAACGTCGCAAGCTATCAGGCTACTGAAAGTAGGAAATTGAATGCCGTAAGCATTCAAATCTTCAAAAGTAATGGATTGAGCCGAAGAAGGCTGTTCAATCTCATGGGCTTGACCAGTAAAAAAATTCGTCATTATTCAGGTGATAGATTAAATGACGAAGGCGAATCAAAACAGGATTAAAACTTGAATTCAGTTGTATTAGCGGGATTTTTGTCTAAATCAAAGTTATACCGCCGAATACACCTGCGCTCAAAGATAAGTTTGGTTAGTTCAGGTACGCAACAGGCAAAAAAATTTTCATATTACTGATGAAGCGATTTTTATCGCTCACTCAAAAGCACTTGCAAAGATATTTACAAAAAGCGCGCCAATAATGTCAGAAAAGTGACAAAAATGAATTTTTGTGTTTTTTTCAGCACGCATTGTCGAACAGGCGCTTCAACTCGTTGATTAAGAGGACACTTTTATTCAGGAGAAGAGAAGATGGGATAGGGGTCGGAAAAGTACGGAAACTTAGCGTGTGGGCTGCGCGCGTGCCGCCGGAATGAAGCGCGTCGGCGAAAAGAAGGCCGCCAGTAAAAACTGGCGGCCTGTCTGTGCGGAGAGACAGGGATTCGAACCCTGGGTACCCGCGAGGGTACACTTGATTTCGAGTCAAGCCCGATCGACCACTCCGGCATCTCTCCGGTTATCTTACGGCGTTTTTCAAAGGTCGCGACAGGCGCACAGTGGCGCGTGCGTGGGCGGAGAGAGCGGGATTCGAACCCGCGATACGCTTTAGGCGTATACGCACTTTCCAGGCGCGCTCCTTAAACCACTCGGACATCTCTCCCTAAGAGGCCGCAAAGGTACGCTGGTTTTGCGAACTGCGCAAGGTTTTTTTGCAAATATTTAATCTGTATAAGCGTGTAGCTTTATCTTTGCGCCCCGCAATGTATTTGTCGCACACTCACGTATGGAATTGACCAACCGCTATACCCCATCCGACATCGAGGCGAAATGGTATGCGCACTGGGAAAGTCAGGGCTACTTTCGCAGCGTGCCCGACGAGCGCGAATCTTTTACGATCGTCATCCCTCCGCCCAATGTCACCGGCGTTTTGCACATGGGCCACATGCTCAACAACACGATACAGGACATTCTCGTACGTCAGGCCCGCTTAGAAGGAAAAAACGCCTGTTGGGTGCCCGGAACGGATCACGCCAGCATCGCTACCGAAGCTAAGGTGGTGCGTTGGTTGCGCGAAGAAAAAGGCCTGCGCAAGGCTGATCTCACGCGCGAACAATTTATGGAATACGCCTACCAATGGAAAGAAAAATACGGCGGCATTATTCTCAAACAACTGCGCCGACTCGGAGCCTCCTGCGATTGGGAGCGCACGGCGTTTACGATGGATCCGGGCTACTACGACGACGTGCTGCGCGTCTTTGTAGATCTGTACCGCAAGGGCAAGTTGTATCGCGGACAGCGCATGGTCAACTGGGACCCCGAAGCGCTGACTGTGCTGAGCAACGAAGAGGTGCTGTACAGCGAGGAGCAATCTCATCTGTATCACATCAAGTATATGTTGGCCGACGACCCGACGCAGGGCATCGTCATCGCCACGCAACGCCCTGAGACGATCTTTGCCGACGTCGCCATAGCCGTCAATCCTAAGGACCCGCGTTTTGTAGATTTGGTAGGACGCGAAGCGTTGATTCCTCTGATCGACCGCCCCATACCGATCATTGCAGATGATTATGTGGATGTAGAATTTGGCGCCGGAGCGCTCAAAATCACCCCGGCGCACGACCCCAACGATTACGAAATCGGGCAACGACACGGCTTGCCGATCATAGACATCATCAGCGACGACGGCTGTATCAACGCCCATTGCGCCTACGCCCCTCTCGTAGGACTGGACCGCTTCGAGGCGCGCGCGCGCATGCAAACCGCTTTGGAATCGGTTGGCGCACTGGTCAAGCTGGAAGAATACACTACCAAAATCGGGCGCTCTGAACGTACCAAGGCAGTCGTCGAACCCAAGCTTTCGCTCCAGTGGTTTGTCAACATGAGCACCCTCGGAGAGCCTGCGCTGAAAGCCGTAGAGGAAGAAGCCGTGCGCTTTTTTCCTAAAAGCTTCCAAAACCTCTACCGAAACTGGATGGAGAACCTGCGCGACTGGTGCATTTCCCGTCAGTTGTGGTGGGGCCAGCGCATCCCGGCCTGGTACCTGCGCAGCGAGCCGCTCAACGCCGAAACGCACATTTTCGTGGCCGCAAGCCCCGAAGAAGCGCTCGAGATTGCACGCAAGCAAACCAACAACCCATCTCTGCGTTTAGACGACCTACGGCAGGACGAAGACGTGCTCGACACGTGGGCCTCGTCGTGGATCTGGCCCATCAGCGTATTCAACGGATTCCGGGATCCTGAAGGAGAAATTCAATATTATTATCCCACGCAAGTGCTCGTGACCGGCTGGGATATCATCTTCTTTTGGGTGGCCCGCATGATCATGGCCGGGTATGAGTTCAAGGGTCAACGCCCTTTCGAGAATGTTTACTTCACCGGGATGGTACGCGATAAGTTGCGCCGCAAGATGTCCAAATCACTCGGTAATACGCCTGATGCGCTGGCCTTGATCGACACGTATGGGGCCGACGGCGTGCGCTACGGCCTGCTCTCCAGCAGCCCGGCCGGCGGCGATTTGCTTTTCGACGAAAAGCTTTGCGAAAACGGCCGCAACTTTTGTAACAAGCTCTGGAATGCGCTGCGCCTGGTCAAGGGATGGCAAGTCTGCGAACAGCCCGAAACAGAAGCCGATACGCGACGCAACGCCCTTGCAGCGCGGTGGATCCGCCAAGCATTCAGCCGCGCGCTGGAACAAATACAGGCCGATTTTGCCAACTTTCGCCTGAGCGAAGCGCTAATGACGCTTTACGCTTTTCTCTGGGACGATTTTTGCTCCTGGTACCTCGAAATAATCAAGCCCGGCTACGAAAAGCCGATCGACCGCGCAACTCTCGAGGCTACCCTGGCGCTTTTTTCGGATGCGATGATCGCTTTGCATCCCTTCATGCCCTTCGTCACCGAAGAGATCTGGCATGCCCTGCGCGAGCGCGCCCCGGGCGAAGATTGCGCGGTACAACGCCGCCCCATACCCATAGCCCAAGATCGGGATCTCCTGCGCCGCGTGGACGAAGCCCGCGACGTAATTGGTAAAATACGCGAAATGCGCAGCCAGAACCAAATAAAACCTCGCGAATCGCTACAGGCATGGGTGCGCGACGGCGAAGCTGCCCGGTCGCTCTACGCCGAACCCGGCCTGCGCGAAATGGTCGAAAAACTGGCCGGTTTGGCATCTCTGCAAACAACGGATTCCGAGCCTGACGACGCCAAAACCCTCGTCGCCGGCGCGACCCGCTATTACCTGGTCTTACCCGTTACGGTAGATGTAGTAGCCGAAACCGCCCGGTTACGCGAAGAACTCAACTATCAAGAGGGCTTTGTGCAGTCTATCGAAGCCAAACTCGCCAACGAACGCTTTGTGAGCAAAGCCCCGGAAGCCGTAGTGGCCGCCGAGCGGAAGAAACTGGCGGACGGTCAGGCCCGAATCGCTATGCTCAAAGAAGCGTTGGAAAAAGTTAGAGGCCTGAGCGAATGAACAGGAGAATCCTGCCCATCGACCCAACGGTCGCGCTTAGGATACCTAATAAATACTGATTGCAAATGTTCGTATTTCTGAAAGAAAATTTTCAGAAATTTAATGTGACTTTATTCACCTTGCAATGTCAAATATGCGCTACCTTTGCGGTAACCAATCAATTTTATACATTTCAATTTCATCGTATGAGAAATTTTCAACAATTTATTCTGACTGCTATTCTGAGCCTGCCGGTTATGTTGTTTGCTCAGCCCGGCGATGCGCCTCCCAACGCACAACCGGGTAAGTGTTATGCAAAGTGTCATATTCCGGATCAGTACGAAACTTACACTGAACAGGTGCTGACCACTCCGGCCACTAAACGCCGCGTGCCAGTAGCAGCCCAATATGCCGACAAGCAACAACAACAATTGGTCAAAGCCGAATCGCGCCGCATCGTAACCGTTCCGGCCCAATACGAAGATGTTACGGAGCAGGTCCTAGTAAAAGCTGCCAGCAAACGCATCATTACCATCCCCGCCGAGTACGAAACCATTGAGGAGCGCGTGCTGGTAAAACCGGAAACCAAGCGCGTAATCGCTATACCCGCAGAATATGAAACGGTGACAGAACGCATTCTCGTCAAACCCGAGGGACGCCGCATAGTCGAGGTGCCCGCCGTATTCGAGAATGTAACGGAAGAATACATTGTACAGCCTGCTTCGACGCGCTCTGAAATTCTGCAACCCAAATATGAGACCGTGACCGAGCGCGTCGAAATCAAACCGGCAGCTACCAAATGGGTGAAGCGCAAGGGCGACCGCAACTGTCTCAGCGCGGACCCCGAAGACTGCTTGGTATGGTGTTTGGTGGAAACGCCGGCAGAGTACCAAACGATAACGCGCAAAGTCAATAAAGGCTGCGACGGCTCTGGCGTGCCGGATGCCGGATGCGTGCGATACATCGAAGTGCCCGCTAAAAAAGCAACCCGCACTGTCCGCGTCGTAAAAACGCCGGCCACTACCCGCGAAGAAATCATCCCGGCCGAATATAAAACCGTCACTGTTCGCCGCTTGAAAACGCCGGCCACCACCCGCGAAGAAATCATCCCGGCCGAGTACACAACAATCAAAAAGCGCGTGCTCAAGACGCCGGCTACCACCCGCGAAGAGGATGTGCCGGCTGAGTACACCACCATCACCAAGCGCGTGCTCAAGACGCCGGCTACCACCCGCGAAGAGGTAGTGCCTGCTGAATACAGGACGGTGACGGTCAAAGAACTTGTCGCTCCGGCTAGCGCTACCGAAGAGGAAGTTCCGGCAGTGTATTCTACTGTGACCAAACGTCGTCTGGTAAAAGCGGGCGGATTCAGCGAATGGCGCGAAGTGCTCTGCGGCGATCGTGTAACGAGCTACACCATCCGTCAGATCCAACAAGCCCTGCTCGACCGCGGATACGATCCAGGCCCGACTGACAACATCCTTGGCGTGCGCACCAAAGCGGCGTTGACCAAATTCCAACGCGACAATGGCCTGCCGGTGGGTAACCTCGACATGGAAACGCTGAAGAAACTTGGCGTCAACTACTAAGAACTATTCTTAGACTCCATTCGGAGTTTTCTAAAGCCTTTGCCAACCTTTGCGTTGGTAAAGGCTTTTTTTTGATAGCTTTGCGGCAGCTAAACGGACAAGGTTTAGTCGTACCCAGGCAATGAGACATTTTGCCTCATATTTTCTCCTGCTTTTTGTAGTAGCCGCTGGGGTATGTCTTAGCGGCGAATGGGCCAATTACGCGCCGGCGGTATGGTTTTCGAAGCCCTTGCTCATGCCCGCGCTCCTGCTCTGGATTTGGTCTCAGGTCCCGGAACGCTCCGGGCCGTTTCGGGCGCTGTTATGGTCGCTGACGTTTGCTACTGCGGGCGATGTGTTGCTGATGTTCGCAGGGCGGGGTGCGAAGGGTGGCGCCGGCTGGTTTGAGGCGGGTATCGGCGCGTTTTTACTCGCTCAATGCGCCTACATCGCAGCCTTCAGACAGATGGCTGCCGGGCGCATAGCCGTGTGGCGTCGCAGCCCTTGGCTAACAATATTGCTTACAGTTTACGTTTTTGCGTTGATGTGTCTGATACTGCCCGCGGCGGCGGCGGCGCTCCGGGGGCCCGTGCTGGTCTATGGCTTTTCGTTGTATGGGGCGGCGTTGATGGCGCTCAACCTGCGCGGCGCAAACGGTGCTGAGACTATTTTTGCGGGCATGACCTTGTTCGTTATTTCGGACAGCCTGATTGCCATCAACCGCTTTGTACAACCCCTGCCCGCCGCCGGAGTGTGGATCATGGCAACGTATATTGTCGGTCAGTTCTTGATTGTAAAAGGGACGTTGCGGTGGTTTGCATGCAAAGGGATCTAAACAAACTGCGCATTGATCTTTTGAGGGGTCAAACAAACCTGTTAGATCGGGTTTGCGCTCAAAATCGCGTTGTTGTTTTTTTTGAAGAAAAACTAACGGCGCTTTTTGACCCATTTGCAATGCCCTTGATGTATGCGCAAAACCGCCGTTTGTAAGGGGTTTACTGTCGTCTTTGCACTGGGTCGAAATTGAAAATAGCGTTTATGATCAACCCATTGTTGTTCTGGAAAATATTCTGCCCGTCAATTTGTCTTCCAAACTGAAGGATCTGATTGAGATATCCCGCCTCAATTCTGATATTGTTATTCCAACGGTAGCCAATCAAGACGCCAATCCTGTTTTGATCGAATACATTGGCATTGACATTTTTACCAAAACCTATGAAAACCTCGTCGTATAAGGCCAAATAGGGCGTTTTGTCCAATATTGTCTTGCCCTTAAGCGGGATTTGCATCCTAAACATGTAACGAATCCGGTGCATTAACGGGAATTCATCTTCCCGCAGCACACTTGCAGCGCTATACCTGCCCACAAATCTTTGTTCCAACATGAATCGATGAGAAAAATTCACTTTACCTTCTTCGTGAGCCAGTTGCGCCATTTGGAAAATCCTGTGCTCGGTGAAATCTCTGCCCAATCCGTTGATTGGAACTTCGCCGTAAGGGAAGGTTTCAATCCAGGCATAACCCAATCTCAAGAGAACCCGGGGGGTCAACTGATGGTTTATGCCGACGCGCAATAAGCTTTGCTGCCAGTTGGCGATGTAATCTTCTCGCCGAAATTGATACTCCGTATGTATTCCAAAATTCTCCGACAGCTTGACGGCGCCAAAGTAGTTGTACCAACCAATGCTTTCGCTCGTGTTCAAACGATTGTTCTGCGCCAAAATAGTTGAATATAATACTGCCGTGAAAAATGAAGTAAAAAGCGCTTTTTGCATGACTACCATGAAAGTAAAAACCGCAGGGCATCCTGCGGTTTTTACACTTAAATAGATTGGATTTATTTGGACGGACTAAACGGAAGCGCTGATTTATGGACGATTATCCTGAGCTTGCCATCGTTTCCTTTTTTGAACACCCACGTTTTGTCAACCATTACTTCTTTACCATCTTTGCCTGTCACCCATACATTACCCATTGTAATAGCTACAGACCCATAGATCTGGATACCTTCGTTATTGTCGCCGGCGTTGTCGTATCGGGCCTTAACCCATGGAGTCAATGCAAAACCCTTGTCGTTTGGATAGTCCGGATCGCCTCCTATGAAATAAGCCAACGCGCCTTTTTTGTCATTCCTGAATGTCTGGTCGCCAAACGCCAATGTAGGCTTGAAGAAAACCTTGCCGTAATCATAGTTGTAAGCCTCTGAGAGTACCTGCTCTGCAAATGATTTGTAATCGCCGCCTTCTTCTTTGAGTTGCCCAATTCTTACAAGCGCATCGCACCATGCCTGCTGAGCCGCATTTACCTCATCGTACGTAATAATGGTTTGCGCTCCCTCCTCAACATAAACCAGTCCTAGTTCTTCAATTACTTTTTGAACCGTTTCGCTCGTTTGGGGCGCCTCTTGTTTTGCCCCGCTACCTACTTGTTCTGTTTTCGAACCGCAACTGGCAAACCAGGATGCCATGGCAATTCCAGCTACAATCAACATTCTTTTTAACATCGTATTAGTTAATTTTAGTTTATGCCTACTTTTTATTACGGTGTTCGGCTTGTCCGTCAGCCATTAACAAGTAATGCTTTTGATTGTTAAAGTAAGTCTATTATTTAACAAATCGTAAGGAATTTCACCAAGGGGGATTGCGAGACGGCGAATGCCATAGTCTGGCTGGGACTGACTAAACAGCCATACTCGGTCGGTAGCGTTGCGCAAATCCATTGAGTCTAAAAATCAGGCGGCTTCACAAGCCGTTGTCGCTGCTTGGGTAAAAGAATTTATCCCTTGAAGGGCAGGCAGATCTCTTGCGGCAAGATCGGCGCCAGACTGCGCCAGTGCGGCGGCTTGCCCCTATGCCTGATCTGGCGATACGCCAAGCGCCATGAAATCAGAGGACGTTGGCCAACTGTTCTTTGATTTTTTCCAACTCGTCTTTCATTTGGACCACTATGCGCTGTATATCGGCGTCGTAGGCTTTGGCGCCGAGGGTATTGATCTCTCGTCCCATTTCCTGGGAGATGAAATTGAGCGTGCGGCCGGCGGAGATATCCGGGTTGTTGAGTTTTTCTAAGAAATACTTACAATGTTGTTCTAAGCGGACTTTTTCCTCGGTGATGTCCATTTTTTCCAAATAATACAGCACTTCTTGTTCAAAGCGATTGGCGTCGATATTCTCCTGTGAGACATTCTCGACTAGATTGTTGCGCAAGCGTTCGCGCATGCGTTCGAATCGGGTTTTCTCAAAAGGCATCAGTTCGTCTTGCAACTCACGGATGCGCTTTACGCGGTCTGACAAATCGACCTTGAGGGCCTGCCCCTCTTCACGGCGGAATTTTTGAAGTTGCTGCAAAGAATCGTTGATCGTATCGCAGACCGCCTGATAGAGGTCCTCGTTGATTTCGGACATGGCGGTGGCTACTACATTGGGGATGCGCAGGATGGCCGCGAGCAGGCCGGAATCGTCTATCTGAAGTTCGCGGCTCAGCCTGCTGAGTTCGCGGTGGTAGCCCCTGAACAGGGTTTCGTTGAGGCTGACATTAGCGCCGCCGTCGGCGTTGAGCACCTCAATGGCGACTTCGAGTTTGCCGCGCTGCGCATGGTCGGTGATCAGTTTGCGCAACTCCATCTCTTTTTCTTTAAAATCCGCGGGCAGGCGCAGTTTGAGATCGGTTAGTTTTGAGTTTAGCGCGCGTATCTCTACCTGAATTGTTTTTTCGTCAAAGGTCCGCGCGGCGCGGCCATAGCCGGTCATGGAAAGAATCATGTGCAGTTATATGTTCGATTAGGTCATGCGTCGGCGCCCGCATGAAAGGCGTATGGGGGCAAAAGTACATGTTTTTAAAAAAAAGAGGCCATCCCAAACAAGATTGGGATGGCCCATGTGCGTGCTGTTTACTGTTTTAGCGCTTGAGTGATCAGAACTTGGTCAATTTGACGGTTTTTACTTCGCCGTTTCCGTAATTGATACGAGCGAGGTAGAGGCCAGCGGCCAGATCTGTTGTGGGCAATTGGATGTTGCTCAACTGACCGGCTTTGATGTGCAAGGTGCGCACCGACACGCCGTTGGGTTGGAAGATGTCGATGGTTACATCTTGTTCCATGACATACATGTTGCGGATGTGCAGCACATCTTTGACTGGATTGGGGAAGATATTCACCGAGTTGTTCTCAGCGGTTTCTACCATGGCTTCGCGCACTTCTGAGTAAGCCTCGACGTTGGCGATATCAATGCGACGGATGCGGTACAGGTTGATGCCGCGCATCGGCGTTTGGTCCATGACCGAGTAGCTGCTGGGTGAGTTTTGCTTGAATTCACCCATCACAGCCGCTATATCTTCCCAATTTTGGCCGTCGATCGAGTGTTGTACAAAATACAGATACTGAAGCAATTCCGGATTGGTCTGCCAACTGATCATGACCTCGCCCGGATCGGTCACCTGCACATCAAACTTCTTGAGGAAGGGGCTGCAGCCTGGCGAACCGGCTGGCTTCACCGTGATGGTAATGATGTTGGACTCCAGGAAGGTGATGCAACCCTCACGGCGGGCGCAACGCATGAAGTAAGCGGTTTGAGAAAGCGGACCAGGCGAGTAAGTCTCGAATATCGCTCCGGGAATGGCGGCCCAGTTGGGCGCCGATTGGCCTACTTGGACTAATTGCAGCCATTGATACTCAAGCGCGCCGACGCCGCCCGAAGGAGGCATGAGGGTCGTGAGGATGGCTGGCGTTTCGCCCTCGCAAATGGTCTGGTTGCAGCAGATCAAGCCCGCATGCGTCACGTTGACGCAGAAGATATGGATACCCGCATCGATGCACAGGTTGTCGGCCTGACCGGCCAACACTGTGATCGGATCGGTGAAGCCGTCGGGGCGGGCATCGCTGTCTTTACAGTCGTTGTTGACCTTATCCTTGCCGCTGAATTGGTAGCCCATAGGGATACCCGAAAAACGAATAACATAAGTGCCGGGCGTCACGCAAGTGAACAGGTACTTGCCGTTACTGTCGGTAGTTGTACTCTGCACCAACACATCGTCAGGCGTGTAGAATACGCCGTCAGGACCTGCGCGGAACAGTTGAACGGAGACATTGGGCACGCCGTTGGTTTCTAAGGGGTGCTGGAAGCCGTCCTGATCATCGTCGTACCAAACGTAATCGCCTAACGAAACGCCGTTGCCTACCAATCCGATCGTAACGGTTGCCGTAGCCGTGCAGCCGCCTGCGTCCGTTACTGTAACCGTGTAGGTACCTGCCGGGAGGTTAACCGCCGTCATGGTAGTTTCTCCGTTGCTCCACAGATAAGTATATGGAGCCGTGCCGCCGGAAGCGCTGGCCGTAGCGCTACCGGGCTGATCGCATATGGCGTTGGAGGAAGCCGTGATCACCACGTTAGGATTCATGGGTTGCGCAACGACGACTGTAGCGGTAGCTGTACAGCCTGCGTTGTCGGTCACCGTAACTGAATAGGCGCCCGGAACCAGTCCGGTAGCCGTAGCGCCGGTCTGGCCATTGCTCCAGGAGAATGAGTATGGAGGCGTGCCGTCGGAGGCGGTGGCCGTAGCGCTACCGCCGGTGGCGCAGGTGGCGGCCGTTGTCACGGCGGCCGTGACCGTAGGCGAGTTGGGCGTCACCAGCGTAACAGAAGCCGCAGTGGCGCAACCGCCGGCATCCGTGACCGTCACGCCGCAAGCGCCTGCAGGCAGATTGGTCGCTGTCTGAGTGGTCTGACCATTACACCAAAAATAAGTGTAAGGAGCCGTGCCGCCTGTTGCCTGCACCGTTGCAATACCGCCGGCGCCGGGGCCGCAACCGGGCTGCTGGGTGACTGTAGCCGTGACGTCAGGTCCTTGGCTTTGAGTAATCATGACGATGGCTACGGCTACGCAGCCGGTTGCATCCGTCACCGTCACGCCGCAAGGGCCGGCCAAGATGTTGGTTGCGACGGATCCCGTTTGGCCATTACACCATTGGTAGGTATATGGCGGAATACCGCCGAAGGCTGTCACTTGCGCGCTGCCGCCCGTCAGGCAGTTGGCAGGGCTAAGCGCTTCGGCCGTGACAGCCAACTGCGTGGCAGAAGGAATACTCACCGTAGCTACCGCCGTACAGCCGCTGGCAATATCGGTCACCGTCACCGAACAATCGCCCGCCACCAGATTCGTAGCCACTTGTGAGGTTTGGCCATTGCACCACGAATAAGCATAATTGCCCGAACCGCCTGAAGCAGTCACTGTAGCCGAGCCACCCTGGACGCAACCCGCCGGACTCTGCACCGAGCCTACTACGGTAATGTTGCCGGTCGAACCGCCCACGGTGACTTCGATATTTTTGGCGCATCCGTTAGCGTCTGTAATCGTAGCCGTGTAGATGCCCGGCGGCACGTTGATGACAAAATCTGTAGCGCCCGTATTCCAGATAATTGAATACCCGGGCGTACCGCCGCTCACCGTGACGGTGATAGAACCGTTAGATACGCAAAGACCGGGCGTACTGGTTGCCGTAACGATCAGTTCGCTCGGCTCTGTAATGGGGATATCTACAAAGTTAGAGCATCCGTTCGCGTCCGTCACCGTCACGGAGTAAGTGCCGGGGCCCAGATTACTGATGCAAGGCGTATCCGCACCGGTGCTCCATGCGTATTGATAAGGCGGCGTGCCGGACATGGGCATGATGCAAGCGCCGCCGTTGTTAGCGCCGAAGCAGGTGACATTGATCGAACTCGGCGTAATCCAAACGCCTTCGTCCCAGAAATACACATAAGCGCTACCTGACGTGGTGCAGCCGTTGGCGTCGGTTACTGTTACGGTATAAAGACCTTCGTCAAGACCCGTAATCTGCGCCGTAGTGCCGCCATTACTCCACAAATAGGTGTAAGGAGGCGTACCGCCAAACGGAACTGCCGTGGCAATACCGTCGGGGACAATATCGCAAATCTGGCTTTCGCCGAAGACCGTAACGCCCAATTGCGGCGGCTGAGTAATCGTGATCGTGCCAATGGCAAAGCCCAGATCAATATCGGTTGCTGTCACCGTGTAGGTGCCCGCAGTAAGACCTGTGACCGTAGCAGTGGTAGCGCCGTTGCTCCATTGATAGGTGTAAGGCGCCCAACCGCCGGAACCAATAGCGGTGGCTGTACCGTTGTTACCTCCAAAACAGGAGACATTTGTGCCAAATACAGTCACCTGCACCTGGGCATACAACGCGACGCTAAACAGCGCCAATGTTAATGTGGTAAAAAATTTTTGAGTAAAAATCTGTCCCATGGGAAACAATTTTAAATTCGTTCAAGTGAAAAAAGCGGATCGGATTAAACATTGATACGGTTGTGTCTAAGTGGCAGGGCCTTACCTGAAAATTATTCGTTGGCCGCACAAACAATTGATACGCAAACTTACAACAAAAGTACGGCAACTTTTTTCAAACAAATGTTAAAATCAAAGAAAATAAATATCGCCCGAACGACAAAAGTGAAAAATACCATATAAAGGGTATTTCGTGCCGCGAATTTGGGTGAAAACAAACGCAGCCAACGCAAATACACCCCGTCTGCGCCGCCGAACCGAAATATTGCCCAGCAAATATTTCGATTCGCCTAATTTTGCGCCATGTACGAAGTCTTGGTTTCTTTGATCATTGCCGTCTTCGCGGCCTTGTTATTTCTCAACCTATACTTCCGCGCCAAAGTGCTCAAAGTGTATGGCGTGCTGGCGCGCAACAAAGTGCAGTTTGGCGCCGCCCACGTATTCAACAAGAAAAAAATGGAGGCGGAGGTGCTGCCCCGCTACCCGCAGTTTGCCGGCGAAATCCAAACCTTTGTCAGCCATATCCGCTATTCTATTCGCATGGCCACCGTGTTGATCGCTCTGATTACCCTGCTCGGGGCCGTTATGATGTATTACCGATGAGCAAACTCAAAATGGGCCTTTTCGGCGTAGGCCATCTCGGCAAAATACACCTCAAGTGTCTGTTAGCGACATCTTGTTGGGACGTGGCCGGTTTTTACGACCCAGACGACCGCCGGGCCGAAGCCGTAGTCGAGCAATTCGGGATCCGGCGCTTCGATGATATGGATGCTCTGCTGGCCGCCAGCGACGCCGCCGATATCGTCACGCCCACACCCACGCATTACGACCTCGCCTCGCGCGCGCTACGCGCCGGAAAACACGTCTTTGTCGAAAAACCCCTCACCGAAACTGTGGCGCAAGGCCGCAAATTGCTCCAACTCAGCCGAGAGACCGGCCTCAAAGTGCAAGTTGGTCACGTCGAGCGCTTCAACCCGGCTTACCTTGCCCTGAAAGACATGGAACTCAACCCCATGTTCATCGAAGTGCATCGACTGGCGGGATTCAATCCCCGCGGCGCCGACGTCTCGGTAATCCTCGACCTGATGATCCACGATCTGGATCTCGTGTTGCATTTGGCGCAATCGCCGGTAGCGCAATTCAGCGCCGGCGGCGTGGCCGTGCTAAGCGACACGCTCGACATCGCCAACGCGCGCATCGAATTCGCCAACGGCTGCGTAGCCAATCTGACGGCCAGCCGCATGTCGCTCAAGCAAATGCGCAAAATGCGTATTTTTCAGAAAGACCACTATATCAGCCTCGATTTTTTGGAAAAAAACGCGCAAATCGTGCGCCTCTACACCAAAGATGCGCCCGACCTGCCCGACGCCGCCGACCTTATGGAATTCGATACGCCCGGCGGCCAAAAATGGATGCGCGCTTACATGCCCGAAATCGAACCCGTCAACGCCATCCAGATGGAATTGGAAAAATTCTATGCCTGTATCGCGCAGGATACCCAGCCGGCCGTACCCATAAGCGACGGCCTGGCCGCACTCGAACTGGCCCATCGTATATTAGCCAAAATACGCAAAAAACAACAGGAATACGACAAGCGCCAACGCCTCATACGGATGGGCGAATAACGGCGACCCCCAAACCCCCAATCTGCGCAAACTGTCCGGGGCGCCTGAATACGGCGTCAAATCTGGATACACGGCATCCGGATATCGCTTTTCGGGGGTAAATATCGAAATGCGTAAGCAAGGACAAACCTGCATCCGTCCATGCCCGCTCCCTATGCCCTCGCCCACCTCACACCCCTTTTCCCGCAACGCGCTTGCCCGTCAGAAGCGCCGCCACCCGCTTCGCCTGCGCTTTCTCATCCGGAAGAAGCGTGTACAAGTCTCAAAAGAGGAAGGCATGTCTTTTTTCGAAAAAAGCGCAGGCATGGGCCGTGCGCGCAGAGAAATTAGCGTGCAAAAGCGCCTCCCCGATGCTGCGCCGCTCCCGGACCGCAGACGCCCATCCGAACGAAAAGCGTCGGTTTCGCCCTTCGGCAGCATGCTTTTTTGTACTTGGCAGCCGCTGATTGCATCTTTATCGCTTCTTTTGCGGCGATACAAACTGTCCAGACACATGCAAACACCTGCACCAAGCGCCGCAAAGTCACGCCGGCACGCCTCCACATTGACCGTCGTATTCTTCATTCTTTACGCCTGCGCCTCCGATCCCGCGCCTAAACGGAAGGCCGATAAGGTCTTGACCCTGTACGAACAATGGGCCGGCTCCTATGTAGGCGCTCTGCCCTGCCCGGATTGCGATAGCTTAGTCGTCAGCCTCAACCTTTTGTCCGACAGCACAGGGCTTTACACCATGCTGCGCGCAGGCAAAGAAAAACATCCGTTCACCGACCTCGGCGTCTGGGAAGTCGGCGACAAGACCCTCATCTTTTCGGGGAAAAGCGGCCAGAAGTACCGCTTTCGGATAGAAGCCGACAACCTGCGCCAACTCCAAGCCGACGGCGGCGAACACGACGGCAAAGACGCTGAAAGATATCTGCTGACGAAACTCTGAACGATATGTATGACGACATCAGACCGCACTGGACCATCATAGCCAATCCGGTCGCCGGAAGGGGGCGCGTGCGCAGGCTCTGGCCGCAGGTGGAGCGCGCTTTGCAGACGCTGGGCTTCAACTACGCCGTCCACTTCACTCGCGAGCGCGGACATGCCGAAACCCTCGCCGATACCGCCCTGCGAAACGGGGCCCGATACCTGCTCGGTATTGGCGGCGACGGCTTGAACCACGAGATTGCCAACGGCATCATGTCGCAAGAGGTATGCCCCGCCAAGGACGTAACCTACGCCTTGCTCCCCATGGGTACGGGCAACGACTGGGCCAGACACTACCGAATACCGACCCATCCCCTGGAACGCCTGCGCCGCCTGATTCAGCCTCAGACCTGTCTCCAGGATATGGGCCTGATCCGATATTGTCGCGACGGACGCGCCGAAAACCGCTGGTTCGTCAATGTGGCCGGATTGGCCTACGACGGGTTTATTGGCCAGAAGCTCATGCAACACCCTCCCGTCAACCGCTTTCACTTCTTGTGGATGGTTGTGCGTCGCCTATTCGAGTACCGCCTGCGTCAGGCCTCCTTGCGCTTCGACGGGCTATGTGTCGCAGACCGCTTTTACACCATCAACGTCGGTTTGTGCCGGTATTCGGGAGGCGGCATGCAACTCGCGCCCCATGCTGTAGCCGACGACGGCCTCTTCGCCCTCACTTACGCCGGCGCGCTTTCCAAACTGGGCGTACTGCTCCAGATGCCGCGCTTCTACAATGGCGGCATCCTCCGACACCCCAAAGTACATGGGGCGCAGGCCCGAGAGATCAGTATCGAAGCCGTGCACGGAGCGCCGCCCACGCCGCTCGAAGCCGACGGCGAGTACCTCGGCGAAACGCCCGTCAGTTTCCAGATTTATGAAAAAGCCTTGCGCATCGCACTGTAAGAGCGGCTAACGCCCAACCCAAATGCCCGACAACATGGATCGGCGCCCATGGGGTTGACCCCAAAGTAATGAAGCGTGTAAGAGGCGCGCGCATGCGCACTCCTCTTGTGCGCTCCCGTTTTTTGTTCAAACTACTAAACGGGCGGTAAGCGCGCCTACTGCAAATGCTGAAAGGCACTTTCTGCCTTTGGACTTACTTTTGGGCTGCGTCCTTGATGCGCTCCTCCAACTCCAACTCATCGCCAGGCGCATAGCCGATGTGCTCATAGACGATGTTACCCTTGCGGTCGAGCATGAGGGTGTGGGGCACGGAAGTGACGTTAGCGGTTTGCTGCAGTTCGCGGTTGCTATCCAACAGTATGCGGTAGGTCCAGCCCTTTTCGCGTACCATAGCGGGCACTTTGGGGGCCGTGCGCGGGTCGTCCACGCTGACGGCCACGAATTCGACGCCGTATTTTTCCTGCCACTCGGGATAGTAGTCCTTGATGGCGTCAAGTTC
>JBKBLI010000004.1:38734-84819 GCA_046296435.1 Saprospiraceae bacterium | reverse complement strand
ATAGCGCCGGCGTCTATCTGCCCATGCAGGACGAGATATTTCCAGACAAAGAGCATTTCGGTCGTATCTTTCGTAACAATGCGCGTCTCTCCTCCATGGGTGTGCCACAGATTGCCGCCATCATGGGCTCCTGCGTGGCAGGCGGGGCTTACCTGCCCATCATGTCTGACGAAGCGCTTATCGTAGAGGGCGCCGGATCGGTGTTTCTGGCAGGGCCTTACCTGGTCAAAGCAGCCATAGGCGAGACCGTGGACAAGGAGACCCTCGGCGGGGCCGCCACCCATTGCGAAATCAGCGGCGTGACCGACTACAAAATGCCCAACGATCGGGTTTGCCTCGATACCATCAAAGACCTGATGGACAAAATCGGCAAGCCCGACAATGCCGGTTTCGATCGCATCGCGCCCGAACCGCCGCAAGGCAAACCCGACGACCTGCTCGGCCTCTATCCCGAAAACGGCGCCAAGCCCTACGACACCCTCGCCCTGCTGCGCAGCCTCGTTGACGGCGGTAAACTTACCCAGTACAAAGAACACTACGGCAAAACCATCATCTGCGCTTACGCACGGATCGACGGCTGGGCCGTAGGCGTTGTAGCCAACAACAGGCAGGTCGTCCGAAACGCCAAAGGCGAAATTCAGTTCGGCGGCGTGATCTACTCCGACAGCGCCGACAAAGCTACCCGATTCATCCTCAACTGCAATCAGAAAAAAATTCCGCTTGTGTTCCTGCACGACGTGACAGGCTTCATGGTGGGTACCCGATCCGAACATGGCGGCATCATCAAAGACGGGGCCAAAATGGTCAACGCCGTGGCCAACAGCACCGTGCCCAAATTCAGCGTTATCATCGGCAACTCATACGGCGCCGGCAACTACGCCATGTGTGGCAAAGCCTACGATCCGCGCCTGATCGTCGCCTGGCCCACAGCCAAAATAGCCGTGATGGGTGGCGAACAAGCCGCCAAAGTACTCGTGCAGATTCAAGTGCAAACCCTCAAAAACAAAGGCGCCGAACCCGATCCCGATAAGGAGCGCCAACTCTTCGCCGCCATCAAAAATCGCTACGATGCCCAGACCACGCCCTACTACGCGGCGGCCCGGCTTTGGGTGGACGCCGTCATCGATCCCCGCGATACGCGCCGCTGGATCAGCATGGGCATCGAAGCAGCCAATCTCGCGCCCATCGAGCGCTTCAATCCCGGAGTCATACAGACCTAATCAACACAGCGCGCGCCATTTGTTTTTCGAAAAAAAAAAGTGCAGGCAAAAGACGCAGATCATACCCACTCCCTCTGCCCAAAGCCCGCACACTACGACTCAGTCGAATACCGCCACCACAATACCCTGATTGGAAGGGATGTTGCGCACGCGGAGCAAACGCTGGTTCAGTTGGACAGGAATGCTTCCCGGCGGGGAGGTGGGGAAATACATGTCTACGCCGTTCAGAAACGAAAATGTGCCGAACAATCCTACAGCGCTCAGGTCGCTTACCCCGTTGTTGTTGCCGTCGTACAAGAAGTAGGAGATGGCCGTTTTTTGGGGCGAGGCGAACTGAGGCGTGGTAAGCACGCTCCCAGACACGGTGAGCGTGTCGCGCTCGTAAATCATGGCCTTGCTGGACGAAAATACATTAAGCACAGACTGATTGGCGCTGTTGGGCAGACCGGCCAGCAGTAGGCCGGCCAGCGAGGTGGGCGGCGGGATGGCCCGAAGATAGACCAATACGTTGAGATGTATGAACGGCTCGCGGAAATAGTGGATCACCCGCTGATTAGACCCAGCCGGCGTCAGAACAAACTCAAAATGCGTATTGGCAGGTATGTTGGTCGGTCCCCATATGCCCTCGGCATTGCTAAACCAGGTCTCAAACGGATCCGGGCTAAGGCGCTGCCCGGTAGCCGGATCTAACGGATAGATATCGATGCGGGCATTGTTGAGGGGCGTATTTTCGCCAAAAGTCAGCGCCTTGCCGCCTATGCACACAATAGGTTGGAATACCGGACTGAGATGCTCCGGAGCCTTGTTGTGAAAAAACTGATAGACGGCGGCAAAGGCCTCCTTGCAGGTAGCCACTTCGTAGTGGTCTTTGCCGTCGAGCTTGACGTTCGTTGCGCCGTTGATGTTGCCACCGGCCACGATCTTGTCGTCTGGCGACCAGATATTGAGCGTGGGTACGCTGCCACCCGGCCCGGCGGGGCCGGATTGAACAGAGGAGCCAATATGCACATAGCCATCTACCTTGGCGGCCCGGCCCGGGTCGCTGAGGAAATTGTATCCCAGACCGCCGCCGGCCGAATGCCCCATCAGACGAACCTTAGGCGCTCCTGTTTTTTGTAGAATTTGATCGATGAACGCGTTGAGCGCCGCTACATGGTTGGCCGTCTGATTCAAGCTATTCCAGTCAAAACCGAACACCTCGTCGCCGCGGTAGCCATTGGAGGTAAAAAGCTGTTGGAATGCGGCATAAGTATCCCCCGACGCCAGAAAACCGTGCGCCATCACCACAGGATAGCGGCAGGTGTCGCAGGCTACTTTTTGGGGGGCTACAGGCTCCAGAAGACTTGTCGGTTCAGAATCGACGCTGGCGCAGGCCGTCGCCAAGTAAAAAAGCGCAACAAGCGCGAAGTAGATAGTACCGGTACGCATAAAGCAAAGTTTGGTTGAAGTAAAAAAAAGCTTGCGTTTGGAACGGGTTTTTGATTGCCCATCACGATGGCCTACTGTTTGACGAACATGACGCGCTCGCCTTTGTACGTCAGAAAATACAGGCCCGGTAGAAGTTTGCGAATATCCAGAGCCGTGGGCGAGGGGTATGGCGCCGCCTTCACGGTCAGCGCAGTTTTACCAGACAAATCATAAATGTTGATCAAGCCGGGATCCCGATCCCCTGAACTTGTCATCCATATCGCATCGTCAGAGGGATTAGGGCAAACGCTCAGGCGCCTATCCTGGCGGATCGGGCCGGCCGCAGACAAAGGATTGCAATCCCAGAGGTAGATGGTTTCAGAATTGAAGACGCCGGGTTCATAAAGAGGAGCGTCCTGCAATGTGATCTGGACGGTCTCCGTGGACTCCGGCAACATATCCGCTCTGGCCAATATAGAGAGCGTCGTTACTTCGGTATCTGAAGGCAAAACGATACCCAGGGTTTGGATATGAAAATCGTCGCCCTCGGTAGCCGAGCCGCTTAGCGCATAACTCAATCCTAGGGGATAGGATATATCTGTCGAAATCCTGGAAAATTCCAGCACGGCTGGCTGTTGCGAACACTCAACGGCGTTTTTTTCGAATGATGCGAGCGATGCGGTAGTCGGCGGCAGCGAAGGCTGATTGCTGTAGGTGAAAGCGATATTATTCTGGATGCCCACATTCTGAAAAAGCGGATCATACCCGGTTGGTTCCACAACGGTAAAATGCCCGACAATGTCCTTTATCCCCTGCAATGTTGGCCAGCCAAAAATTCTGAAAAAAGAAAAATCGCTCTGGTAAGCAACCAGCATCCGCTCAAACGCCATCCCGCCTATGGGAGGCGAGGGGTTGGCGTAATCGGCGACCTCCAGAAAAATGGGTTCGTTGTATTGCGTCTGTAATTTGCTCACGTTCTGAAAAACGCAATCCCTGAAGGTCAGTCCATAAGCGTCAGCCGTTTTGCGGCTGTAAAACGCGCTGTAATCGCTCTCTACTACAAAACACCGCTCAAAAAGCACATTGCCCTGCACGGGCGACAAAGGGTCGTCGCTGGCGTAAATCTCACATTTGGCGTACGCGTTTTGGGGTCTGCAGTTGTTCTTGAATACGCAATCTCTAACGACGATGTCAACCGGCGTTGATCCACCGTCCAACTCGAACAAATTGACCGCTATGCCCGACCAGCCATTGTTTTCAAAACGACAGTTTTCAATCAGCAGGTTCACAATCCGCTGCTGGGTTTGGTAAGGCTCGATATCGATGCCCGCCTCGGGAAGCGCGCCGGCTGTGCCAGAAAATTCGCAGTGCCGCACGCGCATGTTCTGAGCATTCATCACGCTCATCCCCTGCCGATAATGGTTCAGGCAACGCACGTCCTCAATCCAAATATTTTCGCAAAAGTTCAGGCCGTCCCCGTCGATGGCTATGCCGTCGCCGCCGCTTTCTTCCAAGGTGAGTCCCCGCACGCTCACATGGCTGGAGCTGTAAAAAAGAATACTGTGGCGGTATTCGCTATCGTCAATTGCCGCATACTCATCTCTGTGCATTTTGAACGTAGCGCCGTATCCAGACAGATGAATGTTGTCGCAATACGCAAAGCGAAAAAGACAATCGTAGTATCCGTTGAATGCGCCGGGCAGAGCTTCAATCAGCACACCGGGTTCAAAAATGATGGTTTTATCGCTCAGATCCCAAAATCTTAGCGGCCCCACGCGCCAAGGTTCCGCCTGCTTATCCACAACGATGGTATCCGCCGCTGAAAGAATGGCGTTCTTGATCGCCGCGGTAGCGTCCGCTGTGTTGTATCCAAAATCAGAAGCATATATCGTTTGCCCCTGAAGCGAGCCGAGACCCATCCTCACAGCAAACAAAAAAATAGCGGCTTTTCTCATCATGTCCATACAACGCGGCTGGCGACTCGAGCGCTACGGCTCGATCTGCGGCACAAATATAAGACTTTTTCAAAACCGGCGACCAAAGAACGCGCTGACCGACCTGCTTGACTCATCCACGTATTGATCAAAAATATCATTAACGTCTCTTGCATATTTTGAAAAAAGAAGCTGCTGGGGGCAAGCGGCCGGGTCATAGCGAGTGAGCGCGCACACATTCCATGCCCTCCGCCCGCTTTTTTTTTAAAAAAAACAAATGTCGGAGACCCCGTTGCGCTTCGCTTTACGCTCCCGCCCGGCAGCGGCAGCGATAGTCGAGCGAGGGCGAAGCGCAGCGGGCCAAGGTGCAGTTTATTTCGATATACCAAGGCCTCGTACGACTTCCGGCGCAGAAAAGTGCATACTTAATCATCGAAATATGCGTTAACGACGATTATTATACATGTCAAAACTCGGCGAAAGAATGAAAAATGTAAACTTGTGGCTCTTGGGATGCATGCTTACGGCCACTGTCCACGCCCAAAAAAATGCAGTCATTGGCAAAGCGGAAATTTATTCTCCATCGCTTCACGGGACGGCAATCCGCAGTTCGAAGGACTTAATCGACAGCAATGCATTGACTTGCGCTTACAACAATGCCGCTTTGGGCCAGAAAGTCCGCGTCGTCAACCTGGAGGCCAACCCGGCCAGAGAAGTGCTGCTTACCGTCAACGACAGTGGTCCCTTTCCCGAAGGATTTATCATTACCCTCACGGCTGCCGCTGCGCGCAATTTGGGCATCAAACCCGGCGAGACACCCCGCGTTACGGTCGAACTGTACAATCCGCCTGTAAAAAAGGACGAAAAACCTTTGTTGTACAGCGCCTCCCCCAAGCCCGGCTCCGCTACTTCGCCCCCAGCCGCCCAAACGGCCAAAGGCGCCGCCGCGCAGGCTCCTCCAAATACGGCAAGTCCCAAATCGCCAGCCGCCCAAACGGCCAAAGGCGCCGCTGCGCAGGCTCCTCCAAATACGGCAAGTCCCAAATCGCCAGCCGCCCAAACGGCCAAAGGCGCCGTCGCACAGGCTCCTCCGAATACGGCAAGTCCCAAATCGCCAGCCGCCCAAACGGCCAAAGGCGCCGTCGCACAGGTGCCCCAAAACCCAACGGTAGTCTCCTCCAACCTTTATACGGTATCCATCAAATCGCAGGACAGGGTTGGCTACGCTGTTCAGGTAGGCGCGTATCAAAACGCCGGGGCGCTCCTCGAAGAAATTAAAAACTTAGAAAAACGCTATTCCGGTCAGACCTTGGTCGCCGCCATCCACGAACAAAAGGGCGTCGAGAAACAGGTTGCATACAAATTGCTGATCGGCCCATTCGCCAACGAGAAGGAGGCGGACGCCGCCCGTGCGAAACTAAGCGGCATAGGCTACAAAAAGTGCTTCAAGGTCAACCTGGGTACTCTGTAAAAGCCCCGAATGCAACAGCAAAACGGGGTATCCCCTTCAGCGGGAAAGGGCGCAGAATCCGGGCGGGAGAATGTTTGATCTCCAGGTCCGAGACCTTTTAACTTTAATACACCAACGGCGGCGGCCGTCAGCGCAACACCGTCAGCGCGCCTGTTTGGGTCTTTTCTTCGCCCCGACATCGGTGCACCAACCTGAATAAATATATCCCCGGATTGACTGCCCGCCCCTGAAACGAGCCATCCCAAAGATCAAAACGGTCGGCCGCCTCAAAGACCAATCCCCCCCAACGATCATAAATCTGAAACGATATGAATTCGTTGACTGCAAAAGGATTGCTAATGCCAAACAGGTCGTTGCGGCCTGGCGACACCCCCGGCGTAAAAGCATTGGGGATGAAAATACGGCTGCAATCCAGCGTATCTGGGTCAATGACGTTGACTACCACGCTGTCGCGGGCGATGCAGTTGATGGTAGCGTCGTTGATCTGGATGCGATAGACGGTCGGCAATACAGGACTGATCAAAGGCTCGCGCAGCCCGGGATCGTCGATCGTTCCGTTGGCCGGCGTCCAGCCGAACTGGTTGGCGCAGGGCGACGAAACGCGAGGGCGAAAAGAGAAGCCCTTGTAGATCAGCGTATCGCCCGTTAGTATGCGGTCCGGTTTAGCGTCCAACGAAAGAATATCCTCCCGGCTCAAGGCCCTATTGAAGATGCGCAATTCGTCGAATAAACCCCTGAATGGCTGATCCAACGGGCAGATGGCCGAAGCGATGCGAAGCGGTACATTATCGCTGATATCCAGCCGCGAAGTCGTAGTCTTGGTATCTTTCAATTCGCCGTTGATATACAGCGAAAAACGCGTATTGCTGCGCACGATCGCGATGTACTGCCAGCAGCGGTCTTTGTCCAAGTCGCCTGTCACCGTTACCGACAGATCGGCCGTCTGGCTGATGGCGGCCGTCAATTTGCGCGATCCCGGCGCGTAGCGCACCCAGAAAGCCCGATCGGGCGTACAAGCGTTTTGGTGGGACATG
Source organism: Saprospiraceae bacterium (assembly GCA_046296435.1). GTDB lineage: Bacteria > Bacteroidota > Bacteroidia > Chitinophagales > Saprospiraceae > M3007. Next base: position 77,753 of record JBKBLI010000004.1, on the reverse strand, counting down.
ATGATCTGCGATCCGCCCTGATTCTGGATAACGCGGGGATTGATATAAAAAATAACGGTAAAGTCGCTCGTCGTAAAGGCATCGTTGAGCGGCCCCACAAAGATCATGGAGTCGTTGTTGCCGTCCAACGAAAACGCCATGTCTCCTATCCCGCATACACAATCCGGGTCGCCGACGACCAGACCTTGCGAACCGTTGCCGCTATCGTCTTTGATGTTGCATTCGTCAAACGAAAAAAAGGCCAATTGTTTTTCCGCAATAGATTGAGCGGCAAGGTTGGCGGCGGTGAGGAAGGCAAAAAAGAAATAGATCAATCGAATCATTGAGTAAAAGTTTTTTTTTGGCGATCGCTCAGCCAAGTTCTATGGCCGGCGCCCGGCCGGCAGCATTAGCCGAAAAAGACGAGCAAAATTTTTGACTTTTTTACAAAGCCGACCCATAAACCCCGGCACTCGGCGGCACAAGGCGCAAAGATCTGACAAAACGCCCTCTATAACGCTGTAAAAATCGCTAAAGTATGCCGATCGATCACCCGGTCAGGGCTTGGCCGATACCTTGGTTCAGCCCCTGAGCACCTGGCGTCCCCGTTCCTGCAGGTCAAACTTTACCAAACGCTCGAATTGCTGCGCGCGTTGGCGAATCTGATTAGGCTTTAGTCCCTTCAGAGCCTCGATGCTGAATTTCTGTACGCAAAACGAAGCCATGGCCGAACCAAAGATCACGGCATTCTTCATGTTAGAAAAACTATAGTTGCCGGTTTTGGCCAGCCAACCCGCAAAGCCGCCGGCAAAAGAGTCGCCGGCGCCCGTGGGGTCGATCACCTCCGCCAACGGGAGCGCAGGCGCGTAAAACATATCGCGCCCCCGAAAGAGTAGCGCGCCGTGTTCCCCTTTTTTGATCACCAGGGTGCTTGGCCCCATCTTGAATATCGATTTGGCCGCTTTGAGCAGCGAATGCTCGCCGGACAGTTGTCGAGCCTCTTCGTCATTGATGGTCAACACGTCAACCTTTTTCAAAACAGCCCTCAAGTCCGACATGGCCGTATCCATCCAGTAGTTCATCGTGTCCATGATCACCACTTGCGGGCGGCGCTTCAACTGACGGATCACGCGCATTTGCACCGCGGGCGTGAGGTTGCCCAGCATCAACACATCGCTGCGCTGGTACATCGGCGGCACCACAGGGTCAAAGTCGGCCAGCACGTTGAGCTGGGTGTCCAGCGTATCGCGGCTGTTCAGGTCGCGGTGGTACTTACCCGCCCAAAAAAAAGATTTTTCGCCTCGGCGCACCTGTAGTCCATCGAGATTCACGCCCCGTTTTTGCAAATACGCAAGCGTCTCTTGCGGAAAATCGTCGCCCACGACCGACACGACGCGCACCGGCGTAACAAAATACGAGGCTGAAAGTGCAATGTAAGTGCATGCCCCGCCCACCACCCGCTCGGCGCGGCCGAATGGCGTTTCGATGTCGTCAAAAGCGACCGTTCCAACAGCTAAAAGACTCATTGAAAAAAATTTTTGAAAAAAATCACGCAAAGATGGTGCAAATCCAAAAAACCGTCGTATCTTTGCGGCCGACTTTGTTGGAAAGTTAACTTTTCGTCAAAAAAAGCCTCATTAGCTCAGTCGGTTAGAGCGGCGGACTGTTAATCCGTAGGTCCAAGGTTCAAGTCCTTGATGAGGCGCTGAAAGCCGCTGCAATTTGCAGCGGCTTTTTTGTTTTGGATTCTGAGGCCCGCCGGGCGCCCCGAAACCAAGCGCTAAAACCGTTTGCCGCTATGGCGTTTGAATACTTGATTTGCCGTGAAGAAGTCGCCGAGGCGATTGCCGAAGGTCGCCCTGTGGTCGCCCTTGAGAGTACCCTCGTCGCCCATGGCATGCCTTGGCCCGACAATTTCCACACTGCCCTCAAACTCGAAGCCCGCGTCCGGGATGCCGGAGCTACTCCTGCCACTTGTGCCATCCTTGGCGGAAGACTCCGTGCAGGGCTCTCGCCCGACGAACTCGAATATTTGGCTCAAAATGGCCCGCAAATCCCCAAATGCTCCCCGCGCGACTTCGCCCCCCTCATCGCCCAAAGCGGCTGCGGGGCTACCACTGTAGCCGGCACGATGCGCATTGCCCACATAGCCGGAATCCGCATCTTCGCCACGGGAGGCATAGGGGGCGTTCACCGAGGCGCGCAACAGACCTTCGACATCTCGGCCGACCTGCAAGAATTGGCGCGCACACCCGTAGCCGTTGTCTGCGCAGGCGCCAAAAGCATCCTCGACCTCCCCCTCACTTTGGAATATCTGGAAACGATGGGCGTACCGGTTTGGGGCTATCAGACCGACGAATTGCCGGCCTTCTACACCCCGCACAGCGGCCTCAGGGGATTGCGACAAGTCAACAGCCCGGCCGAAGCAGCCGACATGCTGCGCATACACTGGGCCTTGAACCTCGGCGGCGCCGTGCTCGCCAATCCCATACCGCCCACATACGCAGCCGAAGCCTCGGCTATCGAAACGGCTACCCAGCAAGCCCTCGCCGAGGCCTCCAACAGGGGAATATCCGGAAAAGCGCTGACGCCCTTCCTGCTGGGCCGCATCGCCGAGATCAGCGGCGGATCCAGCCTGAAAGCCAATATCGCCTTGGCGCTCAACAATGCCGAGCTGGCCGCACGCGTGGCGGCGAGCTTTTCTGGAGGAAAAGCGGCGTAGGCGGCCCTTTGCGACTATGCGACGCCCTGCGCTTTCTTTTGGGTAAAAAGACAAGGGGCGTGGACGGGCCATTTTTTTATTCGCGATGAGTGCCGCAGCAGGCGCATCTTAGGCCCACGCTTTTTTTAAAGAAACAAGGCGAAAAAAGGGCGGGCATGTCTGAAGTGGATGTGCCGCAGGTCTGCGCGCATGCGCCCTGCCAATTGGGCCTTGGGGTCGCTGATTACTTCTGGGCCGCGTTCCAGGTGTTCATCATCAGCATGGCTACGGTCATCAGGCCCACGCCGCCGGGTACGGGCGTGATGTAGCTGCATTTGGGAGCCGCCTGTTCGAAATCGACGTCGCCGACGATGCGAAAGCCGGATTTGCGGGTTTCGTCAGCCAGGCGATTGATGCCGACGTCGATGACCACGGCGCCTTCTTTGATCCAGTCCGCTTTGACAAATTGGGGAATGCCTATAGCCGCCACAACAATATCGGCTCGACTGACCTCAGCCCGCAGATCTGGCGTGCGCGAGTGCGCCACAGTGACGGTGCAGTCAAAACCTTTCTGAGAGAGAAGGATGCTGATCGGCCGCCCCACGATATTGCTGCGTCCGATCACGACGCATTGTTTGCCGACCGTAGGGACTTCATAGCGGCGCAATATTTCGAGTATCCCATAGGGAGTGGCGGGCAAGAGCGCAGGTAAGCCAAGCGCCATACGGCCAAAATTGACAGGATGGAAGCCATCTACATCCTTAGCCGGATCAATGGCGAGGGTGATGCGGGTCTCGTCGATGTGGCGCGGCAAAGGCAGTTGGACGATGTACCCCGTCACCTCCGGGTCTGCGTTGAGGGCGCGCACTTCGTGGAGCAGGTCCTCCTCGCTTACGGTTTCGGGCAGTTGGACCAGTCGGCTCTTGAATCCGACTTGCTCGCAGGAGCGTATTTTGCTCGAGACGTAGGTTCGGCTGGCGGGATTATCGCCTACGAGTACGGCGGCCAGACATGGCGCCGCAGCGCCAGATTGTAGCGAGACGCGGAGCTTTTCGCGCAGCTCAGTTTTGATGGCTTCTGAGACTTTTTTTCCGTCCAATAAAATCATGCCGCAAAAGTAGTAAATTTCAAACGACCGTACGGCGCCGGACCTTGTTGTCATAATTTTGCGCGAAGTATGAGCGTTTGCAATAGGCTTGCGCTTGCGCCGCGCCTTTCGCGCTGCTCTCGGACGCTTTTATCGCTCCCGACGCTTTATGTTTTTTTGATCAAAACCGATTTTTATGCATCTTTTTTACTTGCTGTTCCAGATTTTTTCAGTCGGGATGGCGGCGACGCCTCCCGTCCCCCGCGCCCCGCTCGCCCAGATTTGTCCCCGACCCGAGTTGCTGCAAACGGGGTCGGTAAGCGATAGCGCGGCCACCCTCACCTGGACTGATGTGAGCAATGCTTACGCGGTCGAACTGCGACCGGCTAATCAGGCTTTTACAGGAATACCTACCCATTTTGTCGTTGGTTCCCCCCCTTTGGTGGCGACCCAACTCCTGCCGGGGACTAATTATCATTTTCAGGTGCGAGCCATCTGCGATCAGGATACCAGCCTGTGGAGTCAGCCGCGGGCCTTCCAAACAGATCTGAACAATAAGCGTCCTTGCCCTTTGGCGTTGGAATTGAACGACACGTCCTGCAACAATACGCAGGTATTTCGGCTGCATGTGGACGAAGCGCCCGGACTTGCTTTGGGCGTCGATCTGGCGCTGCAATCTGTGCGCCTGATCATCGAGCACCCGTGGCGCGCCGACCTGAGCGTTTGGCTCCATGCGCCCGACGGATCGCGCGTCAAGCTGGTGGACAACCTCAATCCCGGCGATAGACATCTCGGCGCTCTGGGCGGAGGAGGAGCCTGCGGCGTTTTTGTAGCCCTGACCGACGCCCCGCATGCCCAGCCTTGGTCGGCCGCCGCTGAGCGCGATCACGTGACGGGCGATTTCAAACCTGTCGAGCCGCTGACTACGCTCCACAATGGCCAATCGCCCATCGGTATATGGCGTCTTGAGATATGCGACAAAAAAAATGGCGACCGAGGGATATTGCGCCTGGCGCATCTCGATTTTGCGCCGCTTACCTGCGCCGCGCCCAATGCGGCGCAGTGGCTCAACAACGCCGATATTGCATTCCCGGCGACCAACAATGCGGATTCGCTGATCGTCGAATACGGGCCTGCCGGGTTTATTCCGGGTCTTGGGAGCGCGGGCGGCGGCGGCGCTGTGCTGCGTCTGGCGCCGCCCTTTCCTGCTTCTGCAACGCTTCCCGGCTTGAGCGAGCGCGCGTTTTACGACGTATATTTGCGGAAAAAGTGCGCATTTGGAGGCGCCTGGAGCGGTAATAGCCGCGTCTTGCGTTTTTACTACGACTGCCCCGCGACCTTGCATACGTCTTTTGAGTCCGGCGACCTGTGCAACGACGATTGCAATACGCCCTGCGAAGTGTCGCCGTTGTGGTTCAATGTCCATGACGACGATCTGGACTGGAAGTTGAGGCAGGGACCGGGTCTCAATCACCCCACTTCCGGCCCGCCTGCCGCTTCTGGCGGCCTGCAATACGCTTTTTTTCGCAATTCCTGCTCGCCGTCGGGCGTTTCTGGCAAAAGGGCTGCCTTGCGCAGCCGTTGCGTCAATCTGGTCGCCCCGTCCGGCTCCGGCTGCCACATTGGGTTCGACCTGTACATGCACACGCAGTCTGGCCCAATGGCTGCGCTGGCGCTTGAGATCAGCACAGACGGCGGGCTGAACTGGAGCCAGGTAGCCGTCTGGAGCGGCAACCGCGGCAAACGCTGGAGGCGCGAGTATGTCGATCTCAGCGCCTGGCACAGCCAGACGGTGCAACTACAATGGGTCGCCAACAGCGCGCTGGGCGCCTTTGGCGATCTGGCCATCGACGAAATCAAGTTGTACGGCGCCGTTCAGGCGAATCAGGAGTTCGTCTATTTCGCCGACGCCGACGCCGACGGCTATGGCAATGCGCTAAGACGCATTTTCTCCTGCTCGCCTACTCCTCCGCCCGGTTATACGGCGCAGAGCGGCGATTGCGACGACGGCAACCCGCTGGTTTTCCCCGGCGCGCCCGAAACGCGTTGCAACGGGATTGATGAAAACTGCAACGGGCAGGACGATAACTTTATACCTGCGCCAGCCGCTCCGGATGCCGACGTATGCGTGGGCGAGGGGGTGAGTCTGAATGCAATCGGCGCCCCTGTGGGGCAGTATTTTTGGTTTGCCGGTCCTGTAGGCGGCGCGCCGATAGCCGGGGGCGCTCAATTGACCCTACCTTCGGTGGTTCGCGATACCACATTCTGGTTGGCGGACTCCATACCCGACGGGCTTGGGCTATGCTCCAGCGTGCGCGTGCCGGTGCGCGTTTTTGCGCGGCCAGTTCCGATCCTGAGCGTATCGCAACCCCAGACGCCTTGTCAAGGCGCAACTTTTGATCTAAGCCAGATGCAGGTGCACGATGCCGCGGGTAGCGGCGGCATACTGAGTTGGCATGCCGGACTTCCCGCCAATTCGGGCAACGAACTCGCTGCCGCGCTGGTCACAGCCTTGCAAGGAGCAGAATATGCCGTGCGGAGCGTCAGTCCCTACGGTTGCGAGAGCGCCATTGCATTTTCGATAGCCGCCTTGCCCAATCCAACAGCCGCTATCGCGCAGGGCGATAGCGTGAGCGCCTGCAAGAACCGACAGATTGCGCTTCAGGCTCAGGCTTCGGGCGGCTCTGGCGCGCCTTATCAATACGCCTGGAGCGGCGGGCAAAGCAGCCAAAATATCCAGATACCCTCCGGCGCCGTCGGCGGATTGACGCAGAACGTCGCGGTGACGGTCAGCGACGCTAAGGGATGCTCGGCGCAGGCGCTTGTCAAGGCGCATACGATCAACCACGTCAATCAGGCTGCGATCGATGCGAAGGTCAATCCGAGTGTTTGCGGCGGCGCCGATGGTTCTATTGCCATCACGCCGATCAACGGCTCGCCCCCTTATCTGTTTCAATGGTCGGGACCGAGCGCGGGCGCTTTGAACCATGCAGGCGGGCAAGCTGTACTGGGAGGGCTATCGCAAGGCGGCTACCGGGTCACGCTGACCGACGCCACGGGCGACAAATGCCCCTTTGTTTTTCCGCAAATCGTATTGAGCGCTCCCGGGCTTAGCGTCAGCCTGGACAGCGTATCGCATCCCCGTTGCCCGGGCGACCAGACCGGCGCGATTTACCTGAGCGTCAATGGTCTGGATCCCGATATCTCCTGGAGCAACGGCCAGAGCGGATCGTCTGTGCAGCACTTGCCCGCCGGGTTGTATTCGGTGACGGTGAGCGACGGCAACTGTACGCAGGCGATTGAGAATATTGAGATCAAGGAACCCGATCCTTTCAACATATCGGGACTTCGCATCACCGACGTCCTTTGCTTCGGGCAGAGCAACGGCAGTGTTCAATTGGAAATCAGCGGCGGCACGCCCCCCTACGCTTACCTATGGTCGGACAGCAGCGCCGCGCAAAATCTATTGAATAAAAGCGCCGGGCAGTACCGCCTGACGGTAACCGACGCGCGCGATTGCCTCTTCGAAACGCCAGAATACGCCATCGGACAACCGCCCCCGCTTTCTGTGCTCAGCAGCGTTGTCCAGACGCCGCTTTGCAACGGCGTTGCCGAGGGCGCCGTCACCGCTAACGCTATCGGCGGCGTCCCGCCCTATGCCTACGCCTGGAACAGCGGCGCCGCCTCGGCGCAGATTTCCATGGTTCCGGCAGGTCTGTACGCCGTGACCGTGTCGGACGCCAACAATTGCACGGCCTCGCATCAAAGCATCGTCACGCAGCCGCCGCCGGTAGGCTCAGGTCCCATGCACGTCACGTCTCCGACGTGCGTCGGCGCTTCCGACGGTCGGATTGTTGTATCGCCCTCGGGCGGCGTGGCGCCCTATGTCGTATCCTGGAATACCGGAGCGGTAGGCGATACGCTGCAAGGCATTGCCGCAGGCGCCTATGTCGCCGTCATAGCCGACGCCAATGGATGCAGCAGCACGCTGGAGCCGCTTGCGCTCACGGCCCCCCAATTGCTCAGCATTACCTTGGATAGCCTGCGCCCCGTTTTTTGTTTTTCGGAAAAAACGGGACTTATCGCGTTGAGCGTGGACGGCGCAGAGCCTCCGCTGTCGGTGCTATGGAACGGCCAGCCGGGCGCTTTGATGATCGAAAATATTGGCGCAGGTATTTATGAGGTTGCTATCACAGACGCACGCGGCTGCACCATCGGCGCATCTTATACCGTGGCGCAGCCGCCTGTCGCTTTTTCGCTGAACGTCAGCGAGGTCAAAAACGCGCTTTGTCACGGCGAATCCAACGGCCGTATATCCATCCGCACCAACGGGGGAACGCCTCCGTATGCCTTCACCTGGAGCAACGGCGCTGTCACCCAGAATCTAAGCGCCGTACCTGCGGGCGAGTACACGGTCACGGCGAGCGACGCCTACGGGTGCATCGCCGTGTTAGGACCTCTAAGCGTCGGACAGCCGCCGCAGTTGAACGCCCTCGCTACGCCTGTTCATATTCCCTGCATCGGTCCGCTGGTTGGGTCTATTCTACTGAGCGTATCGGGCGGCGTTCCTCCCTACCAATACCTGTGGAGCGGAGGCCAAACCACAAAAGATATCTTCAACTTGCATGCCGGAACTTACAGCGTCACCGTTCTCGATGCGACCGGCTGCGCAAAATTTGTCGAAGATATCGAGGTGATCGACTTCAAAACGCGTTTCGGCGTATCCCCTCTCGTAGTGCGCGCCGTATCCTGTCCGGGCGAAGAGGACGGGCTGATTGTGGTCAATGCAACCAACGGGACTGCGCCCTACCAATTTGCCTGGTCGCAACCCATTGGGTTGCACTCCGGCGTACAAGCGCCCATCGACAGCGCTCTGGCGCTTTCGGGAGGAACTTACAGGGTCACGGTGACAGATGCCGCAGGATGCAAAGCTACGTCGCCCGATTTTCTGATCGAAGAGGCGCCGACCATACTGGTGGGCGTAACGAGCCTCGTCGCCGTAGCATGCAAAGGCGATAGCACAGGCGCCATTACGATCGCCGCGAGCGGCGGGCTGCCACCGCTGCAGTATCAATGGAGTCACGGAGTCGCTGCGGCCAACCTCCAGAACCTGCCGGCCGGCACGTATCAATTGACCGTGACCGATCTGCGGCAATGCACGGGCGTGCTGCCCGCTATTCAGGTGCCAGAACCTGCCGCTGCCTTACAAACCCAATTAGACTCAATACGACATGACCGTTGTGGACGCGGGGAGGGAGCGATTTTTCAAAAAACGACTGGCGGCACGCCGCCCTATCAGTGGCAATGGAGCAGCGGGGCCGGCGGTTCCCAGTTGAGCAAATTGTTCGCCGGGGCCTATCAGGTCAACGTTGTCGATGCCAAGGGATGCGTCGCGGTATCGCCATGGTGGACGGTGAACGCGCTGGCCGACTCCCTTTATGTGTCGCAGGCCAACATCACGCCGATCAGTTGCTTTGGGGCCAACGACGGATCTATCGTGGTACAAACCCTGGGCGGCACGCCGCCTGTTGAATACTTCTGGAGCAACGCCGCCACCGGCCCCGCACTCGCCGCGCTCGCCCCCGGCATTTACACCCTTACCCTGAGCGACAGCCGCAACTGCACGAGCGTCTATACGTACCCCTTAGGCGCGCCCGCCCCGATCGCCTTGTCGTGGCAGTCGGACTCGCTGCCGGATGGATGGCGCATCTCGCTGCAAATTGCCGGCGGCACGCCGCCTTATTCGGTGCAATGGGGCCCCTCTGCCGGCGCACAAACCGGCCCGGTAGCGTCCGGTTTGGCCTCAGGGACGCATGCGTTCACGGTGACGGACGCCAACGGGTGCCTATTGTCCAGCCAAATCACCGTGGGCGTTACGGGGGATGCGCAAGCGCCCGAATGGCTTGTTGGAGCGCTGCTATGGCCTAATCCGGCCCACGATTGGGTGCAAGTAGAAGTCCGTTGCGCCGCGCCGACAAGACTCAAGGCAAGGGTGTGGAGTGCGGGAGGAGTCCTGCACTTTGAAAACGAATGCGACCACTCGGACAGACATCAAATACGCATTCTGACGGCAGACTGGCCGCCAGGTGTTTATGTGGTTGAATTGCGCAACGAACAAGGCGCAACCCGTCATCAGCGCCTTGTTAAGTTTTGAAATGTCGCTCCGACGACCAGGTTAAATTTTTTTTTCGCAAAAAAAACGGCGCATTTTAGGAAAAACACTTTATTTGCGGCCGTATTCCGAATGGAGTGCGGCCGCTTTTAACGTAATCCAAATTTGCTTATGCGCCTGTTAACATTTCGTCGCCGCAGATGGCTCATGCTGTTTCTGCTTTTGGGCTCGCTCGTTTCGAAAGCCCAGTTACCCAATGGCTCTACCTGCCCCAATTTCACAGGCACTGACCTCAACGGCAATCAATGGACGCTTTACGATCTGTTGGATGCCAACAAAACGGTTTATATCGAAGTTTCGGCCACCTGGTGCGGCCCTTGCTGGGCCTACCATCAGGCAGGGCACCTCAAGAACCTGTGGAACAATTACGGGCCTCCCGGTACGGACCAGGCCTTTGTACTCTTCATCGAGGGCGATGCCAACACCAACACGGCCTGCCTGTACGGACCTGCAGGCTGCGTAGGCGGCACGCAAGGCGACTGGGTGACGGGCACGCCCTTCCCGATCATCGACGACCATACGATTCGCGCCCTGCTTCAGGTGTCGGCCTATCCGACGATCTACATGGTATGCCCCGCAAACAAAAAAATATACAACCTCGGGCAACAAAGCATGAACGGGCTTTGGAACGCCCGCACCAACCTATGCCCTGAGCCGGTGGTCAATGTGTCAGTGGTCAACGTCAAAAACACCCGCTGCTATGGATCAAGCACCGGCGCGGTCAGCATTACCATGTCGGGAGGCACGCCCCCATATACCTTCCAATGGAGCAATGGCGCTACCACGCAGAACCTCAATAACGTGCCTGCCGGCGTCTATACCTGCACGGTTACATCCTCCAACGGATGGATGGGAGTGAGCGACCCTGCAACCGTCGAAGACCCGCCCGGGCCTATCGAAGTGCAGACGATCGAAGTACAGCCGCTGGGTTGTAACGGCATACCCGGAACCATCACAGTGAGCGCATCGGGCGGCTGGGGCGGACATCTGTACGCCTGGAGCAATGGCCAAACCGGCGAGTCCATCAACGGTTTCAATCAAGGTAATTACACCGTGACGGTGACAGACAGCGAAGGCTGTACCAAAACCCATACGGTCAGCCTGCCCGGCCCCACCCTTCCTGTAGCCGTCATAGCGCCTGCGCCAACCATTACCTGTCTGGCGCCAACGCCCCAACTTGACGGTACGGCCTCCAGCCAAGGCAATGAGTTCTCCTACCAGTGGTTCGCCAACAACGGCGGCAATATCATTGCCGGCGCGACCACGCTCACGCCTACCATCAACGCCGCGGGCAACTACACCCTGCGCGTCACCAACAACAACAATACTTGTCAGGTATTTTCTACGGTTGCCGTCGTTTCTAATCAGAGCTTCCCCGGCGCGGATGCCGGTCCTAATGGCGAAGTCACCTGCGCCCAACCCGCTACGACGCTATCCGGCGACGCGCCTGCAGGGCAGCAGTATCAGTACCAGTGGACGGCCATCAATGGCGGCAACATTGTATCGGGCGCCAATACGCTGAACCCCGAAGTCAATGCCGGCGGCGAATACATCCTCGCCGTCACCAATACGGGCAATGGTTGCGTCAGCCGCGACACGGCCAGCGTGTCAGCCAACAACGCGACGCCCAGCGTCAGCCTCGAAGCTGAAGAGCTTACCTGCGCCGTCAACGAAATCGCAATCCAGCTCACCACCAACGCGCAAAACGCCGCTTTCGAATGGACCGGCCCGAATGGTTTTGAGTCTGAGATGCAAAATCCGGTCGTCAGCGAACCTGGCGAATATGCCGTCAGCGTGCTCAACCCAAGTAACGGCTGCATTGGCGCAGATACCATCGCAGTGACGCTCGACAATACGCCGCCCGGCGCCAACGCCACGGGCGGCACGCTGACCTGCGTAGTCAATAGCGTCACCATCAGCGCCTCCGCCAATTCGTCGCACGCGGTTTTCCATTGGGAAGGCCCGAATGGTTTTGAGTCAGCCGAGCAAAATCCTACGGTCAATATCCCGGGGGTTTACGCATTGACGGTCAGCGATACCCTCAACGGCTGTACCTCTCTCGCCGAGGCCATAGTCGTTCTGGATGATGCTGCGCCGGAGGCGCAAGCACAGCCTTTGGGCACGCTCAACTGCAATGACACGCAAGTCGAGATCAGCGGACAGGGCAGTTCGCAAGGTCAGCAGTTCACTTATCTGTGGACGACCCAAAACGGCCATTTTGTCTCCGGCGAAAACACGCTCAATCCTATTGTGGACGCCGCAGGCGACTACATGCTCCTGGTCGCCAACAACGCCAACGGCTGCACAGCCACCGTATCCACCGCCGTAGTGCAAGACGATCCGGTATCCGTGACGCTCCAAAGCGTCAACGGAGTCAGTTGCTTCGGCAGCGCCGACGGGTCGGCCGCCGTGTCGGGCGCCGGCGGAAACGGAACCCTGAGCTACCTGTGGAGCAACGGCGCCCAAACGCCTCAGGCTGCCAACCTGACTGCCGGTATCTATCAGGTAACCGTGACGGACGGCGAAAATTGTAGCGCAACCCTCGACGTAGCCATATCTGAGCCGGATCTCCTGCTCGCCAACGCTCAGGCTACCGCCGAAACGGCCAATGGCGCCAATGACGGCACGGCCAGCGCCGCCCCCAGCGGCGGCACGCCCAATTACGCTTATCTTTGGAATAACGGCGAGACCGTAGCGCAAATCGACAGCCTTGCGCCCGGCGTATATACCGTGACCGTAACCGACGCCAACGGATGCAGCGCCGTGCAATCCGTAACGGTCAATTCTTTCAACTGCACCCTACAGGCGAGCTACACGCAAACCAACGTCACTTGCTTCGGAAACGCCGACGGAACAGCCGAAATCGCCTTAATCGGCGCCAACGAACCCGTCGAGATCATCTGGAGCAACGGACAGCAAGGCCCCCTCGCTACGGGTCTGGCTGCGGGCCAGTACAGCGCGGAGATCATGGATGCGGCGGGATGCCCCTCTTCCCTCACGATACAGATCACGCAACCCGCGGCGCTGCAAGCTAACGCCAGCGCCACCGCCGAGACGGCCAACGGCGCCAACGATGGCACAGCCAACGCGCTGCCTGTAGGCGGATCGGGCGGATACACTTACTTGTGGAGCACCGGCGCCCAAACGCAGCAGATTACCGGACTGTCGCCCGGGACCTACAGCGTAACCGTAACCGACGCCAATGGATGCGTCAGCCAGCAGAGCGTCACCGTCAACGCATTCGGATGCGCCATCCAGATGGTCGGCACGGTCGAAGCGCCGCTTTGCCACAACTCGTGTGGAAAGATCACGCTTCAGATCAGCGGGGCCAATCTGCCCTACACCGTATCCTGGAGCAATGGGGAGAACTCGCCCCAGCTCAATTGCGTAAGCCCAGGCAACTATTGCGTCACGGTATTGGACAATTTCGGTTGCCAGCAGGAAGAATGCTGGTTAGTGACAGCCCCCGCCCCTCTGATCATGGCTGAGGTTGCGCTCACCCATCCCGTGTGCCCCAACGCGCCTGAAGGCGCCATTTCGGTATCGCCCGAAGGCGGCGTGCCGGGCTACACGTATCTGTGGAGCAATGGCAGCACAGAGAGTTCGATCCAGAATGTTACAGTCGGCGAGTACAGCGTGAGCGTAACGGATGCCAACGGATGCGCCATAACGTCAACTTTCGCGCTGAGTGCAACGGATATCACTCCGCCCGCTATCGACGTTCAAAATACGACGCTGTCGATCAATGCCGCAGGTCTGGCCGAAGTCAACGCCGCTACGCTGGGATTGAGCGTGGCAGACAATTGCGCCGTAGTATCGGTAAGCATCGAGCCGGCGCTATTCCACTGCGAGGACATCGGCGTACCCCAGAACGTGAGCATTACGGCCACCGACGCAGTCGGCCTTTCGACTACCCTGGAGGTTGCAGTGCAAGTAGTGGACAATATCGCTCCGCAGATAGCTTGCCCGGCCAACCACTCGGCCTGCATCGACGACAACATCGTGACCTACAACCCGCCGATCGTGAGCGACAACTGCCCCATCAGCAATGATTGGGTGCTCGTAGGCGGCCTGCCCTCAGGCTCCGAATTCCCTGTTGGCGTGACCGAGCAGACCATCTCCTACACCGACAAATCGGGCAACTCGGCTACTTGTTCGTTTGAGGTGACCATATTCGAAGCCCCGGCCGAACCCGAAGCCCTCATCCAAAACGATGTGAACAACCAAGGTCTCGGGGCCATCGACATTACGCCGGCCGGCGGCCTGCCGCCCTATCAATTCCTGTGGACGTCGGGCGCCAACACCTGGGACACCGAAGACTTGAGCGGGCTATTTGCAGGCGTGTATGTCCTACAGATCAAGGATGCCAACGGTTGCAGCTATTCAGGCAGTTACGAAGTGCAAAACTCAACATCCGCTACGGAGCCGGAGTGGGCCAGAGGCATGCGCGTCTGGCCCAACCCGACGGCGGGGCTGTTGCGCCTGCAATTCGCTCAAGCGCCCGACGGAGACCTGCGCATAGAGATTTTTGATCCATTGGGACGCCTCGCCGCCCAGTATCGCCCATCTGTCGCCGGCGCTTTTGCTACGCTCGACCTCTCGGCGCTGCCCTCAGGCGCATACTTGCTGCGCATCGGCCATGCGGAGGGATATACGACGCTGCGCGTGGCGGTGCAAAAATAATTGCGCCGCATAAACGTTTACCAAAGGGCCGTTTTGCTTCAATTGGAGCAAAGCGGCCCTTTTTGCACGCTTACGCCCGCTTCTCACGATCTGGCGCTTTTTTTTTAAAAAAATCACATCAAACAACGTCTTAACATGCGAAATTCAATTCTTTTATCAGTACTTGCCGGTTTGCTGCTACTCGTAGGCTGTCAAAATGAGCATAAGAAATTTGACCCAGCCAATTCCAATATCCTCAAGCACCGCTACTGGGTGAGTCAAGAATTTGCCGACGCGCTTTTTGCGGACAATGTAGCCGACACCTTGGGCCGCATCTCCTGCACCGAACTGATATTCCAGGACTCCGGGCGTATGGTGCTGACCTATTGCCTGTCAGATGCCGGCGCCGGAACCTACGCGGCAACTGACCCCAACACCATAGACATAAGCATCGAAGGCTATGAGGGCCGTACTTTCAAAGCCGTGTTGAATGAAAAAACCGGAGTTTTGACGCTCAAAGCGCCCGAATTGAACGAGGGCAATTTGCTGTATTTCAAAGCCTATGACCTGGTTGCAGACACAGACCTCTACAGCGGCTCAATCGCGCTGGCATGCCAAAGAATTGCCGGCTCGTACTCCATCCAAGCCCAGGAAGGCATGGTAGCGCCTACCGTCATGGTAGAATTCGGAGCCGACGGTTCTTTAAAAGGTCTGGGGGGCTACAGCAATTTTATGCCTTTGCCGGCAGGCATAGGCTCCGACGCCGTCTCCGACAAAAAAAATCTGATGTATTTGTCCAACATCGCTAACGAGGAGGAAAGGGCCTTCGCATGGCAACTGCGCGGCGATACGCTTCGCCTTTGGGAAACCCAGGATCTTTACCCCGACGAGATGCCCGAATATAAGATCACCAAGTTGATGGGTGTTTTTGTCAAACGCTGAATTTGCTATTTGCTCATAATGACGGTCTGAGCCGACCTTTTTTCGCGCAGTTCTACAAGCGCCGCGTAGATCTGTTGCGCCGCCGCATCCCACGAAAATTGCTCGCGCCGCTTCCGGCCGCGTTCGATCAATTCGGCCCGCAATGCTGGATCGCCGTGGAGCCGTTCCAGACCTGCGGCAATGTCGGTCGGGTCCATGGGGTTGACCAATAGCGCGGCGTCGCCGGCAACCTCCGGCATGGCTGACAGGTTGGAGGTCAGCACCGGCGTATCGGTGTGCATGGCTTCGACGATGGGCAGCCCGAAGCCCTCGTCAAGCGAGGGGAAAAGCAAAGCGAGCGCGCCCCCCATCAAGCGCCGGAACGCGTCGGGCTGTACAAACCCAATGAAGATGATGTCGTCGCGGTGGCGCGCCGCTTCGTAAGCGCTTTTGACTTCGCCGGTCTGCCACGCAAACCGGCCGGCCAGCGCCAGTTTGACCGGCGATCCGGTTCTGGATTTGAACAAATCAAACGCGGCGATAAGCCGATGGACATTCTTGCGCGGGTGAATAGCGCCGACAAACAAAAAATATGCCTCGCCGACGGCCCATTCCCGGCGCGCTTCGGCGCGCTCGCGCTCATCGAGCGGGCTAAGCCCGTCTCTACAGCCGTTGTGAACGGCCAGAATCTTTTCGGGCGGCGTCCCGCAGGTGCGTATCAGATCCTGGCGCACGTACTCCGATACGGTGGCTATGCGATCGGCGCGCCGAATGAACAAGGGCAGGTAACGCAACAAGAAGGCCCGGTGACGCCGCTGGATCAACTCGGGAAAATGCAAGGGCCATAGGTCGTGGCAAGTCATCAGCGTAGGCGTATCAGACCGGAGACTACACATCGAGTCCGGCGAAAAAAACACGTCGGCCCCGTGGCGTTTCAGCGCCCGGACTACCGACCACTCGAACCAGATGCGAAAGAGGATCGGGTGGCGGGCCTGAGGCATGAGCGCGAGCGGCGTAACATTGGGGCCATAGACGAATTGAGGGTCGAAAGGCCGGTCGAACAGCAGCAGAAACTCATCTTCGGGGTGAGCAACTGCCATACGCCTGACGATCTCATGCGTATAAGCGCCGAAACCCTCCAAGCCGCCGGCCAACAAAAAACGGGCGTTGACGGCAATCTTCATTCTTTGCGCACGACAGAAGGGTACATCTCTACCAATCCGATCCTTGCAGTCTGCAGGGGCTTTGGCAGATTCTCAAAATACACCTGCATGCTGATTTTGCGGGTTTCGTTGGGCTGTAGCGGGCCTTTGCGTTCCTGCCAGATGGTCGAATCCTGATTGGGATAGACCGGCTGGATAAACCAGAGTTTGTTGTCGCTTTCGCCAAAAAGCGCCAATTCGACGCAATAATCATCGGCTACCGTATTCAGGGGATTGGCTATGTGCCCCACCGCCAACCTCGAAAATTCAATCTGGCGTTTCGCAGTATCGCCCGCCGTGCTGTCCATCCGAAGCATGCGCAGCGCGCTCACCTCTGTGCAGACCAAAATGGCATCGGGCGACACAGAGATGCCGCGCATGCCCTTTACCCGGGCTGAGGCGGGAATACCGTTGAATTTTTTCAGCGCGCACTGCGCAAAAAAGGCGCTCTGCCCGCTGGGCGGGATGCCATCTGAAAAAGTGCGGTTGACCACAGAGGTCTCGCCCTTGTATTTCAACACCTGCCCCTTTGCGTCCAGGATCTCCAGCTCTACCCAGATGCGCGCCCATTCGCCGGAGCGATTGTCCGCCAATCCGGTGACATAAAAATAGTCGCCTTCCGTCCAATAGTTGAGAAAGCGCGCCGTGTCGTCGATGGTGAAGGTGCTGGAAGGCATCAGATACTTTGGGTCGATCGCCTCTCTCTGCGAATTGAGGCCCTCGCAAGCGACCAGCGTCATCAAAAGAGCGCCTACTGCCGGCGCAAATCCGTACCGTAAAATATTGTCCATATTGATGTTCTCAAAAAAACGCGCAAAGTTACGTTTTTCGCGCAACTCCTTACCTTTGCGGCATGAAATACCTTATTTGCGGATTGGGCAACGTGGGTTCGGAGTACGAAGGAACCCGCCACAACATAGGCTTCGACGCTCTGGATATGTTGGCCGCACAACTCGAAGGCCGCTGGCGCAGCGACCACCATGGCGATCTGTGCGAGGTCAAGCACCGGGGGCGCGCCCTGCTGCTGCTCAAGCCCAACACATATATGAACCTCAGCGGCAAGGCCGTGCGCTATTGGCTGCAAAAAGAAAAAATACCCAACGACAAGTTGCTTGTCGTGTGCGACGATCTCAATCTCGACTTTGGCAAGTTGCGCCTGCGGGCTAAAGGTTCGGACGGGGGGCACAACGGGCTGAAAAATATCCTCGACCTACTGCAAACGGATCAGTGGCCGCGCCTGCGCCTGGGCATCGGCGCCAACTTCTCCAAAGGCAAGCAGGTGAACTATGTACTGGGCCGATGGTCGGAGGACGAGCGCGCCGAACTGCCTAACATCCTGGAGAAGGCCTGCGAAGTCATTAAAGCCTTTGCCGCATTGGGCATCCAGCAGGCGTCCAACATTGCAGGTCAAAACTAATCCGCGTTCATGTCTTCTGCTCCGGCCCATAATTCAGCTCCGGTCGTACGCGCGTTGTGGGACTTGTGGCTGGCCGGCGGCGCGATTTACGCATTGATCCTGGCGTATGCGGTCAGGATTGCCGGGCTACGCATGCTCATCATGGACATGGCGTTTCAGACTTTTTTGATCCTCAAAGACGGAAGCCTTCAGATCCAGAGCGGGCGATTTGGCGCAGCCGTTACGCAGGTTTTCGCCTGGGCGGCTCAGGAGGCTGGGCTCCCGCTTTCCGGCGTGTTGATCGCCTATTCGCTCGGCCATGCGCTGTGGCCGGCCCTGCTGTTCTTTTTCGCCTTGCGTCTGGGGCAATGGCAATGGGCTTTGTGCATAGCGGCTTGCGGCTCCTTTATGACTACCCACACGTTCTATTGGCTTTCGGAGATGCACCAGGGGCTGCCCTTCTTGTTGGCTATCTTTGCCTGGATGCATGCGAGGGGTAGTTGGCGGGGATTTCCGCGGTATGCCTGGCCTTTGTGGATCGGGGCCATAATCACGGCTTTTTATTTTCACCCGCTCATGCTGTATGCCTGCGTATTTGTGTGCCTGTTTTTTGGGTTGGAGTGGCGCAGGGGGCGCGATTGGGTCATGACGCATGCCCTTGCCCTGGGGCTAATGGGGGTGATAGCGGTATTCAAGTACAAGATTTTGCCGCTCGACTGGTACGATGCCATGTCTTTAGAAAGGGCCAAAGCCTATGCCGATACCTGGCCGCATTGGATCGATATTCAGGCCAACCGCGATTTTGTGCGTTGGTGCCTGCGCGATTACTATCTGTTTCCGTTGCTGCTCGCTGTCAATACATTTTTTTATTTCCTGAAAAAGCAAGCGCTCAAGGCCTTGCTTGTCGCGCTTTATCCCTGCGCATACGTCCTGTTGGTCAATGTGCCTTTTCATGCAGGCGACAAACAATTTTATCTGGAAAATATGTATCTACCCCTAAGCGTCATGATCGCCGTGCCTTTGGCGTTCGACGTGGCGCCTGCGTTGCTGAGTCCCCGCGCGGCGGTTTGGCTTATGGTTGGGATTTGGGTTCTGCGCTTAGGACATGTGTACGAAGCGCGGCAGAGTTGGCAAGTCAGGCAGAATTGGCAACGCGACCTGCTGGCCCAAACGGCGGCCTTGCCCGAGCGCAAGTTGCTCCTCGCCGAGCAGCAAGCGCCCATGGATACTTTGTTGCTATCGTGGAGCGCCGTCTATGAGTTCCTGCTGCTGTCGGCTCTGGAGCATCCGGACTCGGCGCGCAGCATCCTGATCGACGAGGATCCGGCGCGTTTTGACTCGCTGCGCTGCGCCCCTGATCTTTTTCTTGGCGAGTTTCGCAACTATCCTTATCCGGCGCTTCCGAAGCGCTATTTTGCGCCCAGAGACAGCGGGTGTTATGTTTTTTTTAAAAAAAATTAAATTGTGCTGCACAGTAAAAATAATTGAAAATCAATATGTTGCGAAATTGAGCAATTGCTGGCTGAAAAAAAAATCGCATTTTTTCAAAAAAAGCCTTGCGCAATTCGAAAAAGCGCGCGTATCTTTGCGGCGCTTTAGAGCAAAGGTCCGGTAGTTCAGTCGGTTAGAATGCCGCCCTGTCACGGCGGAGGTCGCGGGTTCGAGTCCCGTCCGGACCGCAAAAAAAAGAAAGTTAGGCGCGCAAAGTGTTGTTTATCAACGTTTTGCGCGTTTTTGTTTTTTGTATTTGAAATTCGTTTGGATACGCTTTACGATTTTGGCAAACTTTTTGTTATACCAGGGACGTTAATCAATTACGACTCATCCAAACACCGCAACCGATTTATGTCTTACATGTCTGAAAAAACGGAACGCGCCCATCGCGCATGGGCTTTCTGGCTCGCCATTTTGTTGCACCTGGCCTTTTTCGGCTGGATCGCCCTGAAAGACGAAACTCCCAGACCGTTCAAGCCCGCTGAAAAGCAGCCCTCTGCGCTTCAAAAAGGCGCGTAAAGCGAACTCGGACGCCTGCAAGGGTAAGCGAGATTCGCCCGAAAATAGTCACAATGCCCCGAATGGGCTTTTTTACAAAACAAACGATGCGCATGACGAGGCAACTATTATCTACGGCCCTTGCGACCATGAGCCTGATCGCCTGCAAAAACGATATCCGTACCCCCGTCAATTCGGCCGACGCCGCTTCTGGCGAAGCGGTGGAGATGGTGCAGCCTGAGACGTACATCAACGCCGTTCAGCAAGCGCAGGAGGCGGCCGCAGATCTGGGGATGACCATCGTGCAGACTGAGGCTTTGGTCAAAAACCTTCCTCCGGCAAAAGCCAAATTGGCCCAACCCCTTCTCGAGGACCTGCGGGCCATGGAGGCCAAGTATCAAGGCGCCGTTCAGGAACTGCAAACGACCGCCGGACAATCCTTTGGCGCATACGTGGATCCCAACTCGGACATGGCGCAGGATCCCAACGCCCTCAAACCCAGGCCCGTTCCGGCATCGCAAGTTAAAGCGGCCATGGAAGCTCACAAAGCTTACGTTGACGACATCAATAGCCGCATCAAAGAACTCTCCGAACAGATACGACAAATCGCCCAGTGAGTCTGTCGGCGCGGGAGCGTCAATCCTTTGTTTAGGCCATTTTGATCACAATCAAGCGGTCTTTGGTCTAATTTTGACAGACGCTCTTGGCATGTCGCGGTTAATTTGCTGCAATGAGCGAAAGGGGATTTTTGGACCGCGTGTATGCGCAGGTGTCCCGCCGTCGGGTCTATCACAGCCTGTTCTGGCTGATGCTGCTGGTTTTGTCCGTGCTGCTGGGCTACGACCGGAGGATGGGATTCTGGTTTACGCTGAGTAACGAGTTGCTCAACCTCTCCTTTTTTGCTATTATCGTATATATCAACCTGTTGTACCTGATCCCGCGTTTTATGGCGCGTCAGGCGCTGCTGTATTTGGGCATGCTGGCGCTTTTGAGCGCCCTTGTTACGCCTTTCAAAGTCCTGGCGTTTTATCTCAAGTTTGCCGGGATGCCCGAGTATCAGTACGCCTTGTACCAGAAACAGCCCTTGCTGTTCCTTTCCAGTTTTCTGATGGGACTTTTTTCGACCGTATTGCGGATCGTCATGGACTGGTGGCGGTATCAGGCCGAAAAACAAGAGTTGACCACGCAAACCATGCAGTCGGAGCTGCGTTTTTTGAAAAACCAGATTAACCCGCACTTCTTGTTCAATACCCTGAATAACCTGTATGCCCTGACCCTCAAAAAGAGCGACGAAGCGCCCGAAATTGTGTTGCGGCTTTCCGAAATCATGCGCTACATGCTCTATGAGTGTAACGAACGACAGGTGTACCTTTCCAGAGAGATTCAGTATCTCCAAAACTACCTTGAATTGGAGAAACTGCGCCAGAAACCCGATATGGAAATCTGCCTGCGCATAGAGGGATTGGTCGGCGACCAAATGGTAGCGCCCCTGCTTTTCGTGCCTTTTGTAGAGAACAGTTTCAAACATGGACTCAGTCACCACCTACAAGACAGCGGTTATGTGCGTATGCTGATGCGCATTTCGGGCAAGGAGCTAATGTTTGAAGTCGAAAACAGCAAAAGCGAGACGCCTCCGCGGGCCAATCACCCCCGCAGCGGGGGGATTGGTCTGCACAATGTGCGCAAGCGCTTAGACCTGATGTATCCCGGCAAATATCGCCTGGATATCGAAGAGGAACCGCACCGCTATGCCATACGCTTACAACTCACCTTAGACTAAACGCAAAGCGCGGCCGCCGTGCGGTCGCAAGCGAATGTTTCTGGTGATATATCAAAAAAATGTTACCTTAGCCGGACAATTTTAAATCTGCAACACGATGAATGTAATGATAGTTGACGATGAACCTTTGGCGCTTGACGTATTGGAGACTTTTGTGTCGCGTCTGCCCGATCTGAATCTGGCGGCTCGTTGCGCTAATGCGATGGAAGCCGATCAGGCGCTTCAGGAACACAAGATAGACCTTATGTTTCTGGATATACAAATGCCCCAACTGACGGGTATCGACTTCCTTAAATCCCTGCGCAATCCGCCCTTGGCGATCTTTACCACGGCGTATCAGGAGTATGCCGTCCAGGGATTTGAGTTAGACGCGATAGACTACCTGCTCAAGCCCATCGGATTCGACCGATTCATTAAGGCCGTCAACAAAGCGCGCGAAGCGTTTAAGCAGCGCGAAGGAGAAATTCCCGAAAGAACCGAGTCTGAGACGGACAACTACGTATATGTAAAGGCAGATAAAAAATTGGTGCGCATAGACTATGACGATATCATATACATCGAAGGCCTAAAGGACTACGTGATCATCCGATGCGCCGATACGCGTACCATCGCCCTGCAAACGATGAAAAGCCTAGAGGAGAAACTCCCTGCAGGACGCTTTCGGCGCATTCACCGCTCATTTATCGTATCTATGGACAAAATCATCTCTATTGAAGCCGGCGGCGTAGAGGTGCGCGAAAAAGATAAGATCCGCCTTCTGCCCGTGGGCAAAAACTACCGCGACGAATTGCTGGACGAGATCGAAAAGCGGCGTCTTTAAGCGGCGCTCAAGCCTGCGCGCACTCCCGCCGCGACACAGATTTGATTTGCGGCATTTAATCCACTCCGGCCGCATAGCGCCTGGGAGCAAGTTTGGTCCAACGTTATCGGCCCATTGGACAGAGGGTCATCGTTTTTGTTTTGAGAAAGGGGCGGCGCAAGAGGATTGTACCCATCATGCCCCTTCCCCTGCTTGCGGCCGCTTATTTGCGCTCTATCCGCGCTAAGATCTTGTTTTTTTTGCCGACTTCGAGCATGAGATACCGCCCGTGGAGGAGGTCGTCGGCGCTTATGCGCGCATCGGCATGCTCTACTTTTACTTTGTTGAGGGTCACGGACTTGTTTTCAATCGCGCGCCGGGCCTCGCTTTTGGAGGTCGCTAAGTGCGCTTCTTGCAGCAGGTTGACCAATTCGACGCCGCCGGGCTGCTGCAAGCTGTCGAACGAGATGAGGGGCGAGGGGATCTCATCGGCTACCTGCGCCAGCGTATCGGCATCCATGGCCCGCAGCGCGTCGGCGTTGGCCTTGGGGTTGAACAGCAATTCGCTGACCTGTTGCACTTTGGCGTATTCCGCATCGCCGTGGATGCGTCGGGTGAGTTCCTCGGCAAAAATACGTTTGAGCGATTGCGCCGACTCTGTCGATTCGAGCGCTTCGATTTCTTCGCGCGACTTGAACGAGAAATACCTGAAAAACTTGGGCAAATCGCGGTCGTCCGCATTGATCCAGAACTGGTAGAAACGGTAGGGGCTGGTCATGGTTGGATCCAACCAGATGTTGCCCGTCGCGCTCTTGCCGAATTTGGAGCCATCGGCCTTGGTCAGCAGCGGAGAGGTGACGCTGTACAACTTGACGCCGTCTATTTTGCGGGCCAGTTCGATGCCGGCTGTGATATTGCCGTACTGGTCGCTGCCGCCCATCTGGAGCGTGATGCCATGGGTGCGGTGCAGCAATACGAAATCGTAGCCCTGAAGCAACTGATAGCTGAACTCGGTGAATGAAATGCCGGTCTCGATACGCCTTTGTACGCTTTCTTTGGCCAGCATGTAGTTGACCGTGAGGTATTTGCCCGCATCGCGCAGGAAATCCAGCACGTTCATGTTTCGGTAAAAATCATAGTTGTTGACCAAGACTGCCGGATTGCCCGAGCGGCCTTCGAAATCGAGTAAGCGACGGAATTGCGCTTCCTGTCGGGCAATATTAGCGTCGAGTTCTTCTGCGCTTTTCAATTCGCGCTCTGTATCGCGACCGCTGGGGTCGCCAATGCGGCCGGTCGCCCCGCCCATAAGTACAACGGGGTTGTGTCCGCCGCGTTGCAAAAACGACAGCAACATGATCTGCACATAGTTGCCAATGGTGAGCGAGGGAGCGGTGGGGTCAAAGCCGATATAGCCTTTGACTGGGCCTTTGGCGAGATGTCCTTCCAATTCAGGCGTGATGTCGTGTATCAAACCGCGCCACTTCAATTCGTTCAAAAAGTCCATGCGTTTTTTTTCGAAAATGACAAATTCCCAACATGTTATCGCCGCAAATTTAGCGGCTTTGGGTGCTTTTGGGTTGATTAACAATTTTAGGGCTTACTTTTGCGTCAAACTGTAAAGATAAATTGGATCTTGGACTATTTGTTGCGCGGCGTCTGGCTTTTGCCAAGGGGCAAAATGCTTCCCGCGTTATCATCCGCATCGCTACGGCAGCCGTGGCGCTCAGCGTAAGCGTGATGATCTGCGCTTCGGCGTTCATTTCGGGGTTCAAACAAGAGATCGGGCGCAAGATTTTTGAGTTTTGGGGGCATATCCATATCAGCAATGCCGAATCTGCCCTTTCATCCGAACCCAAGCCTTTGCTACTGAAGCAGGATTTTTATCCCTATATCGATACGCTGCGCAGCGCGCAAATCTATGTCGAGGATACTTACAATCCCGGGCGTTACAGGCTGGTCCGATCGAGGGGCGGCGTGCGGCATATCCATGCGGCGGCCCTTAAGCCGGGTATCATCCGCACACGCGACGCCATGGAAGGGATTGTGCTCAAGGGTCTGGGCGCTAACTACGCTTGGGATAACCTGAGACCCTATCTCGCCGAAGGGCGGGCCATCAAGCCGGGAGCGCGGGAGGTGATCCTGAGCCGACAAACCGCCGACCGCCTGCGCATCTCGCTGGACGACAAGATCATCATCCATTTCGTGCAACAGGGCGAACAGTTGCGCAGGGCTTTCAGCGTGTGCGGCATCTACAAAACCGGCCTGGAGGAATACGACCGCAAATACGCTCTGGCAGATCTGAAGGCTGTGCAAGAACTGCTGGGCTGGGATGAAGATCAGGTTGGCGTGTTTGAGATCTGGCTCGATGATTTGCGCGATATCGATCTCTATGCCGATTATATCGCCGAAACGTACTACGACGAAACGCTATCCGTCGAGACGGTGCGGGAGCGGGCAAGGGTCATATTTGAGTGGCTTCAACTACAGGATTACAACGAGATGGTGATCATCGGCCTGATGCTGGCTGTGGCCATCATCAACATGATTACCGCGCTGTTGGTGCTGGTGCTGGAGCGGGTCGAAATGATTGGCATCCTCAAAGCCTTGGGCGCCAGCAACAGCTTGCTGCGACGCATATTCCTGTATCAAGCCGGGTTGATATTGCTCAGGGGGATGTTCTGGGGCAACCTGATAGCCGTTGGCGTGTGCTATCTTCAGGACAAGTATCGCTTTATCCGCCTGAACGAGGCCGATTACTACCTCTCTTATGCGCCCGTCAACCTGACCTGGGGCTCTATAGGGCTGATCAACGTCGGCGCGCTGGTGATCGTCACGGTCTTCCTGCTGATACCCGCTTTGGCGGTGGCAGGGATCACGCCCCTACGCGCCATTCGGTTCAAGTAGCCGCTGCGGGCTTTTAGCGCCAGATCACTTTGTCGCCGATGGGCGTTCGTTTGCCGGGAAGGTCCGGCGCCTGATGCCATCCTATGTAAAAAAGCCCCAAACAGCGTTCATCGGGATGGAGTCCCAGCCATTCGCCGGCTTCAAGCGCCGCTTTGGGCGTGCTCCAGTAAGCCCCCAAATTTAGTTCGGCGCAGGTGAGCCACATATTTTGTACCGCCATGGCTACGGAGGCCACTTCTTCGAATTCGGGCAGCGCGTCGCTGCGGCGCATCACGATGGCTATCACGGCGCCGGCGCGCAGCGGATTTTCGGCGGTTTTGCGCAACTTTTCGGCAGAAAACAACTCAGCAGGGGTGTGCTTGTGGTAGTAATCGGCAAGGTAATCAGACAACGCGCGGCGACTTTCGGGCGAGTGAAAAACCTGAAAGCGCCATGGCTCGGTCATCTTGTGGGTGGGCGCCCAATTAGCATTTTCGAGCAGCAGTTCAAGGATCTGGCGCTCAATCGGGGCCTCGGCTTTGTAGCTCTTAGGGAAAATGCTGCGCCTGCGGCGAATGAGTTCGGAGACGGACATAGATGCAATGCGCTGGATTTGATTTTATTTTCGGATAAACCATTTGCGATTTCGAAATGTTTTGTACCTTTGCAAATCATGAGTGTGCGCACCGTCACATATCGCATTCAGGCATGGACGCTGGCCCTACTTGTCATCGCTGCTTTTGGCGTCCGCATAGGCCATCACTTGTTCGAGTCGTTGGGATGCGAACATGCGCACGAATCGGGCATCGGGGAAAACGGAAGCGAGCGCGAGCATGCGCGTGTCCATCGCTGCGATTTCGGGGTTGACGGCGATTCGCCGCACTTTCATGCCGGCGGCGCTCAGGATCATCGTTGCGATATTTGCGCTTATCATTTTTCGCTCCCCGAACTCCTATCCCCGCCCGCTCCCCAATGCCCTGCTTTTGCGCCGTTTTGGCGCTCCTGCGCTGCATTTAACGCTACACACAACGTCTCCCTGGCCTACAATGGAGACTGTAAACGACGTCGCGGTCCGCCCGAAGGAGTTTCTTTTCCGCTTTGAGCGGAAGCGAGCAGCCTCGCTTTGCGGCTGCCTTTCGTCTTTTTTTCAATAAAATATTCTGGCTTTCTCGGGGCGCATCGGCTGAAACTGCAGGCGCTATATGCGGCCTTTTGGAGCGGCGTAGGCGCGTTTTCAGCCGGCAGGATGTAGTCTGCTTTGGGCATGCAAAGCTGCGCGGGCTCTCCGCATGAGTCAGGATAGCGATTCAGAAGTTGCTTTTTTCAAAAAAATTATGAACAGTTTGTCCGTTGCAATCGGACTCTGCTTGTCGCTCGTGGGTATGACCCTGCGCGCGCAGGATTGTCATGTTGCCTTGCGCGGCCATGTGCTTGACGCGGAGAGCGGCGAGGCCTTGGCTTATGCCACTGTGCGCCTACCTGCTCAGAATGCGGGCGCCATCACCGACGAAGCGGGGTATTTCAGTATCCCCAATCTCTGCGAAGGGGGCGAATATGTGATCGAAATAGACCATATCGAGTGCGTGCATGCCACGCGGCGCATTCGCTTGGTCGAAAACACGATGTATGCTTTTCGGCTGGATCACAACGCCATGCTGGGCGAGGTGCTGGTGCAGGCCAGCCCTATTGCGCCCCGCCCTCTACAGGCGGAACAGGGGCTAAGTTATGCAGATAAGGAAGCGGGACAGGGGGTCAATCTGGGCGAAATGCTGCGCAGGCTGTCCGGGGTCAATACCTTGAATACGGGTCTGAGCATTGCCAAGCCCGTGATCGGGGGGCTGCACAGCAACCGGGTGGCCATTGTAAACAACTCGGTAGTGCTCGAAGGACAACAATGGGGGGCCGAGCACGCGCCGGAGATAGACCCTTTCAGCGCAGGATCTGTGCGCGTGCTCAAAGGGGCGGCGGCGGTGCGTTATGGCGTGGGAGCTTTTGGCGGGGCTATTATCCTGGAGCCGGAGCCTCTGCGCGCGCAACCGGGCGCCGGGGGGCGCCTGACGCTTGGCGCTTTCAGTAATGGGGGGGGCGGCCTCATCGCCGGTTCGGCTGACTGGCGCCCCCAACACGGAACCCTTGGCCTCAGGCTGCAAGGCAGCGCTAAGCGCTCCGGCAACCTCCGCGCCCCGGATTATTTTCTTGCCAACACGGGCGCGGGGGAGCTCAACCTCTCGGCCATGGCGCAATGGACTCACGACAAATGGACGCATGAGCTGGGCCTTTCGACGTTCAATCAGCGTTTGGGCGTCATGCGCGCAGCGCATGTAGGTAACCTGACGGATCTGGTTCGGGCCATCGAAAGCGACCGCCCGCTCAACAACCGCGACGCTTTCGATTACGCCATCGACAGACCCTTCCAGCGCATCGGGCACCATACGGTCAAATATCACGTGGGGCGTCGTCTGAGCGAAAAGTGGAAGATCAACGGCCAATACGCTTTTCAGTACAATGACCGAGAAGAGTACGATATCGTGCGCGCTTCAAACGCCAACCGCCCTCAGGTATCGTTCCAACTTTGGACCAATGTGTTGGATTTGTCCGCCGATCATGCGCCCATCAGTCACTGGCAGGGGAGCGCAGGCGTACAGGCCCAACACCAACTCAATTATGTGGGACGCGGCGGGCTGATACCCGACTATCGGAGTTTGGCTGGCGCCGCATGGTTTGTCGAGCGCTGGCGGCGCTATCCGACGCCCTGGGAATTTGAGGTGGGCGCGCGGTATGATTACCGCAGAACGGCAGCCGAGACCTTCGGGCGCCTGGTCAATTTGGATACGACCGTGTTTTTCCATGCCTACTCGGCTACGGGTGGCGTATCCCGTAGCCTGGGGCCGTATGCCTCGCTCACTTTCAATAGCGCGCTGGCCTGGCGTCCGCCCCATGTCAATGAGTTGTTTGCCCGCGGCATACACCATGCGGCCGGCACTTACGAGGAGGGGCAGCCCGGTCTTCAGGCCGAAAAGGCATGGAACAACAACCTCAGTTTTGCTTACAAGCGCCGCCGCACCGATATTCAAGCGACAGTTTATTTGAATCAGATCCGCGATTTTATCTATCTGAATCCCCTAAGCGAGTTTGTGCTAACGGTGCGCGGCGCATTCCCGGCGTATCGCTACTTACAGACCAACGCCTTGATTTATGGCGCCGATATGTCGGCCTTGTTGCCCCTCGGCGCGCACTGGGTTTTGGATATCCGGGCTTCGGCGCTGCGGGGTATGAGGGTTGGGGGCGAAGAGAGCAAGGCGCGGGATTGGCTGCCGCTGATGCCTGCCGACCGGCTGCAATACGGTCTGCTCTGGACGCCCACATCCGGCGTAGGAGCGCAGACGCATGTACGCCTGGGCGCCGTGACGGTATTGCGCCAGTCGCGCGCGCCTGAGGAGGGCCTGCTCAAAGAAGTTCCGGAGGCTTACACCCTGCTGAATATGGACGCCATTTGGGCCATCGACGAACGCTGGGAACTGGGCCTCACGGCGAGCAACTTGCTGAACGCCCGATACCGCGATTACCTCAATTTTTTCAGATTTTTTGCAGACGAACCCGGCGTCAACGTCGGAATGCGGCTGAAACGCACTTTCTGAGGTTTTTGACCATGCCGCGCACGACCACACGCTGTAAGTCTGCACCGCGCTCTTTGCTCACACTCGTTTTGCGATGCGCGCAGACGTTGTCCGCCATCTGCCCTGCGCGCTGATTTTTTGTCAATTTTTTCTCAAAATCATTCAGTAATATGAACAGATTCAAAATTTTCAACTTCATTTTGCTCGTTGCGCTACTTGTCGGCACAGCATCGCTCACTTCCTGCAAAAAAGACAAGGACACGGAGCAGGAGAACATCACGACCGTTATTGTGGAGCTTACCTCTTCGTCGTTCAACGGTACGTTTACCTGGGAGGACTTAGACGGTCCGGGCGGCAATGCGCCGGTAATTACGCCGATGATGTTGCCCGCCAACGGCGTTTTTGACGCCAAAATTAGCATACTCGACCGGAGTAAAAGCCCGGAAGAAGACATCACCAAGGAGGTCAAAGCGGAAGACGATGCGCATTTGCTGACCTTCAGCGTGAACGGCGCCAATCTGACGGTCGCCTATGCCGATACGGACAGCAAGGGCAAGCCTTTGGGCCTTAGCACCCGCTGGTCAACAGGCGGTCCTTCGTCCGGTACGCTGATCATCCGCCTGTACCATGAGCCGACCAACAAAGACAACCTGAATAACCCGGGCGGCGACATCGATATCGAAGTCAGCTTCCCGGTTACTATCCAGTAAGGCATAACAGTTTGGTTTATTGAATCCCGCCCGATGTGTTGCAAAAACACATCGGGCCTTTAAAATGTTGTAAGGTCTCTATGCGAAAGGTCTTGTTTACAATATCGATTTGTCTGGGGGTTTGGGTTGCGGGCATGACCCAATCCGGCTTGCTGCGCGTGGAGGTGCGCGACGCCGTCAGCGGCGAGCCGCTACCGTATGCGCTGGTGCGCATCAGCGACCCTCAGATGAACGCCTACGCCGATTCGTTGGGTTTTGCCGAATTTGTTTTTCCTGCGGGGGCTTCATGGCTTGAGGCCCGGATCAGCATGCTGGGCTATGCGCCTGAGATCGTCAGGCTGCGTCTCGGGCCGGATGCCTACGTAGTAAATTTGCAGCCTGACGCTTCGCTTAGCGAAGTGGTGGTCAGCGGTACGCTCAAGCCTGTGGCCAAGTCCGAAAGTCCGGTTCCGGTCGATATTTATACGCCCAATTTTTTCAAACAGGCCGCATCGCCTTCGCTCTTTGAGGGCTTGCGTATGGCCAACGGCATTAGACCCCAAATCACCTGCAACGTGTGCGCTGTCGGCGATATTCGGATCAACGGCCTCGATGGGCCATACACCATGGTGTTGATCGACGGCATGCCGATTGTGAGCGCGCTCTCGACGGTATATGGGCTTCAGGGCATTCCTGCTTCGCTCATCGAACGGGTTGAAGTGGTCAAAGGTCCGGCGAGCACGCTTTACGGCTCAGAAGCCTTGGCCGGCGTGATCAATATCATCACCCGCGATCCGCACTGCGCTCCGGCATTCAGCGCAGATGTTCAGACCAACAGTTACGGAGAGTGGAATGCCGATGCCGGCTTGCGCTTTCGCACGGGTAAAGCCTCAGGGTTGCTGTCCGGCAACCTCTCGCATCTGGGACGCCGCTGGGATGTGAACGGCGACGGATTCACGGATGTGCCTACCCTGACGCGCTATTCGGCGTTTGGAAAAATGAGTTGGGAGCGACAGCGCAATCGTCTGGCATCTTTAAGCGCCCGCTATCTGGGTGAGGAGCGCTTCGGCGGGCAGATGAATTGGACGCCGGAGTTCTATGGATCGGATAGTATTTATGGCGAAAAAATCAGCACCCGCCGCCTCGAACTGCTGGGCGCCTATCAGTTGCCCATATCCGAGCGGGTTGTCCTTTACGCCTCTTACAATGCCCACCGGCAGCGCTCCGCTTATGCCGATATCCTGTTCAATGCGTTGCAGCACGTGGGGTTTGCGCAAGCGGTCTGGGACCGCCGCTTCGGCCGACGCCACGAAGCCATGCTCGGCGCGGCCATGCGCTACACATGGTACGACGACAATACGCCGGCCACCTCCGGAGCCGACGGACTGAACAACCGCCCGGATGCCGTACTTTTGCCCGGTATATTTGCCCAAGACGATATCCGCGTGAGCGATATTCACCGCTTGCTTCTGGGCGCCCGATTGGACTGGCACCCGGTCCATGGCCCGATATTCAGCCCAAGAGCCAACTGGAAATGGCGCCTGAACGATTACCACACCCTGCGTCTCTCTGCCGGCAACGGCTTCAGGGTGGCCAACGTATTCACCGAAGACCATGCTGCCCTCACAGGCGCCCGTCAGGTGGTGTTTGCGGAGACTCTTCGTCCCGAGCGCTCCTGGAATATCAACCTCAATTGGACGGCTACCCTGCTCACCGGATTCGGATTCGTGGGTCTGGACGCTTCGGCGTTTTATACCCGCTTTTCCAACCGCATCCTGCCTGACTACGATACCGACCCCAGCCTGATCATCTACGCTAACCTCGACGGTTACGGCGTGACACAGGGCCTGAGCGCGTCGGCCAACCTCAACTGGACGAGCGGCTTGCGCGCCAATGTAGGATTCACGTGGCTGGATGCATGGGTGATCGACCAAGGCCTGCGCAGGGAACTCTTCTATGCGCCGGGACTGACGGCCAACTGGTCGCTATCCTATCTCATGCCGCGCTGGGGTGTCTCTATGGACTACACGGCCACGCTCACCAGCCCCATGACCCTGCCCACGTTGCCCAACGACTTCAGACCCGAGCGATCTCCCTGGTACGCCCTGCACGACCTGCGGCTCGGACGCAAATTCAAGCGTATTGAAGCCTATGCAGGCGTCCGAAACCTGTTCAACTTCTTGCCGCGCGATCCGCTCATGCGACCCTTTGACCCCTTTGATCGCTTCGCCGACGATCCGGTCGGCAACCCTAACGGCTATACTTTCGATACGGCTTACAACTACGCGCCCATGTTCGGACGTAGAATATTCGTAGGGTTGATCTGGACGATATCCTGAGCGCCGGAAGGTCCTCTGTCGCAAGGCGCTCTACGCTCGCATCGGGCCTATGGTGCTGGCGCGGGGCTTGTGGCATGGCGCGCGAGGACAAAGTCCATTCCTCGAAATCAGTCCGAACAGTGACCGGCGTCAATTATGGTAAATGGCTGGCTCCCTAATTTTGCCCCAAAATTACGCCGCATGTCTAATACTGTATTGTCGCCGCCCAAACCCGCGCCCTCTCCTGCCACGCTGTGCTATCACTGCCAGGACCCTTGTCCCGACGATCAACTCCGGATCGACGAAAAGGTATTCTGTTGTCAGGGTTGTAAGTTGGCTTACGAGATTCTGGCCGCAGGCGATTTGTGCGACTACTACCGCATGGATCAAAAACCTGGTCTGAACATGCGTCGGCAGCGCGACTCCCGGGCTTACGCCTATCTCGACGACGCCGAGGTGATCGAAAAACTGCTGCGCTTCAACGACGGCCGTAGCGCTCAGGTCAGTTTTTACCTGCCCCAAATGCACTGCGTATCCTGCATCTGGCTCTTGGAGAATCTCTACAAACTGGATGCCGGGGTGAGCGCATCCCGCGTCAATTTTCTGCAAAAAACAGCCCTGATTACCTTCAATACCGAGCAGACCTCCTTGCGCAAGTTGGCGGCCTTGCTGGCGTCCATAGGCTACGCTCCGGAGATCAATCTCAACGACGTGTCGGGCGAAACGCCCCAGGGCTTGGATCGCTCGCTGATCTACAAAATCGGCGTATCGGGCTTCGCATTTGGCAACATCATGCTGCTTAGCTTCCCGGAGTATCTCGGTTTAGAAAAAACGAGCGACGCCTGGTTCTTCAGCGTTTTTGGCTGGGCTAATCTGCTGTTGGCCATCCCGGTGCTCCTCTACAGCGCCCGCGACTACCTCGTCTCGGCATGGCAGGCCCTGCGCATGCGACGCCTCAATATTGACGTGCCTCTGGCTTTAGGTATCGTCATGCTGTTTGGCCGTAGCGCTTGGGAGATCGTCACCGGCACGGGCGCAGGGTACATGGACTCGTTTGCCGGTCTGATCTTTTTTCTGACAACCGGTAAGCTATTTCAACAAAAAACCTGGCGTCAACTCTCCTTTGAGCGCGATTACAAGTCCTACTTCCCGGTGGCCGCCAATGTGCGCAAAGGCAACGCCGAGCAAGCCGTGCCGGTCAGCCGCCTCCAGCCCGGCGATATCATCGTGGTGCGCAACGGAGAGTTGATCCCCGCCGACGGCGTGCTGCTCAAAGGCGAAGCGCTTCTGGACTACAGTTTTGTGAGCGGCGAGTCTGAACCTGCCCGTGTAAACGGGGGCGAAAAAGTCTATGCCGGCGGCCAGCAAACAGGCGGCTTGATCGAAGTGTCGCTCACGCGCCGCGTCAAACAAAGCTATCTGACGCAACTGTGGAACAACGATGCTTTCAAAGCCAGAACCCAGAGCCGTTCGAGCGCGTTAGCGGACCGCGCCGGCCGCTACTTCACGGTGCTGATCATCAGTGTAGCCACCGCCGCTTTTGGGTATTGGGCAGGTTTGCGGGGCGACATTGCAACGGCAGTCAACGCCTTCACCGCCGTGATGATCATCGCCTGCCCCTGCGCCGTCGCCCTGTCCATCCCCTTTACCATGGGTAATGTGGTGCGTATTTTGGGACGCAACGGTTTTTATCTGAAAAATACTCAAGCTGCCGAAGCGATCAGCGACGTGCATGACGTGGTCTTTGACAAAACTGGCACGATGACCGAAGCCTCCGATCAGCAATTTATCTTCGAGGGCGCCGAACCCTTGGCCGAGTGGGAGATAATGGCCGTTCGGTCCGTTGTCAAACACTCCTCGCACCCCATCAGCCGCAACTTGTATCGCAAACTCGACGGCAAAGAGGCGCCTGCCTGCGTCGATTTTGAAGAGGTGTTGGGAAAAGGCGTGCGGGGACGGGCGCAGGGAGTGTGCGTGGAAGTAGGCTCGGCAACTTTTGCAGGGTCGCCTGACCCTGCCTTGCGCGGGGTGCACATCCGCATCGACGGTCGCTGGCGCGGCTACTTCAGCGTGCACAGCCGCATGCGTTACGGCCTGGATTCTGTGCTTGACTATTTCAAATCGCAGGGAAAAGACATTTGGCTGCTCAGCGGCGATCAGGACAAAGACGCCGATGCCTTCGCGCCTTTGTTTGGCAGCCGGGGCCGCCTGATCTTCAACCAGAAACCCGAAGACAAACTGCGGTTCATCTGCAATTTGCAGGCGAGAGACCGCCGCGTGATGATGGTCGGCGACGGCCTCAACGACGCCGGCGCCTTGTATCAGAGCAATGCCGGTATTGTCGTAGCCGAGGATACCAACAACTTTACGCCTGCCTGCGACGCTATTGTTCACGCCCGCGTTTTCGACCGCTTGCCGCAGTTTGTCGAGTTGGCCCGCAGGGGCGTCCGCACGGTCAATCGGGCTTATCTGCTCGCATTCGTTTACAACGTCGTAGGGCTGAGCTATGCCGTCACCGGCGCCCTCTCGCCTGTGGTGGCCGCCATACTCATGCCGCTCAGTTCGGTCACGGTGGTTTTGTTCGGCATGGGCATGAGTACTTGGGAGGCTCGCCGCCTCGGTCTGTGGCGGCTTTTGGAGGATTGAGCGCGCGCCGTCCCCTCGTTCCACGCCCTTTTTTTCTAAAAAAATGCGGCATGCGAAGGACAAAAAAAGCAGACGATACGGCTTTTGTGTGAAATGGATGGGCTTGCATGGCGCCGCTCTCGAAGTCGCGAGGGAATACTTTGGCAATTTTTGCCCGCGTAAACCGTTTTTTTCAAATGCGAGCGCACCTTGTCACGATTGCCCTGGCGGCTTTGCCATTTTTGGCTGGGGCGCAAAAAACGACGGAGCAAAGCCGGCTTGAGATCGATAGTCTGTTTGGCGTATTTCAGGGATACTACGCCGAAGCGTTGGCAGATTCAGCCTGGGAAATCCTGCAAGTCATTTGCGCTGTCGCATCGAGCGAGTTGGGCGCCGAATCGGCGGAGTATGGGCGCGTCCGGCACAACGAGGCGCTACTTTTAGCGGACAGAGGTAGGTATGCGGAGTCCGAACAAGCCTACTACGACGCGTTGGGCATACGCGAGAAAGTATTCGGCGCGGACCATTCGGAATGCGCCAAAACGCTCAATAATCTGGCCAATCTGTTCATCACGACCGGCGATCTGGAACGCGCCGAGCCGCTGCTGCTCCGCGCGCGGGAGATCTGGGGCGTCGATCCGGGCAAAGACAGCCCCTACTACGCCGCCGTTCTGCTCAATCTGGCCGTGCTTTACTACGAGTTGGGCAACTTTACGAAAGCCGAGCCGCTGTACATCGAAGCCAAAGACTTGGATGCCCGCACCGTAGGTAAGGACCATCCTTATTACGCCGAAAGTCTGAATAATTTGGCCAATCTGTACTGGCGTATGCGACAGTTTGAGCTGGCGGAACCGCTCTATACTGAAGCCTGCTCGATCAGGCTGGCGGCGCACGGCGACGCTCACCCTCAGTACGCCGAGGCCCTGTTCAATATGGCCAACCTGCAAAAGGCCCTGGGCCGCAAATCTCTGGCCGAGGCAGGCTATCGGCAGGCTGCGTCAATCTGGCGTCAGACGCTGGGCGAGTCGCACCCCGATTTTGCGCTGGCCCTCAACAGCCTTGCTTTGCTGCTCGGCGAGACGGGCCAACTCGAACAGGCGGATTCGCTTTTTCGCGTGTCGCTCCGCATCCGAAGTTCGGCCCTCGGCCCCGAACATCTGCTCTATGCCCTCAGTCTGAGCCAACTGGCAGAGGTCTGCCGGCTGCGCGGCAGACATGACGAAGCTTTAGCGCTCTTTGAGGAAAGCGCGCAGCGCTACCGCGCTATTTTTGCGCGTGCGTTGAGATATCTTTCGGAACGCGAATTGACCCAATATCTTGAAGCGCTCAACAGCATAACCGACCTTGTCCTGTCGTATGGCGCAGATGCCGATGCGCCTGCGGGGCTGGGCGGGCTGTGTATGGATCAGGCTTTGTTCTACAAGGGTTTTGCGTTGGATGCGGCTATGCAGATCCGACGCCATGCGGGTTCGGATCCTGCTTTTTCTGAGCGCTTTGAAAAATTGCAGGGCATCAGCCGACAGTTGGCCGGCGCGTATGCGGTACCGCCCGCAGCGCGCGACCTAACCCTTATCGCCGACCTGGAAAACCAAAGTGAAGCGATCGAAAAAGAGATGGCCCGAATCCGAAGCGCCTACGGCGTGGTTTCGACGCCTGTGAACTGGCAGTCGTTGCGCGCGGCGCTTCGCCCGGACGAAGCAGTCGTGGAATTTGCCCGATTCGGGATCGATGGTTCCGGCGATAGTCCGGAGCGCATGCGGTATGTCGCCATCATACTGCGGGCCGACAGTCCCGAGCCTGTGGTGACGCCGCTTTGTAAAGAATCCGACTTAGCCGCGCTGCTTCGCAATCCCGGCCGCCCTAAATCCGAGCACATCGACGATCTGTATGCCGGCTCCGGCGCCGATGCGTTGTATCGCCTCGTGTGGCAGCCCCTCGAAGCGGCGCTCGGGCCTGCCCGGGTCGTCTGGCTTGCGCCAAGCGGGCTGCTTCATCAGATCAATCTGGGCGCTTTACAGCCGCCGGGACAGGCGCTCCTCGGGGGGCGCTACCACATCCGGCAGGTCGGCAGCGGGCGGGCGCTTTGCGCGCGCGCTGCCGAGCGCGCAAGCGGCGCTTCGGGCGGCCGCGCATTGGTCTGTGGCGGCCTGTGGTACGATCTGCCGGCTGAACAGGGCGCGGCGGCGGCTCAGCATTCGGATTGGGCCTACTTGCGCTGGACGGAAGTGGAAGCTCAGTCGGTGCGCGATATCCTGAGCGATGCGGGGATCCATGTGACTTTTTTGCGTGAGGGCGAGGGTACAGAGATGCGGATCAAGCAGTTTGTGGCTGCAGGCGACACCCGCATTCTGCATCTGGCCACACATGGATTTTTTTTCCAGCGCCAGAACGCGGCCAATCCCGCCGAGGGATCCGGCCCCTTTGCCCAGATCACCCATCCCATGCTGCGCGCGGGCTTGCTGCTGTCAGGGGCCAATCAGTTTTGGAGGAGCGGCTCGCTTGCTGCCAACGCTGTCGAGGACGGGGTGCTGACTGCGCTCGAAATCAGCCGGCTTAACCTAATTGACGTGCAGTTGGTCGTGCTGTCGGCCTGCGAAACGGGCCTGGGCGATATCCTGGGCGACGAGGGCGTATTCGGCCTGCAACGCGCTTTTAAGATCGCGGGCGCGCAGCGTCTTTTATTTTCGCTGTGGAGCGTCCCGGATTTTCACACTCAGGAACTTATGGGCCTTTTTTACAGCCTTTGGCTGGACGACGGCAAGGATATCCCGGAGGCTTTCAGAGAGGCGCAATACGCCATGCGACTGAAGTACGCCAATCCTTACTATTGGGCCGGTTTTGTACTCTTGGAGTGAGTGTGCGCTGCAATTTAGCGGCCGGCGTCGGTTGGTTTGCAAACCGGCGCCGGCCGCATGCATGGATTGCATACCTTTGCGCCAAACTCAGGAAGCGAGCCGCTTTTTGAATTTTTTTTTGAAAATGAAGGAACTCGTATTAGGCACAGCTCAGTTTGCATGGACCATCGAACGCGCGCAAGCCTTCGCCTTGCTCGACGTCTGGCTGTCGGAAGGCCATCGCCGCATCGACTGCGCCACCAATTACCCAATCAATAAAAATCCGGCCGACTTCCGCGCCGCTGAAAGCATCTTGCGTGAATATTGTGTGGCGCATGGCCTGCGCGATTTGAAGATCACCATGAAGGTGGGCAGCCTGAACAATCTGCGCACTCCGGACGCCGCGCTCTCGCCTTCATTTTTGTACATGATGGCTGACGAATATCGCAACCTCTTCGGCGACAATCTCCACACGCTGATGTTGCACTGGGACCATCGCGAGGATGCCGCAGAGATTGCTGATACGGTCGAGGCGCTACGTAGTATTGGCGAGGATTACGGTCTGCAAGCGGGGCTTTCGGGTATTGCGCGGCCCGACCTGTACGCGGCGGCCAATGCGGATATGGGTTTGTACTTCGAACTTCAGCTCAAGCACAACGTGTTCCACTCCGATCTGCCGCGCTATGCGCCCCTGCGCGAGTACGTCAGGACTTTCGCTTACGGCCTGAATGCGGGCGGCGTCAAATTGGACGGCGCCAACAACCCTAACAGTACGCTGGCCGCCCGAGGGGGATCGGCGGCGTCTTTCGAGCCGCAATTGGCTTACATCCGTCAGCGCATGGAAAACTGGACGCGCGATTTCGTGCGCCCGCCGGTACGCGATATGAATCAGATTGGCCTGCTCTACGCCGCCCTCCATCCAGATTTGTACGGCATGTTGCTTGGCCCTTCTTCGTCGGCGCAATTGCGCCGCTCGCTTGAGTGGCTGCGCGATGTGGAGACCTTCGATTACGCAGATGTGTATCGGGACTTGCGCAAGGTAGCGGACGTTTCTGGCGCATAAGCTCGCGCCCGGATTGGAGTAAGCGTAGCGCTCGCCGGGCGTCGTTTCGGCGAATGATGCCATAAAAAGATACTGAATTTGTATCGATTAGCGCGAAGGCCAGTTGTAGGCCTTCCGGGATGCTTTTTAGTTTGTCGTGCAGCGCGGCCGCATTTTCGGCGGATAGGCTTTCGCTGGGCGTTAGCTGGTTGGTCGCTTCCGGGACCTGCGCGATACAGCCTGGGGATAACAGGATCGTTTTCAGATGAACAACGAAAAGCAAAATTATTTTTGGCTAAAGCCTGGGTGAATGACTTTTG
>JBKBLI010000004.1:0-38637 GCA_046296435.1 Saprospiraceae bacterium | reverse complement strand
CGAGGAGTTGCCTGGTTTTGGATCAATTTTATTGGCGCATTTACCATTGGGGCGGTATTTTTTCATAAAAAGACGAGGAGGGCAGTGCGCTGGCAAGGCAAAAAACTGGCTGTCGCCCAAAGCTAGGCGCTTTTTTTTTTGCAAAAATGTGGATGAAGTTCACGCGAGTGGCTATCTTTGTGATAAATCGATCCATTAAACATGCTAAACCCTGGGTTTCTTCGACGTATTGTCTCTTATCTGAATCTCCGAAGCGAGATTGAATTTTACGACAAGATACACGACACCATTGAGAAGGATGTGGTGATCAAAGGCACCAACCTTTGGATCTTGATGTTTGCCATAGGCGTAGCGTCGGTGGGGCTAAACGTGAACTCTACGGCGGTGATTATCGGCGCCATGTTGATCTCGCCGCTGATGGGGCCGATCATGGGCATTGGCTACGGCATAGCCACTTACGATTTTGTGCTGCTGCGCTCGGCCCTCAAAAATCTAGGTTTTGCGGTGGGGGCCAGTTTGACCGTTTCGACGCTTTATTTTTCGATCAGTCCCGTATCGACGGCGCATTCTGAGTTGTTGGCCCGCACCAGCCCGACGATATACGATGTATTGATCGCGCTGTTTGGCGGCTTGGCCTGTATTGTAGCCACCAGCAGCCAGAAGAAAGGCAACGTGATACCAGGCGCCGCCATCGCCACGGCCCTCATGCCCCCATTGTGTACGGCGGGATACGGACTGGCGACCGGCCAGTTTTATTATTTTTTTGGGGCTTTTTACCTGTTTACGATCAATGCGGTATTTATCGCGTTGGCCGCTTTGCTAATCTCCCAGTTGCTGGATTTTCCGATACGCAGCGATATCGAGCCTTCGCAAAAAAAGCAAATCAACCAACTGATCTCTTTGGTGCTGGTCATCACGATCATCCCAAGTCTTTACTTTGGGTACACGTTGGTACAGAAGGAGCGGTTCACTGAGAACGCCAAGCGTTTTATCAAAAACGTCACGCTGGTCGAAGGTAATTTCCTGCTCAGCAGCGAGGTGGATCCCAGTCTCAAAAGCATCCGGCTGATCTACGGCGGCAGTCCGCTGAGCGACTCCGAAAAACTTGCGATCAAGGAAAAGAGCTGGGATTTTAACCTGGCTAACGCCAATCTGCAAATTGAACAAGGGATAGCCTTTGCCGATGCCAATTCGCAAAGCTACAGCGAAATATCGCAACTGCGCGCCGAGGTCAACAGGTTGAATAATCGCCTTAAAGACGCCGAAAGAACCCGCGACAGCATCGTCAACCGCACCATGCTGGGCAAAAAGATGCTGGCCGAAATTCAGAGTCTGTATCCCGCGGTGAGCGAGGTCACGTTCATGGACGCCGTCACTTACAGCGCGAAAAAGGAACAAAAAAATCTCGTTGCGATCATAGCTTCTTCTCCCTCGACTTTGGACGAGGAGTCCAAGAAGCGATTGAAAGCCTGGCTCAAAGCGCGCACTGGCAACGAGGCGATAAGCGTTTATTTTGTATTAGATTCACAATAAACGTATGGTTGAGGCCACTAACATAGAAATGGCGTTTCTGACGCTGTCGGACTACGCCGAACTCAAAGAGGCGATGATCGCCGCTTATTCAAATCTGCAAAATGCGTTTTGGAGCGAGGAGCAGATTGGTAAACTCATTCGCATATTCCCCGAAGGTCAGGTGGTCGTCAAAGTCAACGGGCACATAGCCGGTTGCGCGTTGTCCATTGTTGTGCCCCGCGAACTTGTCGAACGCAACCACACCTACAAAGAGATTACCGGCAGCTACACTTTCGATACGCACAGCGACGAGGGCGATGTGCTGTACGGTATAGACGTGTTCATCAAGCCCGAATACCGGGGTCTGCGGCTGGGTCGCCGCCTCTACGACTACCGCAAAGAACTCTGCGAAAATCTAAACTTGCGCAGCATTGCATTTGGCGGTCGCATACCCAATTATCACCACTATGCCGCTGCGCTCAGCCCAAAGGAATACATCGACAAAGTGCGTCGCAAGGAGATCGACGACCCCGTGCTCAACTTCCAGATCTCCAACGACTTCCACCCGGTGAAGGTGCTCAAGGGTTATCTCGAGGGCGACGAAGCCTCCGGCGAATATGCCGTGTTGCTCGAATGGGACAACATATACTACGAAAAGCCTATCGAGAAAGCCTCTTTTGTCAGCAAGGTCGTGCGGCTTGGACTCGTGCAGTGGCAAATGCGACCCTACGCCAATCTGGACGAACTGATGCAACAGGTTGAATACTTCGTGGATGCCGTATCGGGTTATCGCTGCGACTTTGCCCTGTTCCCCGAATTTTTCAACGCGCCGCTGATGGCCGATTACAACCACCTGTCCGAGCCGCAAGCCATCCGCGAATTGGCCAAATATACGCCGCACATCGTCCGGCGGTTTGCCGAGTTGGCCATCTCTTACAACATCAACATTATCAGCGGAAGCATGCCGGAAATCGCAGATGATGTGCTGCTGAACGTAGGCTATCTCTGTAGGCGCGACGGCTCCATAGATCGCTACGAAAAAATACACGTCACCCCCGACGAAGCCCGTATTTGGGGTATGCAGGGCGGGTCGGGCTTCCGCACCTTCGAAACCGATAGCGGAAAAATCGGGGTGCTCATCTGTTACGACGTCGAGTTTCCGGAACTCAGCCGACTCCTCGCCGACGAGGGCATGGATATCCTCTTCGTGCCCTTCCTGACCGATACCCAAAACGGCTATTCCCGCGTCAGACACTGCGCACAGGCCCGCGCGATCGAGAATGAATGCTATGTGGCCATTGCCGGAAGCGTGGGCAACCTGCCCAACGTCCACAACATGGACATTCAATACGCCCAAAGCACGGTGTTTACGCCTTGCGACTTCTCTTTTCCCTCCAACGGCATCAAAGCGGAAGCCACGCCCAACACCGAGATGATCCTGATCGCCGATGTGGATATCGACCTCCTGCGCGAACTCAACCGCTTCGGTAGCGTGCGCAACCTGCGCGACCGCCGCAAGGATATTTTTGTTTTGAAAAAACAGTGAGGCCCGTTCCGCGCGACTTAATTTTTTTCGCAAAAAAAGGAAGCGCGCTTAACGTGTAGCTCGCCTTTTGTCCGAATGGAATCTCACAGGTTCGTCCATGCCCCGCGCTTTGCGCGAAAAGAGAAGCGAGCGGCAGGCGCGAAATGCGGCGCTGTGCATTGCGCGCTCTACAGCCTTCCGCCGCGCAAAACGCCAACAAGGCTGTGCAAATGATGCAACAGTAACTCTCCGGCGTCACAGGCGCGGTGAGTAAGATACCCGAAAATCAATCTCAATCTTAGTCGGCGGCCAATTAGGCGTAAGTAGTCGGCTTAATTCTCGCCGAGTTGCGCGCGCAGCACGGCCTCGAGCGGCAGCCCTTTGTTGAGGGCTTCTCGGGCGCTGCCGGCAATGACCGGATCCGTAAATCGGTCCACCACTTTTTGGTCGCGGGGGTTCAGATTTTTGCGGATACGGGCTTCTTTGCGGGCTGCGAGAAAGCAATCTAAGCCTTCGTCGATCTGGCCCAGCCCCAAAAGGGCCTTACCTTTGATAAAGTATGCTTTGGGGATCCTGCTGGCGCAGTAGTCGCCATCCGGAAATTTGCGGTTGAGGTAAGCGTTCACTTCTCCGAACGCCTCCTCGAAGCGTTCGAGGTGGGTCAGACACTCGCCCTTGCGCAGGCGCGCCAACCAATAAACCGATTCTAAAGCCAGAGCGTATTGATGGGCTTGGGTAAACGCGGCGCAAGCTTCTTCCCACTGGTTTTTGATCATGTGCACTTTGCCGCAGCCGTAGTATGAAGGCGCCAAATCCGGTTTGATGACGATGCTCTTGCTAAAGTCCCTCAATGCGGCGTCAAAGTTTTTCAGCTTATAATTGATAATGCCTCTGCGTTCGAATGCAAGCGCGTGATGTTCGTAGCGGGTAATGACGGTCGTCAGCGCCTCTGCGGCTTCCTCAATCTCTCCTTTGTCCAGCAGAATACATCCTTTGCGGAACATTACCGCAGCGCCTTTGTCGGAAGTAGGCTCGATCATGGCTGATTCGCGCAGGGCGCCGTTTTCTAACTTCCAAGCCATGATTTTGCCCATTATGGCAAATTGCGCCATGCTGCCCAATATGCCCACGGTATGCTTCCACGCCTTGTCGCTGGCCGAATGAGCGGTATGCACTTTCAAGCTCAAAATGAGGTTTTCCTCATCAAAAATTGCTTCCTGCTTGAAGAGCACATCGGTTTTATAGTAACGATCCAAACGGGTATTCCATTCGCTGATGGCCAAATCATAGGCCTTGCGAACGCCAAAATGCAATTCGCCTTTGAATACCAACTTGTAATGACCGCATTGCGTATGACTCATATTCTGCCGTTTTTTTCAAACCAAAGTCAAATGATAAGCGCTCTTGCGAAGCGACAATAACCTGCCCGTTGCGCGACGCAAAGGAACTATGATGTCGAACTGTGACGGCAATGGAATTGCGCGTTTAGCGCTTTGGCGCACGCCCGACATTCTGATTAAATTTGATTATCCATCCGCTTCCAAGGCGAGAAAAAAATATTTTCGTGGAAGCAGCCATTCCCTGCAATGCTGCAAAGATACGGCGCAGAATTTTAACTAAAAAACATCTTCTCAAAAAAAACATTTTGTTTTTTTGCAAAGCGTTTGCTTCCTTACTGCGACAATCGCACCAAGCGTCAGTTTTTTGTGCGTAGTAAGGCATTCTCAAAAAAAAGCCTCAGTCTTTTTTTTGTTTCGGATTTGTAAAAAAAGAGTTAACGTTGCGCTAAATTTTTATTTTCAAAAAAAAAGTTTTAAATAAAATGCGCGCATTCGCGCCTCATGTCAGCGATTTATGAATGAAAAAAGACTGTTTGATTACCTCTACGACCAAGCGGAAAGTTTCCCGCAGGAGCGCGCATTCGGGCATAAAAAAGACGGTGAATGGCGGTATTGGAGCACGCTTCAAATGACCGAAAAAGTCAACGAGATCAGTCTCGGCCTATTGCAGCTCGGCGTGCAGCCCGGCGACAAAATCGCTTCCGTGGTCTATCGCACAAGTCCCGAATGGGTAGCTCTT
The DNA here is from genome assembly GCA_046296435.1 of Saprospiraceae bacterium. Taxonomy (GTDB): domain Bacteria; phylum Bacteroidota; class Bacteroidia; order Chitinophagales; family Saprospiraceae; genus M3007. The sequence continues at coordinate 33,521 of JBKBLI010000004.1, read as the reverse complement.
GACTTTGCCTTGCTTCAGATCGGCGCATTGCACGTGCCCATGTACCCTACCATCAGCGCGCGCGAGTACCGTTACATTCTGGATGAGGCGGAAGTCAGATACTGTTTCACAGGCGATGGCGACCTGTACGAAAAGGTGAGCGCTGCAGCCGCGCAACTGTCCGGATTGCGCGAGATCTTGTCCCTAAGCGGCGGGCAAGGGATCAGGGCATGGGACGACCTGCCGCAGGGGGGCGACACGGAGCGATTGGCCCGCATTCGCGACAGCATCAAGCCCGACGACATTTGCACCTTGATCTACACCTCGGGCACCACCGGCAACCCCAAAGGCGTCATGCTCAGTCACCGCAACATCGTATTCAATGTCGAAGCCATGCGCAATCTCATCCCCATGACGCCGGGCATGCGCGCATTGAGCTTTCTGCCTGTGAGCCATATTTTCGAGCGCGCAGTGATCTATGCTTACACGGCCTACGGAGCCTCAGTTGCGTTTACCGGTACAGAGAATCTGGGGGGCGACAATGGCGACCTCAAAAGCGTATCGCCCCACTTTTTTACTACCGTGCCGCGTCTGCTCGAAAAGGTCTATGACAAAATCCTGGATAAAGGGCTGCAACTCAAGGGCTTAAAACGCGCGCTGTTTTTCTGGGCCATGCGCCTCACGGACGATTGGGCCTTCGACAAGACCTTCGGCGGCTGGGCGGGCTTACAGCGCCGTATAGCCGATCGCCTGATCTTCGCCAAATGGCGCGAGGCGTTGGGTGGCTCTATTCGGGGGATCATCACCGGCGCCAACGCTTGTCCGGCCAATATTATGCGCACGTTCAACGCTGCGGGAATTCAGGTACGCGAGGGTTATGGCCTCACAGAAGCGGCGCCTGCCATCGCCTTCAGCCGTTTTGAAAAGGGCGGCGCTCTTTTGGGCGCCGTGGGCTTGCCGCTGGAGGGCGTATCGGTGCGCATAGAGCCGTTGGGAGAGGCTTACGGGCACGACGAAGGAGAGGTGTGGGCCTCGGGGCCGGGCATCATGCACGGTTACTACAAAAAACCCGAAGAGACCGCCGAAGTCATTCGTCAGGATGAGTCCGGCGTCCGCTGGCTGGTCACCGGCGATGTAGGCCGTTGGGTCAAAGGACCGTCGGGGGCGCGCTTTCTGAAGATCACCGATCGCAAGCGCGAACTGATCAAAACCAGCGGCGGCAAATTCGTAGCGCCGGCGCCGATTGAGTCTATGTTCAAAGGTCATCGACTGGTGGAGCACGCCATGGTTGTGGGCGAAAATCTCAAATTCGTCTCAGCGCTCATCGTACCTGCCGCCGACGCGCTGCGCGAGTGGTGCGAGCGTCACGAAATCACCTGGAAGGGAATAAGCGAGATGGTCCGGCATCCGAAGGTGATCGAGCGTTACCAGATGCTGGTCGAGCGCATCAACCCAAACTTTGGCCACGTGGAGCAGGTCAAAAAGTTTGCGCTGCTCGATATGCCTTGGGAGCCGGTCAAAACCGATGGCACAGAGGCCGAGTTGACGCCTACGCTCAAGCTTAAGCGCCGCGTTATCCTGCAAAAATATCAAAGCGTGATCGCCGAGTTGTACAGATAAATTGAGCGCGCGTCCGTCTGGCGCGATTAGTTGGGCATGGATTTGAGCCGTTGGAGTTGGCGGATATGGATGCTGCCATCTACAATGTCGATCAGCCCTTCGTTACGGAAGTCGGTGAGGGTTCGGATCAGGGTTTCTTTGGCTGTGCCGGCCATGGCGGCCAGATCTTCGCGCAGCATGTTGATGGGCGCCCCGGACTGGAGGTCGTTGACATGGGTCAGCATGCCGGCTACGCGTTTGCGCACAGAATTGTAGGCCAGGTCGATCAGTTGTTGCTCGCGCTCGGACACGTGGCTGGCCAGCATTTTGATGAATCGGGCATTCACGTCGCGGTTGCCAAACACGAGGGCGGCGAAGTCTGTTTTGGGGATGAGTTTGATGGCGCAGTCCTCTACCGCGGCTGCGCTCTCGGCATAGTTTTCCTCGCTGAACAGGGCCAGATAACCCAAAAAATCGCCCGTCTGAGCGATTTTGATGATCAGTTCCCGGCCGTCGTCGCTGGTTTTGAAAAGTTTGACCTTACCGCTTTCAATGTAAAAGAGCCAACGGGGGATTTCACCTTCGCGGAAGATGAGGTCTTTTTTTCGATAGCTGCGCACCTCGCGGTTGTCGGAGAGCCGGCGTATGGCCTCTAAGGCTTTGGCTTCGTCGATGAAGCGCTCAAGCGACCCGGTTTCGCGGCTTGAAGCATGGCGTAGGCGTTCGCTCTTGCGGATTCGGGCTTCGATGGTTTGGAGCAGGTTGGCGTCGTCAAAGGGTTTGGTAATGTAGTCGTCGGCGCCCAGGGCCATACCGCGCCTGAAATCTTCGCGCTCGGCTTTGGCCGTAAGGAAGATAAAAGGCGTATCTGAGGTCTTCGATTGCCTGCTGAGGATGTGCAACACGCCGTAGCCATCCAACTCGGGCATCATGATGTCGCACAGTATGAGGTCGGGATTTTCGTGAAGCGCGGCGTCGATTCCCGCTTTGCCATTTTCTGCAACGATAGTTTCGTACCCGGATAGCGTCAGAATTTCGGCCAGATTTTCTCTGACGTCAAAATTATCCTCGATTATCAGAATTTTTTTCATATCAAAACGCGCCGTATTCGGCCTGTTTCAACGCTTTTTTATTTTGATGCCGCGAAGTTAATATATTTTAACGAAACGAAGTAAGTAATGAGTCTGCGCCGCGATTTACTCATCAAATAAGATTGGCGAGGAATGTGGACCTGCCTGATCGGGGGCTGACGCGCGTCCTTATTCTTCAAAAAAAACGGTGATGAGGTTGAGTGTAGTGGGGGCGCTGAAAGGCGGGGTGCGGCGCTTTAATCGAAAGCGTCTATCGCGACCCAAAAAGCAGGCTTCCGATACGCACCAAGGTAGCGCCTTCGTCGAGGGCAATCTCCCAATCGCCCGACATACCCATGGACAGTTCGCGGAAATGGGGATGTTGGGCAAACTGCTCGTCGCGCAGCGACTCAAACAGCCGGCGCAGGGATCTGAATTCGGCGCGTATCTGCGCCATATCGTTTGTAAACGTAGCCATGCCCATCAGGCCTTCGATGCGCACGTGTGGCAATGGATTGGCGGCCAGCGCAAGGGCGAGGGCGCGGGCCTCGTCGGGCGTTAGGCCCGCTTTGGTCTCTTCCCGGGCGATGTGTATCTGGAGCAGGCAGGGTATTGTACGACCTACTAGTCCGGCGTGCCGATCGATCTCGCGCAATAGGGCCTCGCCGGTGACCGAGTGAATCATGGCGATAAAGGGAGCGATGTACTTCACCTTGTTGCGCTGTAGAGAGCCGATCAGGTGCCATTCAACATCGTGCGGCATTTCCATGCGCTTACTCATCAATTCCTGCACCCGATTTTCGCCAAAGGAGCGCTGTCCCTGCGCATAAAGAGGCAGCAGGCGCTCGGGCGCCTGCGTCTTAGATACGGCGACGAGCCGCGCTCCGTGACGCGCGCAAATATCGCGTATGGTCTCAAAATTAAGATCGGCGTTATCAACTGCGCTCATGCGGTCAAAACAACAGTTTATCTGAAATGTTGCGTAAAAAAAATCATACCTTAGCGCCCAGATAGCGAAAGTAATCTGAGCCGAACAGGCGAGGGCTGAATTTTTCGCTGAATTTAATTTATCATCCGCCTCTGTTTCTTTACTAGCATGATGTCTGATCGTTCAATGATATGGGTCGCTGCGCTGACGGGCTTGTGGGTTTTGCTGTCAGACCCGCTGTGTGCCCAATGTCCTACGCTCAATAATAACGCTACGCTCACTTCGCCGGGTTGCTCGCCCGGTCCGGTTTGCAATTTGTGTCCGGGCGATATTGCGACTCTCAACGCTACGGGAACGGGCTTACAACCCGGGGTATGCGTGAATTGGTACTTCGGTACCACTGCCAATTTCAACCCATACAACGGACAAGGGTCGCTGCTTGGTTGTTCGCAGGTGGCAGTGACGCCGCCTAATCCCTGCGCCGGGGGTTGTCCGCGTATTTTGGCGCTGTGGGTGAATGCCTGCGGTAATGAGCCTGATAACGAATACATTGTCATGTGGTCGGGCGGCGGATTCTACGTAGATGATTTTCTTTTGAATTTTAACAACGCCAATAATGCCGGCGCGGGCAATGGGGATGTCGGCCCGGGCGGCGACTGCGCCTGGCAGGAGCCTTCGGCAGGGGCGATAGCCAGCATACAATCTATTTGTCCGAATGCGACGGTAATCGGCGCAGGCCCCGGCGATGCGGTGCCGGCCAACGTGCCGGTTCTGATTTTTACCAGTGCGGGTTTGAGTTTTAACTACAATTTCGGCGGTTTTTGTCCGCTGTCGCCTACGATATATGTGATGCAGAATGGTTGTACCCGCACGGACGACGCCTTTCCGCAGACTGGTCCGCCGGTGGCTACTTCGGTCAGCGTATCGTGCGGGTGTTCGGATGCGCTGACTTACAATCCTGCCCAACTCGTGGGCGGAGACGGCGCTTTTGTCGCCTGGACGCCCATTTTTCCGGTCTATGGCAATGCGGGGTGCGGATTTCCACCGTTGCCGGGCGCTCCAAGCGGCGGCGGCAATAATCCGATTGTGATTCCGCCTTACACCTTCGAAATAACGCAGGACATGTGCAACGGAGGCCCTTACTGGGTGGTGGGTATCGTCGATCCGTTGCCGGCGGGCTGCCCGCAGACTTTCACAAATTACATGGGCTTCAATGTGACCTGCCGTACGCCCAACCTGGGTACAGCCAGCGTATGCGAGACGTCAGGGCTGTTTAATCTGAATACGATTCGGGATCCATTGATTCCGAATGGAGTGTGGGAAGGTCCAGGCGTGAACGGCAATTTTTTTGATCCCTCGGGATTGAGCGGTACGGTAACGTTGACTTTCACGCCTGCAGGCGCCTGCGACCTGCCTGCAACTACGACTATAGAGGTAACGCCGCCTCCTACGGTAGTGTTTTTCCCGGTTCAGGCAGTGTGCGCAGGCGGGTCGGTCAGCTTGGAACTGTTCTTTACGGGCGACGCGCCGTGGTCGTTTACGCTACTGGAAAACGGGGTCTCGGTTGGCAATTATACCACGTCTAACAACCCGTTTACGATTACCCGTACGGTATTTGGCCCAACTTTATTCAGTACCAGCGGGCTGACCGATGCCCTATGCGCTGGATTTGACGATCAGATATTTGTGGACATGGCCCCTGCGCCGACATCGGTGTTGAGCGCCAACGGCCCTCAGACGATATGCCCGGGCCAGGCGGCGCAGATGGCCATTAGTACCAGTGGCGGAACCGGTCCGTTCGAATACGTGTTGTTGGTTGATGGCTCACAGCAGCCTCCTATCATCACCAACAACAATCCCTATACGTTCAGCCAGATCATCAACCAAAATACTACTTTTACCCTTTATGCCGCTACGGCCAACAATTGTATAGGCGACCCGCAAGGGGAGGTGGCATTCACAGTGTCCGGTCCTTCGGGCATGCTGGCTTCGGGCAGCGTCAACCAGTGCGCCCCGGCGCCTGTGGATTTGAACCTAAGTTTTTCGGGTGGCGGGCCATATACTTTCGTTTATGCGGTCAACGGCGTTGCTCAGGCGCCCATCACGGTCAACGGCCCCAGCCACGCGCTTACAGTCACGCCCGGCCCCGGGGTCAATGTTTACACGTTGGTGTCGGTATCTAATTCAAACTGCTCGGGGAGCGCCGGCGGCTCTTTTACGGTCAATGCCGGCGTGGGCGACCCGCTGACGGCCAGCATCACGGGAGATGGGGATGTTTGCCCCGCAAGCAACCACCTTCTGGCTGTAGAATTTACTGGCAATGCGCCCTGGACCTTCACGCTCCTGGCTGACGGGATCCCGACCGACACTTTCACGACGAGTGATAACCCGTATGTATTCTTCGTGCAGCCGACCGATACCACTGTCTATACGGTGACCAACGTGAGCGGTAACGGGTGCGCGGGCGTGGGCGTGGGGCAGGCGACTGTCAACATTCTCGAAACGCCCAAGGCTGTCATTTATGGCGGCGGCGATATCTGCCAGACAGGCGGCTCGGCAGATATTTATGTTGCTTTCAGCGGGCCGGGCACGCAGTTCACTTTTGTGATGACTGCAAACAATGATACGCTGCCTCCGATCACCACTACCCAAAACCCCTATGTCCTTACCTTGCAGCCCACAATGGGCACGCTGTATCAGTTGGTCAGCGTCAGCAACGGGCAGTGCTTCGGCACAGTAGATAGCTTTGCCTGGATATTGGTCTTTGCGCCTTCTACCGGCGTGATGAGCGGGTCGGCTACTTTCTGCGACTCGGCAATGACCCAGGTGCCTATTTCCTTTACGGGCACCGGTCCTTTTGAGATCATTTTTACCATAGACGGGGTTCCGCAGCCGCAAATTTCGACTTTTGACGACGTCTATCTCATTCCGGTGGATGTCAATGTAACGACGCAATATCAACTGATCAGCATACAGTCGCCCGGCTGTGTAGGCAATCCGGTGGGCTCCGCTACGATTACGGTCAATTACGCTTCTGAATTTTCGACGCCTCAAATTATTTGTAATCCTGCTCAGGGCAATTATGTGGTTAGTTTTGAGGCTTTGGGCGGCGGCGGCGTTCCTTACACTTTGCTGAGCGGGTCCGGTTCGTTTGCAGGCAACCTCTTTGTCAGCGATCCGATTCCGGAGACCGATCCCTATTTTTTCTCTTTTGCGGGCGCCAACGGCTGCGGTCCGGCGGTAGTCAGTGGTCCTTCAACCTGCAATTGCGCTACGTCGGCAGGGGTGATGGATCTGACCCCCCTGCCTGAATTTTGCCCATACGATACGGTTTATGCGGCGTTCCTGGGGGGGGCGTTTTTGGACGCAAACGATACGCTGCGGTTCATCCTGCACACTCAATCAGGCCCGACTCCGGGGCAGATTCTGGCTTGGAATACCGAGCCGGTATTTGTCTTTCAGCCGGGAATGAGCGCCGGCGTTACTTATTACGTTTCTGCGATAGCGGGCAACGCCGACGGCGCAGGTCTGGTTGCGCTTGACGATCCATGTCTGTCTGTTTCGCCTGGCGTTCCGGTGCGCTTCAGGGCTTTGCCGGAAGCCGTTTTTACGATGAGCGACACGAGTTTGTGTTCGGGCTTCAATTTAGACGTATCCGGTATATTGACGGGCGAAGCGCCTTTCGAAATGACATTCTCAGTCAATGGAGTCGCTCAGCCGCCCGTTGTATTTGCGGGGAATACCTTTCAGACTACTGTCGCTGTGCTCAATGACTTGACGCTCGCTGTCGCTTCATTGAGCGATGCGCATTGCAGCGTTGCGGGAGCGGATACCTTGCGCGTGTTTGCCTTATCCCATCCGCAGATTGTCGGTCTGCAGGCCAATTGCCTGCCCACTTTCGACGCTTATGTGCTGACCTTCGATATCGTATCCGGCAGCGCGCCCTTCAGCGTGAACGGCGCTGCCGGCACGGTCAACGGCGCCGCCTATGTCAGCGACCCCATTCCTTCGGGGGGGAGCTACACCGTACAGGTAACGGATGCGTTTGGTTGTATATCGCCGGGATTCGGCGGCTCGCTGATTTGCGACTGCCCGACCGACGCGGGTACGATGACAGGCGGCCTGATTACCGCCTGCCAAAGCGATACCATTACCGCCCTGCATCTGGGCGACGAAAATTTACAACCGGGCGATATCCTGCAATTTATCTTGCACACGGAGTCCGGGCCCTCGGTTGGCGCGGTGTTGAACATTTCTGATCAGCCAACTTTTGCGTTTATCCAAGGCGTGACTTTTGCAGGTCAGGTCTATTATATCTCGGCGGTGGCAGGGCCAAGCGATGGCAACGGCAATGTGGACTTGCAGAGCGCTTGCCTATCAGTGACTCCCGGAACGCCGGTGCGCTGGCTGACGGAGCCGACGGCTTCGCTGAGCGGCGCTTTCGACGTATGCGCCAACCAATCCCAACCGCTGATTGTGAGCTTCACGGGTCAGCCTCCTTACAACTTCACTTACACCCAGAATGGAGCGCTTAATACCGGCACGGCTGTATCCAATAGCTTCATCATCAACGCGACGCTGTTGCAATCGGCCGTGTTCGAGTTGGTATCCGTGCAGGATGTTAATTGTTCGGGGGTAGCCTCAGGGCAGGCGGTTGTGACGGTGCATCCTACGCCGAATATCGCCAACCTGAAGACGACCTGCTCGCCGGACAATCTAACGTATATCGTTGAGTTCGACGTGACGACCGGCGATCTGGGCAGTGTGACGGTGGGTCAGTTGTCGGGCGTTTATGACCCCGCTTCGGGGCATTTCACGAGCGATCCGCTACCTGTCACGCAACCTTATGGGTTCAGCGTGACGGATCAGTGGCAATGCGGCGCTCTCAATCAAGGCGGGACCGTAACTTGCGCTTGCGTCACCAGCGCAGGCGTCATGCCGTCGGCGCCGTTGCTGGTGTGCCACGGTCAAAACGCTGTTGGACAAGCGGCTGTCGGCGTCAACTTAGACGGAGACGATACTTTGCTTTATGTGCTGGCTGCGACGCCTGCGCCGTCGCAGCCGACCGATATCCTGGGGGTGCAATTTACGCCCAACTTTGCGTTTGTGCCCGGGACAACGGAGCCGGGCGTCACCTACTACATCGTTGCGGCGGCGGGTAACGCAGGGCCTGCGGGTATTGATCTGACCGACCCTTGCCTATCGCTCTCCAATCCTACGCCTGTCGTATGGCGCGAAGCGGTGACGGCAGCGCTTACCGGCGACCAAACCGTGTGCGCCGGGGCAAACGCTACTTTGAGCGTGGCGTTTACGGGCAACGGCCCTTATACGTTTACGGTATTGGGAGGCGCGGCGCCGCAAAGTTTTACGGCTACAGGTTCGCCATTCAGCTTTGAGGTGACGCCGTCGGTGGGCGCTATCTATTCATTGGGCGATCTGGTCGGGGCCGGGGGCTGCGCGGGCCAGGGTTTGGGGGCTGCGACAGTGTCGGTCAGCTTGCCGCCTGTAGCCGCCTTGAACGGGTCGCAACAGGTATGCGAAGGCGGCTCTGCCGCGTTTGCTATTCAGCTGAGCGGTACCGCGCCTTTTCAGTTGGTTTATGCCGTCAACGGCGTTCCGCAGCCGCAGGTCACAGCCGTTCAGAACACCTTTTTGATCAGCGCCAATAATATCCAGCAGGAGCAGACGTACACCTTGATCAGCGTATTTGACCAGTTTTGTCAAGGTGTAGTAAGCGGTCAGTATGAGATAGGACTGGTCTCTGCTCCTGTACTCTCGCTCTCTGCCCCTGCCCAAATCTGCCATGGGGGGTCGGCCCAGGTGACAATCGGGCTGAGCAATGCGTCGGCAGTTTCTTTTACGCTCGCCGAGAGCGGGGGCGCTTCGCAAACAATCGACAATGTGAGTAATGGGGCGATCATCTCCGTGGCGCCCACGGGATCGGGTAATTTTTCGGTGGCAGACGTTGTTGTCGTCGGTAATGCCTGCGCTCCGATGGTTCCGGCGCCGTTTGGTATCGCCGTAGGGTCTTTACAAGTGAATGCGACGGTAAGCCAATATGGCGTCTTTAACATCAGTTGTTCGGGCGCGTCCGACGGGTCCATCAATTTGGCTCCGGCAGGCTCAGCCCCCCCGTTCAGCGTATCCTGGTCGCCGGCCTCGCTGGCGGGTTTGCAAGCGCAGGGATTGCCGGCTGGCGCTTATGCGGCTACAGTAAGCGATCAGGCAGGGTGCACGGCCGTATTCGAGACTGTGCTGAATAGCCCAGAGCCTATACAAATTGAGGCCGAAAGCGTAGCTCCGCTGTGTTTCGGGCAGAGCAATGGCGCGTTGAATGTGCGCAACATCAGTGGCGGCTCCGGCCCTTATGTGTTGCGCATAGATAATCAGGCGCCGGTAGTGGCCGATAGCTTTCCGATCGGCTACGGCTCTTTGAATGCGGGTCAGTTTGAATTCCACGTGGAGGACGTGCTTGGCTGCACGGTTGTTCAGATGTTCATGGTGCAGGACCCGCCGCAGTTGCGGGTCTTTTTGCCTCAAGACCTGACCTTGCGCCTGGGCGACAGCGTACTTCTCGTGCCTGAAATTATGGCCGGCCCAATCTCCTCCTTCGCGTGGTCGCCGGCGACCGGCCTGCGTTCGCCGAATGAATTGACGACTTATGCCGCGCCTCAAAGGACGACGCGATACGTCGTTCGGGTCGAAAATGCCAACGGCTGTACCTCGGAGGACGATATCATTATCCAGGTAAGCAACAGGCGGGATGTATATATCCCCAACGCTATACGCCCCAATAGCGATCTGGGTAACGAGCGATTGGCCGTATACTCTGGCCCTGAAGTGACGAATATTCCTTACATGCGCGTATTCGACCGTTGGGGTACGCTCGTCTTTGAAGCGAAGAACCTGTCGCCCAACGCGCCGGAGCAAGGCTGGGACGGCGCCTATGGCGGCAAAATGTTGGAGCCTGGGGTGTATGTTTATGTGATTGCTATTCGCTATGCCGACGGCGAAATAGTTATCGAAGCCGGCGACGTAACTTTGCTGCGATGAAACGTTGGTTGCCTAAGAGACCTTCCGCAGGCTGGGGCCCCTGGCTACGCCGGTTTTTCTTGCGCCTTGGTTACTGGTCTGTCGGCGTGAGCGTGGGTTTTACGCTGTTGTATCGCTTCGTGCCGATCCCTGCCACCCCCCTCATGCTGATACGCAGCGCAGAGCAAAGGCGCAACCCTGAGCGCGAGTTGCGCTGGAAGCATGACTGGGTGTCGGCCGACGAAATATCGCCTCACTTGCGTCTGGCCGTAGTGTGCGCCGAGGATCAGAACTTTTACACCCACTGGGGGTTTGACCTCGAAGCGATTGACAAAGCGGTGGCGCACAACAAGAAAAGCCGGCGCAAGCGAGGGGCCAGCACCATCAGCCAGCAGACGGCCAAGAACGTGTTTCTCTGGCCGGGGCGTTCCTGGCTGCGCAAGGGCTTAGAGGTATGGTTTACGGGCTTGATTGAGTTGTTGTGGAGTAAAAAACGGATACTGCACGTGTATCTGAACTGTATTGAGTTTGGGGATGGCATCTATGGCGCCGAAGCGGCGGCGCGGCATTTTTTTAAAAAAAGGGCTTCGCAACTCACGCCCCAAGAGGCGGCTTTGCTGGCGGCAGTCTTGCCCAGTCCGCTCAGATACAACGCCGCTAACCCCGGCGGATACATTCGGAAACGCCAAAACTGGATACTCGATCAAATGCGTATGATGGAACCCGTCCTCAGGGAACAAGGATTGCATTAGCGGCGGTCATACCTGTTTCCTCGGCCCGCTTTTTTTTGAAAAAAAGAGACAAGGAGCGTGTGCGGTTTGGGTCAATGCCCCCGCGCCCTTTGCCGCACCCTTTTTTTCGAAAAATTGTACGGCGATGAGGGAACTTTAATTCAGTCAACGGCAACGCTTTAATCGTCGTATTGACGGAGGATATCCTGAATGGAACGGGGCCGGCGCTTTTGGGCTTCGAACCAGTTGAAGCCTTCCAGTTTGCGCGTTTCGCTGGCGCCGGCATCCTTCATGGGGGAGAATTTACCCTTTGGCTCGTCGTAGAAACGAATGCCTTCGACCTGGTTGTTTTGAAAATAGAGGCGCATTTCGGCGCATTCGGTTTCGTTGAGCCCCACATAGGCTTTTCGCTCATCCAGCGCATAGTAGTATGCTTGTGCATTGCCTTCGACCCACATTTCTTTGAGTTGGTTTTCGTCGAAATAGGCGGTGCAATTTCGGCCTTTGATCTGATTGAACATGACCTCGTCTTCTGAATTGATCAAAAAGGCGTTTTGTCGCATCCAGATGCGGTCTAAGCGCTTGTCTTTGAGGCGCATAAGTATGGTGTCTCCGGCGAACTGCGAGGTGTCGGCCCAGAGTAGGGGTTTGGAACGGATAGGGTAGAAGCGGAAAATGCTATCGGCCGAGTTGAAGGAGATGGAGTCTGCTACGCCTTGCAAGTTGCTTTTGAAGATACGCGCATCCCGATAGGCCAGCAGCGTCTTGGCTTCGGAGGCGCTATCGGGTTTGAAGGCGAGCAGGGTATCGGCGCTCATGTAGAGCGTGTCGCCTTCGAGCAGGGATTTGAGCAGTGGGCGACCTGTCCGTGCGCCAAAGCCTCCGGTGGCGTGCAGGTATTCGTTTTGTTTGTTGTAGTCCATTCGCGCAGCCAGAATACTGAAGTCGGCGGCGGTGTCGCGCCAGACCACATCGCCTATGGCCAAGCCTGCGCCGAGCAGGTCGTTGAAATCGAGCGAGTCGGCCACGATGATGTTGGGCGGGTTGCTGACGATGCTCCGTCCGGAGAGTCGGTAGCGTTTGGACGCTTCGTTATAGACGATGCGCTCGCTGCGCACTTCCTGCACGCTGTCCCGATAGTATCCGTTGCCGATCATTTCGGCATCTTTGGTGTTGGCGTAATAGCGCACTTCGTCGCCGGTCATCAATTGATCGCGTTCTCTGATCTCGGCTTCGCCTGTGAGGGAGAACGTTTTGGTGATGCCGTTGTAGCGGATGATTTTGGCCCGCCCTTTTTGTTCGCCCCGCTCATATTGTGGGTTTTTGTCGAACTCTGCGAATTGATTTTCAGTATCGTAGTAGCCTGCCTCAGTGTAGATACGGGCGTCGGGCAAGCTGATCAGCGTCGGCGCCAAAAAGCGGGCGATGCCGGTTTCGGTCTGATAGGCTAAGGTGTCGGTGCGCAGCGTAAATTCTGGATCGACGATGAGCACCTCGTTTTTGAAAAAAATCTCTTTGTCGTTGACGTAGTAGTATCCGTATCGGCTGGACAATTGCGTTTGGCCGTCGGTCAGGAGGGCGCCGCTGCGATATATGGCTATTTTGTTGGCCATATCGTAGTCCAATCGCTGAGTAAACAACCTGCGGGCGCCGTTTTCCAGCGCTACGTTGCCGAACAAGTCGCTGTATCGCGTCTCGCCGAAGTAGAGGGCGGAGTCGGCGAATATCCGGATGGTGTCCTGCTGGATGATGACCACATTGCCGCGCAAGACGGCGTCGTCGCCGTCCTTGATGGCTTCGTCGCAGAATATTTGGATTTTTTCCTGGCGCATGCGCACGTTACCGCTGAGCTTTTGGCGGATTTTGTTGCCGCTCTGATAGGTTTCGATCAGGGCTGCATCTTCAATCCTGAGGCGTTTGTCGGCGGGATCTATCTGTTGTGCGACCAGTAGAGTGGGTAAGCAGAGCAGCGCCCAGAGCGCGGCTCTAAAGTTTTTTTTTGAAAAAAACATGGGCTGACGAGGTAAAAGGCTTTGAGGATCAGAGGCAGAATGCGACGCGCATTCGCAATAGCATGTAGCACAAACGTCGCGTTGGATCGCATTATTTTGCAGACTGCGTAGGTCAAGTCGTGTGTGTGATCTGGTTTTTTGAGGCGGCATGGGGCATTGCGATACGCTATTTTGGGTGTTTTTATCTTTCCCAATCGACCCGTGGCTTGGCTATTCGCTTAGGTACAATAAATTCTATTATTATTCAAATCGCTTTAAATCAATTTTTTGTGATCAACTTTGCGCTTTTTTCTACACAAAATAGGACCTAAGATTATCGGGTGTTTGTCTGCCGCCGTGGAGTTTTAGGTTACTTAACTTTGCCTTTATTTTAATCTCATGAAGAAGTGACCGCCTTGTCTGATGGGTAATAATGCTATTTTCGTTCAACCCGCAAAATACAATCACAAGCAAAGAATCAACAAACAGATTTGGGCCCAGGTCATCCTCGGATCGCCCAGCGAAGATTGCTTGGGCGTGGGCATTTGCCGCGTTTTGCCAAATGGCGCCAGAGTCGAAATATTCAAATGTGCCGCCTATAGGGCAATAATTGGCCTAACGGAGGAGAACCGCTGCTGTATCAAGTTTTTGAAAGAAGGTTTCGACGTTAAAACAATCAAGCGGCATTTTGGATGGAATCTGTTTCAGGCTTCGGAGAGTTATGCTTTGCCAGCGAACATCTGTCGATCCTTAAAAGTCAAAAGTTTAATCCTTTCGGCCGGCGTGTATCCGGTTTTTGTGAGTGATAAGTTCCTGATAGTCACCTTGGATGTCATTTGCGACATCTGACTATCGCGCCCTTTGCTCCGTTTCTACCTGTACCAAGCAATCTGATCCCTGCATGTGATACGGGCGGCCTGAGTCGCCCGTATTTTTTACCACCGATTGACCTCTGGTTCCAGATCGATCCCAAAGTGGTTGCCCACAGAAGTTTGTATCAACTCGGCTAAGCGCAGGATATCGCGACCGGAAGCGCGGCCGTAGTTGACCAATACCAGGGCCTGACGTTCGTGACAACCGGCATCGCCTATTCGTTTGCCTTTCCAGCCGCATTGTTCGATGAGCCACCCTGCGGGCACTTTGACCCGTCCTTCGGGGGCCGGGTAATGGGGTATCTGTGGGTAGCGCTTTTTGAGCGCTTCGAAAGCAGTAGCGGATATTTCAGGATTTTTGAAAAAACTGCCGCTATTGGGCAAAACTTTAGGATCAGGTAATTTGGACCTGCGGATATCGATCACGGCGCGGGCCACATCGGCTATCCCCGGGTTTGGAATTCCGTAGGCTTGAAGCGTTCGTCGGATGTCGCCGTAATCCAGTTTGAGTCGGTGGGCGCTGCCGCGCGCGAGTTTGAGGCAGACCGTCAGGATGATGAACCGGCCCTTTGCCTCGCGTTTGAATAGGCTGTCCCGATACCCGAAGCGGCATGCCGGACGGGTAAAATGTCGAATTTTGAGGGTCTCAATGTCTAAAGCCTTGAGGCTGACAAATACGTCTTTGAGTTCTACGCCATAGGCGCCAATATTCTGTATGGGCGCCGCGCCTACGCTTCCGGGTATCAGGCTCAGGTTTTCGATTCCGCCCAGATTATTTTGCACGGCCCATTCTGTGAGCCGGTTCCAGTCCACTCCGGCCCCGACGTTCACCCAGGTTACTTTGTCTGTTCTGGGGATGACGGCCAGTCCTTCGATGCGGTTGCGCAAAGTAAGCCCCTCGAGGTCTTGGGTGAGCAAGAGGTTGCTGCCGCCGCCCATGACCCGCGCCGGCCGGATGCCTGTGCGCAGCAGGGCTACGAGTTCGTCGGGCGTGCTGAACTCGGCAAAATACTCCGCTTTGACATCGATAGCGAAGGTATTGAAAGGGGCGAGGGATTTGTTTTGATGGATTTTCACTTGTCTGGAGGCGCTCTTAAAACTGGGGAGGGGAGGCAAGACAAGTCAGCATGCGCTGGATGAGATCGACCTGCTGGACATCGTAGTCTTCGTATCCGGTGCGCCAGGCTACCCGAATTTTATCCAGTTCTGAGTCGCGGAGTTTTTTCGTGGCGCTTTTGTCGAGCAAATACTGCGCTTTGTAAGTGTAAATCTGACCGCCTGGGTCGCTGAGGCCCTCGTCGGCGCGCAGGTTAGAAAGCGTGAGGGTCTCGCCGTTGATGGTCTTGAGCGCGAGCGCGCCGCCTGCGGGTAATCCGCCAAAACCGACGCGCGCATTGGCGTCGCGCACGGTGAACAGCAGATGCAGGGTCGCCTGCGATCCTAAGCTGCTCATCCAGGCTTCGATGAGCACATAGGGATCTGCGCCGGGCTGGCGGGGTATCTTTGGATGGTCGTGCCGAAGTAATTCGGACCGCTTTAATTCGCGGCGTATCTCGCCCGAAAAGTCGTCCCGAACGTTGGCGCTCCACAGACAGGGGAGGGGAGGCGGGAAGAGGGTCAGGTCTTCAGTAGGTTGCCAGACCTTGTAGCTTTTGGCGGCGGGGGTGCGAGGTTCGGGCGAGGCTGGGGCGGGTTCAGGGGCGATGTCGGATACGCTTTCGCTCAGCCCGGCTGAGGGCAGCACGAGCGCTAAGGGCTTTTCGACCGGCAGGCCGGCCTTGAGGTCGGCGTGTAGGTGAGCGATCTGTCCATACATGCGCTCCAAGGCTGCCGGGGCTATGGAATCGGCGGCGCAAAGGCGTTCTAACTGTTCGGCCAGCAGGGCCGAGCGTTTGCGCAGTCGTTCGGTGCGAGCGGAAAGGTCGCGGTTTTTGCGCAGGTCTTCGTCTGCCGCTTTGAGGGCCGGACGATTTTTGGCGCGCGCCAGGCTGTCGCGCTCTGCTTGCAACTGCGCGCCGTACTGCTCCACCGCGTAGCGGAAATGCCAAAGCAAAATAGCCTGTTGGGATTGATAATCCAGATACTGGCGGCAAAGTCCGCTTCGCTCCTCGGACGAAAGGGCGTCCGGGTTTCCTTTGTCGGGAGGGGCGGGTATATCGCTAAGCGAAATCTGACCCGCCGCCATGCCAGGTATCCCAACGACGATGCAGCAAACAATCCAAGCCTTAAAAGACATGTTCATCCGTAAAATAATTGTTTCAGCCGATTCTGAGCGCGCGAAGCGTCAGTTTGACGTAATTTTGGCGCAAAATTATCGTTTTTTTCGCGAATGATCTCAAAAGCGAATTTATACGCGGCGTCGATTTCTGGCGCCAACGCCATACTGCGAGCGCTAACGCCGTTTGTCTGCTTCGTATTGCTCGCCGCCTCTTGTCAGAACGCTTCACGCCCATCAACGCCCGCTATGGATTTTAACCCGATTCCGGCCACGTATCCCTTTTCCCGAAGGGATACGAGCGTCAGAGATACATATTTTGGTCAGTTGGTCAGCGATCCTTACCGCTGGCTCGAAGATGATCAGTCGCCCGAAACGATGGATTGGGTGCGCCGCCAAAATCTGGTCGCTTATGGCTACCTAAGTCAAATCCCCTTTCGCGACAAGATCAAACAGCGGCTCCAGTCGCTATGGAATTACGAGCGCTACGCGCCGCCAACCAAAGCGGGCGGGCGTTATTTTTTCTTCAAAAACGACGGCCTGCAAAACCAAAGCGTTCTCTACGCGCAGGACTCGCCCCTCTCTGATCCGCAGCCTTTGCTCGACCCCAACCGATTTAGCGCGGACGGCACAGCATCGATAGGCGAAATCAGTTTCAGCAAAAATGGGCGCTATCTGGCTTACAGCGTTAGCGAAAGCGGCTCCGACTGGCGAACCATCCGGGTCATGGACCTAAAAGGCCAACGCTCGCTGTCCGACGAAATCCGCTGGGCCAAGTTTACCGAAATCGCTTGGGCCGGCGATGGGTTCTACTACTCCCGTTACCCGGAGCCGCAAGCGGGCGACAAGCTGAAAGGCATCAACGAGCGCTGCGCCATCTACTACCACGCACTGGGGCAGCCCCAGTCGGCCGACAGGCTCGTTCATCAGGACGAAGATAATCCGCGGCACTACCACACGGCGCGCACAACGCGCGACGAGCGCTTCCTCGTGCTGAGTACCGGAAAGAGTACCAGCGGCAACCAGGTTGCTTTCAAAAGCCTCGCTAAAGGCGAGAAGTCTTTCACCCAGGTGGTCGTCGGGTTCGAGCACGATTTTGATCTGGTGGGCAATCTGGCTGACGAATTGCTCTTCCTGACCAATGCTTCCGCGCCCAGAGGACGTATCGTTCGCGTATCGGCAGAGCGTCCGGATTCGGCGCATTGGGCGACGCTCATCCCCGAGCACCCTTCGGAGGTGCTCGAAAGCGCCGCGCTTTGCGGCGACAAAATCGTGTGTAGCTACCTGCGCGACGCCTCCAGCGCGCTGCGCGCCTTTGACCTGGACGGCAACCTGATCCAGGAGATTCAACTGCCCGAGATGGGCACGCTCAGCGGCTTGTCGGGGCGCCCCGGCGATCCAGAGGCTTTCTTTTCTTTTCAGTCGTTTTTGAGGCCGGCAGCCGTCTATCGGTTAGATATCCCGACGCTTTCGCTTTCGGTATTCAAAGCGCCCCGGCTGGACTTCAACCCGGAGGCCTATGTGACGGAACAGGTGCGCTACAAGAGCAAAGACGGTACGGAAATCCCCATGTTCATCACCCGCAAAAAACACATTCGCCTCGATGGATCCAATCCCGTTCTTTTGTATGGTTACGGAGGATTCAATGTTTCGATCACGCCCGCATTCTCGCCCTCGCGCGCCGCTTTTCTCGAAAATAACGGGATCTACGCCGTGGCTAACCTGCGCGGGGGCGGCGAGTACGGCGAGCCTTGGCACAAGGCGGGCGTCAAGTGTCGGAAGCAAAACGTGTTCGATGATTTTATCGCTGCGGCCGAGTACCTGATCGGGCAAAAATATACTTCGCCCGAACGACTGGCCATACAGGGCGGTTCAAACGGAGGGCTGCTCGTAGGCGCTTGTATGACGCAGCGGCCGGACTTGTTCGGCGTATGCCTTCCGGCGGTAGGCGTACTGGACATGTTGCGCTATCACTTGTTCACCATCGGCTATGCCTGGGCCGACGATTACGGACGCAGCGACCAACCGGACGAATTCCCCTGCCTGTTTGCATATTCGCCTTTGCACCGACTCCGTCCTGCGGCCTATCCGGCGACCCTGATCACTACCGCCGACCACGACGACCGCGTGGCGCCGGCGCATTCATTCAAGTTTGCGGCGACCCTTCAGGCCAACCAGCAAGGCCCCAAACCAACGCTGATCCGCATCGAAACGAACGCGGGGCATGGCGCCGGCAAACCCACCGATAAGGCCATCGAAGAAGCCGCCGACATACTGGCTTTTGTGTTTTACAACATGAAGTTCATGCCGATATACTGAGCCGCGCGCTCCTTTGTCACTATAACCCGGGCCTATTTTGGGGCGACTCCCTTCCGCTTAATCTTATTTTTTTCAAAAAAAAAGGTCGGGTACGGGGGGCCGGCTATCCGCAATGGCCATTCCGTCCAACGGGGTACAAAAAAGCAGCCCGGTAGTCTGCTACAGACGCCGGGCTGCTCGCTCATAAGGGTAGCTTGCAAGATCGCTCAATTACTCCGGTTTTTTACCGGCGGCTTTGATCAACATGAACAATACTAAGCCGATGATCAGGAAGTTGATGACGGCGTTGAGGAAGTTGCCAAGCAGGATGCTTTCGCCAATTTTGATGCTCGAAAAATCGGGGGCGCCGATAATCAAGCCAACGATGGGCATGATCACATCAGACACAAGCGAGTCCACAATCTTTTGAAAAGCGCCGCCGATAATCACGGCAATAGCTAAGGCCAATACATCGCCGCGCAGCAGAAAATCTTTTAATTCTTTCAACATGAGTTTTGCGATTTGTGATGAAAAGATGATTTGGTTACGTTGCCGACTTTAAAAGGTCACTGCTGTGCGTCAGGATACCACGGCGCTTTGCTGCTTTTCGTACTCAGCGGCCAATTTATCTTGAATATCGCGCGGCACTGGGCTGTACTCGGCAAATCTCATGCTGAACTTGGCCTTACCTTGGCTCAGGGAGCGCAAGGTCGAGGAGTACTTGTGCAGTTCTTTGAGTGGGATGCGCGCTTTGATCACCTGATAGTGACCTGATGAGTCCATGCCCATGATGATGGCGCGTCGGGTCTGCAGGTCGCCGTTGACGGCGCCCATGAATTCGGCGTCGCACAGGATTTCGACGTCGTAGAGGGGTTCGAGCAGTTGCGGAGCGGCAGAGAGGAAGCCCTCTTTGAAGCACATGGAGGCGGCTATCGCAAAAGCCATGTCGTTGGAGTCAACCGGGTGCATTTTACCGTCATAGACGCTGACGCGCACGTCGCGGCAGTAGGATCCGGTGAGCGGCCCTTCTTCCATTTTTTGCATGATGCCTTTTTTGATGGCATTGATAAACCGCGCGTCGATCGAGCCGCCTACAATTGCCCAGACGAAACAGAACTTTCCGCCCCACTTTAGGTCTTCGACCTCCGTGCTCTTGACGGTCAGGCCGTGGGGCGCAGGCATGCCCTCGTAGTAAGGCTCGATGCGCATGTGGACTTCGGCAAATTGTCCGGCGCCGCCCGATTGCTTTTTGTGTCGGTAATCCTTGTTCGCTTCGCGGGTGATGGTCTCGCGGTACGGGATGCGCGGCTCTTCAAAAACCAGGTTGACCCCGAAGTTCTGTTCGGCCTTCGTGCGCACGACGTCTAAGTGCATTTCGCCTTGGCCGTATATGATCATTTGTTTCAGTTCCTGATTCTGTTCGACCAACAAAGTCGGGTCTTCCTCCTGGATCGAATGCAGGGCCGAGGCCATGCGCTCGATCTCGGCTTTGCTCGGCGGAATGACCGCCATCCGGATGCGCGGCTCCGGAAAGCGCATGCGTTCGATGCGCAGCTCGGAGCCTTTGGGGCCAAGGGTGTGGTTCGTATGCGCGCCTTTCAATTTTACGGTGCAACCGATATCGCCGGCTAACATCTTTTCGACGGCATTTCGGTTCTTGCCTTCGCACTCAAATATTTGCGAAATGCGCTCGGTATTGCCCGTATCGGCATTGGTCAATTCGTCGCCGGCTTTGAGGGCGCCTGAATACACCTTAAAATAGGAGACGCTGCCGACCTTAGGCTCGTTGACGGTTTTGAATATAAAAATCCGGGTGCGGGCGTTGGCGTCGCAGGGGCGCGTGCCGCCGCCTTCGAGACGTACGGGCGGTCGGTCGGCCGGATTAGGGCAGATATCGTGTATGAAGCCCATGATGCGACCGCTGCCCATGTCTTTGAGGGCTGAGGCGCAGAACAAGGGGTAGAACTGCCGGTTGGCCAGTCCAATGGTCAATCCGCGCGCCAACTCTTCTTCATCCAGTTCGCCGGCGTCAAAGTATTTTTCCATGAGCGACTCGTCGTTTTCGGCGGCGGCTTCGACGAGCGCGTTGTGCATCTCCTCGGCGCGGGCGCGGTGCTCGGCGGGGATTTCTTTCTTTTCGGGCTTGCCGCCTTGGGGGGGAAATACATACATGACCATGCGCAAGGCGTCCACGATGGCATTGAACTCCGGCCCTTGGTTGACCGGAAACTGCAAGGGCAGGAGCCTGCTGCCGAAACGCGCGCGGGCTTGCTCCAGCGTCATTTCGAAATCGGACTTTTCGTGGTCTAACTGATTGACTACAAATAGGGTTGGCGTCTGAAAATTATCCACATATTCCCATATGATTTCTGTGCCCACCTCTACGCCGTTACGGGCGTTGAGCGTCATGACTGCGGTATCGGCTACTTTGAGGCATGCGACCACCTCGCCCACAAAGTCGTCTAATCCGGGCGTGTCTAAGATGTTGATCTTGGTGTCTTTCCATTCGCAGTGAAGCAGGGAGGTGAACAGCGAGTGTCCCCGCTGTTGTTCGATCGGGGCGTAATCGCTTTGCGTATTGCCGTCGGTCACCGACCCGCGCCGACTGATTGCTCCGGCCTCAAAGAGCATGGTCTCGGCCAGCGTGGTCTTACCGCTGCCGGCATGCCCTACCAACACAATGTTGCGGATGTCCCGCGTTTGATAAGTTGCCATATACTCAAATTGACGGTTAACGAAATAGAAATCGCCCTCAAAGTAAGCAGGTTTTGGTACTTCGGCGCCGCTATGTTAATTTTTTGTAAAAAAAATGAAAAAAAGCGCGCTGTTTTTTCTGTGCCACATGGTTTTTTACCCTTAAACGTCGGGGGCGTCGTAGTCTGCGCCTCGTTCTCTAGCCCGGGCGCTTCCGCGACTCACCGCAATGGTTATCCTCCGCTCCCGATCCTGACTTTCTCTGCTTATTGGACACGCGCCAATGCTCATTGAGGGGTTGGCGCATATTTTTTTCAAAAAAAGACTAAAGGAGGCGTAATGAAACCCAATCTGCGCGGATAAGCAGGTAAATGCAATTTTTTTCACCTTAAATATATTCGAATTATGAAAAAGTTTCGATTGGCTCTGGTCGCGCTCAACAGCTTTTTGGCGCTTTGTTTGATTGCGACTCTGTTGCTTCCCGTTTCCTGTGTCAAGGAAAAAATGTCAAAGATTGACGACACGGATCTTTTGGATGACCATGTTGAACCAGACTGGGAGAGGTTGGCGGCCTTTTTTGATGGTCTGCAGGGTATTTTGTATGTCGATCCGGATTATCTGTTGGAGACGCTCCAGTCTATGGGCGCCGATTTGGTCGATCTCAACAACGCCCTTGCGGTGTTGCTAAGCCACGACGGCCAATGGCGTCTGACGCATTTTGTCGTGGAGCCGGTAACGGCCGCTGAATTGGTCGCTACGACGAAGTCGGGTATCCAGAGGATGAACGAGGCAATTGAGCATTCGCGCGATGCGATTGCGGAGCGGCCGGTCAACAGCATGAGCTACCGGGGCAAGAGTTGCGCGCTGCAACCGGAACGTTTCGGCATGTGCCACGTGATCGGCCAGGAGTCGTCTGTTACGTATCGATATCCGATGAAAAAATGTGTGCAAGCGAGCGACATGCGCAATGTTTGCACAGAATTTCACACCGAAGGGCTCGCAGAGAACCGTACATACAAGAACAGATCATGCACGGGCGAATATACGGCTAAGACGCTCCACGACTGGGCTTGTCGGAATTAGGATGCCGCTTTGGTCAGCGGCGCCGATGCCGTGATAAGCCTGAGGGTCGGCAAATGCCTTTGCATTTGCCGGCCCTCAGGCGTTTAGGGCCACAGGCCGTGGAAGCGCAGGAGGTGTCCTTCGGCGCGTTCGTTGTAAAGGCAGAGGATGAGGGTGTTGCGTCGGCGCGCGTCGGCGGGAAAGAGGATTTTGATGGGATTGTGAACGTATCCGCGCTCTTCAAACAGTTCGGGTTGGGGGCGTCGCGGGCGTTGGAAGCGGCGCAACTCGGCGGTGTTGGCGGGTATGGGTACGTCGCCGTAGCCTTCTTGTTGGAGGAACTGTCGAAGCAAGTCGTAGGCTTTGCTTAGCGATGCGCTTTGGAATACGGTGCGGTACTCCCAGCCGTCGGACAGGCCGCCGAGGCCGTCGTCGCCGGGCGGCGGGAAGTCCTCGCGGATGGGGCGTGTGCGCAAGGGGCCTGCGGTCTCGCGGGGGTCGGGCGCAGATTCTTCAAACCCAAATTCGTCAAGCATGGTGACCATGTTGTTGCAGCAAGGTATCCGCCTTAGGGCTGGACATGCAGGATCAGTTGGCGTTCTTGGCGAAGCCTATGCCTTTGCGGTTGAACACGCTGAGGGCGTCTTTGTCGAGTTTGAGGACGGCCACGTCGTCGTATTCGATTTGGCGGCGGTCACGCTGGTTGTGTTTGGGCATGCGGGATAGCCGGAGGTTCTGGGCTTTGACCACTTCGCTGATGGCCTGACGTATGGTGCGGGCATTGCCGAAATAGCGGTCGCGGTATTCGTACAGGAACTGGAGATATCGGGCGATGTGTTCGCGAGCTTGTTCGCTGACTTCGAAGCCGTCGCGGTGGAGCAAGTCGAGGGCGATATCGAGCAACTCTTGGGGGGTGTAATCGTCGAAGCGGAGGGTTTTGTCGAAGCGACTGGCGAGTCCGGGATTGGCCTTGAGGAAGGCGTCCATGTTTTCGGGATAGCCGGCGGCGAACACATAAAATTCGCCGCGGTGGTCTTCCATGCGCTTGAGGAGGGTCTGTATGGCTTCGTCGCCGAAGTCGCCTTTGTGGACGCCGGCGCTTTGCGTGAGGGCGTAGGCTTCGTCGATGAAGAGGACGCCGCCAAGGGCTTCCTCGACTTTTTCGGCGGTTTTGATGGCCGTCTGGCCTACATAGCCGGCTACCAGGCCTTGTCGGTCGGTTTCGACGATGTGTCCGCGTTCGAGCACGCCGAGGGCTTTGTAGATATTGGTCAGGATTCGGGCTACGGTGGTTTTGCCGGTGCCTGGGTTGCCGACGAATAGGGTATGGAGATGGAATCGGCCGATGACGTCGTTGTTCATGCGGCGGTGGAAGCGCACGAGATTGACCAGTTCGTGGATTTCTTTTTTGATCTGTTGCATGCCGATAAGGGCATCCAATTCGCCGAGCGCTTTTTCGAGGGCCGGTTCGTCCACCGGAATTTCAGGCCGGATTTGCTTTTGGTTAAACTTAACGCGGCGCACATCTTCGAGGGTGATGAGCCGCAGTTCTTCGCGGCTGAGTTGCTCGTAGTCTTTTTGACTCATGATGCGCAGCCCGAGTTGCATTTTGGCTTTTTCGATCAGATCGTGGACGTATCGGGCGTTGCCGAAGCTGCGCGTGCGCTTGCGATACTCCTCGGTGATCAGGTGGTTGACCATTTCGCGGGCTTCGGGCGTGAGCGCGACGTCTTTTCCCTGACAGGCGTATTCGGCGATCTGTGTAAGTTCTTGGGGCAGGTAGTCGCGGAATTCGAACACTTGTTTGAAGCGGCTGCGTAATCCGGGGTTGGAATCGAGCAGGGTTTTCATTTCTTTGGGGTATCCGGCCATGATGATGGCCAGATCGCCGGGGCCGTTGGACATTTCTTTGACGAGGATTTCGATGACCTCCTTTCCGAAGTCTTTGGTGTCTTCGTGGGAGCGCACCAGCGCATACGCTTCGTCGATGAAGAGAACGCCGCCTCGGGCCTGTTCGATGGCTTCTTTGACTTTGGGGGCGGTTTGGCCGATGTATTCGCCGACCATATCGCCGCGGTCCACCTCGTGCACGTGCCCTTTGCTGAGCAGGCCCATTTTTTTATACAGGGCGCCCATCATCTTGGCTACGGTGGTTTTGCCGGTGCCGGGATTGCCGACGAATACAGAGTTGACGTCGATTTTGTCTTTTTCTTTGAATCCCTTTTCGATGCGCAGCTTGAGGAAGCGGATGTACTGGGCGTGTTCGCGGACTTTTTGCTTGACTTCGCTGAGGCCGATCATCTGATCGAGCCTTTGGAGCACTTTTTCATAGCTTTCGTCGCTTTCGTCGTTGGGCGAGGGGAAGGCGATCTGGAGTCTGTCGGGATGCCAGATATTGTTGTCGCCTTCTTCGGCAAAATCGCGCACTTCGAATGGCATGACGGCCAGGAGTTGGTCCATGAAGACCACTTCGGCAGTGTAGCGGTCGGCACGCCACGATCCTTTGACGTTGCTGCCCCAGCCTGCGGTGATACTGATCTCCGGAACGCCTTTTTCGACGCGGTGCAGCCGCACGACCTGACCCTTGAGTTCGCGCGCGTCGTTATAGAATTTGATGAACAACTCACATTGCCAGGCTTTGGCGTCTAAAAGGTTTTTGAGATTGACCTCCGTATATACGTAGCGGGTTTCTTCCTGACTGAATTTTTTGAGATAAACGCGCTCGAAGATGGGCACATCGTCGTAAGGGCCTTCGTACATGCGCATGGACGTCAGTTGGCAATATGCTTCTTCTTTGCGCGCGTGATCTTTGCCGGCGTCTTCGATAAAAAACTGTCTCGTCGCCACTTTTTCGCCGTCTATCCATACTTCCCAGAAGTAAGCGCCTTTTTTCCAGAAACTGCCTTCTTGTTTGTTGCCCCATCCCTCGCGGATATAACACACCGGATCATACTTGTTGACTTTGCGCTTGAACTCCAAATTGCAGATCTCCTTGGGCTGCTTGCGGTCGGCGTAACAGCGAAAATTGACGCTGATCTCCCAGTCCTCTATCTCCAGAAATTTGTTGTAAAACGATAGTTCGGCGTACACATACGCCGTATCGTAACGGTCAAAGACCTGCCTGTATTTCTTCTTATTCTCAGCAAGCCATTCTGTAGAAGCATACACCTTGAGATCCCGAAATCGCCAACGCTTGAAATCGGGTTGCCAGAATGATTCTTGAGGAGAGTGATGTCCTGTTTGCATGCCGCAAAATAATGACCTTTTTTTGAGATTCGCAGATTTTTTTTTGAACAATTTAAATGCGCCTGGGTTCTGACTGGCGAAATCCAGCCCTTCAAAAACCGGGCTATGAAAACGCAGCGTAGTTTGATTTCTTGTGGCATGACATTCTATCTGACGCCGCCCAAGGGGCCGTCGGCCGCCGTGTGGGCAATACCTTTGAAGACCTGTCGCCTGGCCCGAATTGGCGCTTCTAATGAGCCTGAAAAGGGCCTTTGGCGTTTGGTGCGCGAC
This sequence comes from Saprospiraceae bacterium, assembly GCA_046296435.1. GTDB lineage: Bacteria > Bacteroidota > Bacteroidia > Chitinophagales > Saprospiraceae > M3007. The sequence goes on along the minus strand of JBKBLI010000004.1, from coordinate 7,534 downwards.
AAAAAGTCGGTTTATATGCTCGTTTTATTGTTCCTTTGCGCTGCGCACGGGTTGGTTTCGCAAGATCAATCACGCCCTAACTGACAAAAAATGGCGAAGATTCAGTTTCTTTTTGAAGATAAAAGTATCGCTCCGCTCACGGTGAGCGGTCAATTCGAGGGGATGTCTATCCTCGAAATCACGGAGGAAGCCGACGTGCATCTCAACCACAACTGCGGCGGGGTATGCGCCTGCTCTACCTGTCATGTCTATATTGAAGCGGGCGGCGAGTATCTCGAAGAAATATCTGACAAAGAGGAAGATTTCATCGACAGGGCGATCAATCCCCGTTTGGAAAGCCGCTTGGGCTGCCAGTGCGTCATCTTAGACGAAGAGGCGGAGGTTACCGTCACCATTCCAGATCAAAGTCGGATCATCGGACATGAGCACTGAGTTCGGCACGCGCCTTCCGCCGCTTTCTTTTCATGAAAAAAACACAGCGATTTATGCCTTTTGAAGAGTTTGATTCGATGCCCATCGGTTGGGCCGACCACGAGGACATCGCCATGGCCTTGTACGAACGCTTCGGCGATTCGTTTGACGAAAGTAAAATATACCGCATCCGCTTCACCGATCTGTTGCAATGGGTGCTCGAAATCCCGCATTTTGAGGGTAAGCGCGAGGAAAGCAACGAGGCGCACCTCGAACAAATTCAGGCTAAATGGGTCTATGAATGGAGAGCCAACAACCGATAGGACTGTCTGAGGGCCAACCGACCTCGGTCGAACTCCTCCACCTTTTTGACAAGATGAAGACCATCAGGGCCTTTGTCTTCGATGTGGACGGGGTGTTTACGGACAACAACCTGCTGGTCACCGAATCGGGCGAATTGCTCCGCGTGATGAACGTACGCGACGGGCAAGCGCTCAAATGGGCCGTTCGCGCCGGATATCACACTTCGGTGATCACCGGCGGGCGTTCTGAGGGCGTCAAAAAGCGCCTGCTCGGCCTCGGCGTACATGAGTACTATGATGGTATTGAGGATAAGTGGAGCGCATTTCAGTCCATACAGAAAACGACAGGCCTTCGGGCTTCCGAAGTGGCGTATCTGGGCGACGACTTGCCCGACTTACCCGTCATGCGTCGCGTTGCTTTGTCCTGTTGCCCTGCGGATGCTACGCCCGATGTATTGGTTGCGGCTGACTATGTTTCGGCGGTCCATGGCGGGCATGGCTTCGTGCGCGAAGTACTCGAAAAAATCATGCGGATTCAAGGGCGCTGGCCTGAGTTTTAGCCGTAGCCCGGGGGCTGCAAATCCGGCCGGTTGGCGCGCCGCAGTGTTGTTTTTTTTTCGGAAAAAAGGCGTCGGAAAGGGGCGTGCCCACGCCGCTGCTTTCTGCGTTGTTCCTCCTTATTTCTAATCGAAAAAAATAGTTGACTCAGGACTTAACGCCGGTGCTGCCGAAGCCGCCCTGGCCTCGAGCCGTATCGTCGAGGGTCTGACAAACTTCCCATTGGATACATTCATAGCGGGCTATCACCATCTGGGCGATGCGTTCGCCGGGTTCGATGGTTTGGGTTTCGTTGGATAGGTTGACCACGATGCATTTGATTTCGCCCCGGTAGTCGCTGTCGATGGTGCCGGGAGCGTTCAGCATGGTCAAGCCGCGTTTAAGGGCTAAGCCGCTTCGCGGACGTATCTGAGCCTCGAAGCCTTCGGGCAGGGCGATGCGCAGGCCTGTGGGGATGAGCGCGCGCTCAAGCGGAGCGAGCGAAATGGGCGCAAGTAAGTGGGCGCGCAGGTCCATGCCGGCGCTTCCGGGGGTCTCGTAGGCGGGGAGCGGATAATTTGTTTCGTTGACGATTTTGACCAGCATTTTTTTGACGGCAAAATTAAGGCAAGCCCCCGAAACGCGGCCAGTATCCCTGTGAACCGTGTTTTTTGTAAAAAATGATCCGATTTTTGGTCTAAGCCTTGATTTTTCTACTTGACAAATAGCAAGGGTGCGTAATTTCGCCTTTGGATTTCGAGCCGATTTTTTTGCTAATCATACATCCCAAGCTCATGATTTATTCTCGCCTGCTCATACTTTGCGGCCTGGCGCTATGTAGCGCCCGTATGGAAGCCCGCGTGCAGAATGCCGCCGATACTTTGCCCTGCGCGCTTCAGCTCAATTTGGGGCCGGATATTTGGATTTGTAGCAATGCCGTATTCTCCCTCAACCCCGGCGCTGCGGCCTTGCCGGGGATAACATATGCCTGGTCCGGGTCGCCGGGGTTGAGCTGTACAGATTGCCCGAGTCCGACTGTGTCGGCTTTGGGTGCGGGTGTGTATATGTACGCGCTGAGCATGAGCGACACCGCATGCGCGGTGTCGGACACGGTGGTAGTGACGGTGCTCAGCGGCCAGCAACCGCTGTACATTCTGATCCCCGATACGGCAATTTGTCTGGGGCAGTCGGTTGGCCTGGGCGGTGCGGCGATGCCCGGCTCACAGTATGAGTGGTTGGACGAGTACGGCATGTCGCTGGGCCATCAGCCCAATCCGGTGGTGCAGCCCGTCGCCACCACTTTGTATTATGTTATCGTCAAAAACAACGTCTGCCCGTTACAATTCAAGGATAGCGTGTTGGTATCGGTTTTTGCGCCTCCGGTTGCGTCCGTCAATGGCGACATGGCCGTGTGTATGGGGGGCTTGGTCCGCTTGAGCGATGCGGCGCCGGAGCCGCAAACGCTTTATACATGGTCGCCAGATACAGGATTGTTGACCCCTTGGGATGAATTGAACGGCATATTGCAAGTTTCGGTAAGCGGCTGGTACGCGCTTGAGGCGCGCAACCCCGGTTGTATTTGGCGGGATTCGCTATACATTTTGGCGCTTGACACCACCGTGCAAATCTCGCCCGACACGGTGATCTGTCCGGGCGGCTCAGCATCTCTGAGGGTTGAGCCTTCCGACGAAATTGAGTCCATTGTCTGGTCGCCGGCGCTTGGCCTTTCGTGCTCGGATTGCCCTAACCCCGTGGCTACGCCCGCTGCCAGCACCTTGTATGTAGTGAGCGGCAGCCGCAACGGGTGCCCCTTTGTCGATTCGGTGCGGGTCGATATCGCGCCGCCATTGGTTGTGACGCTCCCGCCCAACTTGTCCATCTGCCTGAACGATACGGTATCCCTCAATCCCAACGCGCCGATACCCGGCGCGACATATTTGTGGACATCGAGCGATCCTTCGTTTGCGCCCACCAACGCCCCCAATCCAAGCGCCTGGCCCCGCCAGGCGGCGTCTTATACGCTGAAGGTGTCCGACGCCTGTTCTATGACGGAGGTCCAGACTTTTGTGTCGGTGCAAAGCGCCATACTCATTGTGCGCAGCGATACGACCATCTGTCAGAACCAAGCGGCCAAGCTCAGCGCTTCGTCGTCGTTGCCGGGCGCCTTTGTGTGGAGCACGGGCGAGAGCGGCCAGGCCATCGTAGTTAGCCCATCGGTCACGACGGATTATTGGGTAGTTTACACGTATGGCAACGGATGCGTGCTGCGCGATACGGTGCGCGTGACGGTTGACGGCGTCGCGCAGGAAGTGGCTTTTCCGGAGGATCTGAGCTTATGCCCGGGCGAGTCGCTCATGCTCAACACCCTGCCCCCAATGCCCGGCGCTACGTACTCCTGGACTTCGTTGCCGCCCGGGTTTACGTCCAATCTACCCAATCCGGTCGTATCGCCTTTGACGCCGACCACCTACTTCGTCACAACCCAGTTGGACAATTGCACGCTGAGCAAGCAGGTTGTCGTTGTGACCTTATCGCCTAACCTGAGCGTGACGCCGGATACGACCTTGTGCCGGGGCGACGCCATTCGCCTGACGGCTACAGCCGGTCTTACCGGCGAGTACGTCTGGTTGCCCGGCGGGCAGAGCGGGCCGGTGATCGAAGTAAGCCCCGATCAGCATACGACCTACACGGCGCAGTTTTATTTCGGCGATGGCTGTATTGCAGAAGCGCAGACGGTAGTGACAGTCGTGCCGGGCTTTAGTTTGTCGATACAAAGCGATCCGCCGGGCGATACGCTCGATTTGGGTCAGGCCTTGACGCTTACTGCCGGCATCGCGCCATCGGCCAACCTGAATCAGTTTAAATTCACATGGACAGACGAATCAGGCAAGGTCATTGGCTCAGACCAGACGCTTGCCTTGTCCGCTCTTGACGACGATGATGGATTCGTTCGCATCAGCGTGAGCGTAGTTGCGCCCTCGGGTTGCCGTCAGACGGCGACGCGGTTTTTTGTGTTGGTTCAACCTAAGGTGAGTTTTCCGAACGCATTTACGCCCGACGGCGACGGGGTGAACGACTCCTTCGGCCCGGTGACGCTTCAGGGTCGTATTGCCGTGGAGCGCATGCAGGTGTTCAACCGCTGGGGGCAAAAGGTTTATGAGAGCGAGGACCCGCAATCCCGCTGGAACGGTCTGGTTGACGGCAAACCGGCTCCATCGGACCTCTATTTTTACCTGGTGAGGTGGGTGCGGGGCGACGGCGCTTTGCAGATTGCCAAAGGCGAGGTGCTCTTGTTGCGCTGACTTTGCCGCGAAAGCCATACCTTCGCAGGCTAAATCGTTTTTTTTTATGAAAAAGATATGTCTGCTGGCGGGCCTCTGCGCGGCTGTGGCGCTCGGCGCGCAAAACGATCCCTTGCGCTACGTCAACCCTTTTGTCGGCACGGGCGGACACGGCCACACCTTCCCCGGCGCGGCGGCGCCATGGGGTATGGCGCAAGTAAGTCCGGACACTCGTATCGATATGTTGGATTGGGATGCCTGCTCCGGGTACCACTACTCAGACACCCTGCTGTACGGCTTCAGTCACACGCACCTGAGCGGCACGGGCGTGGCCGATTACGGCGATATCCTGTTGCTGCCTTACGTTGGCAAGACGGAGACGGACCCGCGGCGATACGTCACGCCCATCGATAAAAAAACGGAACGCGCCGAAGCCGGATACTACGCCGTGCGGCTGCGCAGACACCGAATCCTGGCTGAATTAACCGCTACGCCCCGCGTAGGCGTGCACCGATACACTTTCCCGGCCAATCGCGAAATCGCTAAATTGCTCATCGACCTGCGACACCGCGACGAGACCCTCGAGGCCAGCATGGCGCTCAACGGCGACCGCGAAGTGGTGGGTCACCGGGTATCCAGGGCGTGGGCAAAGGAGCAGCATATTTTCTTTGTCATCCGTTTTTCACGGCCTTTTCAGAGCGGCCTGGTGTTGGATATGTCCAAAAGTCCCGCCGAATCGGCCCGATATGCCAATGGCCGCGAGTTAACGGCCCTCTTTGAGTTTTACCACCAAGGGGAGCCGCTGGTAGTCAAGGTGGGCCTGTCGGCCATCAGCATCGAGGGCGCATACCGCAATCTGGAGTCGGAGGCGCCGCATTTTGATTTTGAGCGCTACAAGCAAGAAGCGCAAAAGCAATGGCGCGAGGCGCTTTCAGCAATACAGGTTGAGGGCGGCTCTGACGCACAAAAGACAGTGTTTTACACGGCCTTGTACCACAATTACCTGCACCCCAACCTTTGGAGTGATATCGACGGGCGCTACCGGGGGCGCAACAACCGCTTTTACGAGGCGGGAAAGGGCGATGTTTACACTGTATTTTCGCTATGGGACACGTACAGGGCTACCAAACCGCTGTACGCCCTGCTGCAGCCTCGCCGTCTGGCTGACTTTGCCCGCAGTATGCTCGCTCAGGTTGAGCATGGGGGCTACCTGCCGGTATGGGAGCTCTCGGCCAACGAAACGGATTGCATGATCGGCAACCACGCTATCCCGGTACTGACTGACGCATGGCGAAAAGGCGTACGCGACTTCGACGGCCGCAAGGCCCTCGACGCCATGCTCAAAAGCGCCAATTCGGATCGCTACGGATTGCAACACTACCGAATACACGGCTACATACCCGCCGAAATGGAATCTGAATCGGTGTCCAAGACCCTCGAATACGCCTACGACGACTGGTGTATCGCCGAAATGGCGGCCATGCTCGGCCAAGAGGACGTAGCGGCTGATTTCCGCCTTCGGGCCCAGTATTACCGCAATTTGTACGATCCCGAAACCCGTTTTTTCAGAGCAAAAAACAACGGCCTGTGGCACGAGCCATGGGATCCCTACGAGGTCAATTTCAACTACACGGAGGCCAACGCCTGGCAGTACCGCTTCGCCGCCCAACACGATGTGGACGGCATGATCGCGCTGCACGGCGGCCCTGAAGCCTTCGAACAGGCGCTCGACGAACTCTTCAGCGCCGATACGCGCACCACCGGCCGCGAACAATCGGATATCAGCGGTCTGATTGGTCAGTACGCCCACGGCAACGAACCCAGCCACCACCTGGCCTACCTGTACAATTATGCAGGGCGCCCCGACAAGACCCAGCGTCGCGTCCGGCAGATCATGGACGAAATGTACGCAGACCGGCCCGACGGTCTGATCGGCAACGAAGATTGCGGCCAGATGTCGGCCTGGTATGTTTTCAGCGCGTTGGGCTTCTATCCGGTCACGCCGGGCAGCGATACGTATGTGATCGGTACGCCGCTGTTCGATAAGGCGGAATTGCGCCTGCCCAACGGCAAGACTTTCAGGGTGACGGCGCCGGGCGCCTCTGCCAAACGCCCTTATATCCGCTCGGCCACCCTCGACGGCAAACCCTACGCGCGCTCCTGGCTCGCGCACGAGACCTTGCTCGCGGGCGGCGATCTGGCCTTGGAAATGAGCGAAACGCCCACCGATTGGGGCGCCGCGCCCGCGTGCCGCCCCTCTGCCGCCGTGTCTGGTCCGGCGCTTACGCTCACCCCTTTTGTGCGCGAGGGGCGGCGCTCTTTCCGCGACCGGCAGCAGATTGCGCTCGCCAGCGCGCAAAGCGATGCAAGCATTTACTACACGCTTGACGACACAGAGCCTACCGAGCGCGCCATGTGCTACTCCGGTCCATTTACCCTCGCCCAAAGCGCCGTTTTGCGCGCTGTGGCCGTGCGTGAAGGTCGCCCCAGCCGCGAACTGCGCGCGAGTTTCAGCAGGCGCGAGGTCAATCTGCCTACGCCTCAATACCTGACCCGCTTCTCAAATCAGTATGCCGGCGGCGGCGAAGAGGCATTGGTTGACGGCCTGCGCGGAGGCCCCGATTTCCGCAACGGCGAGTGGCAGGGTTTCCAGGGCGTCGATATGGATGTTATTCTCGATTTGGGGAGCGAAAAGTCGATTCGCGCCTTGCGCGTAGGCTTCTTGCAGGATGAAAACTCTTGGATTTTTTTCCCCGAAAGCCTGCGCGTGCAGTGCGCCGGCGCCGACGGTCGCTATCGTGAGCTGGGCCTACGTGCCAATACCGTCGATCCGCTAGAAAAAGGCGCGCTGATCCGCGACTTCGAAGCGCAGGCGCAGGGCGCAGGCGCCTCGGTCCGCTACCTACGCATTACTGCGAAGAATCGCGGCATCTGTCCGCCTGGTCACAAGGGGGCCGGACTGCCCTCCTGGATTTTCGCCGATGAGGTGATGGTCGAGTTTGG
>JBKBLI010000003.1:74484-85080 GCA_046296435.1 Saprospiraceae bacterium | reverse complement strand
AAAAGGAATTGATTGTCGCAGCGCTCTTGTGGGCTGCGCTCGGCCCGGTAGCGGCGCAATTGCCGGACAACCGAAGGACAAAGCGCATACCTGTCGCGCAGGTCTGGCAACTCGATACCCTCACCCTGGCTCCCCCCCTCCTATCTGTACGCGACGCTGCGAGCGGCCGCCCCCTGCCGTTACATTTTTTTGGAATAAAAAACACCCTCCTGATGACGGATACGGTCGCGCTGAGGGCTTATTGTCCCGAATGTGAACGCCTCGAAGTGCGATATCGGACCCTGCCTTTTGATCTTGGAGCGTCAACCAGTCGCATGGATACCATGCAGATCGCCCGCGTACGGATGGGCGGCGACAACATCAACTTTGACTACAGACCCTGGCAACCCCAGTCCAAGCCCTGGGAAAGCGGCGGACTACAAACCAACGGCGCTTACACCCGGGGGCTGAGCCTTGGCAACAACCAGAATCTGGTGTTCAATTCCAACCTCAACCTCCAGCTCAGTGGTCGTATTGGCAAAGATATCGAAATCGCAGGCGCCATCAGCGACAACTCTATCCCACTGCAACCCGACGGCACGACGCGTCAGTTGCAGGAGTTTGACCGCATATTCATCCAACTCCGACGCCGCAGCGCCGTACTGACCGCCGGCGATTACGACCTGAATCGCCCGCAAGGATACTTCGCCAATTATTTCAAACGCTTGCAAGGGGTTGCCTTTCGCGACGAAAAAATCGCCGGTCGCGATACTTTTGAGTACAGCGTAGCGGCAGCCTTGTCCAGAGGGCGATTCGCGCGCCAACTGATTGAGGGGCGGGAGGGGAATCAAGGCCCGTACAGGCTGCAAGGCGCCGATGGGGAGCGCTTCATCATCGTATTGGCCGGGACGGAACGGGTCTTTGCCGATGGCTTGCTGTTGCGGCGAGGCCAAGAGGACGACTATGTGATGGACTACAACACAGGCGAGTTGACGTTCACAGCCCGGCGCCTTATCACCAAAGACATCCGCATCATTGTCGAGTTTGAGTACATCACCCGCCAATACACCCGCAGCACCATACAGACGGGCATGCGCTGGCGTCGGACGCGGGGAGAGGTCTATGCCAATATCTACGCCGAACAGGATGGCCGCGCCGAAAGTGGGGTCGAAGGCGTAGGCGATGCGGGGCGACGCGTCTTGGCCTTGGCTGGCGACAACCTGCGCAACGCCTTCAGCAGCGGCGTCGATACCCTCCAGCCCGGCGACGCGCCCGACCCTGCACGGGTATATTACGTATGGGCTGATACCATGGCCTGCGGGCAGCCTATCCGGTTTCTGCGCCAGACCGCCAATCTCTCCGAGGCGCAGGTGAGCGCGCGATTTACCGAAACGCCCCAAGGACAGGGCAACTACAGGTTGCTGGCCAACGGAGCCAATGGTCGCGCTTTCGAGTGGGTGGCTCCTGATCCAGTCAACTGCGCGCCTCGCGGCAACTTCGAGCCGGTAGTCCGCCTCAATCCTCCCGAACTTCGGCATCTGTACACGGCAGGCGCGCGCTTCAGGCCGGATACCCGCACCGCAATACTTGCTGAAGCGGCATTGAGCAACCGCGATATCAATCGCCTGTCGCCTTTGGATGCCGACGACAATCTGGGATTTGCAGGATACCTCGAAGCGCGGCGGGAACTGAGAGCGGGGAGCGCGCATGGGTGGCATTCGCAGGTGAGGGTCGCCTACGAACACACGGGCCGCCACTTTCTGCCCCTCAATCCCTATCGCGCCCCCGAATTTGTGCGCGACTGGAATACGGACGTTCAGAGCGATACTGTGGCCGAGCATTTGCTTCGGGCCGGCGTTGCTGCGGCGCTTGACAAAAAGGGTGATGCCGACTACGAATTGGGCGCCTTCATTCGGCAAGGCAGCTACAGGGGCATACGCCATAAAGCCCGCGTCAACGCCTCCTGGAAGGACTTTACCCTGCGGGCCGAGTGGAATGCGCTCAGTAGTTCCGGCGTGCTGGAGGATTCCCGTTTTTCGCGGCCTAAGTTCGAGATCGCTAAGGTTTTTTTCAAGAACGACTCCACACAGCGCCGCGCATGGCTACAGGCCGGGTACTACTTCGAGCGCGAGCGCAATCAGCGCAGCAGGCCCAACGAGCCGATCGGCCCCAACGAACTGAGCTTTTGGTATGACATGATGCGCTGCTACGTAGGTTCGCCGGCCCGAAACGAGGGCTTGCAGTGGGAACTCTTTTACCGTCAACGCACAGATTATCTCCCGCGCGACTTCGCCTTTGTACAGAGCGCCCTCGCCGACGAGTTCGGCGGCTCAGGCGCATGGCGTCCGATGCCGGCGCCCTCGCGGCGGCTGGCACATACGCTCAATTACAGCCTCACGCTACGGCGCCTGCACACCCTGATCCCCAATCCTCAGACCGAAGTGGGGCGACAAAATACCTGGCTTGGCCGTGCCGACTATACGCTTAGCGCCTGGCGCAATGCGGTCAATCTGACCCTCGGTTACGAATTGGGATCCGGCCAGAGTCCGCGCATAGAGTTTACGTACATCCGGGTTAGTCCGGGCGAAGGACAGTACGTGTGGATCGACCGCAACCTCGACAGCCTGATACAACAAGACGAAATGGAAATCGCCGTTTTTCGGGATCAGGCTAACTTTGTGCGTGTAGCCGCCACCTCGCCCGAATACATCCGCACCAACAACGCCCTATTCAACCAAAATCTTCGCCTGGAGCCGCGTGTCATCTGGAGCGGCTCCAAAAAACGCTGGAAAAAAGCCCTGAGCCGCGCCTCCTTACAAAATACTTTGCAGGTCAACCGACGCGTGAGGGCGGGGGTAGAGGGTGTGAGCGTGTGGAACCCCTTTCAGTTGACGGTCAGCGATACCGCGCTGGCCAGCGCCGCCATATCGGTGCGATCGGTATTTTTTTTCAATCGCGGCGACCCGCGCTGGGATGCCTCAATCGCCCGCAACGACAATCGCAACCGCCAACTGCTGGCCACTGGCTTCGAAAAGCGAAGCCTTGGCGAATGGGCTTTGCATGCCCGTTACAACCTGAACAAACACTGGAGCGTCGAGCAAGACTATGCCACAGGCGAGCGCGGCAGCGACAATGAGCTATTCGCGGCGCGGCGTTTCGACATCGCGTTTGCCAACTACCAGCCACAGATCAATTGGCTGCCCAATCGCCATCTGCGTCTGAGCCTGTGGCACAGATACCGCAGCAGCCAAAACCGCCTTGGCGATGAGATCTCCCGCCAAAACGACTGGACTGCCGAGCTTGCATGGAATCCCGCGGCCAGGCAGGCAACCTCCGTGCGCAGCCGGGTCGCGCTGGCTCGGGTGCGCTATAACGGCGAAGCCAACACCCCGGTGTCATATAGCATGCTCGAAGGGTTGCAAAACGGCCAAAATGCCCTATGGAGCTTACAACTGGACCGCCAGCTTTCGGGCGCCCTGCAAATCAGCCTGCAATACGAAGGCCGCAAAACGGGCGATATCCGTGTCATACACAGTGGCAACGCACAAGTGCGGGCTTTGTTTTGATGGTAAAAACAGGCGATGAAACGAGCATTTAGATGAAAAAAAGGAAGCGCAAAATGCAGAGCGGGTTGCAAGCAAGCGCTCAACTCAACGAAAGACGCGAGCAAGAAGCGGCGACGCCTGAGCAAAACGGCCTGACAAGATACAAGGTAGTATTGATCAACTGCTCAAATCCATGAAGAATAAATGACGACAAACGCTTGCTTACCCTCATCCCAAAGCTACTGAAGTTTGAGAGAGTCCGGTCGACCAAAAAGTAAAAATAAAAAAAAACGCGGCGTATAAGCGCAGACACAAAAGGCTCGCAACGGATAATGCAGCAGCCCTCGGCACGCGCGTCCTTTGTTTTTGTGAAAAAATGTCCGGCTTTTCAAAAAAAAATTCTCGAATAATATAGATAGCTATATATTTGCCGTTGAAATCAGGTTTTGGGTGCGTTTGTGTGCTAAAGCCCGATTTATTTATAGCTATGCGCTTCAAGTCTGTGCCGAAGCGGTCGCCTGCAACGCATCGCTGTGCGTTCGGGATGCACAGCGATGGCAGGTATCAGATCTTAAGCCGCGCACAAGAAGCCGATTGGCGCAACGATTCATGCTTAAACCTTATTTGATATGACGCTTCAAATCACATCGCTCGAACAATACCGCCTCGAATATGCGCGGAGCGTTCAAGACCCGGAGGGTTTTTGGGCCGAGCAAGCCGCTACTTTTACCTGGCGCAAACCATGGCGCAAAACGCTCCGATGGAACTTCAGAGAGCCGCGCGTCAAGTGGTTCGTAGGCGGGCGACTCAACATTACCGAAAATTGTCTGGATCGACATCTTTCAACCCGCGGAAACCAGACGGCGCTGATCTGGGAGCCTAACGACCCGTCAAAGAAAACGCGCAAATTTACGTACAAACAACTCTATGAACAGGTCTGCCAGTTTGCCAATGCCCTCAAGGCTCAGGGCGTGCGCAAGGGGGATCGGGTGTGCATCTACATGCCAATGACGCCCGAGTTGGCAATAGCCGTCTTGGCCTGCGCGCGCATCGGGGCCATCCACTCCGTGGTATTTGCAGGATTTAGCGCCGTTTCGGTAGCCGACCGCATCAAAGACGCGCAAGCATCGGTAGTCATCACGTCCGATTACAACTCCCGCGGCCCCAAAAATATTCCGGTCAAACAAATCGTGGACGAAGCCTTGGACATGGGTTGCGAGTCGGTGCGCTTGGTCGTTGTGCACCGGAATACCGGCGATGCAACGAACATGCATCCGGGGCGCGACCTGTGGTGGCACGACGCCGTCAAAGGGCGCCGCAAAGCATGCAAAGCCGCCATAATGGACAGCGAGGATATGCTGTTCATTCTCTATACTTCCGGCTCGACAGGTAAGCCCAAAGGCGTAGTGCATACGCATGGCGGATACATGGTTTACACCGAGTTCACATTCCGCAATGTATTTCAGTACCGCGAAGGCGATATTTACTGGTGTACGGCCGATGTTGGCTGGATCACCGGACACTCCTACATCATCTATGGGCCGCTGTTGAGCGGCGCGACCACGCTCATGTTCGAGGGTATCCCGACCTATCCCGACGCAGGACGATTCTGGGATGTGATCCAACGGCACAAAGTGAATATTTTTTACACTGCGCCAACGGCAATACGCGCCCTCATGGCCGCCGGCGACGAATGGATCAAAAACCGCCGACTCAGCACCCTGCGCGTGTTGGGCACTGTCGGCGAACCCATCAATGAGGAGGCCTGGCACTGGTACAACGAAAAAGTGGGCAAAAAACGCTGTCCTATCGTCGATACCTGGTGGCAGACCGAAACGGGCGGTATCCTGATCTCGCCCATCGCAGGTATCACGCCCCTCAAACCCTGCTATGCTACGCTGCCGCTTCCGGGCGTGCAACCCGTGCTGCTGGACGCCAACGGTCGCGAACTCAAGGGCGACGATGTCGAGGGTCTGCTTTGTATGCGCTTCCCTTGGCCCTCCATCCTGCGCACCACTTACGGCGACCATGAGCGCTGCCGGCAAAATTACTTTGCGACCTTCAAAAACTATTACTTCACCGGCGACGGCGCGCGACGCGACGCCGATGGTTACTACCGCATCATCGGTCGGGTGGACGACGTGATCAACGTATCCGGGCACCGCATCGGCACGGCCGAAGTCGAGGACGCCATCAACAAAACGCCCGGCGTGGTCGAGTCGGCCGTGGTGGGCTATCCGCACGACATCAAGGGGCAAGGCATATACGCTTACGTCATCAGCGCGCATCCGGTATCAGACGTGCAGGCATTCCGCAAATTGGTGCTCGACACCGTCACGCGCGAGATAGGCCCCATTGCCAAGCCCGATAAGATACAGATCGTCAGCGGGTTGCCCAAAACCCGCTCCGGCAAAATCATGCGCCGTATCCTGCGCAAAATCGCGGAGGGCGAGCCAGGTAATATCGGCGACACCAGCACCCTGCTCAATCCAGAAGTGGTGGACGAAATTAAGCACGGCGCCGCATAGGTCGCCGGGTTGACACCGCCCGCTCCCGCGCTCATCGCCCTTGCGCCACGCGCACGCTTGCGCTCGCCCCTGCCGCGCGCAGACGGGCTATCCGCATCCCGCTCCCGGGCGTGCGGACGCGCCACACGTGACGGCCGGCTTCGCAGTATGCCGCCTTGCTCCAGAGCATAGCGCCCGCCATATCGAATACATCGAGCAGCGCCATGCCGGCCTCCGGCAATTCGATGCTCAGGTCGAGGTATTCGGCGTATGGGTTGGCAAGCGCCGTAAGCGCAGGAGCGGGCGCTGGCGTCGAAAAATCCAGAATCAGCGGGCGGCTTTCTCCCGAACGCGCGTAAGCCAATGCAGGCAGCGGCCCCTCGCCCAGTGAGAGCATTTCGCTGAGTCGTCCGGCGCGTTTTGCCTGAAACCGAAGCGTGAGAAATGAGCCGGAATGGCAGACTGCGCTCAGGCTACGTTCGTCGGCATGCCAGTAGGCGCCCGCGCCTTCAGGCGAGGCCGATACGAGGCGCAAACCAGGGTGTAGCAGCGTCCAGCCGTAGGCGTAGCCATCCGAGTCCGGCCGGAGCGTTATTTCGACCGTTTCGCCATCCGCTACGTTCGCATCGCTCAGGGCAAGGAAGAGTGGCGCAGGCGCTCGCAAGCCGACGCCCGGGAGGCCCAGACAGTTTGTGCAGGAGTAATCCACGTCTCCTAAGGCCACGCCGATGAATTTGGTCGAAATACCGATATTCGGAATGGGCGGTAAGGTGATATCGTTGGGGAAGCCCCAAGGCGCCTGAGGATCGGGGAAAAAGTATGCGGCCGGTATAAAATGCCAGGGGGCGGCGTTCAGCGGGGCATCCTGCGGCAGGCTGCCCAAAAGATATTGCGCCAGCGCATCCAGGTCGTCCTGATCGATGCCGCCGGAGTTATTGACGTCGGCCGCGATCAATTTGTACGGCGAACCCAGCAATTGAACTCCCTGGATATGGTCGCTGATCAGCGCAAGATCGACCGGAGTGACGCCGTTGGCAGGCTGGCTGAGGCTGGATGGCGAGAGTCTATATATCGGCGCATAAGGCGCGATAAAAGTTGCTATGCCCTGATCGTTGACTGCCGCGTGCTTCTGGACATTGCCAAGGATTCCCCCGCCTTGACCCATCAGGACGATATTGAGCGAAAGGTTATCCGGCGCTCCAGCGCCATTTTCGCGCCGCGCATCTATCTGGATCGCAACCGAAACCGGATCTTGATTGCAGACACCGGTGACGTCTTCCACAATCAAGATGATTTCGCAGAAATCCGCGTTGCCGTCGGCATCGATCGCCCAAAGTTCGATGGGTCTGATACCCAAATTGTTGCAGTTGAAACAGATCTTCCGAACGCCGTCGGCGCCCGTAGAATCCCACGGAAAGCCCAATCCGGTATAAGACTCCCGAATGCCCAGACGCAAGCCCTCTGACGCATGGTAATTGTCGCTAACGCTTTGCAGCATATCAGACACATCCACGCAGACCTGCTTATCTGCAAGCATTTGGGTGCTCAGGAAATCAAGGCATATCACCTCGGGCGGGGCGCAGTCGCGCACGATCACATCGTAGGCGCAAGTGCGGGTATTGCCGCAATCGTCTCTAATATGCCATGCGATGCGGTGACGACCATAGGGCAGTTGCGGGACGATGTAAGCGTCTGGTTGCGCCTCGGTGTTCCAGCGTACCCAAGCCTTGAGCGCGGCGCCTTCGGTCTTCGTTTCAAGCGCAAAGCGATAGCGGCTGGTTGGTCCGTCCGTCGGGCGCTTGTCGAATTGTGTCAGAATACCGGAACTGAAGCCCGGCGATTTGAAGTTTTTGAAACATACAAAACCGGCTGGCGTTGGCAGATCGCTGCGCACGACAGTCTCCGTTATTCCGTCGCCGTTGAGGTCGAGAAACAAATCGTATGTGATCTGAACGATGCCGATGGGGCAGGGGCTGTCGATGGTAAGCGAAAGCTCGGCAGGCGCTTCGGCGAGTTCGGATTTGGACCTGACCTTGTCGAAAAACTTCGGGTCGCTCCACAAGTGCGGATCGTCGCTTGTGGAGTCGCAGACTTCATAGGTCAATATTCTGGGGCATTGTATTGCCGACGTTTGCGCCGATGAGAAACAGGCGCCCGCCATAGCGACGAGAAGAGATACCGATAGGCCTAAATTTTTCATAAATTCATTTTTTCTACAAAGATATGCAACGGATTCGGAGCAGCCCCTCAAAAAACGATTTTTTTTTTTTAATTTAAAAAAAATGCGACGCGCCGGCCCAAAGGACAAAAACTGCCGTCTATATAATCGTAGAAAAGTCGGCCGCGGGGATGTTAGGCGCAATGAGAGGCTATGGGAAACGGGAGTGGTCCCCACGCCCCTGGCTTTCGTCCTTTTTCTGTGAAAATATGCTTGAAGCGGCTGTTTAGACGAAAGGGGGCGGCGCGACATTATTGCAAAATAAGATGTCGAAGCCAAGTTTTTAGCTCGGCAAACAAAATAAAAACGTGGGAAAACAGTTTTTTTTTCGCCCGACTTTGAGATCAAAATGTCATGAGCACGCACAATCAACGAACCATATTGCCGCAGGTAGGCGATCCCGCGCCACCCTTCGAGGCCATGAGTTCCAAAGGCCTTATTTCCTTTCCGGCATATTGTAAGGACTGCTGGTGCGTATTGTTTGCGCATCCTGCCAATTTTACGTCCGCGTGGTATATGTATTCCACTTTTCTGGGCTTAAAGGAGCGCTGGTTCAATCAGCGCAATACCAAGATGCTGGCCGTGGCCAATGAGCCCATTCGGCAAAACGAGTGGTCTGACAAAGTGCGTAGATACATTGGCATCTACTTGCATTCTCCGGTGATTGAGGATACGGATTTTCGGGTCAGCAATTTGTACGGCATTGCCAATGTGCGCCGCAAAATACCCGGATTTGACCGCTTGGCGTTTATTATCGATCCGGACGGTGTGATTCGCGTGGCGCTAAATTACCCGCTTTCGTCTATCGAATTCGCGTTGAGCGAATTGGCCGTCGAGTTAGACCGGCTTCAGGGCAGAAAGACCTTTGGATCTGGCGTTTTAGATCCTTTGGATCCCAGCAATATTGTGGTCGAAACGAGCGATCCGGAGGCGGCTCGGAAGCCCAAAGCGGCCTACTTCTCAAACACAAAGATCAATTGTAACTGATCTTCCGCCGATCTATGAATCGGGCGACGCTTAAATTGCGTTTTTTCAGGCGCGGTTCGAAAACTTTTTCCACCTTTGCGTGTCTTTAGTGAGACAGTATCGTCTTTTTTTTCAAATTTATGAAGGTTCAGCAAACGCACCCCCAGTCTGCCATATTCGCCCAATTGCCCACCATAGTCAAAGCCTATCAACTGCCCGATACCCGCAAGGCTTTGATACAGATTCTTAATACTTTTTTGCCTTTTGTCGCTATTTGGATAGCCATGTATTTTCTCATGGAGGTATCTATCGCGCTTACGTTGTTGCTCGGACTGGTCAATGGTTTTTTTTTGGTGCGCATATTTATTATTCAGCATGATTGCGGCCACCAATCTTTTTTAGCTTCTAAGACAGCCAACAATATCATCGGATATATTTGTAGCTTTTTCAGCATTATTCCATATGACTATTGGGCTAAAAGCCACAATTTTCACCATGGCCATAACGGGATGCTGTTTGAACACCGCGATATTGGCGATATTCAGTTGCTGACCGTGGACGAATTTAAAGCTATGGGCTTTTGGAGAAAACTCCGCTATGTACTTTTCCGCAACGCTTTTGTGTTATTTATACTCGGACCGATTTACTACCTGTTCATCCAGAACCGATTGCCCAAAATTAAGCTGAGCGGCTGGGAGCGTGTGCGCAGAGCTTTGCGTTGGCACAACGTGTTTTTGGCGGGCTTTTATTTGCTGCTTGCGGTGTTTCTGGGCTATAAAGCCCTGTTGCTCGTACAATTGCCTATATTGGCTTTTTTTGCGATCATAGCCGTTTGGTTTTTCTATGTGCAGCATCAGCACGAGTTCACGTACAAAGCTTGGCAAGATCAGTGGGACTACGTCATGGCGGCCATCAAGGGCAGCACATATTACAAACTCCCCAAGATGTTCCACTGGCTGACCGGCAATATTGGCTACCACCATATCCATCACCTCAATTCTCTGGTGCCTAATTACTGGTTGGCCCGCTGCCACCACGATCATCCCATTTTTGAGCGTGTTACTGAAAAGATCACTTTTGTGCAAAGCCTACGCTGCATTTTCAACAAACTCTGGGACGAGCGACAACAGCGCATGATCACATGGCGCGAATATCGCCGCCTATATGGGCGCGTGCTGTTTGGCGTCAAGCCCGCTGTCGGGCAGTCCGTATCCCTCGGCGCTAAGCCTTCATCCGAAGCCGTGAACTGAAGCGCGAAGGCCGTACCTTTGCGTCGATATGGGCAAAAAAGTTTATTTAGCGTCCGATTTTCACCTTGGCGCAGATGGTCGCCTGCCTGCCGCAGCCCGCGAACGCCAAGCGGCGCGTTGGTTAGACGCGA
>JBKBLI010000003.1:59931-74387 GCA_046296435.1 Saprospiraceae bacterium | reverse complement strand
GATTGCCCCAACGGCCGATAGGCTCTTCTTGGTCGGCGATTTATTCGAGTTTTGGTTCGAATACCGCACGGTGGTACCCAAGGGTTTTGTGCGCATCCTCGGCAAGTTGGCCGAGATGCGCGATGCGGGCATTCTCATTGAAGCCTTCACAGGCAATCACGACCTGTGGATGTTTGGATATTTCGAGCAAGAACTGGGCATACCGGTGCACAAAAATCCCATTCGGACGAGCATTGGGCAAAAGGACTTTTTCATCGGACACGGCGACGGTCTCGGGCCGGGCGACCGGGGCTACAAGTGCATGAAGAAGGTATTCGTCCATCCGCTGTCGCAAAGGCTTTTCCGCAGCATTCACCCCGATTTGGGGGTACGCATGGCGCATTATTTCTCCAACTTAAGCCGCCGCGCCACGCCGCCCGAAGAGCGCGAATGGCTGGGCGAGGAACGCGAGTGGCTTTATCAGTACTGCTTGCGAAAGATTGCGCAAGGCGTCGAACCAGACTATTTTGTATTTGGCCACAGGCACCTGCCCATAGATGTGACGCTGCCCAACGGTCGCAGCCGCTACGTCAATCTCGGCGAATGGATGTATCGCTGTTCGTACGCTGAGTTTGACGGCAGCGAATTGGCCCTGCGCTATTGGGAGCGGGAGTAGGGTGCGGCGGGCGAACGGCCCGGGGCCTGCCGCACGCCTCGCGCCCACACCCCGGGCCGGCCCCCTGTGGACAGACGCCTATCCGCTAATTGCGCACCAAGCCGCCCCACAAAAGGGCGTTGGCCAGCATGCGGTGCGTCCCAAACCAAAATCCTCTAAACGTCGGGTTAGCGGCAAAGACAATGACCCGGCCTCGGCCGGAGGCGCTCACCGTCACGGCGGCGGCGCCTGGCGCCTGGCGCTCGGCCCGCCAAGGCACATATCCCGCCAAGCGGGGCGAAGCGCCGAGTACGGCCGGCGTGTTGTAAGCGCCTGAAGGGGTTTCGACGAACAGCGGCTGGGTGTAAAAGAGCGCGAGTTTCGGGCGTTCGTATCCGTAGCAGAGCGGATGCGTGAGATCCAGATCCGCTTCGAAAATGGCGCCTGCCAGCCTGCGGGCCTGGCGTAAGTTGCTCACTTGGTCATATGAAATGCGGGGCAAGTCGGCGATGTCTTCCTTGTTTTCGCGGAGTTTGTAGCCCAGCAGGTTGTTTGAGTGAAGCCAGTTGAGCGCCGACCCGATACCGATGAGCGTGCCGCCACCCTGTACAAAAGCGCGTATCTTTTCTGAGTTGATTGACTCGTAGCCGCCCTCGGGCATAATGAGCGTGGTGTATTTGCTCAGGTCGGTTTGGTTGAGGCGACCGGCGTCGATTTTGGTGAGCGGCAGCGCGAAGCGGGTGTCCAACAGGTGCCAGATCTCGCCGGCGCTGAGGTTGCTGACGCCCGCGCCCGTGAGCATAGCGGCCCTGGGGGCCTTGAGGTGCAGGAAGGAGTCGCTGCCGGCGTCTGGACCTTCGTCCATTTGACCATCTTTCATGACGGTGCAATATACATCCGTCGCGCCGCTGCGTTGGATTTCGGCGTATATGCTTTCTGCGCTGCGCGATTGTCCGCTCATGGGGATCAGGATGCTGCCTCGGCGGAAGGCTTGTCCCTTGTATTTGAAATCGCTCGTGGCCAGTCTCATGCGTACGCCGGCGCGGTGTAGCGCTACGACGGCCCGAGGCAAATCGTAGCTTTCCGCCGGTAGCAGAAGCCCGTAAACGCCTTGTTCGGTCAGTGTGGCGGGCGGGACGACGCTCAGCATGCCCGACTCTCGCTCCCCGAGCCATGCCGCCCGCCACTCTTTGCGCGCTACAGGCGACCAGCGCAGGCCAAACGCGTCGGGTAGCGTCCAGGCAGATATATCGTAAAAAATTGAATCGGCAAACTCCTTCGGGCGGTCGAATACAGCGCGGGCCAGGCGGTACTGCAACTGTTCTGCCGGCACAAAAAGAGCGCTTTCCTTTGAAAAGACCTGCCCGTCTATACGCAAGTCGGTAGCGAGCCGGCGCGTCTCGATGCCATGCAGTGTCAATATTCTTAAAAACTCGCGCAGTATTGGCGTCCGCGTCTCCTCGAAGACCCACCCTGCGGTTTCGTAACGTGCCGCTTCGCGCAATCCGGAGGCGTAGAATTCGCGCAGCCAGGCGTTGAGGTCGTCGCGCAGGGCATGCGCGGCGCGTAGCGTAGAGAAGGAGGTGATACACTGGTTGCGTACCGTGAAGGCAAACGTTAGCAGCCCGTTGGCGGTTTGCTGCGCGCTGCCTCTGCTGCTGGCTTGCTCGAACAAGATGCCGACGCAGCCGTTGGCATCGGGATAGGTGGAGCCTTTGCCGTAGTAGTAATCGTCAAAGTTTTCGCGGGAGTAGAAGAGGACTTTTTGGGCAGAGAGGGCTTCGGCGTGATAGCGGCCTATGGCGGCTGTCAGTTCCTGATTGCGGGCGGGCGTAAGCGGATGGACCCGCGTAGGCACGCCCGGCTGAAAGAAGAACGTCGAATTGCCGCCCATTTCGTGGTGGTCGGTTAGTACGTTGGGCTTCCAGTCCTGAAGCAAGCGCACGCGGCCCACCGACTCGGGGTGCTGAGTTGCAAGCCAGTCGCGATTCAGGTCGAACCAGTAGTGGTTGCTGCGGCCGCCGGGCCAAGGCTCGTTGAATTCGTCGTCGGCTCCGTCGTGCGGTCCGTGCAAGCTCCGGCGGCTGTTGACCCAGTTACTGAAGCGCTGGAGGCCGTCGGGATTCATGCAAGGATCCAGAAGGATCACCATGTCCTGCAGCCAGGTCTCCAATTCGCTGTCTTGCGCTGCGCAGAGGTAGTAGGCCACCGCCAGGGCGGCGTTGCTGCCCGAAGCCTCGTTGCCGTGGATCGAATAGCCCATATAGACCACCGTCGGCACATCCTTCGGCGCGGGCTGCGTAGGGTCGGCCAGTTGACGGCGCTGGCGTTGTATGCTCTCCAAGCGAGCGATATTGTCGGGCGATGAGATAGCCAGGCAGAGCAGCGGCCGCCCTTCGTGGGTTTGCCCGTTTTCCAAGAGGCGGACTCGAGGATTGTCTTGGGCTATGGCGCGCATATAGCCTGCCAGTTGTTCGTGCGTTACGTGGCGCTCTGCCACCTGGAAGCCAAGGTATTGTTGCGGCGAAGGCGTTTGGGGGCGGTAGCTGACGTCGGCTTTCAGGAAGTAGTCAAGCGTTTGTTGGGCCTGAGCCGTGGCGATGGCGGTCAGGAGGAAAAAGATAAAGGATATGCGCATGGGTGATTCGAAAAATGGTGAACAATGTGAAGGCTATGTCGCTCGTATTGGACAGGCGGTGCAGGGCGAGGGTGTGCGGGCATTTTCACGCAGAGGGCGCAAAGTTTTTATCACGCAGAGGGCGCAAAGAATATACTGCCTTTGCACCCTTTGCGTGCGCCTTTTTCCCATGCAGGGGGCGCAAAGTTTTTTTACGCAAAATTATAGAGTTTGGGCGGCGCAAACGGCTTTGAAACCGGGCGTCGCGCCCTTTGCTCTTGCCGCCTGCCCTATTTTTTCAGGTACTCATCCAGCCAACCAAAGAACACCCGCTGCCAAAGGATTGAGTTGTGTGGTTTGAGCACGTGGTGGCCTTCGTTTTCGAAGTACAGAAAGCGCGAGGGGATGCCCTTGAGTTGCGCAGCCTGAAAGGCTTGCATTCCCTCCGAAAGCGGCACGCGGTAGTCGCGCTCGTTGTGTATGACCAGTATGGGCGTATCCCAGTTGGCGACATAATGGTGTGGGCTATGGCGTCTCCAGGTGTCTGCGGCCGGATTTTCCCAGTATGGACCGCCGAGGTCGTTGTTGGCAAAAAACAACTCTTCTGTCGTGCCGTAGAAGCTCTCCAGATTGAACAGCCCGCAGTGTGAGATGAAGGCTTTGAAGCGACCTTGGTGGTTGCCGGCCAGCCAATAGACCGAATACCCGCCGTAGCTGGCGCCCACGGCGCCCATACGCCCGGAGTTGCACCAGGGTTGGCGCGCGGCAAAGTCGGCGGCATCGAGCAGGTCTTGCATGGGGCGGCCGCCCCAATCGCGCATGATGGCGTCGTTCCATTCCTGTCCGCTGCCGGGCATGCCTCTACGGCAGGGCGCTACCACCACGTAGTCGTTGGCTGCCATGAGTTGGAAGTTCCAGCGATACGAGAAGAATTGGCTGAGCGCCGATTGCGGCCCGCCTTGGCAATACAGCAAGGTCGGATATTTGCGCGTCGGGTCGAAGTTGGGCGGGAAGATGAGCCATACGTTCATGTCCTTTCCGTCGGAGGTGCGGACGCTGGCGCGTTCGACTTTGCCCTTGCTGACCAGGTTCCAGAGCAGGTCGTTGACCTGCGTAATTTTGCGCGCCTCTCCGTTGAGCGGATTCACGGCGTAGATTTCGGCGGGCTGGTCCATGGACTCGCGTTGGGCTACGAGTTGGGCGCCTGCTACGAGCAGCGATTTGTAGTCGTGTTGCCCTTGGGTGATGATCCGTACCCTGCGCTCGGCTAGGCCAATCTGGCAGATCTGATAGGTAAAATCCGTAGCGCTTAGGAAATAGACCGAACGGCTGTCGGCGGCCCACTTGAAGCCCTTGGCTTCGTAGCGCCAGCCGGCGGTAAGTTCGCTGCGTTGGTTGGTCTCTACGTCGAGTAGCATGATGCGGGTGCGGTCTGCCTCGTAGCCCGGGCGCTCCATACTGCTCCAGATGAGGTATTTGCCGTCGGGCGAGAAGAGCGGATCTTGGTCGTACCCCGGCAAGTCGGCGCTGATATTGACCTCCTGCCCTGTGGCCAGGTCGTAGTAGTAGATGTCCGAGTTGGTGCTCAGGGCCTCTTTTGTGCCGTTGAGCTTGCGAGCCGTATAGACGATACCGCGCGAGTTGGGTGTCCAGCAGACTTGTTCGATACCGCCGAAGGGTTCCAGCGGCGCGTTGTAGCGCTGTCCGATCATGATGTCTGTAGGCATGCCATAGAGTTCGCCGTCGCGGTAGTTTGCGTAGAATACGTGCCCGTACTTGTAATCGTGCCAGGCATTCCAATGTCGGTAAAAGAGACCGTCGATCAGGCGGGCCTGAGCGTTTTTGAGATCCGGATAGGCTTCGGCAGGACTGAGTTCCAGCTTCACGTCGGCCAGGTAGAGGATCTTGGATCCATCGGGCGCGTATTTGAATCCCTTCATTTCGAGGTCGGTCACCTTTTTGAGGTTGCCGCCGTTGGGGTCCATTTCGTGCATTTGGCCGTTGTAGAGCAGGCCGATGCGGCCGCCGTCGGGGCGGATCTGGAGGTTGCTAATGCGGTCGGCTGGGCCAATGATCTGGCGGGTGGCTCCGGAGTTGATATCGACGGCGTAAACCGTGTAGTTGGATTTTTCCGTTTGCAGGTCGTAGGACTGTACGGTGTAGTATGCGATGCGGTTGTCAGGCGAGATGCAACTCAGGTTGACGCGCCCCAGCGACCAGAGCAATTCAGGCGTGAGTCGGGTCTGCGCCGCGGCGCTTGCGCTCAACGTTATCATGGCGATAAAGGCGTAAAAAAAGCAAATTTTCATCAGCAAAATCAGATTGAAAAGCGACAGAACATACAAACATAGTTTATTTACGGGGCAAAAGTCCATTTTTTTCTTTAAACCGCCGTTTTTTTCGATGAAAAGACACGTTGCGGAAGGCGCAGGCGCTTTCTTTCTTACGCTGGCGTACCTGTTGATGCAGGCCAATGCCGCCGTGCGCGACCATGCGCCGGCTACCCTCGGTTTGTTACTTTTGGGGCTAACGCTGGTTGTCCGGCACATGGCGCCGGCGCAGTTCAACCCTGCGGTCTCCATAGCCGGCTGGGTTTCGGGGCGGATTGCGCGCCCTGAACTGAGTCATGCGCTTTTGGCGCAATTGGCAGGCGCCGTAGCGGCCGGAGCGATCGCCTCATGGCTGCTGAACAGCGAGCAAGCGGCAGCGGCAGCGGCGTACCAGTTCCCTCAGCGACCCTCGTTGGAGGTTGTTTTCGTAGAGTTGCTTTCTGTGGCCTTGATTGCGTCCGCTTACTGGATTTTGTTTTTCGGTAAAAAAAAGGGCGAGGGCGCCGCTGGCGTAAGCGCTTTGTTTTACGCCTTGTTGCGTCTTTTCGAGCCGTTTGGCGCGGCGATCAACCCCGCTTTTTTGGTTGGCGCGCTTATCGTCGGCGCACAGGATGGGGAGTTGATCCTGACGCGCCTGTTCGGCATGGCCTTGGGCATAGGGCTGGCCGCCAGCTTGTTGATCGCTTTGGATAGAGACCCCGACCGGGGACCTGAAAGCGGCTCCTGAATGGCGATCATCCATTGGCTGTGAACTATTCCAACGCTTACATCTGCAACTTCATCGTCCGGGATTGCTTGGCGGATGCCGTTCAATCATAGCTGGTTTGTTGAGAAAAGCCCGCCGTTCGACCAGGCGGCCATACTGAATCCTGCTCCAATTGGAAGGCGTAAAGGTTGCCTGTCATGCAAAGACAGCAGGACGGCTCGGATAACAGCGCTTTGAGCGACTTAGACACGCCTTGCCCGCCGACGCAGATAGAGACCTTGTAAGGCTATCGGGGGAAAATTCGTTTCGCCAGATAGAGGCGATTTTTTTCGAAAAAAAAACGAGCCAGTGCGCAAACTCCGCCCGCCTCTTTTTTGAACCCAATTTTAGGGCCCACAGAACGCGGCAACTTCTCTTTTCCGCTACACCTTTGGGTTGTTTGCGCAATCTCCCCTGACAATGGCGAAGTATCGTATTTTTACAGCGCTATCTGTAACAGGAAGGTTTCTGCGCAATGTATCAAAACTTAGCGCTGACCCACGACCAGCAAATATGTCATATTAACCGCGCTCAACGAAAATAAAATGATGAAGATTTTTAACAAAAGCGCAAGCGTCGGGCAGATTGCGCAGCTTGGTTTGCGGACGCTTGTTGCGTGGCTTATCTTTGGGGTCGCCCTCCACAAAGCCTGTGCGCAAGTCACAGACGCTACTCAATTCGCCTTTGCCTGGATCAATACAGAGCACATTACAGATACAACCTTCGGCTCGGGCTACACCATGTATAGCGCGGCATGGCCAATATTTAAGCAGTATCCCGGACCTGAGGACTTCCAAGCCGGACTGAGCGGCAGTTGGATGACAACCCAAAAGCTAAGCGGCCAACCCTCCTTTTATACCACCATCGAAGGGGGCTTAGGTTGGTGGCACGATACGCGTTTCGGTACGAAATCGCCCAAGTTTATTATGGGCGGGGTATCCGCTGATTTTTATGCCTGGGCCAATGGTCCGGGCGCGGGGAGAAGCGATATGCTGCCCAACGGCCAGCGGGACTGGAGTACCCCGGGCGGTAAATACGGCGTGGCCCAGTTGTCCAACAGACTGCTTTGGGCGCCGGACGGCCTGAATATGGCTCAAAGCCTGAATGGCGAATTGCTCGGATATGGATATATCCCCTTGCCCTTGACTGAGCCAATCTCAAACACAAATGGAACTGATATTGAAACAGGCAATCAATGTTGGACCCTCTTCCTGAATGCTACCAATTTCAAAGGGCCTGCCACCTTCTTTCTGCCAACTTTTTGGACAGAGCCTGTACTGCTCCGCCCCGAATTGGGGGGCTTGATGCTCGATTCAAGACCGTCAGAACCCAATGTAGGCTTTGGCATTGAACACGCAGGGTCGCCGGCTATCATTGCTCAGGACGATAGCGGCGCCCGATACGCCAAGGTAAGTCGCTTGCAGTTCCCTGCAAACAGCGATGATAGATCCATGGCGCTGAGCCAGATATCTGTTTACTCCCGGGGCGCACTCTGGGATGATATGCAAGCCTGGTTCGACGGCGGGCCTGCCGTGCCGCCGGGGATCTCAGCCGCCGGTATCCGCAGCGTTTCATTCGTCAACAACGGCGGCTCCATGATTGCTAGAATTCGGGAAAAATTGTCCGCCGGAATCGAAAAAGACGTAGCGCTTAACTACATAGGCAATGTTCAACTCAGCAACAACATTATGGGGTTTGAATATGACTTGAACCGGGTAGAACGAGACGGGAAAGTGTTCAGGATGCCCGGTTATTTCAGGCTTGATGCGGATAGTTTGTGGCGCGCTGTGAATGCGGCCGACGTACCCGCGTCAACAAACTTGTTGACCACCCCTGTGCCCACATCGCCCCGACCTCAGATCACGTACCTGACGCCGCTTGATCCGGAATGCCACTTGCAGGACCCCGCCAGCCCTTGGAACAATCCCGGTCCGGCTGCCGGCCCCTTCAAAGCAGAACTTGGCGACGGAAGCACGGCTACTTATTACTGGTATCGCTTCGTGGACCAACCCGCCGTCGTCCACGCCAACTTTCCGGCGGATGTCCGCGCCAAACTCCAGCAAAGAGTCGAACTCCTGCATACACACTGGAGTCACACCGACGAATATTTGGCCCCCCTCGATGTAGGTAAATTGGCGACTCTTGATCCGGCAGTGATCGTGCAGCCGCCCCCGGGCTTTGAGATCGGCTACGTCCCGATCGTAACCCGACAAGAAAAATCGCAGAAAAAAGTACGGGTTTTTGTCCTCGCCGGCCAATCGAACATGCAAGGATACGGCGCCATACACCACCCTGAAAACGCTCCCGGAACCCTGCGCCATGTCATACAAAACGATGATAAGGGCGTGTGGTCGGAAATCGGCGCCATTGACGACTGGACAGTCCTCGATGATGCCTTCCTGTACTTTAAGCGGGAGGATGATGCCATCCAGTCTAACGTAACGGTAGGCCAGGGAGCGTATCCGGACTTGATCGGGCCGGAGTTGGCCTTCGCGCACCAGTTGGACAAATACTTCGAGGATCCGATCTTGATCATCAAAACGGCCTGGGGCGGCAAAAGCCTGGCGGTAGATTTTCGCCCGCCTTCGGCAGGGGGCGCCACCGGCGAATTCTATCAGGCTATGATCCAAGAAGTAAACGATGTTACCGGCAAGCTGGGAAGCCTTTTCCCCGGTCTGAATGCGACGGATTTTGAGCTTTCAGGGTTCGTCTGGTTTCAGGGCTGGAACGACGGCGCATCCGACGACTATCTCGACGAATACGAAAGCAATTTACACCATCTGGTCAATGACATCAGAAATGACTTGGGCAGCCCCAAACTGCCCATAGTGATCGCAAGCGCCGGCCAGGGCGGCTACGAGTCAACCGGAGATCCGTGGGTTCAGAGCATGCAGGATATCGTTTCTGTAGCGCAGGAAAGCGTAGGGTGCAATGACATGGTCTATGGGGGTAAGTTAGGGTTTGTCAATACGAAACCCTTCTATGTGAATCAATCCGGATCGCCCGCAGATGCCATTCACCATTACAACAACAATGCCCTGACTTTTCTGAATATCGGAAAAGCCATGGGTGATGAAATGATTCTGGCCATCAACGATATGGCTTTTTGTTACCAGGATTGCAACAACCCCATCCTTCCAGACGTAGTATCTGTAGGCAACCGGGTATGGAACGATCTGAATCGAAACGGCATCGAGGATCCGGATGAGCCGGGGATCCCCGGAGTGTCTTTGGGTATTTGGGGGGATTCGGACGGCGATGGTATTCCGGACTGGCAAGGCTTTGGCGGCATTCGGGTGACCGACGAGAATGGATATTATCGTTTTTCGGGTCTGCAACCCGGAAAGTATGCGGTCTTTGTATGGCAAGTAAACAATTGGGGCCCGGGGGAGCCGTTGGAGCACTTCGTATCCACAAAGGGATTCCAGCCCGATGCAGACAATGACGTTGATTTTGACAACAACGGATCTGGCGATCCTTTCACGGATATCATGTCCGGCATCGTAACGCTGGGAAAAGGCGAAGAGCCCCTCAACGACGGCGACTCCTTCAATTGTTATTTCAACTTTGACGCCAACGGCAACAATACCGTAGATTTTGGATTTTACAACCCCACGCTGATGTCTTCTCACGAAGATTCAGGCGCTGAAATGGACGAGATTCAACTCTATCCTCAACCTGCCAGGAATTATTTTTTGATCAAGGGGCAATTGTCAGGCAAGTGCTTTTTGGAAATATACGACTCTTTTGGGCGGATGCTCCGCAGCAGGTCGCTCAACGAAGCGGCCCCAAATATAGATATTTCGACGCTTCCGGCCGGATTGTATTGGGTCAAAATCAACAACCAGACTCAAGGCCGCAGCAAAATATTGAAGCTGATCAAAATGGATTAGTTGTTAGCTGTTAGTTGTTGGACTCAAAGAATTTGCTGGGGTTTGTGCGGCTTGCGGCTTAGACTGAGGTGCGGATTTTTGGCGATCTTTCCCACCTTGAGGCGCGTCGTTATTCGCCGCTGCGTCGCGCTTTTTCCCACAGCACGCTCTGGCGTCCGCGCAGGAGGCGTAGCGCGCCGGCGTATTGGGCGTAGTTCATCATGCAGAAGTAGTAGGGCACAAAGAAAGCCTTTAGGCGCATTTGTTTTTTTTCTAAAAAAAAGCCGACGGCGGCTAAGGCGTAGAAAAGCGCCTGTCCGGCGAACAACCATGCGTACAGCTCGCCGACATGAATGGCGAGGATCAGGTTGCTCGCGAAAATCAGGGGCAGGAGCAGGGGGGCTAACGTCCAGCGCAGCACGCGGTGGGAGATGTACTGGAAACTCAGCACCCCGTAGCGCAGGGGGTTGAGCAAGGGCGCGAGACGGGCCACGGCCTGCAGGCCGCCGGCGGCGATGCGCGTTTTGCGTTTGAACTCTTCGGCCACGCTGGCCGAGGCGCTCTCGACGGCGTAGGCGTCCGGCTCGTATTGTACCCGCCAACCCTTACGTGCGATTTGCATGGTGAGGTAGAAGTCCTCCACGATGGTGTCCGGCGGCGGGGCTTCGTAGCATTCGCGCCTGAAGGCAAAAAGTTCGCCGGCCGCCCCCACCACGCTCCACAATTCGGCGTCCCAGCGTTTCAGCGCGCTCTCGTAACGCCAGTACAAGCCTTCGCCGGCGCTGTTGGCCGCTTCTTTGAGGCCCATAGCGATGCGTTTTTCGCCGGCCACTGCGCCTACCCTTGGGTCGCTGAAGTGCGCGAGCAAGCGGCGGAGCGCTTCGGGATTGAGGTAGGTGTTGGCGTCGGTGCTGACCACAATAGGCTCCTTGGCGAGGCTCATGGCGCGCTTGAACGCAGCCAATTTGCCGGCGCGGCCATCCTGGTGGAGCAGCGTGAGTCGTCGGTTGGGCGGCAGAGGGTAGTCGCGGATGATTTGTGGCGTATCGTCGCTTGAGCCGTCGGTTACGAATACGATGTGCAAGCGTTCGGGCGGGTAGTCGAGCGCCAGGGTGTTGGCGATTTTTTCGCGGATGAAGGCCGCTTCGTTCCAGGCGCAGATGATGAGCGCCGCCTCGGGTACTGAGTCCGAAGCGGCGGTTTTTTTATTTTTTTTCGAAAAAAAAAGACGCTTGAGGCGTATCAGGCCGTACAGCAGAATACCATAACCCACGTACGCATAGGCCACGACGGCGGATCCGATCCAGAAAATACCTTTCAGAAGGGCTATTGCGCTTGGCGTCATGAGGGTCATCAGCGCACGAATCTAAGGGCTTTCCAGAGTCCGTCGGGGCGGCGGATCCGGGCTAAATAAAGACCGGGTGTCAGGTCGGCTACGTTCAGCGTATCGCCTGAGCGGATTTGCAGGCTGCGCAGCAGGCGACCGTCAGGACCATAGAGTTGAACTTCGAGCGGATCGCCGTTTGAGCGGGCGCAACCGATGCGCAGCGCGTCGGCCACGGGGTTGGGCGCGACATAGATCTCGCAGTCGTCGGCCGAAGGAGCGGCGGCGCCTACCGTATTTTGGAAGAGCCATTGGTAGGCGGCGGGGAACTCCCGGCGCCAGAACCATTCGGCATGCTGACCGTCGGCGGGTACCAGTCTGAGTTGCTCGTTGGCGCCGAAACCGGCCTGCAGCATGGCGTCGGCTACGGCGTTCATGTTGGTCGCCACCGAGGCGGGTTCCTGTCCGCCGGCGAGGAAGTAAACCCGCGCGTCTGCTTGCTTGCCCTTGTCAAGCACGTGATTGGCCGAGTTGGCTCCGGCAAACCAAAAGGCTGGAGAGAAGATGCCTGCTTTGTGGAATACGTCCTGCCGTTCGGCAAAGGCGTACATGGAGATCAGCCCGCCCATGCTGCTGCCCATCACTCCTGTGTATTGCGGACCCGGAAAGGTGCGGTAAAGCGAGTCGATATGCGGTTTGAGCGTGGCGGCGATGAATTCGACGTATTGCGCTCCTTGGCCGCCGCCATATTGTGGATTGATCCAGGGCGAGTATTCGTCGAGGCGGTGTATGCCGCCGTTGTCGATACCGACCACGATACAGCCGTAGTCGCCTTGGGCGTGCAGGCCGTTGAGCGCCTCGTCCACCTCCCACTCTCCGGCAAAAGAGGTAGCCGCGTCGAACAGGTTTTGCCCGTCGTGCATGTAGAGCGTGGGATACTGCTTATTGGTTGTGTGATAGTCGGGCGGCAGGTAGATCCAGATGCGGCGTGTGCGGTTGAGTTGTGGGATATAGAAATCGTTGTACAATACCTGTACGTTGGGTTGGGCCGTGCTGTTGACGCCGCCGAGGTCTTCCCACGACAGGATGCTCAGGGTGAGGGTGGTCGGCTGGCCGTTGTATTGTACCGTGCGGTTGGGCAAAAAGCCGCCATTGGCGGCGCCCTCGACGGTAGCCCAGGATCCGCGCGTGAATTTGAACTGCAACTGCCCGGGGGGCGGGTTGAGGGTAAGGGTGTAGTTCGGGCCGCTGGGCGTAAGCGCGGTATTGGGATCGCCCGGATTCCAGTTGTTGAAATTGCCCGCCACATGAATACTCGCTCCAGGCGGCGTGTTGGCAGGAATGGAGGTTACGACCAAAGTGAGTTGCCCATAGGCATTTATGTTATATGAAAAAAATAAATAGGATAGCGTAACCCAAAAAAGGTATATTTGGCACGGTTTTTGCATGATGCTGCACTGTTTGTGATTCGCGTAATTTGCAAAGGCAAAGTTACGGCGACCAAAGACAAATCATGGCGGTTTTTAGGCTCCCCCAGTTCCCGCCCGCTTTTCGCCTCTCTTTTTAATCCGAATTGCAGGCGTGCGTAAAGTCGCTCGCCCTGCTCAAGCAGCGGACCAAAGGCGTCCGCAGCGTCAGATTGCGATCGTTAAAGCCAATTTCCCAACAAATTGATTTTCAGTTGATTGTGTTTTAACGACATGTTAATGTATCTCAAACGCTCAATCAAACATACTTTTATTTGGTTAGATGGGCAGACCTTTGCGCCCGACCAAATAATATTTGTTCACAAAAATCTGCATAATGCAAATAAGCCGTTCCATTTTTTCAGTGGCATTTCTGCTGTTTCTGGTGGGTCTTGCGCCCCTGAACCGGACCACAGAAGTGGCCGTTTCTGAAGAAGCAAGCGACGCTGCGGCTGCTGTTGAAGCGCCGACCGAAGCCCTGGCGGCTCCGACTTCTAAGGTGTCAAGCGCGGTGCTGACCCAGTCGGCGCCCGATTCGATATACAACTTTGCTTTCGAAAACGACCTGCTTCAGGCGCTCGCCGAGCAAGCCGCCTACTTGTCCCGCAAAGACGTCAAAGCCAGTTCTGCCGCCGGAATCACCAAGCGGGACATGTTGGCCGCCGTTCAAAAAATACAAGAGTTGCAACTCTTAGACCCGGAGACCTTGCTCGACGAATTTGATTTTTACCGCGTCAACACCTCTTTGGAAAGCGACCGCGTGCGCATTACGGGTTACTACACCCCGGTAGTGAAGGCATCGCCGGAGCGCACAGCCGAGTATTCAATACCGGTATATGCGCGTCCTAAAGGATCGCTTCCCTCGCCGCAGGCTATTGTTGACGGCGCGCTGGCGGGGCAGGGCTTGGAGTTGTGTTGGATCAAAAGCCGCAAGGAGTTGCGCAACGCACAGTTGCAAGGTAATTTTCTGGCAGAGTACGAAGACGGCTCCCGTCAGCATTTCGGCTTTGGCGGCTCTACAGGTCCCAAAGGCAATAAGTACATTTTTTTCCAAAAAATAGCCGACAAGGTGCTGGGATGCGGATCCTTCCCCTTGACTGCCGGTTATTCGGTAGCCGTCGATCCGCGCTATATCCCGATCGGCGCCACGCTCCTGGCCGAACTGCCCGATCTGGATCCCGCGGGCAAGCTGAAGGGCTACACCTATCGCGTGGTATTTGCGCAAGACCGCGGAGGGGCCATCCTGACAACCAAACGCCTCGACTTGTACTGCGGAGTAGGCCAGAAGGGGCTGTCCGAAGCCCACAAAATCAATGGGCATGGGCGCTTGTGGGTGCTATTGCCCAAGAAAAAGTAATCCCCAACACGCGCGCCTCAGCGTCCCTTTGCCTTGCGTTTGTGTCGAGTGCGATACGCTGCGACCGACGGGTTTTCGGAAAAAAGCAAGGGCTACCGGCGCGAATCTGCG
>JBKBLI010000003.1:37529-59831 GCA_046296435.1 Saprospiraceae bacterium | reverse complement strand
TCGGGCGCGGGGCCGGCGCGCTGCTTGACCAGCGCCCGCGCAATTTTTATGCTGTTGACGGCGCTGGCTTTTTGTTCGCGTCTCAGCGCCTGCGCCAGCCTTGCACCCCACCAGTAATAACCGGCCCGATGCAAGAGAACTTTCTCGCCAGTCACATTCGCATGTATGGATCCTGCGCCGATAGCCCCCTTTTGCCCCCTTCCCCTGAGTTGACTCGCCGCGCTTTGCTTGCAGCCGGCTGGCTCGAACGCAGCGTCGCCGCTACCGGCGGCAAGGGCTCCTCGCACAGTTTTTCACCGTTTTGGGGCTGGGCTGGCGCGTATCCGGAGACCAGCGGCTACCTGATCGAGACATTTTTTGCGCTGGCCGACCGGCTCGGCTTGTCGCAGTTTCGGGCCTGCGCTTTTGCTACGGCCGATTGGCTGCTAAGTCAGCAGATGGCCGACGGATCCTTTCCGGGCTTGTTGGCCGGCAGTGGGCGCCCGAGTGCGTTCAATACCGCTCAGATACTGTTTGGCCTGCTTAGGGCGGCCGATGCCGCGGCGCAGTCCGCTCCGGCAGCGCGCTATCTTCATTCGGCGGAGCGCGCGCTTTTGTGGCTCAAAGCCCAGTTCGAGCCTGATTACTCCTGGCGGCGCCATACTTATGCGCGGGGGTATTCGCCCACCTACCACGTCCGCGCTTTGTGGCCGATGGCCGAGGCGGCCCAACGGCTCGGCGATGCGCAAGCGCTTGAAATGGCGCGCAAAGCCTTGGCCCTATACCTGACCCGGGCGCAGTCTGACGGGTATCCCCTGCACGCCGGATTCCGGCCCGCCCAGGCCCCTTTCACCCATACCCTGGCCTACGCGGCGGAGGGATTTTGGCATTGCGGCGTTTTGCTGGGCGAGCCGCGCGGGCAGGAGGCGGCTGTTCGGATTCTCGACGCGCTGCGGCGCTGCGTGGAGCGCGACGGACGGCTGGCGGGACGCTACGGGCCGGGTTGGTTGCCCGATTTGCGATTTGCCTGTCTGACCGGCGAGGCGCAACTGAGTTTGATGTGGCGTCGCGTTGGTCTGGTCCTGGGACGCGAAGATTTTCTACGGCTGGCCGACGCATCCCTCGGTCGTTGCATAGCATGGCAGCACGCCGGCCGGATACCCGGAATGCGCGGCGCCCTGCCGGGATCGGCGCCCATCTGGGGGCCTTATCTGCGTTTCCGCTACCCCAATTGGGGCGTTAAGTTTTTGACCGACGCATTGCTTGAGCGATTGTAAGGGCCATTGCGGTGCGGGCCGGGGGGGTTGGTTGGGTAAGGCTTATTTACGCGCCTTCGCACCCTTGCGCGGGCGTCGTTGCTCACGCTACTTACCTGATGAGTCCGGCTACGCCAATTTTTTGTTGTCAAAAACACAGTCGCGCCCTGTTGGGGCGCAGCGTCCGGTCGTCATGAGGTAAGCGTGCGCTCGCTGCGTATAAGCGTTTACGTGAATGTGCGCGCAAAGACGACTAATGCGTACAAAATTTAGGATCGAATACGGCGCCCGTTCAGGGGCACAGGCATCTAAAGGCGTCTTTAGCGCATAGCGTTTCAGCAGACTGCCGCCTTGTGGGGGCTGCATGAGATGGGCGCGCAATGCGTTTGAACGCTTTCAAGATGCTTGTTTATGAATCGGAGACATTTTTTTAGGATTTCGATGGCTGCCGCGCCGGCGCTTTTGTCGTCAAAGGTGACGGGCGCTATTGACCTGACGCCGAGGGACGCGTTCAAGTTCGAGCCCATACTACCCGGGTTGGCGGTGGCGCGTTGGGTCCCCGAACCGGTCTTGATTACTCAGGCGGACCTGCTCTGCGACGGTAAGCGCTACTACATGCGACTGGCCGACCGCCAGGGACGCTCCCAAACCGTGATATGCAACCCCAAGATCCGCCACAGCGCCGATATATTCAACGAACTACTCGCGCCCATGTGCGTCGGCGCCGACATCCGCGATATCGAAAATCTGGTGGATCAGTGGTATCGCGCAGATCGAAACTACAAATTGGCCGGTGGGCTAAGTTTTTGGCAGTGTATAGGCAATATCGAATTGGCCGCCCTTGGTTTGCTTGCCAAGATTGCCGGTATCCCCGTGTGGCGTTTTTTTGTCGAAAAAAAAATACGCGACGAATTTGGCGTCTATTATAGCTCCTTTGATCGCAAAAACAGCGCCGAGCATTACGTGGCCGATGTGCAAAAGGTAGTAGAAACCCACGGCTTTCGCTGCGTCAAGTTGAAGATAGGCGGACGCATGTCGCGCAATGCCGACTGTCTGCCCGGGCGCACCGAAGCGCTGATCCCGCTGGCGCGCAAAACCTTCGGCGACGACTTCACCCTGTATGTAGATTGCAACGGATCCTACGACGATCCCCGCGAAGCCTTGCGCATACTGCGTATCTGTGAGGATTACGGCGTGGCGATCGCCGAGGAGCCGGCCCCTTTCCTCGATTTCGAAGCTACGCGCCAAGTTGCGCAAGGCTGCTCCATTCCGATAGCCGGCGGGGAGCAGGACAACTCGCTTCACTTGTTCAAGTACTACGCAGAGAGCGGCGTGCTACGCGTCTTACAGCCGGATTTTGAATATGTAGGCGGATTTTTGCGCCTTTTGCAGGTAGCGCGGATAGCGGCGCACTATGGCCTCGAACTGGGTCCGCATCATCCAAAGCGGGGGTCTGCCCGCGCTTACCTGAACCATCTGGCCGCCATTGTGCCCAACTTGTGCGCTTTTCAGGAATCCCGCCTTTTCGAAAATTGGGAAGGAGATCCGCCTGATTTTTTGCGCCAGCGCCAAAGCCGGATGCGCGTGCCGGACGCCCCGGGATGGGGATGGGAGGAGGATCCGAAGTTGCTGATCGGCGCAGTCAAAATCTAATAGCATGAAGGCCTGCGCACTAAAGATACACCCGACCGACAATATCTGCGTGGCTTTACAGGACTTACCTGCGGGCGCGGTTTTGCCCGAAGGCGTCGTCGCCTGTCAGCCCATCCCGCAGAAACACAAGGCGACCCTGCGCCCGCTCAAAACGGGCGAAGCGGCGCGTATGTATGGCGTTGTGGTGGGGCGCGCCTTAATGGATCTGCCCGCGGGCGCGCTGCTTACGGTAGCAAACCTACAACACGCCACCGAAGCGGATGCAGAGCCGGGCGCCCAGCCCTATGTGTGGATGCCCCCGGTTGAGGCTGAGCGTTACCGCGACCGCTCATTTATGGGTTATCATCGCGCCGACGGGCGCGTCGGCACGCTCAACTTGTGGCTGGTCATCCCGCTTGTTTTTTGCGAAAACCGCAACATACGCGTCCTACAAGAGTCTATGGAAGACGCCCTGGGCTTTCGTTCGCGTTCCGAGTGGCGGTTGGCGGTCGAGCGGTTGCTCGATCTCAGACGCGGGGGCGCCAAACAGGGCGATATCCTCGCTGCCGACATACTCGAAGACAACGCCGGACAAAGCGCGCCCCGGCGCTTTTTCCCCCATGTGGATGGCATACGCTTCCTGACCCATGAGGGTGGTTGCGGCGGCACGCGTCAGGACTCCCAAGCGCTTTGCAGGCTATTGGCCGGCTATATTGCCCATCCCAATGTAGCCGGCGCCACCGTGCTCAGCCTGGGGTGTCAGAATGCCCAAATAGCGTTACTGCAGCAAGCGTTGGCCTGTTATCCTATGGTCGAGGCCAAGCCCATATACATCCTCGAACAGCAACGCAGCGCGTCCGAGCGCGCTTTTTTGGCCGAGGCCGTCAAAATGACCTTTGCAGGGTTGATGCAAGCCGATGAAATGCGCCGCGCCCCTGCGCCGCTCTCTGCGCTGCGCTTGGGGCTGGAGTGCGGCGGTAGCGACGGCTTCTCCGGTATTTCGGCCAATCCCGCTTTGGGCTATGCATGCGATCTGCTGGTTGCCTGCGGCGGCAGCGCCTTGCTGGCCGAATTCCCGGAGCTACACGGCGTAGAGCATCAACTCAGCCGACGTTGCGCCAGCCCGAAACTGGCCGAGCGCTTCAACGACCTCATGCGCGCCTATGCCGCCCAAGCCCGGTCGGTAGGCGCCGATTTCGCGCACAATCCCTCGCCCGGCAACATACGCGACGGCCTGATCACCGACGCCATGAAAAGCGCAGGCGCCGCCCGCAAAGGCGGCTCGTCGCCCATCGCCGATGTGCTCGACTACGGCGAACCCTCGATCCGCAGCGGACTTCAGTTGCTGTGCACCCCCGGTAACGATGTCGAAAGCACGACCGCCCTCGCAGCCTCAGGCGCCAACATCATCGCGTTCACTACCGGTTTGGGCACGCCAACGGGCAATCCCGTAGCCCCGGTGATCAAAATCAGTTCCAACACAGCGCTGGCAAAGCGCATGGGCGATCTGATCGACTTCGACGCCGGAGGCATCATCGAGGGGCGCGCCGACCTCGCACAGTGCGGCGTCGATCTGTTCGAACTGATTATAGACGTGGCTTCGGGACGGGTTCAAACCGCGGCCATGCGCCTGGAGCAGTACGACTTCATCCCCTGGAAGCGGGGCGTAAGCCTGTAGCGCAATACCTGCGGCGTCGCGCAATTGCGCAATTAAGAAGAAGACAAGCAGATCGGACCGCATGCCCTCGCCCTGCGCGCATGGTCTTTTGGGGAAAAATAGCGAAGAGGCGCAAGCGTTGGTTTAGCGGCGTCGCGCGCGAAGGGCGACACAGGCGTGACATGCGCATGCCCGCTATCTGCGTCCTGTTTTTTTGAAAAAAATGCGACATCACCGCCGCCGACCAAACAAAGCGCCGGATCGGGTCTCTATTTTTCGTAAAACGCTCGCCAGTAGTCGGCCATGAACCGCAGACCAAAAGCCGTGGCAATGTCTCGCACGAAAATTTGGGTTCGAAGGCCTGATTTCTTGGTCCAGGTCTCGAAGTAAGCGCCGCGCAGATTGGGATCGGGGTGTGTGTCGGCGAATTGGTTGGCGCAAATCCAACGCGCCGCGCGATGTATATCTTCGTCGAACTCGCCATAGCCTGCCGCGCGCAGGCGCAACCACAATATACCCATGAATGCGACGGCCGATCCGCAAACGGACGAAGGGTCGTAGCTCCCGTCCGGACGATTGAGGTAGTACACTGCGCCGTCAGCTTTGGGCCAGGCTTTCAGGGCGCGGGCTGTGCGCAAGGCGGCCTCCAAGTAGCGCCGCTCGCCGCTCAGTTGCCAGGCTACCATGAGGCTCTCGGCATACCAGATATTGAAACGCGGATGAATGCGTTGCTTCTCTCGATTATTAGGGTGAAAGTCCATCCAGAACCCGTTGGCGGATTGCAGGGCCGCCAAGGTGTCGCATTGCCTGAGAAAGAAGCGCAGAAACGTCGAGTCGCCCGTATGTCGAAACATGTCGGCATACAAGAATCCTTCGGTGTTTGGGCGCGCCACATCGCGGATGCCCAACGGCCTGTCTGACGGGAAGTGAGGACTTCGGTCGCGCAGCACTTCGCCGGATACCGGATCAATTAAGTCGTACATCAGGCCGCGCTCCGGGATCCACAGATGCGCCATGGCCCAGCGGCCGGCTGATACCGCCACGTTGGCATACGAGGGGTCGCCGCTCAGTCGGCTAAGCAAAAAGATCCCGGGCGTGCCGTCAGCTATAGTCGTAAAGTTGATCAATTCGCCCACCTCCGCTCCGTGTATGGCATTGAAAAAACCGTCTAAGCGCCCGCCTTCGATGCGTTGGGCGCGCCACCAGCGGCCGGCGCGCAGCGCGGCTTGCCAGGCGGCAGTGTCGCCCGTAAGACGCCAGGCTTCGAGCAAACCCCAGATTACCTGACCGGTGTGCCAGGCCGGTTCGTATGCGCTCCATTCGCCGCGCGTCCAGTCGTAGTCGCAACGCGAATACCCCTGGGGCGCAATGA
Organism: Saprospiraceae bacterium; assembly: GCA_046296435.1. Classification (GTDB taxonomy): domain Bacteria; phylum Bacteroidota; class Bacteroidia; order Chitinophagales; family Saprospiraceae; genus M3007. Next base: position 53,935 of record JBKBLI010000003.1, on the reverse strand, counting down.
GCGTGCGGGCGGCATACTGCGAAGCGGAGCGCATACTGCGCATCAGGTCAGCTTCCGGCAGCGGCTGCGACACGAGGCGAAGCTCCGGAACAAGGTATGCGAATACGAAGAACAGGCTTTTCAGGGCTGCGGCGCGTTTGATCCGAAACATATCGCTAATTGTCGTTCGTGATTTGAATCTGAGGGTTGATATCTGCGCCCAAGTCCATCTGCGCGTCCTGATCGAGGCGCAGCACGTCGTGCAGCCAGAGCGCAGGGCGCGGACAAGGCGCCGCCTTGCGGGCTTTGCGGATCTTCCAGCGATGCAGACGCAGACCGTCCACATGCGCAAACATGGCGTGCGTCTCGTGGCGGGAGTAGTCGCGCAAGCCCGGTATGGGTTTGAGGGATTTGTTGCCGCGCGGCTTCTGCGCGTAGCGGCTCAAGTCGTTGCAGCCCGTAAGCGTAAAGCTGACATTATCAAACAACAGATCCTCTATCGGATGATCCGGCTGGCCGGCGACCAATATATTTCCGGGACTTTGGATATTGATGTTGGTAAAACTCAGGTCTTTGATGCGGCCCATGGGGCTTTGCTCAAAACGGCGGTGTATGTCAATAAAGATAGGGTAGTCGTTGGCCCAGCGGGACCCGTTGCGAATGATGATGTTGTCGAATATGCAATGCTCATAAATGCCGCCGTCCGTCATAAATAGTGCAATCCCATAGCGCGTGTCGTATATGCTGATGTTGCTGAATACACAGTTGCGCACGCCTTTGCGCGAACCGGTGCCAAATTTGATCGCCGCATCGTCGCTGCGCAATATGCAATTGGTCGCCACCACATGCTGCACCATGCGGCGGTTGGATTTGAGACAGATCAGATCGTCGCCTGCGCTGAGGTGGCAGTTAGAGATCGCTACGACCTTAGTATCCACAATGTCGATCCCATCGGTATTCGGACTGCGCGGGTCGGCACGCATGGTTACGCCGTCTATGGCCACGTCGTCGCAGCCATTTAAAACAAGGATATGAGAGGGTGGATTGCGCAACTCAAGGTCGCAAACCCGCACACGCCGGCAGCGCTTGAAGAGGAGCCAAGGCGTCGGGCGATTTTTTGCCGTCCAGATTTGTTGCGTGGTATCGAAAAAAGCATGCCCCTGTCCGTCCATCAGTCCCGAGCCGATCAAAGAGACGTTCTCACAATCGACGGCATAGATCAGGTGCGGACGCTCGGGGTCGTAATCGTCCATGTCCGCGCTGCCCAACAGCACGGCCCCCGGCAAAAGCCTAAGCGCCACATGGCTGCGCAGTTGGAGCGTGCCCGTCAGGTAAGATCCGGCCGGAATCCACACCTCGCCCCCGCCGTCGCGCGCCGCGCTGTCAATAGCGGCTTGTATTGCGGCGGTATTTAGATGACCGGCTTTGTTCAAAGCGCCAAACTGGCGAATATCATAAACCTGAGCCTCCAACAAAGACGCCCCAAAGATCAGGACGAGCCACAAGTTGCAACGCAAAAATGGATAAATCATAACTTCAAGACGCAAATGCGTCGCTGCGTCCCTGAATACCTTGTCCAAAATTAAATCTGAAGACCTTGTCAGGGAATGGCGCCCGTAATTCGGTCTTTACATCAAAAAAGTAGCCATGTCGGAAGAAAAAGCTTTGCGGCTGCTCGCCCGTTTCTTGGCAGGCCGTCTGAAAAAACGGGAGCTTAACGAACTGGAGCAGATGTGTTCTGCCAACTCCGAATTCAGCTATTTCATGGAAGTGCTGTTTTGGGTGTGGCAGGAAAGTCCTTCTCATGCCGATAGCGATTTTGACCCGGACAAGGCATTCGAACGCATCAAAGACATGCTGAAATAAAAAAACAAAAGTAATGGACCCTTTATTTGACGTTAGCGACAAACGCATCGTAATCACCGGCGGATCGGGCATCTTGTGCGGCGCAATGGCGCTTGCACTGGCACAGCGAGGCGCCCGTGTGGGCATCTTGGGGCGTACCCTCAGGAAGAACAACGACATGGTAGCCCGAATACAAGCCGAAGGCGGCGAGGCCATTGGCCTGATCGCCGATGTGCTCGACGAGCAAGCCCTCGAAGCGGCCGCACAGGAAGTAGATAAAACCTGGGGCGGCTTAGACATCCTGATCAATGGAGCCGGCGGCAATATACCGGGCGCCGCCATTCCTCCTGGCGAGAATTTCTTTGAGCACCACCCCTACGAAAATTTTCGGCGCGTGTTCTCGCTCAATATGGATGGAACCGTATTGCCTACCATGGTCTTTGGACGGCTGATGGCCCGACAGCGCCAAGGCGTTGTGATCAACATATCGTCCATGACCGCCATGCAGGCGGTCACCCGCGTGCCGGGATACTCCAGCGCCAAAGCGGCAATCGATCTGTTCACCAAATGGCTGGCCGTAGAAACTGCGCTCAAGTTCGGCGAGGGAATCCGCGTAAACGCCATCGCTCCGGGCTTCTTCGTCACCGACCAGAATCGCGCCCTACTCACTACGCCCGACGGCGGATATACCGAGCGCGGAGCCGACGTCATTCGGAAGACGCCTTTCCGGCGCTTTGGCGAGGCCGACGAATTGGTTGGAACTTGCATCTGGCTTTGCTCGGACGCTTCGCGCTTTGTATCGGGCATCGTCGCGCCCGTTGACGGCGGCTTTTCGGCATGGAGCGGCGTTTGAACTTTTTGCCCTGCGATAGGCGCCGCGCATGCTGCATGCTGTCCTTTTTCATCTTTTTTTCGAAAAAAAGGGCGCGGTTAGAGGGCGTGTGCGCGAAAAAAATACACAGAAACCCTTAACGATTGTCATGTATGCGCGATAACAAGGATACTTTGTTACAAAGTTGGCGTTGGTTCGGCCCGGGAGACCCGGTCAAGTTGAGTTACATTGCACAAGCCGGAGCGGAAGCGGTTGTCACGGCCTTGCATCACTTGCCCAACGGCGTTGTATGGAGCATAGACGAGATCGAAAAGCGCAAGCGCGAATGCCTTGCCGGCGGCTTGCCCTGGGCGGTAGTGGAGAGTGTGCCTGTGCACGAGGATATCAAGCGCGGGGCCGCCGGCAAAAGAAAGTTGGTTGAAAACTACAAGCAGACCTTGCGCAATTTGGGGCGCTGCGGTATCCGGACGGTGTGTTACAACTTCATGCCCATTCTGGACTGGACGCGCACCGATCTGCGCTGGAAATTGCCGGACGGCGCTGAGGCATTGCGATTCGACATGTCTCAGTTGGCGGCTTTTGACCTGTTCATGTTGCGACGACGCGGGGCCGAGGCCGACTATACGCCACAGGTGGCCGAGGCGGCCCGCCGGTGGTTTGAGCGATCAACAGGTCGCGAGCGTCTGCGCCTGAAGCGCAATATTCTGGCTGGGCTGCCCGGCGCGGAGGAAGGTTACGATCTGAAGCGATTTGCGGCGGCGTTGGCAGAATATGCGGCGATCGGCGAAGCGGAATTGCGCGGACACTTGTATGATTTTGTTAGCGAGGTAGGGCCTGTGGCGGAAGAGGCGGGGGTTCGGTTGGCGATTCATCCGGACGATCCGCCGTTTGGTTTGTTTGGCTTGCCGCGAGTGGTGAGTACGGGCGACGACCTGCGCGGCTTGCTGGCGGCATCGGCGTCTGAGAGCAACGGTATTTGCTTTTGCGCCGGCTCCCTGGGGTCTCGTCCGGATGGCGATGTTCCCGGGCTTTTCGGGCAGGTCGCCCCGCGGGTGCATTTTTTGCATTTGCGCAGCGTGCAGCCCGAATCCGACGGCTCTTTCTACGAAACGGCGCATCTGGAAGGCAGCGCCGAGGCTCCGCGTTTGCTGACGGCCATCATCCGCGAACAGAAGCGGCGCAAGGAAGTGGGGCGCGAGGATGTGCGCATTCCGATGCGGCCGGACCATGGGGCGCGCATGCTCGACGATTTGCGTAAGCGGGGCGCCAATCCCGGTTATACGGCCATTGGGCGTCTGCGTGGGCTGGCTGAGTTGCGTGGGCTGGAGATAGGTTTGCGTCACGCTTTGGAATCTGATGCGCGGTATCCTGTTTTTTGACAAAAAAGTATTTATGCCATGCGTTTTGCTTCGCTGTTGCGTACGCTGTATGTCCAAGTGCTTATTGCTATTGCTGCGGGCGCTTTGACCGGCCTTTTAGCCCCGAGTTTTGCCGCTTCGCTCAAGCCCGTAGCGGATACGTTCATCAACATGATCAAGATGGTGATTGGGCCGGTTATCTTTTTGACGATCGTATTGGGCGTGGGGAGCGTCGGCGACATGAAGCAATTGGGGCGCATCGGCGGCAAGGCGCTGTTGTACTTTGAGGTAGTGACCACGTTTGCGTTGTTCATTGGGCTATTTGTGGCGCATTGGACGCGTCCGGGCGGGGGGATAGATACCTCGGGGGCGCAGGCGGACAAGGTGAGCGGCTATGTCGAAAAGGCGACGAATATGAACTGGGTTGATTTTTTCACGCACATCGTGCCGTCGAATGTGGTACGGGCCTTTGCCGAGGGCGAGGTATTGCAGATCCTGTTTTTTGCGTTGTTGTTTGGCATCGGGCTAAACTCGCTTCAGGATACGGGGGCGCATCTTCGCGGCACTTTTGATCGGCTGCTGAAAGCCCTCTTCAAGGTGTTGCATCTGGTGATGCGCCTGGCCCCGGTGGGCGCCTTTGGCGGGATTGCCTATACGGTAGGCAAATTTGGCCCTGAGGTGCTGATGAGTCTGGGCCGGCTGCTGTTGGCGGTTTACATCACGATGGGACTGTTCATTTTTGTCGTGTTGGGGTTGATCTGCCGCTGGTGGGGTTTCAGTCTGACCGGGCTTTTGCGTCACTTGCGCGAAGAGATTCTATTGGTGCTGGGCACGTCTTCCTCAGAGGCGGTGTTGCCGCAGTTGATGCACAAGTTGGAGACTTACGGGTGTCGGCGCGAAGTGGTGGGGTTGGTGGTTCCGACGGGTTATTCATTCAATCTGGATGGCACGACGATTTACCTGTCGATGGCTGTCATTTTTTTGGCGCAGGCCTACGGGGTCGATCTTTCGGTAGGCGAACAGTTGAGTATCATGGGTGTGCTGATGCTGACTTCGAAAGGAGCGGCGGCCGTGACTGGCGGCGGATTTGTGGTCTTGGCCTCTACGTTGGCGATCGTTCCGTCGGTGCCGGTCGAAGGACTGGCATTGCTGTTGGGCGTGGACCGCTTCATGTCCGAGGCGCGGGCGGTTACCAATTTTGTGGGCAATGCGGTAGCAACGGTGGTCATCTCCAAAAGCGAGAATAAACGCGAAACGGGACGAGGCGGCAGGGTAGCGTAAATATCCAAAGCCTCTGTAAGGGATACTTTCGTTTTTATCGTCTTGGAATAAAAAGCGCAGTGTATTGTGCTTATATCGGATTGATTTTCTTACAAAATGATTGTAGGCTAACCTGAGTATGTCTTCAAAGATTTGGATAGTTTGGTTGATCTGTACGCTGCCCGTCGTCGCCCTCAGCGCGCAAAACGCGGTTTTGACCGGCAAGATAACCGACGCTGCGACCGGCGAAGCCCTGGGCTTTGCAACAGTGGCGTTGCCCGAACTCCAACTGGGGGCTATCGCCAATGCCGACGGTTTTTATCGGGTAGTGAATATTCCTTCGGGCGCGTATCTGGTGCGGGTGAGCTACACTGGGTATCAATCGCAAGAGCGCGTATTTACTTTTGAGTCCGGCGGAACCTACGCGCTCGATCTGCAGATCGGAGAGGCCTCAATGTCGGTCTCAGAAGTGGTGATCAGCGCGCAAGCGCAAGGCCAGCAGGCGGCGATCAACCAGCAGATCAATTCGAACACGATCGTGAATGTCATCTCCAAGGAAAAGTTGCAGGAGTTGCCCGATCAAAACGCCGCGGAGGCCATCGGGCGCCTGGCAGGCGTATCGGTGCAGCGGGATGCGGGCGAGGGTCAGCGGGTGGTGATCCGCGGCTTATCGCCGCGTTTTGCTTCGGTCACTATCAACGGCGAGCGCATACCTTCGACCGACGGCGACGACCGCTCGGTGGACTTGAGCATGGTCAGCCCCGATATGTTGGCAGGCGTAGAACTATTCAAGGCGATTCGGCCTGATATGGACGGCGACGCGGTAGGCGGCACGGTCAATTTCTCGGTAAAAAAAGCTGATAAGGGGTTCAAAGGCGAAGGACGTTTGTTTGGCGGTTACAATGGGTTGAGCGAGAAATTCGGCCCCTGGCGCAGTAGCGCGACGATGAGCAACCGATTTTTGGACAACCGCTTTGGCGTCATCCTCACGGCCAACTATCAGGAAGCAGACCGCAGTTCGCACGACCTGGGCGGCAACTATTACTTCAGCGACATCGTCAACGACAGCGCCATCATACGGGCGGCTTCGGTGACGCTTACCGATCAAATTGAATTGCGCAAACGGGCGGGCGCCAGCGCTACGCTCGATTATCAATTGGACAAAGGTTTCATTGTGGCCAATAGCTTTTGGGGCTACACACGGCGCGACGCGCTGCGCAGGCGGCGCAGTTTTCGCTCGGCGGAGGGTCAAATGGAGTACAGTATCCGGGAATTCAATCAGAACACGAATCTGTGGGCCAATTCCCTATCCGGCGAGCACTACGTCGGCCCGCTGACCTTCAGTTGGCGCGGTTCTTACAGCCAGACCCTACAAGATATGCCCTGGAGTCTGGACATGCGCTTCCGCGAAACCGCCGCCCTCACGGCGGATCACGACGACTCGCAGGGGCCGGATATATTGGTGCTGGGTTACAAAAACGACCTGAATCGCACCCTGCTGCACGATACCCGGTTCACCACGCAGAGCGTCAGCGATTACAACGCCACGATTCAGGCAGACCTGCGCTACGACATCAAGCCCTTTTCCTGGCTGAATGGCTACCTGAAAGCCGGCGTCAAGTACCGCCAAAATGGACGCGAACGCGACAATACGCAGATCTGGTCGCAGCCTTACCTCCCCACGCAAAACTATCCGGGCCAGAATCCGGACCTTTTCCTGCTGGACAACAACAAGCGGGCTTACATGATCAATTTTTTAGGCGACTACACCAACCCGGGCTTTCTCAACGGGCGCTTCGAATTGATGCCGGCCAACTCGCCTCACTTTGTGGTAGTGGGCGAGCGAGACATGTCAATGTATAACGCCTTTTGGGGGACAAATTATCAGCCAGGCGACACCCTGCGCTACGATGGCTTGATCGACATGGACAAGGTGAGGGCTTACTTTGAGCGCTACCGCATGGAATACGATACCAACAAAGAGGTGGACGCTCAGGATTACCTCGGCGTAGAACGCATTCGCGCAGGCTACCTAATGTCTGAGCTCAATTTGGGCAAACGCTTGATGCTCATGGGAGGCCTGCGCTATGAAAAAACCGGACAGGACTACCGCAGCGTGAGTTTCGCCATGAACGATCCGGAGGATGGAGACGCCGCCACCCAGCGCCCGCCGGTAGATGTCCGCGCCGCCTCGGGTTATCGCGAATGGCTGCCGATGGTTCACCTGCGCTATAAGATTACTCCCTGGTGGGATGTGCGTCTGGCGGCGACCAAGTCGCTCAATCGCCCTGACTTTTTCAATCTCGTACCCTGGGAGATTACCATCCCGCAGAACCCGCCGCGCATCAGTCGCGGACGCCCCGACCTGCGACATACGACGGCGTGGAACTACGACGCATTCATGTACTTCTACAACCGATACGGACTGCTCACGGTCGGTGGGTTTTACAAACGGCTGGCCAACGTGGATGTGCAAAGCCGTTCGACCATCATCAGCGGCCCCTTTGCCGGATACCAACTCAATCAGCCGATCAATCTGCCCGGCGCTACGGAAGTGCGCGGCCTGGAAGTGGATTTCCAAAGTAACCTGCGCAGTCTGAGGGGCTGGTGGAAAGGGATCATCGTTGGCGCCAATGTCACTTTGGTGCGCTCTTCCACGCAGGTGCCGTTCTTTGATATTCGAAATTATTTCGACCCTGTAACCCCGCCCTTTTTCTTCACGGAGGTCATCGACACAGTGCGCGCCGGTCGCGCGCCGGGGCAAGCCAACTTCATCGCCAATCTGCAATTGGGATACGAGTGGCAGGGCTTTTCGGGACGGGTTTCTATGGGGCTTCAAGAGAACAGCCTGGCGCAGGTAGGCGAGCGTGCGGAGTTGGACGCTTTTACTGATCGGTCGGTGCGTTGGGACCTGGCCATCCAGCAAAAGATCAACAAACGCTGGGCCGCTTTTTTCAACCTCAACAACATCAGCAATCAACCCGAAGCCGCTTTTGTTGGAAGAAGAAATCTGATCAGCGAACGCGAGTTCTTTGGTATGACCGGCGAGGTCGGCCTTCGTTTTAAATGGTAAAAACTGTTTCTGGTTATGAAAAAAAATGTTCTGTTCTTTCTTGCTCTGGCAATGTGTCTGAGTATCGCCAATGCCCAAACGCTTGTAGTGCCTCCCGGACCGGTGGGCACGCTCAATCAGGCGATCGCCAACAATCCCGGCGTAAAAACATTTATCCTGCAGCGAAATTTTCCGTATTTGCTTTCGGGAGAGATTAACATCACTTCCGGCATTACCATTGCCGCTCAGGACGGCGCCGGCAAACGCCCCATTCTCATCTATGCGCCGCCGCCCGGCGCCCCTACCATCGACCAAATTTTCCGCACCAGCGCCAATCTGACGCTTCGCGGCCTGCACCTGACCAATCGCGACAATCTTGGAGGGCTTTCGCAGCGCATCGTCCGCACTGTGGCCGACGATATCCGCATCACGCTGGATGATTGCATCGTGGACGAGTCGGGGCAGACGGTGTTTCGGCTGGACGGAAAAAACAACAAGATCTATACGTTCAATACCATCGCATCCAGACTGGGTATGCCCAACAACCCCGACAACGGTCGCTTTATAGACGATCGGGGCAATCTGGTAGATACCATCGTGATAGACAGGTGCGCCGTGTATAACGTGACCAGCCGCATTATCCGCGACGGCGGCGAGAGAATCAACCACCTCAGCATCACCAATAGTACCTTCATGAACAGCTACCAGCGCGGATTTGAAATCGGGCAGGTGCGCGAGTTTATTTTCCTCAACAATATCTGCGCGGATTTGCACCTCAACGGACGCGACACCTCCCTGGGGCAGCCCTACAATCCGGCAGGTCCGGCATGGATACGCATTGACTCTACCGGCCTGGGCGGCGAGAACTGGGTGATCGGCTACTCCAACCTCTTCTACACTCAAGCCTATCAGGACTATCTCAAGTTCCCGTTTATCGACAACAGCGGCGACACGCTCACTTTTGTCAGCTTCTTCAACAATCGGGCGCTGGGGGCTATTGCCGCCGGCAACTGGGCAAATACCTTGTTTACGGAGGAAATCAGCTTCCAATTGCAGCCGATCTTCCCGGGCGAGTTTATCGACTCCGTCAAATTCGGCTCGACCTCCAATGCGCGCCCCTGGAATATGAGCAATCTCGCTCCCGACCCTGTTTACTCCCAACTACCCGTCGGCACAAGTCGGTTCTCGGCGCTGCACAATTTTAATTACGATTGCAACACGCAAAGCAATACCGGCGGGGTCAACGGACAACGGGTAGGCGCTACGCTCTGGGGCGATTGTACCGTGAGCGTCAGCGACCTGTTTGACCAATGGGGGGTCGCTTATTATCCCAACCCCGTGACGGACGAATTGCTCGTGCAAGGAGTGGCGCCGGTGAGCCAACTGCAACTGTTCGATTTGCAAGGCCGATTGCTCGCTTCGCAATCGCCCAATCAGGATTTTGTCCGTCTTCCGATGCGCCACTTATCTCCAGGTATATATTTGCTTACGCTGACCGATCACGCCGGACGCCTCAGCGCTCGCAAAATCATTAAACAATAATTTTTTCAAAAAAAAATCCTTGTCCGCGCCATGAAAAATATACTCGCATTTGTCATGCTTTGCGCAGCGACGTACCTGTCTGCGCAATCGTTTGCACCTATATGGGCCGTGAAAGGCCAAGCCAGCACCCGAACCGATGAGGGGAAGGCCATCGTCCGCGATCAAGGTGGGAATTTGTATGTCACCGGTTACTTTCGGGAGCGTGTTGTGATCGGGAACGATACGTTGCGGTCATTAGGCAACAACCGCCGCGATATCTTCGTTGCCAAATACAATTCCAACGGCGTCCCGCAATGGGCCAAGGCCTTCCCTGGCCCCGTAGCCCAGGATGACCGCGGACGCGGGATTGCTGTGGACGACGCAGGGAATATCTACATCACAGGAGAAGCGCGTGGGGCCTTATTTTTTGATAGCATCACGGTGGCCCACAACGACGGTACCAACCGCAATGGCTATGTGGCTAAGTTGGATAATGACGGAAAAGTGATCTGGGCGTTTGCGATTGAAAGCATAGGCGGCGACGACCGCGGATATGACGTCAGGGTCGGTCCCGACGGCCGGATCTATGTCGTAGGGCAAGCCGGCAATAACGCCGTCTTTGCGCCCGGCGCTACTCCGGTTGCTTCTAATGGCGGGGCTGACGCCTTTTTGGCCTGCTACACTTCCGACGGCGATCTGGAATGGGTCGTCATGGCCGGCGGCAGTACGGCCGATCGCTTTGCGGAGGCGATTTTTGACAAAGAGGGCAACGTTTGGGTCTGCGGTTTCGCGGGCAACTCGGCGACGCTCACTTTTGGAAGCGTTGCGCTCAACGGACTGGGGGAAAGCGACATCATTCTGGCAAAATACGATCCCTCCGGCAACGTGATCTTCGCAGGCAATTTCGGCGGCGACGGACCCGATGAAGGCGCTTCGCTGACTTATGGCCCCAACGACTTGCTCTACGTTGGCGGCGCTTTTAGCAATGTTGTCAATATTGCCGGGCAGACGCTGGTATCCGAGGGGCTTACGGATGCGCTGGTTATTGCCTTTGACGATGCCGGCACGCCTGTAGCCGCCGCCGGTTTTGGCGGCCAGGGTACGGAGAATGTAAACAGCGTCAGAGGAACCCAATCCGATCTTTTTGTGGGCGGGTTTTATGGACTAAACGCCTCTGGCGCGCCCGGCTACGATATTACCTTGCTCGGCGAGACTTATCCGGCAAGCGCCGGCGGCGACGGGGGTATGTTCCTGACTCAGCACGATGGCGCTTTTGCCATGAAAGCCGCATTTGCCTATAACAACAATGGGGGCGTCCCCGCCGACGGCGACACAGAAGATGTGCAAAGCATCGCCCTCGATCCGGCAAACAATGCCTTGTACTGCACCGGACAGTTTTTCGGCTTGATCCCATTTGGTCCGGATACCTTACAATCGGCAGGCTCTAACAGCGACTTCTACGTTGCGGCATTCAATTACGAGCCTACCGAACTGCCGGTGGACGAACTGACCGGCATTTGGGCGGTAAGGGGCGACAATAACCCACGCACTGACGAGGGCAAGGCGCTCGCGCGCGACGCCGCCGGCAACCTGTACGTGACAGGTTACTTCCGTGAGCGAATGATCATCGGCAAGGATACCCTATTGTCGTTGGGCAACAACCGCCGCGATATCTTCGTAGCCAAATACGACGATAAAGGAAACCCGCAATGGGCCAAGGCCTTTCCCGGCCCTGTAGCTCAGGATGACCGCGGACGCGGCATTGTAGTGGATGCCGACGGCAATATTTACGTCACCGGCGAAGCCCGCGGCCCGATCAATTTTGGCTCAGTCACAGTGCCGCATGGCGATGGGACCAACCGCAACGGCTTTTTGGCTAAATTAGACAACAACGGTAACGCCATTTGGGCCTTTGCAATCGAAAGCGTAGGCGGCGACGACCGCGGATACGGCGTACAAGTTGGACCGGATGGCCGCGTTTATGTCGCCGGCCAATGCGGCAACAATACGGTCTTCGCTCCTGGGGCCGACCCCGTACCCACTACCGGCGGCGTCGATGCTTTTGTGGCTTGTTACGAAAGCGACGGAACGCTCGTATGGGCGCGTACCGGCGGCGCGAGCGGGTCCGATCGCTTCTTCGACTGCGTATTCGACGACGACGGCGCTCTGTGGACCTCCGGCTTCAGCGGCGGCGGAGCCAGCATCGTATTTGGCGATCAGACCTTGACGGCCGTCGGCGATGGCGATATCCTCGTGGCTCGCTACAAATTGGACGGTGAATTGATGTGGGTTCAAAACTTCGGCGGCCCTGGCGCCGACGAAGGCGGCGCCTTGACCTACGGCCCCGGCGGCCTGCTATACGTCGGCGGCATATTCTCCGGAACCGCTACCTTCGGCTCAAAGACCTTCACCTCCAACGGAGGTACGGATGCGGTAGTCTTCGCCCTCGACGCCGACGGAAACGTGGCGAATGCAAGCGCGTTCGGAAGCGTCGGCAACGAAAATGTTTATGCCGTCAAGGGATCGGCTACCGATCTGTTCGTAGCAGGCTTTTACGGGCTGCAAACCGCAGCTCCCGGCGCCGCCATGACCCTTGGCAGTCAGACTCTTCCGGGTAGTATCGGCGGCGACGGCGGCGCTTTTTTAAGCCAGCACGATGCGGCTTTCAATGTCGTAAGCGTCGTCGGTTTCAACGGCGAGGGCGGCGTGTTGGCTGACGGCGATTCCGACGACGTACAAGCTATCGCCTTAGATGCCGATAAGCAACGGCTCTACATCACCGGACAGTTCTTTGGCACGGTCAATATCGCCGGTAACGCTCTTTCGACGCCCCCCGGCTCCAGCAACAGCGATTACTATTTGGCCGGTCTGCGCTACAAAGCCACCGAAGACAACCGCGCCTTCGTGCAAGTCATTCACAATAGCCCTGATCCGGCAGCCGCGCTTGTTGATGTATATCTGAACGGCGAAAAACTGCTTACAGATTTTGCTTTCCGCACGGCGACGCCTTTTGTGCAGTTTCCCGCCGAAAAGCCGCTCACCATTGCCATTGCGCCATCGGGAAGCGCTTCAGCCGCCGATGCGGTAGCTGTTTTTTCAAATATCGTCTTTGACGCCGACCAGCGTTACGTTGTCGTGGCCAACGGCGTGATCGATCCCTCCGCTTTCCAGGGGATCAATCCGGGTGGCGCGCTCAACCTGAACGTCATCGCGCCTGGACTCATTGGCACAATCGGCGGCCCCGGCACATTTGGAGTCAGCGTCATGCACGGCGCTCCCGACGCTCCGGCTGTAGATGTGTTCGTCAACAAAACGACGCCAGCTGCCATCAACGATCTGAGCTATCCGCAGGCTACGCCTTACCTCACCCTTCCGGTTGGGTCCTATCTGATTGGCGTGGCAGCATCGGCTGATAGCGCCAACACGCTCGCTACCTATCGCGCGCCCTTGGACGCCCTCAATACGGTAGGCGTCAATGCCGCCGTGGTGCTCGCATCGGGCTTCCTCAATCCGGCCAACGCAGAGGCAAACAATAGCTTCGGTCTATGGGCGGCCTTGCCTGTCGGCGGCGCGCTTGTCGCCTTGGACGAGGTGCGGTCTGCGCGCATCCAAATTGCGCACAATAGCCCCGACGCTGTATTGCAGGAAGTAGATGTATTCCTCGACGGCGATCTGGTTTTCGGAGGCTTTCCCTTCAGAACGGCTTCGCCTCAAATTGAATTAGACGGCAACACGACCCACACCGTGGGCATACGTCCCGCCGGATCAACCTTGCCCACGGCAGACTTCCAGATCTTTGTGGCAAACGATGTCAGCGAAACTTATTCCGTAACCGGCCTGTGGAATCCATTTGCGTATCAAGGGGTCGGATTTAGCGATTTCCTGAGCGTGACATCCATCAGTACCCGGTTCGATGCCGATGCGGGTTTTACGGCTTTGGCCGTGCAACATGCCTCGCCCGACGCGGGTATGGTTGACGTGCTGGCCGGCATACCAGCTTCGCCGCTGCTCGCCGACTTTGCGTACAAGGCTTTCACGCCTTATCTCGAGCTTCCCACTGGCGGTTATCTGCTCGCCGTGACGCCCGCGGGCAATCCGTCGCAGGCGGTGGGACGCTTCTACGCCGATACGGAGCCGCTGGATGGCCTGGCGGGAATCGTCTATGCCAGCGGATTCGTCAATCCTAACAATATCGATGCCGACAATGCCTTCGGGCTGTGGCTCTCGCTCCCGCAGGGCGGACCCATGATCCCGCTCATCCGCGTAGGCAGGGCCGAGGCGCAGTATGTGCACAACGCCCCGGATCCCGCTGCCGCAGTCGTCGATGTTTACATCAACGGTCAGTTAGCTGCCGACAATTTTGCCTTCCGCACAGCTACCGCTTTTGTCGAACAACTGAGTAACTACCCCAATCGTATCGCGTTGGCGCCCGCTAATAGCACATCAGCCGCCGATGCGCTGATTGTATTCGAGAATGTGACCTATAGCGACGACGAGCGCTATGTCGTCAGCGTCAACGGGGTGATAGACCCGGCCAGTTTTGTCGGCGTTCCGGCGAATGCAACGCTGCAACCAATCGTTGTGACGCCGGCGCTCATAGCTTCCTCTGGCGGGCCGGCCACCTTCAGCGCGGCGGTGGTTCATGGATCGCCGGATGCGCCCGCGGTAGACGTCTTGCTCAACGGCGTGCTTCCGCCTGCTATCGACAACCTCGCTTACGGACAAGCGACCGGATACGCCACCATACCTGCGCTCGAATACGAATTGGACGTTACGCCCGCAGGTAACAATAGCGTCTTGGTACGTAGATACCTGGCCCCTACCCAAACGCTATCCGGCGCAGCCGGCGTTTTGTTTGCTTCCGGTTTCCTCGATCCGGTCAATCGCGACGGCGACAACAATGCCTTTGGCTTGTGGCTGGCCTTGCCCGACGGCGGCCCGCTGATTCCTCTGGAGGATATCACCATCGCCGCTGAAGAACCCATGCAGCGCTACCGCGTGGTCGCATGGCCCAATCCGGTTTCAGAGCGGCTCTACCTGACTTATGATCTGCCGCGAGAGTTGAGCGTCGGATGGAGTTTGTACGACGCGCAGGGAGTTGAAGTGCTGCGCAGGGAGTCTGTGCGACAGCCGGCAGGCTCGCACGCGGATCAATATGACCTGGGCCGTTTGGCTCCGGGCCTGTATTGGATCCGTATGCAGACCGAGGAAAGCGCAGGCAGTATGCGCATTGTAAAAATCAGATAACCGTTACGGCGTCACGCGTTTTTGAAAAGCGACGCGCTGTCATATCGCAATCAAAAAGTAAGTTTGAAATTTGGTTTTTTGAGCCGGCTCAGAAGGCGCCGGCTCTTTTTTTTTGCCGACGCAGCTTTGATCTTGCCGTGTTTCGCAGGGTTGCAGAAAGTGGCCGCGGCGCTCCCGCAGGCATTGGGTTCTTTTCGGATTGCGCGCCGTCGGCGCCTTAGCCCCTACCTGTGTTTTTTATGAGAAAAAATATGGGTAAGGCTCCTTGTCGCGTAGCGCCCGCCCCCGCGCCGTTTTTGGGTATTAAAAAACCTCAACTTGTCAAAATGTGCGATTGAAGGCGAGGGGGCTTAGCCCGGGATATCAAAGGGTTTGACCTGTCTGTGTTTTGTCCGCCGAATATATGGCGCCAGGCCCGTATATGCTATCGCATAGGCTCGCTTTGCGACAGTTTTAGAGAGTGTAAGGCCCATTATGGCGGCAGAGCAAATAAATGCCTGTTTTAGATCCGTCCGCATTGCATTCATTTTGAGGCTTTGCCGTTAGATGGCGCAAAGGGTAGCGCACAACGGTCTGGTTAATGCGGCGGCGTTGGTTTTGAGCAAAAATTTTGTATTTTTGCTTTTGTCTGGCATGTTGTATTTTTTTTCATGAAAAAGTGTTTTTTTTTGATGGGGGCTTTGCCATATTATCGGAGCGATATACCTTTGCGCAACCGATTGCACAATGACGAGAAATATTACAATACACGATCTTGCGCGGGCGCTGAATGTGACGGCGAGCACAATATCTCGGGCGCTGAACGACAGCCCGCGCGTCAGCGCGGAGATGCGCCGTCGCGTACGCCTCTTGGCCGAAGAAATGCGGTATGAGCACAATCATCTGGCCGCTTCTTTGCGCGTTGGGCGCTCTCAAATCATCGGCGTCATTGTGCCGACAGCCAATCGGAGCTTTTTTTCGAATGTGGTGCGGGGCATAGAAGCGGTTGCTCAGGAATACGATTACCGGGTTGTGATCTGCCAAAGCAACGACGACCCTCCGGAGGAAGAGCGCATCATCAACACCTTGCTGCGCATGCGGGTAGATGGGATATTGATTTCGATAGCCCGCGAAACGCAAGCGTTTGCCCATCTGGAGAAAGTCATCGAGAAAAATGTGCCATTGGTTATGTTTGACCGGGTAAAACCGCTCGACGGAGCCGCTATAGCCGCGCTGGACGACCGGATGGGCGGCTATGAGGCGACACGCCATCTCATCGAACAAGGTTACACGCGCATAGCGCATTTTGCCGGTCCTCAACACATCAATATCT
>JBKBLI010000003.1:19170-37431 GCA_046296435.1 Saprospiraceae bacterium | reverse complement strand
TATCGCGACCGCATGCAGGGATACCTCGATGCCCTTCGCGAGGCCGGCCTGCCCTTCGATCCTTTGTGGGTGCGTATCGGGGCTTTGGGCATTGAAGACGGGCGGCATTATGCTCGACAATTGATGGAGTCCGTCAAACCCGACGCTATTTTCTCGGCCAGCGATTATGCGGCCATAGGCGCGGTCCAGTACCTGCGTGAATGCGGGGTTGCGATACCTCGGCAAGTCGGGATTGTAGGTTTTGCCAATGAGTTGTTTGACTCGCTGGTCACTCCGGCATTGAGTTCGGTGGACCAGCACAGCGAGCAGATGGGTCAGGCGGCCGCTCATAGCTTTTTTAGCCTGGCCGGCGGCGCCCCAAACCATTCCCCCGTCTTGCAAACCATCATTAAACCTACGCTGATTGTACGCGACTCGTCTAAAAGGCGATGATTTTTTTTATTCTTTGCGCAATCGTTTGCGCACGTCATTTTTATTCAAAAATCTGTTATGTTCGATATAAATTGCACTTTGAGTCCCCAACGCGAGGCTTCGCAAACGTCTGGTCACGACGCGCCCGCAGGTTTGGTGTTTTCAGCTCCCAAAGCCGATCTGGATCTATTGCATTCCATTGCGCAGCACGACGACAAGGCTGCGTTTGAGGTTTTGTTCAAGCGCTACTACCGCATGCTGTGTCATTTTGCGATGCGTTTGCTGGATTGCTCTCATACGGCGGAGGAGGTAGCTTCGGATGTGCTGGTCAGAATCTGGCAGCAGCGCAAACAAATTCAAATACAAAGCAGCCTGAAAGCTTACTTGTTGATTGCGGTCCGCAACTCCTGCATTGACCGCCGGCGCAGAGGGGCCAAAAGACGGTTTTTGCCCCTCGAGCAATGCATAGACGCCGTGGATCAGGGGAATAGCGCGCTGGAGAGGCTGACGAACGAGGAAACCGTGCGCCAGATCGAATGCGCCATAGAAAGCCTGCCGAAGCAAGGGCGAATCATTTTCAGGCTCAGCAGAGAGCAGGGGATGAAATACCGCGAAATAGCCGCGCATTTGGGTCTGAGCGTAAAAACCATCGAAACGCACATGCTGCGCTCGCTACAACATCTGAGGCGCTGTATAAGCGAGGGCGCAGAGCGCGCGTTGGCGGGCATGGCGTCGTCATGAGCCGTTGGTTTGGCGGCGGCCCCTGATGATTTGTGCATGTTTGATCGATAGAGGCCGGCGGTTAGGTTGCAGGACGCCCACGCCCGATAGCCAGATACGTCCGATCGGCGCTTCGGCAAGTCCGTCAATGCGAATAAAAGCGCTGTCCGTATGTGCGACGACCACGTCTGTAAAGAAAAAGCAATCCAGTTTCGTCGGGAATTGGCCGCCGCGGTAGGAGTGATAATTTGTCTGAAAAAAAATAAGCTGTTCGCGACAGGTGTCAGCCATTATGTCGCGCAAGTGGACATTGCGGACGAAACCGCCCCGATCAGAGTTAGTTTTATTGTTGAAACCATAGCGGGCCGAGCTTATGCGGCATTTTTCAAAAAAAACCTGCTCGACGCCGCCGCTCAGTTCTGAGCCAATACAAAGCGCGTTCGCTTTTTCCGACCGAAGGCGGCAGTTGCGCACCCAGATGCGGCGCGCCCCCGGGCGGCTCCAGGCATCCTGATCCCTACCCGCTTTGATTGAAATGGCGTCGTCGTGCGTCTCCACATCGCAATTCTCAATCAACACATCTTCGCAAGAATCGGGATCGATGCCGTCGTCGTTCCAAAAGTAGCCTTTGACGACGAGGTTTCGGATGGTTATGTTCTTCGAAAAAACGGGGTGTATCGTCCAGAAGGGGCTATCTGCAAAGGTCAAGTCCTCGATCAGGATGTTTTGGCATTCGTAAAATTCAACCATCGTTGGGCGCAGAAAATCGCCCGCTCCGAATACGCGCGACTGTTCGGGCGTTTCGGTGGCGCCCATGAGTCGCAGCCGTTTTTGGGCGGCGGGCTGCAGCTTGCGCCAGGCGTTCCAATAGGCGCGGCCCTGTCCCTCGATTCGCCCTTTGCCGGTCAGTCCGATGCGCTCTTGCCCGATGGCGTATATCAGCGGACTATAGTTGTAGCACACGACGCCTTCCCAACGCACCTTCACGGCCGGTAGATAAAGGTCGGCAACCGTGTCAAAGCGCAGCACGGCCCCCTCTTGGACATGCAGGTTGACGCCGCTCAGCAAATGTAAAGGCCCATCGCAAAGATATACCCCCGGCGGTAGCGACACCCGCCCGCCGCCTTGCCGGTGGCAGACCTCTATGGCGCGCTGAATCGCGGCGCGACAACCGCGTTGCCCTTGAGGATCCGCTCCGTATTCCAGTGCGTTGAAGTCGGCTTGCGGGAACACAGGCGGGTTGACCTGTCGCATCAGCGCCGGCAATCGGCGCCATGCGCCGCGCGCTTCGCTCATCAGACGGTGTGAGGCGCAAGATACCGCCAATCCGAGTCCGGCCAGCAACCCTGCGCAGGCAACATGTCGCCAATGTCTTTTCATCGTGTGAATTTAACTTGGTTATGCAGCGCAGAAAGCGCTCTTTTTTGCCGCGCAAAGCGCGGATACTCGTTTTTTCTCAAAAAAAAGCCGGAGGTAGGGGGCGTAGGCGCGCAACTCGCGGCCTTGTCTTCGCCCGCAAGCCTCGCTCTGCGCGCTCCCGGGCGTTTCGCTCATGCCCTTTGTACGCCTTGGTCCATAGCGCGGCGCTCAGTTTTTCTAAATTTTTCAAAAAAAAAAACGAAGGGCTGATCCGGCGATTTTTTGCGCGTCAGCGCTTGACTTTTGCGCCGCTGTCTCCCTCGGCCAACGCCATGATCTCGGCTTGGGTGGCAATGTTGGCGTCGCCGGCGACATAGTGTTTGAACGCGCCCGCGGCGGTTGCAAACTCGATGAGTCGCTGGGCGTCCCATCCTTGTCGGATTCCGTAAAGGAGCCCTGCGGCGAAAGCGTCGCCCGCTCCGATGCGCTCCAGAATATCGGGCAGGTCATGGCGCTGCGACGACCAGAATCCTCCGTCGTGAAGCAACATACCCTGATAAGCGTTGTGCGAAGCCGAGAATCCCTCCCGGCTCGTGGCGGCGATGGTTTGCAGATTAGGATACGCATCCTGGGTTTTTTGCAACAAAAACGCCGTATCGCTGCCCG
This sequence comes from Saprospiraceae bacterium, assembly GCA_046296435.1. GTDB lineage: Bacteria > Bacteroidota > Bacteroidia > Chitinophagales > Saprospiraceae > M3007. The sequence goes on along the minus strand of JBKBLI010000003.1, from coordinate 34,275 downwards.
GGGCTTCCACCCCAAGACAAATCCGGATAGCAGACCGGTCGCCAATCAGAATGTCGGTAAGGGTGACAAGTTCGGGCATAACCTCAATGGGGCGACGGCCATACTGCCAAAGATTTTTGCGCAAATTGAGATCGCAGCTCACCGATATGCCGCGCTCGCGGGCCGCACGCAGGAGCGCAAGGGTGGCTTCGGCTGCGGTGTGCGACAGCGCCGGGGTGATGCCCGACCAGTGTAGGTGCGCGACGCCTTCCAGCAAGCGCGCGGCGTTCAGCATGCTTGCTTGTACGGTTGCCATGCCCGAATCGTCGCGGTCGTACAATACGCAGCCCCCCCTGCGCCCATGACCGCTCTCCAGAAAGTACAACCCTATCCGTTTGCCTCCCCGGAGCGCATGGCCGATGCCTACGCCATAGCGGGCTACGGCATCCAGGGCAGCTTGCCCCAGATTGTTGTCGGGCAAGCGCGTGATGAATCTGGTCTTGAGATTCCATTGGGCCAAAGAAACGGCCACATTGGCCTCTGACCCTCCATAGTATGCCTCAAATGTGTAAGCCTGCCTTAAGCGCTTGCGATCAGGCGGCGACAAGCGCAAAAGGATCTCACCCCAAAAAGCGATTTCTTCAGCCATTTTTTTACCCCATTTTGAAATAGCGGGCCGCATTGTGATAACATACGTCGGCTACAATGGCGCCGATCCACTCCGGATCGGCAGGCGCTTCGCCGCGCGCGATGTCTTCGCCCAATAGGTTGCACAAAATACGTCGGAAATACTCGTGGCGCGGGAAAGAGAGAAAGCTCCTGCTGTCGGTGAGCATGCCAACAAAACGGCTGAGCAGCCCCATGTTGCTCAGACAATCAATTTGTTTGCGGATCCCATCTTTTTGATCCAAAAACCACCAAGCGCTCCCCCACTGCATCTTACCTGGCACGCTGCCGTCGTTGAAATTGCCGCACATCGTAGCAAAAACCTCATTATCCGCCGGATTCAGGTTGTACAAAATGGTTTTTGCGAGTTGGTCCTCTCTGTCTAATCGGTCCAAAAAGCGGGAAAGATGGACGGCCTGTTCAAAGTCGCCAATGCTATCAAAGCCTGTGTCTGCGCCGAGCGTCGAAAGCAGGCGCGTATTGTTGTCGCGCAAAGCGCCCAGGTGGAATTGTTGCGTCCAACCCCGGTGGTTGTATCCCAAACACAGCCTGTACAGGATGGCCGACTGAAAGACTTCGGCCGTCTGGGCGTCCAGCGCCGCGCCGCTGAGGCGCTTTAACAAAGCCTTATTGGCGGCTTGCTCGTCGTATTCGAGGGCGTAGAGCCGCTCCAATCCATGGTCGCTCAACACGCAGCCTTGCGCCGCAAAATAATCCATACGCCGTTCCAGAGCGGTTATCAGGTTATCGAAGTTGCGTATTTCGATATCGGCAGCCGCGCCCAGGCGCTCAATGTAGGCTGCGTAATCCGGGCGCGTAATCAAAATGGCCTTATCGGGGCGGAATGTGGGTAATACCCGCGTCTGGCGCCCCGCGTCTCTGATCTGACGGTGCGAAGCCAGGGAATCGCATGGATCGTCGGTCGTACAGACAACCGCCACATTCATCTTGCGCAAGATTCCCTGCGGGCGCAGCGTTTCGTCGTTTTGGAGCAGGTAGTTGGCCTCCTGCCAAATATGATCGGCCGAGCGCGGATGGAGCAAATCGCCGATCCCAAAATAGCGTAACAATTCCAGATGGGTCCAATGGTAGAGGGGATTGCGCAAAGTAGCAGGCACAGTCGCCGCCCATTGGCGAAATTTTTCTTTGTCGTCTGCATCGCCTGTTATGAAGCGCTCCGGCACGCCATTGGCGCGCATGGCGCGCCATTTGTAATGATCGCCGGCCAACCAGACCTGGGTGAGGTTTTCGAATGGTTGATTCTGGGCGATGACTTCCGGCGATAGGTGGCAGTGGTAGTCTAATATAGGCTGCGTCGCTGCATATCGTTGGTACAACTCGACGGCAAAATCATTGCTCAATAAAAAATTGGCGTCGATAAAGGAGGAGCTAATCGCTTCTATCGTTGACATACAAAAAAATCATTTTGCCCATAAAGACGTAAAAAGAAGCCTGCACCCTGACTTCAGACTGCCGCAAAAGGCGCTCCGGCCCACATATAGGGGACAAATCGACGGCGGCTTTCCTCTAATTAGGGGAAAAACAGCGTTGGATGCGTCTGTATGTGTAAACATACCATTCGCTCATGCGATTTAGTCTCCTCATCCTGATTTATTGTGGCGCGTTGGGTCAGGCGATCCTCCTCGCTCCATCGACCTTGATAGCCCAAAAAGCGTTGCAAAACGCCATGCATCGCGAAAAAATATCGCTTGCAGGACCGTGGCGCTTTATTGTGGACCCGTACGAAACCGGTTTCCGAAACCACCGAAATTGGACGCCTTTCGACGAAAAGGCGGCCGCTACCACCACTTCAGCCGCGCCTTACTACGCCCATGCCAAACCGCGGAATCGCTGGGAGCGTATCGAATACGACTTCGACCAGTCGCCTGCGCTGCGCGTGCCCGGCGACTGGAACTCACAAAGGCCTGAACTACTCTACTACGAGGGTTCGCTGTGGTATAAAACCGATTTTCCCTACTCTCCCAAGACAGGCAAACGCTTGTTGCTGTACTTCGGGGCCGTCAATTATCGCGCCGACGTATATCTCAACGGCCAGAAAGTCGGCTGGCACGAAGGGGGATACGATCCTTTCCATTTTGATATCAGTTCCTTTGTGGCCGAAGGTTCCAATACCCTCATCGTCAGGGCCGACAACCGCCGCGAACCCGACCGCGTGCCGGGCATGACGACCGATTGGTGGAACTTCGGCGGCATCCTGCGCGACGTGTGGCTCATCGAAACGCCCGAAACCTACATTCTCGATTATTTTTTGCAGTTAGACCCCAAAAACCCGAGCTTCGCAACAGGTTATGTGCAATTGGAAGGTCAGCGGAAAAAACAACGCATTACCATACAGATACCTGAGTTGAATTTGAGCCAAAGCGTTCTGACAAACGATGCGGGGCGCGCAGCGTTCAAAATAGACCTCTCCAAAGCGCTGCGCTGGTATCCCGAGCGCCCCAAGCGCTATGAAGTGCGCTTCGAAGCCGAAACCGACGCTACGGTTGATCACATCGGTTTCCGGACCATCGAAACCCGCGGCGCCGATCTCCTGCTCAACGGCAAGCCTCTCTTCCTGCGCGGTATTTGCATTCACGAACAAGCCCCCCTGCGCAGCGGACGCGCCTACGCACAGGAAGACGCCGCCACTCTGCTGAACTGGGCCAAAGAACTCAACTGCAATTTCGTGCGGCTGGCGCACTACCCCCACAACGAAATTATGACGCGTCTGGCAGACGAACTCGGACTGCTGGTCTGGTGCGAAATTCCCGTATATTGGGGTATCCAATACGAGAACCCCGCCACCTTTCAGCAGGCGCTCGGGCAGGTGCGCAGCATGGTCGAACGCGACAAAAATCGCGCCTCGGTCATCATCTGGTCGGTAGCCAACGAGACGCCGCGCGAGGATCCGCGGCGTCTCGATTTCCTCAATCGACTGGCCGCCGAGGCGCGGGCCATAGATGCGACGAGACTCATCTCGGCCGCGCTAGATCGCACGGAAGACAAATCCCGCAACCTCGTACGCATCACAGACCCCTTCGCCCAAACCTCCGACGTCCTGAGCGCCAATGAATACATCGGCTGGTACGGATCCACTCCGGATCGATGCGCGCTCATGACATGGGACCTGAGCGAACACCAAAAGCCTTTTGTCGTCAGCGAATTTGGCGCCGACGCGCTATTCAATTACCGGGCCGACAGCCTGACGATCTGGTCGGAGGATTATCAAGAATGGCTCTACCGCGAACAGTTGGCCATGCTGTCCAAAATCCCTTCGTGGCGCGGCGTGTCGCCCTGGATTCTCGCCGACTTTCGTTCGCCGCGCCGCAATCTGCCGGGTATTCAAGACGGCTGGAACCGCAAGGGACTAATCTCCAGCGAAGGCCAACGCAAGCGCGCATGGTATGTCTTGCGCGACTTTTACGCCGAAATGGAAAAAAAATGGCAATACAAAATCAACGATTAATGAAACGCTCCGATTTTTTGCGCGCCTTGGGTGGTTTGGGCGCAGGCGCCTGCGCCATGGGGGCGGCAGCCCCGCTTTTTGCCGCCCCAACTCCGCCGTCTGCCGATTCCACGCATGTCAAAATCACAAAAGTTCAGGTTTATCCTTTTGAAAATGCGGTATTCGTAAAAATTGAAACAGACGCAGGGGTTAGCGGCTGGGGAGAAGCCGACCACGACACGCCGTTGGCAACAGCAAGGCTCATTCGCGATGAGTTGGCCGGCGCGCTCATCGACCAGTCGCCCTGGATGTCCGAGTTTTTCTGGAAAAGGCTTTTTTACAAAAACGAAGACTACGGGAACACCGGACTATTGCCCGGCGCCATCGCCGGCTTAGACAACGCCCTGTGGGATCTGAAAGGCCGCCTGACAGGACTGCCCGTGTGGGCTTTGCTCGGAGGCTGTAATCCCGAGCCGATACCGCTTTATGCCAGCTTTGGGCGCTCCACAGAAGAGGGTATTCGCAACGCAGACGATATGGCCCGCGTTGCGGCAGAATTTGCCGAGCAAGGGTTCAAAGCCTTTAAATGCCGCATACAAATCCGTATTCTCAATACTGACCCCTCGCCTGACCCTACGCCTGAAATTGTGCGCGCCGTACGCAAAGCCATAGGCGACGACGCCATATTGTTCGTTGACTTCAACAACGGCTACACACCTGCGCAAGCCATTACCATGGCCAAACGCTTGTATGAGCGCTACGATATCGCGATGGTCGAAGAACCTGTTAGTTATCACGATTACGAAGGACTGGCTCAAGTCGTAGCGGCGCTCGACATCCCGGTGGCCGCCGGCGAGCATGCCTGGAACCGCTGGCAGATCCGCGACCTGATCATGCGCGGTCAGGCCGACGTAATCAATACCGACGTGATCAAGGCGGGCGGCATCACCGAGAACCGCAAAATGGCCGCGCTTGCCTCCGCATTTAATCGGCCGATCATGGCCCACAATACGCGACCCACGCTCATGTCGGCCGCAACCGCCCATCTCTTAGCCTCTTTGGACCACGTAGCCCGATGGCAGGAAAGCGCCGGATTGCGGCCCGATATGAACCTGCAACCGCTTTTTGCAAATAACATCGATATCCGAAACGGATTCCTGTACCTGCCGCAGGGGCCGGGTCTGGGCCTGCAGCCTATCGAGTCCGAAATGAAAAAACGTTGCTTGAAATAAGGCGTAAGCGAACGCACTGCATCATGACAAAATATCGTTGGCGGATCGTCGCCTTACTTTTTTTTGCTACCAGCATCAACTATATCGACCGGCAGGTGATCGGCTTGCTCAAGCCTACGCTGGAACAGGAGTTTGGGTGGAGCGAGACAGACTACAGCCGGATTGTGTTGGCCTTTTCGGCCGCCTATGCCCTGGGGTTGCTGCTCTTTGGGCGATTCATCGATCTCGTCGGCGTCAGACGCGGCTATGCAATCAGCATCGTTGCGTGGAGCGTAGCCGCCATGGCGCATGCCTTTGCCGCTTCTACGGCGGGCTTTGCCGCAATCAGGGCTGCATTGGGGTTGGGCGAAGCCGGCAATTTTCCCGCCGCGATCAAAACGGTAGCCGAGTGGTTTCCCAAAAAAGAGCGCGCTTTTGCGACAGGATTGTTCAACTCAGGCGCCAATATCGGCGCGGTATTGGCCCCTGTCGCCGTTCCATGGATCCTGGGGGTCTGGGGCTGGAAAGAGGCGTTTGTCATCACGGGCGCGCTGGGCTTTATTTGGTTGTTTTTCTGGTTGCGCATGTACCGCGCGCCGTTGGACCACCCCCATGTCAACGACGCCGAGCGCGCGCACATACTCAGCGATCACGACGAAACGCCATCAGCCGAAAAGCCGCCCCAATGGGCGGAGTTGTTCCGGTTTCGACAGACCTGGGCCTTCGTCGTGGGCAAGTTGCTTACAGATCCGATCTGGTGGTTTTTCTTGTTTTGGTTGCCCTCTTACTTTGCATCCACATTTCAGTTAGATTTAAAAAAGCCAAGTTGGGCCTTGGCCATCGTATATTCGGCCACCACTGTCGGGAGCATTGGCGGCGGCTACTTGTCGGGCTGGCTTATCGCCAGGGGGGCGCCTGTGTTCCGCGCCCGCAAAACGGCGATGCTCATCTTTGCTTTGTGTGTGGCGCCTATCATGGCGGCCCGGTTTTGCGTCGAGATGTGGCAAGCCATTGCGCTCATCAGCCTGGCCGCCGCCGCTCATCAGGCCTGGAGCGCCAATATATTCACGACCGTCTCCGACATGTTTCCGAAGCGGGCCGTGAGTTCGGTTACCGGTATCGGCGGTATGGCCGGTTCGGTGGGCGGCATACTTTTCCCGATGCTCGTCGGCTACCTGCTTGATCTGTACAAGGCCTCGGGCAATATCACGGCCGGATACAATGTTTTATTCGTGATCTGCGGCCTGGCTTACCTCCTCGCATGGGCGCTCATGCACATACTTGCGCCCCGCATGGAGCGTATTACGCTCGATTAGTCAACAAAAAACGCCTCACCGATCATGGCAAAACTCACGCGCTTACAGGTTTTTGAACAAATCATTTCGGGCGGGTTGGTTCCCTTGTTTTACACGCCTGACCCTGAAACGGCTTTCGAAATAGCGCGCGCCTGTTATGAGGGCGGCGCCCGAATACTGGAATTTACCAATCGCGGCGATTATGCGCATGAGGTATTTATCGCCCTCAGCAAGATGGTCCGGCGCGAAATGCCCGACCTGGCCCTGGGCGTAGGGTCGGTACAAGACGCAGGCGCCGCCTCTCTTTTCATTCAGTGCGGCGCCGACTTTGTGGTGACGCCGCTGTTGCGCGAAGACGTAATCGGCGTGTGCAACCGGCGTAAGATTGCCGTCATACCCGGCGCCGCCACCTCTACCGAAATCGGTCGGGCGGAAGAACTGGGCGCCGAAGTCGTCAAAATAACCCCCGGCGAAGTGCTAAGTCCGGCTTTCATAAAAGCCCATTTGGGGCCTTGCCCCTGGACGCGCGCCATGGTGTCGGGCGGCGTGCGTTTGGAAGAAAGTAGCCTGCGCGCCTGGTTTGAGGCCGGAGCCGCCTGTGTGGGCATGGGGTCTCAACTCATCTCCAGACAGCGCATAGCCCTTTGCGACTGGACCGGATTGCGCGGCGACGTGGCGCAAGCGCTCGCCTGGATAAGTCAAATCCGCCGCGAATCGGATGCGCCGCGCTCCTGATGCTGCAGATGAGCGAGCGGGGCGCAAGTCATGTCGCGGCATCGCACAGGGGTGAGCGCTTGGGGTGCAGGCGTGCGCAACTCAGTCCGGGATCCGCCGCGCCGATTCAATCCAGTCCCGTTCTCGCGCCCTTTTCGATAGCGGGCACGCCCCGTTGTATCCACGAGGGGGCAGGCGCGTCGAGCAAGTAGTGGTCTAAGAATTGTTGCAGGCGCGTCTGAAAGTCGATCCGGTTTTGCAGCTTGACCGGCCAGTGCGGTTCCTTGTTGTAGTTGAGCAACCATGTTTGCTTGCCGAGGCGTCGCAGGGCGTTGAAGAGTTCGACGCCCTGAAGGAAAGGTACCGCTCCGTCTTCGTCGTTGTGGAGGATCAGCAGCGGCGTTTGTACCTTGTCGAGGGCAAAAAGCGGCGAATTTTCGATGTAAAGCCAGGGCTTTTCCCACAGCGTGGCGCCAATGCGACTTTGCTGGCGCTCGTACTGAAAGCTGCGGCTCAGGCCGCTTTCGGTCCGGATGCCGCCGTAGGCCGAACTCATGTTGGCTACCGGAGCGCCTGCCTCGGCGCATCGGAAGAAGTTGGTGCGCGTCAGGATGTATGCGATCTGATAGCCGCCCCAAGAGTGGCCCTGTAGCCCTACCCGCTCCGGATCGGCGTATCCGCGTTCGACCATGGCGTAGGCGCCGCTGAGCACGGCATTCAGGGCGCTTTCGCCGGGATGCCCGACGCGGTAGCGCACATCGGGCATGAAGACGATGTAGCCCCTGCTCACATAAAACGACGGACTAATGCTTGAGCGCCCAAAGTCCGGCGCGCGGTGGCGCATCAGCCCGTCGGACGACCGCTCGTAGAAATTGACCAGCATCGGGTAACGACGTCCGGACGTGTAGTCCTGCGGCAAAAACAACAAGCCCTCCAGAGTGTCTCCCTGGAAGTCGCGCCAGGAAACGACCTGCGCGTCGCCCCAGCGAAATTCGTCTTGTTGTGGGTTGGCTTTACTGACGCATTCGGGGTTGCGCTTTTTGCGCGAGTAATCGACGTGCCACAGATCGGGGAATGTTCTGAAATTCTCTCGCGTGAACACGAGCGCGTCCGCTTTTCGGGCTTTGAGCGGGCGGCGTCCATACGCATAATCTCCGCCGAGCCAGGGTTCGGCGCGTTTTGTGCCCAGATCGAACCAGGCGTAGGCCTCGGCGCGCGAGCGCTCGTCGGTCAGGTGCATCAGCATGCGTTCGTCAGGCGATAGACTATATTGCTCGGGGTCGAGTTTGAGGTAGCGCCAGATTTGGCGCTGTTCGCGACCTTGGGTAAGGCGTAGGGGCGCGGCGACCATGTTGGGGTCGATTTGCCAGATGTCATAGCGGTCGTAGATCAGCACCGCTTTGTCCTCGTGAGTCCAGGCAGCTATTCCGTACTCGGAGGGATAGTCTGGCACGTCGTTCAGTTCGTCGCAAAAGGCCGAAATCCGATTGTTTGTAAGGCGGATCAGGACGCCGTCGGCCATGCGCCATGCGTACCAGGCTGTATCTGGATAACTCCACCACAGCGCAAACTTGCCGGCGGGGCTAAGGTAAGGGGTAGCGCGAAGTTGAGTGGCGATTTGATGGATTTGACCGGTCTGGACGTTTAGCGCATAGAGGTCGCGCGGCGTTCTTCCGGTAGAAGTCAGTTCGGGGGCGTAAGGCTCTTCGTTGATGCCAAGCGCCATGGGGCTGTTGAGACGCTCGTCAAACCGGACTTGCGGCGTGCGGTGATCGCCGACGACATTCCAGCGGGACTCAGCCATGTGCCAAACGGCGGGGAGCGCGCGCTTGCGATCTTCCTCTACGCGCTTGAGTTGTTGGGGGTAGAAGCGCTTGTCCGTCCAACTCCAGACTTCCAGATCGACAATTTCTTCTGGCAAGAGGGTGGTGTCTTTTTGTGGCGGCAGGGGCGCCAGCCCGAAGTACAGCTTACTGCCATTGTCAGAAAAACGCAACTTGGCGTGCTCCGAAATGCTGTATGTCGCTGGAGCGCCCAGCGGATCGTAGAAGGGCGGCAGCTTGGGAAAGTCTGCGACATTGTGCCGAATCAGTGTCCGGAAGGATTTGTCAGGCATCGTTTCGAAATCCCAGAGACACAGCGACCACGGCCGCGGCTGCATTTGGGTGGTGTCGGTATCGAGCAGGAAAGCCGCCGTAACTCCGCTGTTGGACAGCGCCAACTGCTTGAAGGTCGCTTTGCCCTCGTAAAGCGGCTTGCGGAAATGGCGCCGCATGTGGATGTAATGCAAGCCGTTTTGGCTAAAGTCCTTGAGCGCCGGGAATAGCAGGCTGTCCCGATAACCGCTGCAGACCGCCAGGAGCGCCTCCTCGTCGCGCGCCAAGGCGTACTGGGTAACGTAGGGGATGGTATCCTCTTTACCGATGTCCAGCAGTCGAAGGATGAGGCGGTAGCCGTTTTCCTTGTTCTCCTTTTTGAATTTGGGTTTGGGGGCGGGTTTGGAGGCGCCCAAGGAGTCGGTTTGTTGGGCGGTGTCTGGTCTGAAGGCTTCAGGTTGATAGATCAGGGTATTGTTCCAGCGCTCAGGCAGTTCGAAATGCCGGACGTTGGGGAAGCGGAGGATGACGCTGCGCTTCAGATCGAGCAGGTACAGCGTATCTTTGGGCAGGTCCGGCTCTTTGACTTTTTTGCGGCGCAGGGCCTTGAGGGTGTCGAGCGGGGGGCTGACCAAAAAGGCCAGGTAGCGAGAGTCGGCGGAGAAGGCGGGCGACTTGGCGCGCCAATAAACGGACGTTGAGCCGTCTTTTTCGCGCCAGAGGTTTAGTTGGGCGTCGCCTTCGCCGCTGGGCGACAGGATGTATGCCACCCACTGCCCGTCGGCGCTGACAAGGGGGGCGCCAATTTTTTTCCAGCGTTTCACGTCGTCGTGCTCCAAGCGTTTGAGCGTCTGTCCGTAGGCGACGTTGAGGCAACCCATCAACAGGATACAGAGCGCAATTCCGGTGTTCTTCATAAGCGCGTCGTATTGTTTTTTTTTAAAAAAAAATCCTGAGCCGCGAAAAAGCGGCGCAGCCCGCACGCCCGATCTGCGCGCGGACCGAGCGAATGGCGACAAAAAAGATCGTCAAAATGCGCTCAGATGTTGCGGCAAACGATGGCTCGCGCATCGGCCGACGAGCGGATAGCGTTTCTGGCAGAGCAAAATGCCGTTTTTTTCGTTCACCGCCCGCTTTCGGCAATCATGTTTCGGATGCGGGCGGTATAGTCCTTTTGGCGCGCGAGTTGCTCGACGCTCAGGTGCGCGCGGTAGCGCCAGTAGTGTTTGGGATTGGCCGGCACGTTGATGCGTTCGTCGTCGGGGTTTTCGCGGCGCAGTGTAGCGTCGATGGCCAGCCAATCCTGCAACTGGATGATACACCACATAGCCGGCGACTGCAGGTGTTGGCGGATGATCATATCCGCCACCCAATCTTCGCAGAAATAAGGCGCCTGCCCGTATTGCTCCAGGACCTCGTTGAAGAAGCGTTGGGACAGGGTTCTGTCTTCTTCCCACCAGCCTCTCAGCACGCTCATGTCGTGGGTGCCCGGCGTCACTACGCTCAGGTAGGGCGCATCTTTGGGGTGGAAGAAGCGGGCGCCGCTTTTCTTGGGCATGCGCTGTATTTCGAGGCTCAGGATGCCCAGATCGCGCATCACATCAGGTACGCAATGGGGCACCATGCCGAGGTCTTCGCCACAGATCAGCATGTCGGTGGCGCGCTTGAGTTCGGGTAGTTTTTGGAGGGCCTCTTTGGCCCACATCACATCCTGACGGTGGTAGAAATAGTCGAGGTACAGCCGCTTGAGGATTGGTTTGACCTCATCAGGCAAGTATCGGAACGAGGCTGTCTGATGGGCGCCAAACCTAAAGTGGTAAGCGTCCGCTCCGGCCTCAATCAGGATCACATTGGCGATCAATGCGTACAAGCCGTCGCGAAGGGCTTGGTTTTGGGGCGTATCTGGCAATGCTTCGAAGTGTTTTTCGACCTCTCGCTGCGTTGCGTAAGGCGCTTTGAGCGTGTAGGGGCTGCCTCCGCTCCAGCGGCCTGCGTCGGGACTGCGCTCCAGGTATAAGTCGCGTGCTTCTTGCGCCTGATCGCCGAAGATCTCCTGCAGGATTTGATCGTTGATGAAAGGGCGGCACAGCCGCTCGCGGTTGAAGCCCGCGCCCGCCTCGTGAAACTCGCGCTCGCTCAAGGCGATTGCCGGCACAAAATAGCCCAAAATGCCTTGTACGGCGTGGGTTGGAATGCTCCAAATCCGGAAGAACCCCAGGATATGGTCGATCCGAAAGGCGTCGAAGTAGGCGCTCATTTGCTCGAAACGCCTGCGCCACCATGCGTAGTCGTTCTGCCGCATACGCTCCCAGTTGTACGTCGGGAAGCCCCAGTTTTGCCCGTTGGCGGCAAAATCGTCGGGCGGCGCGCCCGCTTGCATGTCCATGTTGTAAAGTTCGGGCGCTACCCAGGCGTCGCAACTGTGTCGGCTGATGCCGATCGGGATATCGCCTTTGAGCGCGACGCCGAGGCTGTGCGCGTGCGCAACCGCTTCGCTCAGTTGGCTATGCAGTTGCCATTGCACAAAGAAACGCAGGTCCATTTCGGGGCCGTGCGCCTCGGACACGTCTTTCAGCACTTTGGGGCTGTAGGCGCCCTGCGTTGGCCAACGCCCGAAATCAGCCCCCCCATGCAGGTCGCGAAGGACGCAAAACGCGGCGTAAGGCAAGAGCCAGTCGCAGTTTTTTTGAAAAAAAGCCTGATAATCAGGGTCTTCTCTGAAATCCTTTTTTGCTTTTGCAGAAAGGGCGCGGATGGCCTCCCACTTGTACTTCAGTACGGCTTCGTAGTCGACGGCTTCCAGGGCGTTGAGTTTTTTGCGGGTGGCGGCGAGCGATTTGGGTAGCGGCGCCGCCACGGCGGCGGCCGTTTTCTCCAGATTCAAGTAGAGCGGATGCAAGGCAAAGGCCGAGATGGCCGAATAGGGGTAAGAGTCCGTCCAGGTGTGCGTGGCTTCGGTGTCGTTGACCGGCAGCAACTGGATCAGCCTCATGCCCGCAGCGGCGGCCCAATCCGCAAAAGGGATCAAATCCGCAAACTCGCCCACACCCAGACCGCGCTCGCTGCGCAGGCTGAACACCGGTATCGAAATGCCGGCGCCGCGCCAGGGCCGCAGCGGTATGCGCAGAAAACTGTCGTTGACGATCACCTTGTCCGAGCCCGGATGTGCAAACAAGGAGCGGTTCGGCCCCTCTTCGAAGCCCGCAAAACTATGCGTCTTCCGATTCCAGATGCCGTACTTGTAGCCGATGGGGAACTCGTCGGGCGTCAGATCCACATGCGTCGTCCACCACGAAGCGTCTTTTTGAAGCAGTATGGGCGCTTTTAGATCCCAGTTGCGCAGCCCCAGACCGTGCCCCAGCAAACAAGGTATCTCTTCGGGTTCAAGCATCGGGGCCTTGATCCTGAAAACGTGCGTAAAATAGCGCGTAGGCTTAGCCGCCTTGATTTTGTCGCTTTTTTTCAAAAAAATCTGCTGGAACGGCTGGGTGTAAAAGACATTTTCGGGCGTGCCCGGCGTGTTCCAGAAGTCCATGATCTGAATTTTCTTGACCGGAAAAGCGCTCAGGTCAAGCGCGCGGTCGTTGTCCCACTCCATGCGTTCGCCGCCGGCAGAGTCCGTGAGCAGGTAGTGGTAAGATAAGTGGGGGCGCTGCTTTTCGGACACCTCGACTACGCCGTGCCAAAAATCTTCGTTGAGATACGTCAGCGCTACGGGCGCTTCGTCGTTTATACGCACCCAGAGCGTCTCTCCGGGTTTGCTGCTGAAACGCAAGTGAAAGTGGATCTTCATTTCATCAAAAAAATTGCGCTGCAAATATGCAATTTTTCGCGTCGCATGTACCCAAGATTGTGAGAAATTACGCGGCGAGCACCTTTTTTAGCGATGGATACGACCCGTTAAGTTGTTTTTTGAAAAATTTTGGCGGTTTGCGCGCCGATTTGGCCCGCCGCCGACTATCTTTGCATGCGTTTTTGAAAAAAAACAGGGACGCGCGCGTTTGATTTTTTCGGCGAAGAGGGCTTCGGCGCGGCCGGAAGTCTTTTGCCCCGAGTCGCTCGCGACTTATTTCGGGCTTGCAAAAAAAATGGGCGCGAAGTGTGGGGGAGTGAGTTCGCGCGCCCACGTCTCGCCGTCAGGCTTTTATCCTAAGCCCTGAGGCGTAGATTGTACGCGCCCCGCCGCTCCTTGCTCTTTTTTTCCGAAAATAGAAAACCTCGAAGTCCGCTCTAAAAAAAACACACACACTGTTATGACGCTGCGCATCCAAGTTTTTCTGATGTTATTGTGCGGTTTTAGCGCCGCCGCTCAGCCTTATTCGTCTTGGCGTGTGGGCGCGCCGACAAGTATAGACGCGCCCCAGTCGCGCGCTTACGTGCTGGCGGGCGGGGGCGGCGACAACGACGACGCCATGCGCTGGATGCTCCAGCGGGCCAACGGAGGCGACGTGTTGGTGCTGCGCACTACCGGATCCAACGGTTACAACAATTACTTTTTCTCTGAGTTGGGCGTATCTGTCAACTCTGTGGAGACCCTGCGCCTCAATGGCGCGGCGGGCGCCGCCCACCCTTACGTGTTGCAGCGCGTATCGGAGGCTGAAGTTGTTTTCATTGCCGGCGGCGACCAGTGGGACTACTACCAGTATTGGCGCAATTCGCCGCTCGGCGATTCGCTACGCAGCCGCATTGCGGGTAAGGGGTTGACGCTGGGAGGTACGAGCGCGGGCATGATGATCATGGGCGAAGTCTATTACGCACCCCAGAATAGCGGCGTCACCTCTCCCCAGGCTTTGACCAATCCATACCATCCGAATATGAATGTGCTGGGCAAGGGCGATTTTCTGAACATCCCGATTTTCGAAGGGGTCATCATGGATAGCCATTACGAGCAGCGCGAGCGCGAAGGCCGGCATGTCGCCTTCTTGGCGCGCATGGAACAAGACTGGGGCATGGACGCTCTGGGCATCGCCTGCAACGAATATACCGCCGTGTGCGTGGACGAGAGCGGCGTCGCGCGCGTGTTTGGCGAAGCGCCGCAATATCCGGACTACGCTTTTTTTATCCAAAGCAACTGCGCGCATCCCGCTTCGGCGCCTGAGGTCTGCGCGCCCGGCTTGCCCCTCCAGTGGCACAAGGGCGAGGAAGCGCTGAAGGTCTGCAAAATACCCGGCACGCCCAATGGCGCCAACACCTTCAATCTGAACGACTGGCTCAGCGCCGAGGGCGGCGTGTGGGAGGACTGGCATGCCGAGGGCGGTTTGTGGAAAAAAAAGCCGGCGCTCAACCCGCCCTGCTTTGGCGTAAGCGCGCCCACCCCGACGGAGTCTGATTGGTTGCAGATTGGTCCTGTGCCGGCCCGGGAGGCTTTGTATCTCAGGGCGGAACACCCCTGGTCCGGGTGGGTGGAGTGGTACGACATGAGCGGCCGCTTGCTGGGTAGGATGCGAGTGGAGGGCGTGCGCGCGACGCGCATAGGGCTTGGTGATCAGGACGCCGGGATGCTGGTCTTGCGCGTGTTGCGCGACGACGGTCAGACCCTCGTTCGCCGGGCGCCCGTAGCGGCTAATTGAGCCGCCGCCGCCTTTTGTCGAACAGCGCCAACAGCGCAGGCGTAAAGTCCTTGCCGGTCTCTACGCTCGCCAAGTCGGCTTTGGCGCTTGAGAAGACGCGCTGTATGGCCTCCGAGCGTGCGTCGAATA
>JBKBLI010000003.1:0-19072 GCA_046296435.1 Saprospiraceae bacterium | reverse complement strand
AGGCGGGTCCACTCTCGGCGCGCTTCCGGCTGGTCGGTATCCAGCCACATGACTTGGCCGCTCTCTGCGTCCCGCACACGCGCCAATCCGATAGGCGGGATCTCGCGTTCTGTGCGATCCCAAAGCCGGATACCCATACATTCGTGCCGTTTGGACAAGGCCCGCAGCGCCGGGGCGAAGTCGGGGCCTACGAAATCGGAGATGATCACGCATACGCTGCGCTGGCGGAGCACCCGATGGGCGTATTGCAAAGCCTCTGTCAGGCTGGTGGCGGCGGCGCTTGAGGCGGTCGCGCTCTGTAAGGCCTCGCGCACGATGCGAAGGGCTTGGTTGCGGCCTTTGCCCGGAGGCAGGTAGCGCATGGGTTTGTCGTCGAATAGCAACAGCCCGGTTTTGTCGTGATTGGCTTGAGCGGAAAAGGCCAAGGTAGCGCATAGCTCGGCCAGCAGGTCGCTTTTGGCGTTGGCGCCAACGCGCATGGATGCGCTGGCGTCGGCTATGATGAGCAGGCTCAGTTCCCGCTCCTCTTCGAATACTTTGATGTGCGGTTCGCCGGTGCGCGCCGTCACGTTCCAGTCAATGGCGCGCACGTCGTCGCCGTAGGCATATCGGCGCACCTCGCTGAAGGACATGCCCCTCCCTTTGAACGCGCTGTGATAGCTGCCGGCGAAATTTTCGCGGGTTTGTCGGCGTATTTTCAACTCGACGCGGCGAACGCGCCGGATCAGTTCGTTCACATCCATAGCGGTGGCGGCGTTTACTTTACGAATTCAGCAATGGGGTTGTCTTTTTTCATGTAGGGCTTGAGTTGGGCGTAGGGCACGGCCAATACCTGGCGGCCGTACACCGGATGAAACAGCGAACTCAACTCCAGCCAGTCGCGCCGCAAAGTGAACAGGGGGAATCCCTCGCGGTTGAGCCACTCGCGGTAGATCGGGTCGGCGCCGAATTCCGGAATCTTGAGCATTTCGCGTCTGGCGTAATCGTTCAACCACTTTTGGGCATCGAAAGTTTTGACGAACAAATCGTCGAAAGTGATCTCCCGTCCGGTTTTGACATGGTAGTTGAAGCTGATCCCCTGCGCTTTGCCGCTCCAGTTGTCCGAAAAGGTCAGGTATCCGCTGAATATGTAGTCGGTCCAATTGACCACCTCAGCCCAGCCGCTGGCGCGCAGCGCATTGCGTTGGATCTGTGCGTTAGGGGTCTTTTTTTGTTTGAAAAAAGCCAGATTCTGCTCCCTCCATTTTTTCAATTCCTCCTCCATGCGTTTATTGTAGGCTTCGATGCCTGTGCGCGGATAAAGCGCATCGAAAGCGCCGCTAAAGTCGGCGTACTCCATACAGCCGCAAGGGAAGGACTCGCGCAGGGTGAATTTCATCTGCCGCAATTCGCCGCTGCCCGACCAGATGAGTTCGATACCCGGTTGTTTGGGGTTGGGCAGGCTGCCTTTGAGGTGGGCCGCGGGTTTTCCGTTGGCGAGATAAGCGGTGGCGGTTATTTGGCCGTTGTCGGCGATTTCGCCGCGCAGGGTATAGGTGCGCCCTTCGGATTCGATCCACAGATAGCCGTGGATGCGGTTATTCTGGCTGCGGTAAAGCGTCATGTCGGTCCGCGCATTGTTCCAGCGGGCGATATACCGGCTGATCCACTTGCCCTCGGCGCAGGGCGTAGCCGCTTCGGGAGGGCCTGCATTTTCGACTCCTCGCAGATTCATCGCCAGGGTGCTGTCTGCATTAAACCACTGCCCGACGATTTTGCCGCGCGGGGCCGCGCCGCGCAGCCACCCGCTGGGATTTTGGTCGGCGCCGTATTCGGCCAGCGTAAAGTGGTCGTCCTGAAAGGCGCCCTCTAAACGCAAGCGCGCGCCCGAACTCATCAGGGTCATCCATCCTTTGCAACTTTTGCCGTCGTAGCCCAAGGCGAGGTGCGCGACGTTCATATCGTCCAGACGCGCCTTGAAATAGCGGGTCCAATTGAGGCTGGCGTTGGCGCCGAACAAACGCGCCAGTGAAGTGTCTCGCACGGGTTTCTGGGCTTTGAGGCTCGTGCCGGCAAGCATGAACAGGGCCAGGAGCCGCATTGTAATAATATTGAATCGCATCCGATAGATCGCGTTTTTGTATTTTGGCGCAAAAAAAAGCGCGCCGTCAGAGACCCGGCAGGTCGTTTTTGGCTTTGGGAGTGGAGCGTCTGTGCCTGTAAATTGTCCTTTTTGGGTTTTTTTACAAAAAAACGACGACTGACGACGCCAAAACCGCCCTTTTCAGGCCAAAATGTGAGCCGCTTAGGGTTTTACAGATGGTCGAAACGCGCGCTTAGGCTAACTTTGCGGCGCAAATTGGCCCATAGTAACGCGCAATCATGCGTAAAATTTTTTTGATGGCGTTATTTGCCCGCCTATGCCCGCCGAAAGCGGGCCTCGCTTTGAGCCGGCGTGCGGTCAACCGGCGCGCAATAAATTGATGTTTCGAAATGACTGTATTGAATAAATGGGGTCTGGGCGCTGTCCTGTTGGTCTTTGGTTGGCCAATTTGGAGTGTATGGATATCCTGCACGCTACCCGACAACGAAGCTTCGGGAGAAGCGGGCGAACTGATTGATCTTGACTTCTCAGACAAGAATCTCCAAAAAATATACGACTGGCGAGACAGGGGCCTGATCGATAGTCTGATTCAGACCCTTAGAGACGGATCTGCCACGCAGCGCTATACGGCGGCATTGTCGTTTGCGCCGGGCGATAGCGCGGCCATTCCGGCGCTGGCATCCGCCTTGCGCGACCGCGTGCCGCAAGTGCGCCTGGCGGCCGCATTTGCGCTGGGTCAGATCGGGCATCCCGACGCCGAGCCTGTCCTGACTCAAGCCTTCAGATCTGACGACTCTCTGTCCGAATATCAGTTGTTCAACGCCTTGATTCTCGAAGCGATAGGCAAATGCGGTAATCCCCGAACGCTTGATCTGATAGCGGGCGTCACTACTTATGAAAGCTTTGACACCATGCTGTTGATCGGTCAATGCCGCAGCATCTTTCAGTTCGGGAATCGCAAGGTGTTCAGTCCCAATGCGGCGCAGGTCATGACGAAATATGCCGCCGGGGAGGCATTCCCTGTGCAGGCGCGGATCTTGGCAGCCCAATATCTGGCCCGCTACGCGGAAGTCAAGCCGGACAGCGCGCAGGCGCGTCTGCTGGTCAACGCTTTCATTCGCGCGCAGAATACGCCTTTTCTTCAGGCGCCGCTGGCCGCCGTGCTGGGCAAGGTCGGCGCCCCCGAAGCGTTTAGTATCTTGGCGCGCAACATACGACGCAGTCAAGACTGGCGCGTGACCTGCGAAATCATCCGCGCCATGGGCGCGTTCGAATATGATACCGCGCGCTGGCTGGTGGCCCCGCTGTTGAGAGACACCAACGCGCATGTGGCCTACGAGGCGGCCAGTTTTTTTCTGAACAACGGCCAACTTCGGGATGGCGACTACTACCTGCGCCTTGCCCGCGAACACGCCGATATCCACTGGCGCGCCCGCATAGCGCTTTGGGCTGCCGCCAATCGCTACGCCCGCGGCGAGAAACGCGAGTTTGCCAGCTATAGCATTCGGGAAATATACTCCCAAGCTACGAATCCCTACGAACGGGCAGCCTGCATATCCGCCGTGGCCGAATACCCCTGGCAGTACAAATGGATCTATGAGAAAGCGCTCAACGATATACACCCCGCCGTCAAAACGGCCGCTGCGCATGCGCTCTCGCGGCTTTGCCGCCTGCCCGACTTTTATCGCGTGTACGGCGAGTACGCCAACGACGTGCGCGGCAGCCTCTACCGACAGGCGCGCAACCTGATGGCCACCGGCAACCCGGGCATCATCGCAGGCCTTAGTCCCGGGCTGCGCTCCGAAGTTCTCAATTTTCGCACGCGACGCGATACCGCGCTGATGGACGACCTTGCGAATCTCAGGCGCAACCTCAGCCCCATACGCGACTATGAGGCCTTGCTGGCGCTAGACTCGGTCGTCGCCTATTTCGCCGGTCAGCCCTATCCGCAGCCCCATTCCCCGTCGTGGAATACCCCCATCAAATGGGAAAATCTACGCGCGCTCAACGACAAAAAAGAAATTGTGATCAAGACTACGCAGGGCGAAATCGTGCTGGAGATACGTCCCGAATGGGCGCCGGCCACTACGGCGGCATTCATCGAGGCGATCAATACAGGCGTGCTCAATGGCAAGACCTTCCACCGGATTGTGCCCGGGCACGTGACTCAGGGCGGTTGTCCTCGCGGCGACGGCTATGGAGCGCTGGATTACACGCTTTACACCGAGACCGGATTGAAGTGGTACGACGACGCCGGCTATGTGGGCATGGCCAGGGCCGACGCCCGCAATACGGAGAGCGTGCAGTTTTTCATCACCCATGCCCCCCGCCCGCACCTCGACGGGCGCTACGCCATTTTTACGAAAGTGAAAAAAGGTCTTAACGTAGCGTTAAATCTGACGCCCGGAGACCAGATCGAACGTATTTTCATAAAATAAGCCTTGCGCCCCGGCGTTCCATTGGCCGTTTTCAACACGTTTTAAAACAATTTTTTCCATGCACAAAAGAATTATCGTCCTTTCAGCGCTCGTCGCGCTCTTTGCCCTGCCCTCCTGCGACACGCTTCAGGCGATCGCTAAAGACGTCATGACCGAACCCAGCCTCTCTGAGGTCGGGCAAGGATTGAAAGACGCTTTAGGTAAGGGCGTGAACAAAGGGGTGAGCGAATTGTCTGTACGCGACGGATTCCTCAAAAGCGCCTACAAAATCCTCCTGCCCGAAGAGGCGCAGCGCGTCAGCGCGCAACTGCGCAGCGTGCCCGGCTTTGTCAATCTCGAAAGCGAACTGCTCGAAAGGATCAACCGCGGCGCCGAAGAGGCGGCCAAAGAGGCCGGGCCAATCTTTATGAGCGCCATTAAGCAAATGACCTTCGACGACGCCATGAAAATCCTGATGGGCGCGGACAACTCGGCCACGGAGTACCTGCGCCGTACAACCTCGCAGCAGTTGTACGACAAGTTCAAACCCATCATCGGGCGGTCGCTCGATCAGGTGGGCCTCAACAACCTGTGGCGCAATGCCGCCGACACGTACAACAAAATCCCGCTGATCAACAGAAAAGTGGGCAACGACATGTCCGATTATGTGACCAACGAGGCGCTCAAAGGGCTTTTTGGAAAAATAACGGAAGAGGAAAAGAACATCCGCCGCAACAAAGGCGCCCGCAATACCGACCTGCTCCGCAAGGTGTTTGCCAAACAAGACGCCAACCGCAAATGACCGCGCCGGACGAAGCTCAATTGGATGGTTGGCTCGCCGAGGCGCGTCGCGTAGTATGCAAAGCCGCGCAATTCATCCGCGAACAGTCCGATCGCATCCACGATCTGGAAGTGGAGGAAAAGTTCCACAATGGCCTTGTGAGTTTTGTAGATAGGCGGGCGGAAGAGCTTTTGGTAGAGGGCCTCAGCGCGCTGCTTCCGCAAGCCGGCTTCCTCACCGAAGAAGCCACTGTGCCGCAGCGCGACGCGGCGCTCCGGTGGGTGATCGACCCGCTCGACGGCACAACCAACTTCCTGTACGATTTGCCGCACTATGCCGTCAGCGTTGCCCTATGCCTCGGCCGCGAACCCCTTTTGGGCGTCGTAGAGCATGTGCCCCGCAGCGAGCAATATTACGCTCGCAAAGGTGGCGGAGCTTGGATGAACGAGCGGCCCATACGCGCTTCGGCGCGCCCAACGCTGGCCAACGCGCTGGTCGCCACCGGGTTCCCCTACCACAATCCGGCCCGGATTGGCGGCTGGACCGGCGCTTTGACGGAGTTTTTGGGCGCCGCCCGCGGCGTGCGTCGCTACGGGGCCGCCGCTTTGGATATGGCCTGGTTAGCCTGCGGGCGCTTCGACGTGTTTTTCGAATACGGCCTCAACCCTTGGGATGTGGCCGCCGGCGCGCTGCTGGTGCAGGAGGCCGGGGGGCGGACCAGCGACTTCGCGGGGACCGGAAACGGAGTGTGGGACGGCGAGATGCTGGCCGCCAACGCACTGGTAGCCGATGAGGCGCTGAGCCTCGTCAAGCGGCATTTCTAAAACAGCGCGAAGCATGGAAAATGGGGCTTGGTCGGGAGATTCCCGGCCAAGCCCTTTTTTTGGGCCGAAAATCCGCCATTTTCTCATTTTTTAACCAAGATTTAACTTTTTTTTCACGAAAAATAGTTGCAGATTTCAGAAGTGACATAAATTTGCAATACCGTTGAGACGTAGCTGCAATAAGCCGAATGATTTCGCATAGGGTTTTAAAATCAAACAAGTTCATTCATTCACTAATCAAACAGTTTTGTATGAAGAGATTCCTGACTACGATGTTTCTTGCATTGGTCGCTTTTGCGGTCTCGGCCCAGCGACCTGTTAGCGGAAATGTCATCACAGAAGACGGCGAACCGCTGATCGGCGCAACCGTGGTGGCCAAGGGTACCACTGCCGGAGCCGTGACCGACGTCAACGGTTCGTTCCGGTTTATGGTTCCCAACAACGCCACTACGCTGATGGTGAGCTATTCTGGGTTCCAATCCGTCGAAGTCCCTATCGGCGACGGCTCTGGGCTGTCCATCACCATGTCTGAGGGCTTAGCGCTTCAGGAAGCCGTTGTGACGGCTTTTGGCGTTAAGAAAGACAAGAGCAACCTGGGCTATGCCGTGACCGAGCTCAGCGCAGAACAGTTGACTGTAGCCCGCGCGACGAATGTCACCAATGCGCTCGCAGCCAAAATTCCGGGGGTGCGTCTCCAAGGTTCGGGTGGATCCTTCACGGGCTCCAACATCTTGATCCGCGGTTACACCACGTTCACAGGAAGTAACCAACCGTTGTTTGTGGTGGACGGTATCCCGGTGGACAATAGCGGCGGCGGAACGCCGTTGCAAAACGGTCCGGCTACCTCTAACCGCGCCATTGACTTCAACCAGGAGGATATCGAGAGCATCACCGTATTGAAAGGGGCGGCCGCTACGGCGCTATATGGTTCGCGGGCAGCAGGCGGCGTCATTCTGATCAACACCAAAAAAGGTAAAGCCGGTCAAAAAAGATCGGTTAGCTACACAACGAACTTTGCGTTTCAGGAAGTAAACCGCTTACCTGATTTACAGAACACATACGGACAAGGCAATGGAGGCAATTTTAACCCCACAGCCATAGGCTCGTGGGGTCCCCGTATGGACGGCCGCAACGTGCCTTTGCCTCCCGGATTCAGCAGCGTAGTTGGTCGCGACTCTGTTCCTTTTGTCGCTTACCCCAACAACGTACGCGACATATTCCGCCGCGGAAGTAATATGCAGCACAATTTGAGTTTTCAGGGCAGCACCAGCGGCTCCAACCATTATCGGCTCTCCCTGGGCTATCTGGATGACCAGGGGCCTCTGGACAACAACCGTTTGCAGCGCTACAACGTAGGCTTGAACGCGGGTTCTGCAATTACCAGTCGCCTATCGGCTGACGTTTCGATTAATTACGCCTTTAACAAGTCAAATCGTACGCAGCAGGGCAACCAGTTGTCTAATCCGCTTTTCCGCTCCTACTTTACGCCGCGTAGTTGGGATTTGGCCGGCTTGCCCTATCAGAATGCGGTGGGCAACCAATTGCACTACGATCCGCAGGTGGATAATCCTTTCTGGTCTATATACAACAACCTGTTTGACGATCAGACCAATCGCATATTCGGTAACGTGGGCTTCCGCCTTCAGTTGACCGACTGGCTGTCGGCCAATTACAAAGTGGGCGCCGACTATTACTCTTTCGTGCGCCATGGATATGACCAAATTGGCGCGCGCGGCGGCGCCAACACTTCTGCTCAAGGTCAGGGGGGTATTCTGGAAGGCCGCGAGATCAACCGTGTGCTGAACTCTTACCTGACATTGAACGGAACGCGCTCTGTGGGCGACTTTACGTTTGACTTTATTTTGGGTCAGGAAACGGTGGATAACTTCAATGATTTCAGCCAGTTGATTGGCCGCACGCTGAACGTTCGCAATTTCCGCAACATATCCAATGCGCTCACGTTTGTGCCAAGCTACAGCATCGGACGTTCGCGCATTCTTGGCGTATTCGGTAACCTGACGACGGTATATCGCAACTTCGCTACGCTTGACCTTTCCGTACGGAATGACTGGAACTCTACGCTTCCGGTGAACAACCGCTCTTATCTGTATTATTCTGCGGCCGGTACGCTCAATCTGACAGAAGCTATTCCGAGCCTGAAATCGGACTGGGTGAGCTTGCTCAAACTGCGCGCTAACTACGGACGTACAGGCCGCGCCTCCTTGCTCTACAGCACGGATACTTACTACGGTCAGGCAAACCCGGCCGACGGATTTGGTCCAAATATCCAATTCCCATTCGGCGGCCGTCAAGGCTTCACTTATTTCAACGCTGCCGGCAACCCGAATCTGGGACCGGAGTTTACTACCTCTCAGGAAGTAGGCATAGATCTGTCCTTGCTGAAGGATCGCTTGTCCGTCGAACTGACCCGCTATAACATGCTCAGCACAGATATCATTCTTTCTGTGCCGGTTTCCGGCGCATCCGGCGTAACCAACGTCGTATTGAATGCCGGCGAACTTGAGACCAAAGGCTGGGAGGCCGGCGTAACCATTACGCCCATCAAGACGCGCAATGGAATGTGGTCCAGCACGTTTAATTTCACGCAGTTCAAGTCTATCGTAAAAAGTCTGGCTCCGGGCGTTGACAACATTTTCCTTGGCGGCTTCGTAACGCCCAACACGCGCCTCGTGGTGAATGACGAATATGGCCAACTGTACGGCAACAAGTATCAACGCAATGCGGATGGCGATTTGCTGCTGAATCCGAATGGTCTGTTGCTTCCCGGAGCCAACGTAGAGAAGATCGGAAACCCCAACCCGCGTTGGTTGCTGGGCGTCAACAATGACATCAGCTACAAAGGGTTCAACCTGAACGTACTGTTGGATATCCGCGTAGGCGGCGATCAGTACTCGCGTAACCTCGCAGATATTCGCCGCCAGGGCGTCGGTATCGAAACCGCCGAATTCGATCGCTTCGATAGCGATGGCGCGCTGGCTACGCCTTACAAATTTGAAGGCGTATTTGCATCTGGCCCCAATGCCGGACAGCGCAACGAAGGTCAGTTTGAGAAAAGGCTTACCGCCGAACAGTACTGGGGCAACAATGGCGTACACGTAGCGGCTGAAGGTTTTATCTACGACATATCCTGGTTCCGCATTCGGGAGGCTCAATTCAGCTACACGTTCTCCAAAGGAATGCTGAACAATACGCCGCTGGGCGCCTTGACGGTCGGAGTATTTGGTCGCAACTTGTTCTTGCACGCGCCCAATTACCCACACCTGGATCCTGAACAAAACGCGCTGGGTATATCCAATGCACAGGGCCTGGAGTTCAACGCCTTGCCGGCAATCCGCTCGTACGGCGTAAATCTTTCTGTTACGTTCTGATTTGTAAAGTACTTTTCACAAAAAAAATTGCACATATGCAACCAATAAGATTCCTTAAAGGCATGGCGCTGGTGATGACCGTAACCATGCTTGTCTCTTGTAAGGACTTTCTTGATATCAATACAAGTCCGAACAACGTACTCGATTCGCCTGTCGAGTTGATACTGCCTTCAGTGACCGCCACAGTAGGCTTCCTGTCTGGCTCCGATATGCACCGTTACACGTCGCTTATCGCACAGCAGTTTTCTGGTCAAGGTCAGGGTATCGCTACCCAAACCCAGGAATTCGAGCGTTACAATATCCAAGGCTCGGACCTCAACAACGTCTGGAACCTGCTTTACGCCGGCGCATTGGCGGATATCGAACTGATCATCCGCAAAGCAAACGAAGAGGGTAGTCCGCACTACTCAGGCGTTGCCAAAGTGCTCAAAGCATATTTATTCCAAATCATCGTGGACGCTTGGGGTAGCGCGCCTTATTCAGAGGCTCTGGCATTCACGAACAATACTCAGCCCAGGTTCGACGACGGACAGGCCATCTATGCCGATCTGGAGCGCTTGTTGGATCAGGCTATTACAGAGCTGAATGCCGCCACATCGCTCAAATCGCCGGGCGCCGGCTCATCTACTATTTTCCCGGCTCAGTTTTCGACGGCTAAAAACAACTGGATCAAAACGGCCAATACGCTCAAATTGCGCCTGCTGCTGCATCAGCGTAAATTGCCGGGAACGATAGACAAGATCAACGCATTTTTGGCGACCAACCCATCGTTCATCGAAAGCAACGCGGACAACTTCCAGATGTCGTTTATCAACGAGGCGCGTCGTCAGAACCCCATTCACCAATTTGAGGTGGACCGGGTCAATCAGTTCTTTCCCAACAATACGCTGGTCAGCTTAATGAATGGCAAGGACGATCCCCGTCGCAAGTTCTATTTCACGCCGTTCCCCTTCTCGCGCACCAATCCTGAGTACAAAGGAGCTGTAGGCGGTGATCCCCCTGCGCTGACGTACTCTCGTATGCACGTATATCTGAGGGGCGATACCACCAACACCACTCCGGTAGTTGGCGCAGCCAACGGATCCATCTCGCCCACGGCATACACCTACAATGGCGTCGCGCCGATACGGATGATTACGGCTGCTGAGTACAACTTCATGCGCGCCGAATTGGCGCTCTATGGCGCTTCCGGCGATGCGGAGACTTTTTTCCAAAATGGAATTCGCCTGGCGATGCAAGCCGCAGCGGTTCCTACGGCCGAAATTGACAGTTATATCGCCGCAAATGGAACGCTGTCCGGTTCGACCGAGGATCAGCTCAAGCAAATCATCGAGGAGAAATTCGTCGCGCTGTTCGGCGTAATCATGGAGGCCTGGAATGACTGGCGCCGCACTGGTTTCCCGTCGATCACGGCTCCAACTAATGCGCTGTATAGCCAGCCAATTCGTTCTCTGTTCTATCCGCAATCTGAAATAGACCTTAATCCGAACGCTCCAGATCAAAAGGATCCGAATACGTTATCGAGTCCTTTTATCTTTTGGGATAATTAAGTCGTTGGCGTTCGCTAAATTCAACTTGAATACTCCGAAAGCCGCGCTCGCCAGAGCGCGGCTTTCGTTTTTTTGTGGGGCGATCGCCAGAGAGCGCCTTTGTTAAAGTTTATCAAACGCCCCCGACGACAAGCTAATCCTTACGTCTCAACGTTTAAATACTTCGCAACCGCATTCAAACGTTTTGGTTCCGTGAAAAACTATCTGACTTTGGCCTTTTTGTGGGGCGTCTGCGCGCTGAATGCCCAAACAGATACCGTGCCGCGCAGCGGCGCCTGGGCAGTCATGGAAGTCATCCGCGGCGATACGACTTTTCTCATGACCCTGCGCACGGTTTATATCGGGGCCCGGCGCGAGTTCAAAGACCAGCAGGAGCGCATGCAGTATTTTCGTTATGTGCGCGCCGCCCGAAAGGTTTACCCTTACGCGCTCAAAGCGGTGACCCTCTACAACGAAATCCAGGAGGAAACCAAGGACATGAACAAGCGCCAGCGCAGGCGCGTCCTGCGAAAAGAAAAAAACGAACTCAAGGAGGATTATTACGACCACCTCAAAGAATTCACCAAAACAGAAGGCCACGTGCTTGTCAAAATGATCGAGCGCCAGACCGGCAAGCCGATGTTCAATATCATCAAAGAAACCCGCGGCGGACTCACCGCCTCCTATTGGCACAACTTGGGAAAAGTGTGGGGCTACAATCTCAAAGACGGTTATTTCATCGGCCAGGATCCTCTGCTCGACGATGTGCTCATCGAATACGATTTCGGCGAGGCCTTGCTCAGGTACTAACCTGACGGGCGAGCGCTAAGCGCCGGACGCCCCGATGCAAATTTGAGGCGCGTGTCTTATGCGCTTTTTGCAGGGTCTGGCGTAAGGGTCAACGCCCGGAATACTTCCTCCACGCTTTGGCTTTCGCGGCGAAGTTCGAGCAGGGTCAGCCCTCGTTCGACTGCAAAAGCAAATACCTGCGCGCGTATATCTTTTCCGGCCTCGGAAGCGAGTTTCCAGCGGCGCGGGCCGTCAGGCTCCACTGCCGCTACGCCTTCTACGTCGCGCAACGCCTGAGCGGCCACTTCTTGCGCAAATTCAACAATGACAATGTTGCGGCCGCTAAATTTCTCCTTGAGCGCTGCAATGGGCGCGTCGGCAACCAGCCGTCCCTGATTGATGATCACCGCGCGGTCGCATATCGCCTCCACCTCTCCGAGTATGTGTGTGGACAAAATCACGGTGCGCTCCTTGCCCACAGACTGGATCAGGTTGCGGATCTCGATGATCTGGTTTGGATCAAGCCCTGAAGTAGGCTCGTCGAGGATCAGCACCTCAGGATCGTGCAGCATGGCCTGCGCCAAACCCACCCGTTGCCGATAGCCCTTGGATAGGCTCTGAATGAGCTTGTGGCGGTGCGAGATCAGCCCGGTGCGCTCAATCATTTCTTCGGCGCGGGCGCGGGCATTGGGCACGCGGTGCAGGGCGGCGTTGAAAAGCAGGTATTCAAGCACATACATATCGCGATACAGCGGATTGTGCTCGGGGAGATAGCCGATTCTGGCGCGGGCCGCTTTGGAGTCGGCGCTCACATCGTGACCGCACACGCTCACGCTACCCTCACTCATGGGCAGATAACCCGTGATGATCTTCATGGTGGTGGTTTTGCCGGCGCCGTTTGGCCCCAGAAACCCAAGCACCTCGCCGCGCTTCGCCTCGAAAGAGACGGCGTCCACGGCGCGTTGCGCGCCATATACTTTGACCAGATTTTGTACGATGACTGACATTTTGCGTTTTTTTCAAAAAATGGAACGCACATCGCACGGCGCGCGCTTATTCAGGCCTCTTGTCCGCACGCCGCGCGCGCATACTGCACGCTCAATTCTCCCGGGGGAGGATAAAATTTGCGCAAAGTTCGCTTTTTTTTACAAAATCAGATCAAAGCGTTGTAATCAGGCCCATCCGGGCAGAATACCATTCCAGTACAACCAGGGTAGCACGCGGCGCTTGAGTTGGTACATGCTCCAGCGCTCTTTGCTTTGATCGAAGGGGAAGGTTTCCTGCGGCTTCAAGTCGTAGTCAAATTCGGCGAGCACCAACTTGCCGTAGCCCGTCACCAACGGGCAGGAAGTATAACCGTTGTATTGGGCTGGCAGCGGCGCACCCGCAATGGCTGCGAGCAGATTATCGACCAGCACCGGCGCTTGCTTGCGGATGGCGGCGCCGGTTTTGGAGGTGGGCAATCCAGAAGCGTCGCCCAGCGAAAAGATGTTGGGATAACGAATGTGCCGCAGCGTAAACTTATCTACGTCGATCCATCCGGCGCTATTGGCCAGTTCGGAGTTGCGTACAAAATCCGGCGCGCTTTGCGGCGGCGTCACATGTATCATATCAAAATCAACCCAAGTCTCCTGCCCCTTGTTTGCATCGCCAAAGCCGACGAAACGGGCGCGCTTGTTCGGACCGTCGATCTCTTCGAGCTTAACCATAAAGTGGAGATCCACGTTGGCGCGTTCGCACACTTTAAGCAGGGTTTTTTCGTATTTATCGACGGCAAAAAGCCTGGCTCCGCCGCTCTGGTATTGGATTTTGATATTCGGAAGAACGCCCGCCCTGCGCCAATGGTCGGCGGCCAAGTACATGATTTTGTGCGGAGCGCCGCCGCATTTGACCGGCGTATGCGGATTGTGAAAAATTGCCTTGCCCGACTTCAGACTATGGATACTTTGCCAAGTGTAGGGCGCGTGTTCGAAGCTGTAATTGCTGCACACCCCGTTGCTGCCCAGCGTCTCCTTCAGCCCCTTGACTTCATGCCAGTTGAGTTGTATGCCCGGCGCGGCTACCAGGTAGTCGTAGCTCAGGCGCGTTCCGTCCTGTAGCACGACAGCATTGTTAGCGGGGTCGAAAGTCGCCACTTTCTCCTGAATCCACTGGGCGCCTTTGGGGATCACATCCGCTTGCCGTCTTACCGTGGCCTTGATGTTGAAGGCCCCGCCGCCTACCAGCGTCCAAGCTGGCTGGTAATAGTGCTTTTCGGCAGGATCTACGATGGCGATGTCCAATTTGGAGTTTTTGCGAAGCAATTTGGAGGCGACCGAAAGCCCTGCGTTACCGCCCCCGACGATGAGAATTTGATAGTTTTTTTTCATAAAAAAGCAATTTTTCGAAAAATACTGCGACCGGGCGCAGGCGGTGTGTGACTTTTGTTACAAAGCGCTTTTTTTTGCAATCAAGCGCCTCGGTTTTTTGCTTTTTTGAAAAAAAAAGATTTGCGCCATGGGCCGGGGTCCGCAGTTGAAGCCCGCGCCCATGCCCTTTTTCTTACAGACCCCAAACACGACGGACTGCGGGCAAGGCCGCGCCAGCCGTCCGTCGCTTGCTCCTTGGGTTGCTCACATGACCTCCGCAACCACAAAGATGCTACCGCAAACCACGACGAGATCGTCGGCGGGGGCGGCGTCGCGCAAAGCGGCTCTGTACGCCCGCCGGACGCTGGGGTAAGCCTCTCCGTTCAGACCGAATGCGCGCGCTTTGTCGCGCAAAGCGACCGCGTCTAAGCCCCGCGGTACATTGGCTTTGGCAAAGTAGTATCGCGCATCGGCGGGGGCCGCAGCCAAGGCTTTCGAAAGGTCTTTGTCGTTTACAAATCCGCAAACGATCCGAAGTCCTTTGGGGCTGCGCGCCTGCCGATAGGCTTGCACGGCGTCGAACAGCGCGCGCAGACCGGCTTCGTTGTGCGCGCTATCGGCCAGCGCAAGCGGCGCCTCGGACAGCAATTCCCAGCGGCCGCGAAATCGGGTGAGGTCGCGGAGCCGGGGTAGGGCCAGGGGCAAGTGCTCGGGGCGAAGGGCGTGGGCGCGCCATGCCGGCGCTTCGCAGCAGCGGTCCCACGCAGCCAGCGCGGTGCGCAGGTTGTGGGTCAGATAAGGCCCTGCAGCCTGTACTTCAATGGTCTGGGAGACGCCTATGGCATGTTTTTTTACGGCAAAAAGGCTGCGTTTCCAGTCGCTCCCGGACAGTGGCCTGACCTCGTACTCATCTTGCGCAAAAGTGATGGGGCTTGCGCAGGCGGACGCTTTTCGGGCGAAGACCAGATCCGTCTCGACGTCGCGTTCGCCGACGACGACTGGGATGCCCGGCTTGATGATCCCCGCTTTTTCGTAGGCGATGAGGGCAAGCGTGTCGCCCAGCATATCCATGTGGTCGAAGCTGATGTTGGTAATCACGCTGAGCGCCGGCTCAATGACGTTGGTGCTGTCCAGACGCCCGCCGAGGCCTACTTCGATCACGGCCGCATCCACCTTGCGGCGGGCGAAGTGGTCGAAGGCCATGGCTACGGTCAGTTCAAAAAACGACGGTTGTATTTCTTCGATTGCGGGCATACAACGCTCCACGAAATCGACTACTTCTGCGCGGCGGATGTAGCGGCCATTGATGCGTATCCGCTCCCGAAAATCCTTGTAGTGCGGGCTGACGTAAAGGCCCGTGCGCAAGCCCGCCTGCTGAAAAGCGGCGGCCAGCAGGTGACTTACCGAGCCTTTGCCGTTGGTGCCCCCAACGTGTACCGATGCAAAACGGCGCTCAGGATTGCCCAGGTAAGCGCACAGGGCTTGCGTATTGCCCAGGTCCTTTTTGAAAGCGGCGGCTCCGATCCGTTGGTACATGGGGAGCCTCTGGTAGAGGTAGTTTAGCGTCTGTTCGTAAGTCATCGCTTCGAGATAGCTGCCTGACTGGCTTATGTTTCGTCTGTTTGCAAAGGTATCGCGACCGCTGAGGCAGCGAAGCGCGCTGAGTTTAGCCGCTTTGCCCTCTGCGCCCCGCCCGCCCTTGCCGCTCCTGGCCTGCCCGCCTGGGTCTTGTTTTTTTTCGAAAAAAAAGGGCGGGAGGAGGCGCAAACAGGGCGCGCGAGCGACGGGCAGGGCATGTGCGCGCCGGCTGCGGGTTGGCGCGCTGCGCGCTTACCGCTTTGGGCGACGGCGGATCCTGCGAGGGCGCCGGCCTATCGAATCAGGGTCGTTTCGCCGCGCAGGGTCTCGCGTTCGCCGTCCGGGTATTCGACGTCCAGCATCCATACATAGACGCCGGGAGGCATGGCTTGCCCTCTGAAGGAACCGTCCCAACCTTGGGTCTCGTCGTTGATGCGAAGGTCTTGCCCTTCATACGCCAACTCGCCCCAGCGATCGAATATACGGAAGCTGAGGACTTTGGCGTCGGCTTGTCCGTGCACGGGCAGCACATCGTTGGCGCCGTCGCCGTTGGGGCTGAAGCCTGTAGGGACGAAGATGCGTCGCGGTTTTTCGATACTGATGCGGATGCGGTCGGTAGCGGAGCAGCCCAGGGCATCCGTGACGCTCAGCGTGAAGTATGTCGAAAAGCGCAAACCGCGCACCCACGGATCCGGACAATCGCCGCAACTCAGCCATGGTAGGCCGCTCGGGTCCCAGGTATAAACGACAGGCTCTGCGGCGTAGCTCAGGTCGCTGAACAATTGTATGCTATCGCCAAATCGGAGCGTGAGGTCGGGGCCGAGGTCGAGCACGGGGGCGGGATTTTGGGTCAGCGTAACGGGTGCGAGGACCAGCGTGCAGCCGTTACGGTCGATCAGGCGGGGGGTGTAGGTTCCGGCTGACAGCCCGATTTGGATGCGCGATCCGTTGTAGGGTCCGTCGTTGAGCGCGTACTGATAAGGGCCGGCGCCGCCCGAGGGTTCGAACGTGATGCTGCCCGTGTAAGCGCCAAAGCAACCGGCGTCCTTGGCAGTCGCTATGGCGGTAAGAGGCGCTTCGGGTTGCTCGACAGCGATCTCGCCAACCGTAGTGCAGCCGTTGGCGTCGGTCACGGTGACGGCGTATTCGCCGACGGGCAATTGAGAGATGGCGGCTGTGATGGCGCCGTTGTTCCAGACGTATTGGTACGGCGGCGATCCTCCGCTTGGGTTTACGCTTGCCGAGCCGGTGCTCTCGCCATAGCAGGCTACGGCTGTGCGGTTGAGTTGGCGGGTCAAAGCGGGCGGTTCGTTGACCTCTACGCTTGTAATCACCGCGCAGCCGTTGGCGTCGGTTATGGTGACTCTATAGACGCCGGCTTTGAGGTTCTCTGCCGTTTGGGCCGTTTGGATGGCCGGCCCCGGACTCCACAGGTATGAGTAAGGCTCCAGTCCGCCGGATCCGATGGCTTGCGCTGATCCGCTGGCGTCGCCGTGGCAACGCACGTGGTTCAGGTTGCTGATGGCGGCCGTCATCGGCGGCGTATTTCCGGTGGTAATCGTCTGGACGCCAGTGCAGCCCTGCGCGTCGGTCAGCGTAACGGCGTACTGGCTCTCGGCGCGCAATCCGGTAGCGGTAGCCGAGTTTTGGGCCGGGATGGTGCTCCACTCGAATCCGAAGCCGGACAAGGGCGCGGGGTTGGCGCCATAGAAGGCGGCGCTGACGATGGCCCTGCCGTCGTCGCCATTGTGGCACTTGGGCGGCACGAGCGTAATTTCCGCGCTGATGGGGCCTTTTTCTTCGATCAGGGTAGCGGCCTGGGCCGTGCAGCCTTGCGCATCGCGCACGAGGACCGAGTAGCTCCCTGGCGGGAGGTTGACGGCCGTGGGAGCTGTCTGATTGCCGGCGCTCCATGCGTAGGTATAGGGAGCGGTGCCGCCGGAAGCGCTGACGGTAGCGACGCCGTCGCTGGCGGCGTGACACACGACAAAGGCAGGACTTGGGAGCGATAGCGAGAGCGGGGCGGCAGGTTGCGCAAGGGTAAGGGTGTAAATGGCGGTGCAGCCCAGCGCGTCGCTCACCGTAGCGTTATAGACGCCGGCGGCGAGGCCCTGGATTTGGGCGCCTGTCGCGGTATATCCATCGGGGCCGCTCCACTGTACCGAATAGCCCCCATTGCCGCCGGAAGCCGTTAGGTTGATCCCGCCGCTTGACTGGCCATGGCAGGCAATGTCCAAACCGGCAGCGCTGATCCCGATGGGATCCGGCTCGGCGAGCGTATAGCTTGCCGAGGCTGTGCAGCCATTGGCGTCGCTGACGACGGCAATGTAGGTCCCAGCGCTCAACTGCGATACGGATGGGCCGATTTGGTTGTTGTCCCAGGCGAATGTGTATCCGCCGACGCCGCCCTGGGCCGATGCGTTGATTGCACCGTTGGCGGATCCGTTGCAGGATGGGTTGAGGCCGCTCAGGCTCAGGAGCAGCGAGTCGGGTTGAGCAACCGTGCCGCTTAGCGTCAGGGTGCAGCCGTTGGCGTCGTTGACGATTACCTGATACGTTCCCGCCGGCAGGTTGCTTGCCGTGGGCGTATTCTGGGCGTTGGGGTCGTTCCACTGATATCCATAGCCGGATCCGGTACCGCCCGAAGGGGCGACGCTCAGACTGCCGGAGGCTTGCCCGTAGCAGGCGGCCGAAACAGAGGCCATCGCGGCTTGAAGCGGCGGATTGGCGCCGATGGTCACCGAGGCGACGGCCGTGCAGCCGTTCAGGTCGGTGGCAATCACCTCATATACTCCGGCGCTCAGCCCGTCGGCAACCGGTCCGCTCTGTCCATTGCTCCAGGCGAACAGGCTCGCGCCTGTGCCCCCTGTGCTCGTCGCCGAAGCGGAGCCGTCGGCAAAGCCGAAGCAGGATGCGTCTTGCGCGGCGTTTATTTCGACCTGAAGCGGATCGGGTTGCGGCACGACGACGGTAGAAAGCGTCAGGCAGCCTTCGCCGTTGAGGATGGAGGCCGGGTATGCGCCTGCGGGCAGACCCGTAAACAAGCCGTCGGCATTGCTTATCCCGTTCAGGGTGAAGGTGTAGGGCGGTATGGAGGTATTGGTCAGTATTTGGACGGAGCCGTTTGCTTCGCCGGCGCAGGTCGGCGGGGTAATTTGGTTGTTGAACGGCGACTCCTGACAGGTCTTGACGCAGGTGGTCGATCCGATCAGCGGCTCGCAGTCCGGGAAAGGGCTGATGGCCCGAACTTCGAAGGTGACTTCGTCGCCATTGAGCAAGCCGGTCTGCTGTACGCTAAAATTGCCAGGTTGGGCGGCGGTCCAGGGTCCGCCGT
>JBKBLI010000002.1:15244-103960 GCA_046296435.1 Saprospiraceae bacterium | reverse complement strand
CGCCCGAGGTCATCCAGTTGAATACGCAAGTCAGGGCGAGCTATCGGCTGAAACCCCTGAAAACCAACCTAAGCGGTATATTTCTCCACGATTACAAAACCGGCTATGCCATTTTGAGCGAACAATTGCTGGGGGTGCAAAATCAAACGCTCAATCTCAGTCTTTCGATGGGCTTCGAACTGCAAAAGCGCATCCATCTGCAGGCGGGCCACTCATATAGCCGCTCAATTCAGTATTATGATGGCCAGCCGACCTTTACCTTTCAGGACAACCGAACGACGGCCTCCGCGTCTTACAAGCACGGCCTGTGGCGCGCCGACATTTCGGCAGCCCACAATTGGCAGCAGGTGTCGCCGTCGTCTAATCGCTTCTGGCTGCTGGGTTTCGATGTCGAACGGCGTTTCAAAAAGCCTTCCATTCGCCTGCGGCTGACCGGGCGCAATGTGCTCAACCTTAGGGGCAACACGATGATTTTGCCTGACTTCGGCGCCAACTACACGGGTTTTTCCTCATTTCAGACCATTGGAGGGCAGATTATGGGGAGTGTAGCGTACCTTTTTTAGGCGTGGATCCAAATGGTTTTCACAATTTATTTCACCACGAAAGGCATGAAAGGTACGAAAGGCACGAAAATTTTTTAGAGCGTACGCGTTCGAGTTTTGTCTTTTTTTTAAAAATACAGAGGTAAAACACGTTAGCTTGGTTGTTCGGTCGAAATGCGCGTATATTTGCGCGCTTTTAAAAAGATGACCTGCAAGCCAAATCTTTTAGTATTTAATGGCAGTGGGTTGCACAAATCGAAAACGCTCACATTTAACTGACGCATAACCTTGAGTTTGTTTAAATTTTTCAGACAAGAAATAGCCGTCGATCTCGGCACGGCCAACACGTTGATTATGGTCAACGACGAGGTGGTGGTCAACGAGCCATCCATCGTAGCTATTGACCGCAAAAGTGGCGAAACCATCGCGGTGGGGACGCGCGCGCTGCAAATGCACGAGAAAACGCATGAAAATATCAAGACAGTTCGCCCGCTAAAGGATGGCGTGATTGCCGACTTTCAGGCTGCTGAGAGTATGATTGAAAACATGATCAAGCTCGCCGGCCTGCGAAACAATATTTTCTCCCACCTGAAAATGGTGATCTGCATACCCAGCGGCATCACCGAGGTAGAGAAGCGCGCCGTTTTCGATTCGGCAGACCACGTCAATAGCAAAGAGACCTATCTGATCCACGAACCGATGGCTGCCGCTCTGGGTATCGGATTGCCCATCGAAGAGCCGGAGGGGAACATGATCGTGGATATAGGCGGCGGCACCACCGAGATCGCCGTGATTGCCTTGTCGGGAATCGTATGCGATCAGTCTATTCGGATCGCAGGCGACGAACTCACCAACAACATCATGCAGTACATGAAGCGGGAGCACAACATCCTGATTGGCGAACGCACTGCTGAGCAGATCAAAATCCATGTCGGCTCGGCGCTGCACGAATTGGATAACCCGCCGGAGGATTATGCGGTGAGCGGTCGCGATCTGATGACCGGCATCCCCAAACAGATCAAGGTGGGCTATCAGGAAGTGGCCTACTCTTTGGACAAAAGCATCAGCAAGATTGAGGAAGCCGTGTTGCGCGCTTTGGAGGAAACGCCTCCGGTGTTGTCCTCCGACATCTATGAGAATGGTATTTATTTGACCGGCGGCGGCGCATTGTTGAGAGGATTAGACAAGCGTCTGGAACAAAAGACGCGGTTGAAAGTGCATGTTGCCAACGACCCGCTTAGCGCGGTGGTCAGGGGTACGGGTTTGGCGCTGAAAGATACGGGCCGTTATTCATTCCTGATTGATCGGAAAAGCGTCTGATCGTACATCCCACTTACGGTTGACGTAAGCGCAAGGAGTTTTTCTAAAAATCGGGTGCGCGCTGCCGCGAGGCGAAGAGATACCCAATTATTGGCCCAGCGATGCTATGCGGAATCTGCTCTATTTGCTGATCAAAAACGGAGGTCTGATGACGCTTTTGCTGAGTCAGGCAATTGCGTTCTATGTGATCGTCGGCAGGGAAGATTCCACGCAGCGGGAGATCTACCTCTACAACACCTCTAAATGGGCCAACTACGTCAACGCGTGGCGCAAGAAATTTCAGGATTACAACGGCCTTATCGAGAAGAATAAGCGCCTCCAGGCTGAAATTGCCCAGCTGCGCGGCGAAAACGAAAATATGCGACTGTTCAGCCTTATCAGCCGCGATACCATAAATATCATACTTCCGGATTCGGCGCTGCGGAGCGACTCGCTGCGCCGCTTGCGGATCCGACCAAGTTACGAGGTCATTCCGGCGCAGGTGGTGGACAATTCGGTACACTACGACAACAATTGGATTTTGCTGAACCGCGGTAGCGCCGATGGCATTGTGCCGCACTGCGGCGTGATTGCCTCAGACGGTATCGTCGGCGTGCTTCGACACGTGGACAAGCATTTTTCAGTCGCCATGTCGGTGCTGCACCGCCAGACCAGAGTATCGGCTATGCTCAAGAAGCATGGGGCTTATGGGTCGCTGGTATGGGAGGGGAAATCCCCTCGAAACATGACGCTCAAATACATACCCAAGCACATTGAGGTGAGTATTGGCGATACAGTGGCGACCAGCGGTCTGTCTGCCATGTTTCCCAAAAATCATTTGATCGGTATCGTTGATGCCAAGCCCTCGATCGATCCGGACAATACCTATTTCATGAACATTCCGGTGCGGCTGACCCACGACCTCAGCCGCACGGATGCGGTCTATATCGTTCGCAACATATTTGGGGAGGAGATGCAGCGCCTCATGGAAAAGACAAAGTATGAGTAACCAGTTTAGCCCGCATATCATTCGTTTCGTTGCGCTATTGCTGCTGCAGGGGCTGGTGTTCAACGCGATGGCCGAGATGAGCGCCCTGCCTTTTCAGGTTTTTATGTATCCTTTGTTTATTCTGCTGTTACCCACTTCGCTTCCATCCATTTACACTGTGCTGCTTGGATTCGCCGTTGGTCTGGCGGCGGATAGCTTCGAGAATACCGGCGCCATTCATGCCGGCGCGGGTTCGATGTCGGGTTACGTGCGATACTTATTGCTGCGCTTTTATGAGCCCAAGGGCGGATTTACCGGCAAAGAACTCATCCCCTCGCCCCATTGGTTTGGCTATACATGGTTTTTTAGATTGGCCGCTATATTTTTTGCAGCGCATATTTTGTGGTTTTTTTTGCTGGACGCTTTCAATTTCGTACAGTTAGGCAGCGTTATATTCAAGACGATGTTGAGTTGGGTTGCTTCCATGTTTTTTGGGGTCGGATTAGTCGCCGTGCTCAATCCTAAGCAGTGAACCGTAAAATGAGTACAGAATACAACAAAGTGAGGCACATACGCATGGTAATCCTGATTGCCATAGCGGCTCTTCTGGCGCGCGCCGCACAACTACAGCTTTTCGACCGCTCCTACCGCATCAAGGCCGATGCCACCACCATCGAAAAACTCACGCTTTACCCCTCGCGTGGGCTGATCTTTGACCGCAACGGCAAGTTGATCCTCAACAACGAACCCATGTACGACTTGATGGCGGTTTACAACCAGGTTGATCACGAAGGCATGGACGTGGATAAATTCTGTAAAATACTGGGTATAACCCGAAAAGAATTTGATGAAAATCTGAATAAGAATTGGAAGGATCCGCGTTTTTCGCGCTCCGTCCCTTTTGTTTTTTTGAAAAAAATATCCTCTGCCACATACGCCCGCTTGCAGGAAAGTTTGTACGAGTTTCCCGGATTTTTTGTGCAAGTGCGCAACATACGCGGATACCCTTACAATGCCGGCGCCCATGTGCTGGGCTACATCAACGAGGTAGATCCCCGCGATATCGAGCGCGGAAAGGGAATCTATCGCTCGGGCGATTATATTGGGGCGGCCGGTTTAGAACTTGAGTACGAAACGTATTTCAGAGGGAAAAAAGGCTCTGTGGCCTATCTGAAAGATCACCTCGGCCGCATAGTGGGCAAATACGACGCTTTGCGTGATTCGGCAGCCGTCGCCGGCAGCGATTTGATTTGTACGCTGGATATCGACCTTCAGGCTTATGGAGAGCACCTGCTGCAAAACAAGACGGGTAGCATCGTCGCCATCGAACCGATGACCGGCGAAATATTGGCCATGGTTAGCGCGCCGTACTACAATCCCAACCTACTGACCATGACGCAAGGGCGCGGCCAGATATTTAGCCAACTGCTCACCGACCCTTTGAAGCCCTTCTTCGACCGTACCGTCATGGCCAAATATCCTCCAGGATCCATTTTCAAGACGGTAGTCTCTTTGGTTGGCCTGCAAGAAGGCACGGCCCAGCCCCATGCCGGAAAGAGTTGCGGCGGCGGATATTTCTACGCAGGTCGCCTGTATAAGTGTCACGGCCACGGCGGCATCGGCGGCGTGGTGGATGCCATCGCTTATTCGTGCAACACCTATTACTTCCAGGAATTTCGCGAGATCGTGGACAATTGGGGCTTCAATAAGCCCGAAGTGGGATTAGCCAAATTCGAAGAGTACGCCAAGCAACTGGGCTTAGGCGTCAAATTAGGCGTTGACTATCCGAATGAAAGCCCGGGTAACATTCCCGGCGTAACCTACTACGACAAAATCTATCCCAAGAAGTTGGGCGGCTGGAAATCGCCTACGATCATGTCGGTAGGCATCGGCCAGGGCGAAGTGCAGATGACCACTTTGCAAATGGCCAATCTGGCAGCTTGTATCGCCAACAGAGGGTACTGGTATCGGCCGCATCTGGCCAAATCGTTCAAAGACGACACCCCGATTCCTCAGCGCTTCCGTCAAAAACAAACGGTCAATATTGCCCGCGAACATTTCGAGTTGGTGGCTGCCGGCATGTCCGAGTGCGTCAAGCGAGGTACCGCGCGCGTGGCTGCCATTCCCGATATTGAAGTTTGCGGGAAGACGGGCACGAGCCAGAACCCCCATGGCGACGACCACTCGGTATTTTTTGCCTTTGCGCCGCGCCACAATCCGAAAATTGCTATCGCAGTCTATGTTGAGCATGCAGGCTGGGGCGCATCTTTTGCGGCGCCAATCGCCAGCCTGATGATCGAAAAATACCTCAACAAAGAGATCCATCCCTCCCGAAAGGCCCTTGAGGAGCGAGTTGTCAAAGCCAACCTGATCGACAAGTATCTCGCATCAATCAACAAAACCAGGCCCATCTATGACCCCAACGCTCCTCGCGATACCTTGCCCGATCCGCTTAAAGTCCCCATAGAAAATATGAGCCCCGGGGCTACCATGGCGCCAGAGCAACGAAGATAATAGTATTGCTCCTAAACATTTTCGCCCCATGGACGTTTGAGTCGCTTGATTACTATGGACAGCAAGGGAAATCAGATTACGCCCATACGACGCGCTATTTTGCTTTTGGATCCCTATCGTCGGGAGATCCGATATATTTTCCTTTATGCCTTGGTAGCCGGCTTAATCAGTTTGTCGCTACCCTTAGGCATTCAGGCCATCATTGGACTCATTGCCGGAGGCAGTATTTCGGCTTCATGGGGCCTGTTGGTATTGTTTGTTGTCCTTGGCGCCTTGTTCTCGGGCGCCTTATTGATCATGCAACACGCCATCACGGAGTATCTCCAGCGCCGGATATACAGCGATGCCGCCTTAGACTTCGCACTTCGTTTCCCGCAACTCAATCTCGAAGAACTCCACAACGAGCATTTACCAGAGTTGGTCAACCGCTTCTTCGACGTGATGAACGTCCAGAAAGGGGTGGCCAAAATCCTAATCGACGGAAGCGCGGCCTCCTTGCAGATTGTGCTCGGCTTACTGTTGTTGTCCGTTTATCACCCCACTTTTGTGCTCTTTTCGCTGGGCTTGCTGCTGATCCTGGCCATACTATTTTACTGGACTGCGCCCCAAGGGGTAGAGACCTCGCTCAAAGAGTCCAAAGAAAAATATAAGCTGGCCTATTGGCTGGAAGAAGTCGGGCGCACGGTAGCCACCTTCAAATTGGCAGGGACCAACCGATTTGCCGTCGAAAAAGCAGATGAGTTGGTGAGCAACTATCTGGATGCGCGCGCCAAGCACTGGCGGATTCTGCTCATTCAGTTTATCAGCGGATTGTTCTTTCGCGTGCTGGTCATCGGCGGCTACCTGATCTTGGGCAGCCTTTTGGTGATGAACAACCAAATCAATCTCGGCCAATTTGTCGGCTCAGAGATCCTGGTTATCTTCATCGTCAACGCCGTAGAAAAGCTGGTTGTCCTGCACGAAACCGCCTACGACGTCATCACCGCGACGGAAAAGTTGGGACAGATCACCGACCTGCCCATAGAGCGCACCGACGGCCTGAAAGACGATCACTTGCTTTCTCAAGGCCCCTTTTCCGTTGAGGCCCGCAACCTCTCCTACCGGTACGAGATAGATGATCATTTTGTACTCAAAGATATCAATTTTCACTTCAAGCCGGGCGACCGCATCGCCATAGCAGGTTACGGCGGATCGGGTAAAAGTACCTTGATGCAGATCCTCTCCGTCCTGAAACGCGATTTTAACGGCACTTTGCTATTCAACGGACTACCCAAACAAAGCCTCAACTTGCGCACGCTGCGCAAATACATCGGCGATATGTCCTCGCAGGAAGACATCTTCAAAGGAACCATCCTGCAAAACATCCGGGTAGGACGCAACATCTCCCTGGATGAAGTGCTCCGCGTGGTCGAAGCCATAGGGCTAAACGATTTTATACGCAGCAAACCCGAAGGGCTTAATTTCATGGCCCTGCCTGGCGGAAAAAATCTGCCCGGGAATATCAAAACCAAAATCCTTGTAGCGCGCGCCGTGATCGGCAAAGGCGGCCTGCTCATCCTGGAAGAGCCTGTGGCCAATCTCAGCTTCAGAGACAGAGAGCGCATCGCCAAATACCTGACCGATCCAGAGCGCCCATGGACCATGGTTTGCGTGACTGAAGACGCCCTGCTCGCTTCTATGTGCGATCGCGTGCTCATCTTTCGCGACGGGCAGATTATATTCGACGGCACTTTCGAACAGGTGCGCGAGACGGAGCACTACAACCGCGTGTTCCGCAGCAATCAGGATTTTGAATCAGATTATTGACCCCGCCCGGCATACCCCAGACCCGAAACGCGCGTTGCAACCTTGTTCGACCGCGTCAAACGCTCAAACTTGTTTTCGCTAAAAAAATCAGGCGATATGTTAAATATTTCAAGCAAACCGATTTACATAACGAAGGACGAGTTCGAAGATCTCAAATCCCCCGGCCGCGTGCAGGTGGCGCCCATACACCTGACCGTGCGTCGCCTGCTGCTCTTGTCTTTGGCGATATTTGTAGGCGCCATGTTCC
Source organism: Saprospiraceae bacterium (assembly GCA_046296435.1). GTDB lineage: Bacteria > Bacteroidota > Bacteroidia > Chitinophagales > Saprospiraceae > M3007. The sequence continues at coordinate 96,564 of JBKBLI010000002.1, read as the reverse complement.
TGCCCTGGACGCAAAATATCCAGGCCAACGGCAATATCACCACCTTATTTCCCGAACACCGCCCGCAAACCATACACAGCACCATAGCCGGTCGCGTAGAGCGCTGGTATGTTCGCGAAGGGCGATTTGTGAAAAAAGGCGATACGATCGTCCAACTCTCAGAAGTCAAGGCCGAGTACTTTGATCCCATGCTGGTGCCGCGTGTGGACGCCCAGGCCAAAGCCAAAGAAAGCGCGGTAGGCGCCTATGCCGGCAAAGCCGAGGCGCTGGCTGAGCAACAAATCGCCATGCGTCTGGAACTGGACCGCAAAATCGATCAAATCCGTAACAAAATTACCCAGGCCCGACTTAAAATTGAAAGCGACAGCATAAAAGTCGTACAAGCCGAAATCGACCTGCAGATCGCCAAACGTCAGTTCGAAGGCGTCAAAAATCTCTACGAAAAGGGACTCAAATCCCTTACCCAGTTCGAAGAACGACGCATGAAACTCCAAGAAGCCGATGCCAAATTGGTCGCAGCGCAAAACCAATACGAAAGCGCCCGAAACGACCTGGCAATCGCCCAAACTGAACTAACGCTCACCCGCAACGAATTTGCCGGCAAGTTAGCCAAAACCGAAAGCGAACGCCAGAGCGCTTTTTCAGATCAGTACGACGCCCTCGCCGCAGCCAACAAACTTCGCATCGAGCGCGATAATTATGCCTACCGCAGTCAATTTTACTATATTCTGGCGCCCCAAGACGGGTACATTGTGCAGGCCATCACGCCCGGCATCGGCGAAATCGTTAAAGAAGGCGATCCCGTGGTCAGCATACAGCCCTATCCTTTCGAGTTGGCCGTCGAAATGTACGTCCGCCCTATGGATGTGCCGCTCCTCTCTGTCAACGACCAGGTCCGATTCATCTTCGACGGTTGGCCTGCTTTCTTTTTCAGCGGCTGGCCGGGGCTGTCTATGGGCACTTTTGCAGGCCGCGTCGTGAGTATCGATCGCCACATCAGCGAGAATGGCCTGTACCGCGTGCTCATCAAACCCGACCCCGAGGCCGAATATTGGCCAGACGCCCTCCAGGTCGGCGGAGGAGCCAGGGGTATCGCCCTGCTCAACCGCGTACCCCTCTGGTACGAATTCTGGCGGGTGCTCAACGGATTTCCTCCGGACCTTTACAGCAAAGAACAGGAAAAAAACGAAAAGAAAAAAGACCCCATCCCCAAAGCGCCCATCAAAAAGGTAAAATGAGTGTACTGCCCAGATATATCGTTGCATTGCTCGTATGCCTGCTGGGATCAATCCCCGCTTCCGCGCAATTCGACCAGCCAATGGACTGGGAAACCTTCAAAACCTACGTCCTGCGCGCTCACCCCGAAGCCCTGCAGGCGGAGTTGATCCGACTGCAGGCTGCTTCCGCTTTGCTTGAAGCCAGAGGCGGCTTCGACCCCAAACTATTCGGCGACTACGATGCCAAGCAGTTTGATGGCAGCAACTACTTCACCAGTTGGCAGGCAGGCGTCAAATTGCCAACCTGGCTCGGATTGGAATTCAAAGCCGCTTACAACCAGGCCAACGGCGTATTCCTCAATCCCGAAAACAAATTGCCCGAGATCGGCCAGGGGTCCCTTGGACTGTCCTGGACGCTCGGACAAGGCCTGATCATCGACGAACGCCGCGCGCGGCTCAGACAAGGACGCATAGGTATTGAGCAGGCCCAAGCCGAACGCGACAACCGGCTCAACGATCTCTGCTTCGCCGCCGCCAATGTGTACTGGAACTGGTCTGCATTTCAGGCCCAGTACGACATATTTTTCGAAGCCCTGCGACAGGCCCGCATACGGCATGAGGGCCTGGTCGAAAGTTTCTTGCAAGGCGACGTGCCCGCTATCGATACGCTCGAAACCTATATTCAACTTCAAAATCGCGAAATCGACCTCAATTTCGCCGAAAACGATCTGCGCAACGCCCTGCTCGACCTCCGAAACTTCCTCTGGAACGAACAAAATGAACCCCTCGCCCTTGTCCAGCCCCTCCGCGCCGCCACCCTCGCCCTTCCGCTGATGAGTCCGCCCAGTGCGGACGAACTCGCCGATCAGGCCCGCACGAGCCACCCCATCCTGTTGAGCACATTCCGCAAAATGGACATCCTCCGCATCGAACGCCAACTCAAAGCCGAAATGCGCAAACCTGTGCTCGACCTCAACTACAACGCCCTCGGCTCCGGACTTGTATTTTTCGAACAGCCCGGCGCGCCTGTGTTCGGGGGCAACATGAAGTGGGGCGCTACCTTTGCGTATCCCATACTCAACCGCAAGGCACGCGGCGCGCTCCAGATCGCCGATATCAAAATTGCGCAAACCGAGTACGAACTTCGGGAAAAACAGTGGAGCATCGAAAATAAGATCCGCCAATACGCCAACGAACTGACCACGCTCCAACAGCAGACCATCCTGTTCCGCAACATCACAGACAATAACCGCACCCTGCTCGATGCCGAGATCGAACGCTTCAACTTCGGCGAAAGTTCCGTCTTCCTCATCAACGCCCGCGAGCAACGCTGGCTCGACGCGCAGATCAAGTACGTCAAGCTGCTTGCCCTCTACTACAAAACCCGCGCCGGCCTCGACTGGTCAAGCGGCGTGCTTTATCGCTGAGCTACGTGGTCTGTTTTTTTTTAAAAAAAGCGCAGACGGCGGGAGAGGATATGACGCGCGCACGCCGTCCACAAACGGGGCCTGCTCTGAAGGGCCGCTATTGGGCGCGGGCATGTCCGGCTACAAACGAGGCCGGGCTTGGCATGCATCCCTTGCGCCTAAACCCGATTTTTTCGAAACAAAGGGCGCAGAGAGCGGGCAAAGGTTGCGAGCGTGCGCGCGCACCAATCCGGCGCCACTACACTCTGAAACGGTTGCTACCGGTTGAGGATGTGCTTGACCCTTGGGCGGTGGGGCGTCAGATCGCCAAGGCGTTCGCGTTTGTTGGCTTCATAGTCGTTGAAGTTGCCCTCAAAGAAAACGACCTCGGCGTCGTCTTCGAAGGAAAGGATGTGGGTAGCCAGACGGTCGATGAACCAGCGGTCGTGGCTGATGATCATTGCACATCCGGCAAAATCGTCCAGCGCATCCTCCAGGGCGCGCAGGGTATTGACGTCGATGTCGTTGGTCGGCTCGTCGAGCAGTAGTACGTTGCCGCCGTCTTTGAGGGTCATGGCCAGGTGAACGCGGTTGCGCTCGCCGCCGGAGCATACGCCGAGTTTTTTCTGTTGGTCGGCGCCTGTGAAGTTGAAACGGGAGATGTAGGCCCGGGCGTTGACCGAAGCGTTGCCCACGGTGATCAGGTCGGCGCCCTCGGAGATGATTTCATAAATGCTCTTTTCGGGGAGTAAGGCTTCGTGGCTTTGGTCCACATAGCTGATCTTGACCGTGTCGCCGAGGATCACTTCGCCGCTGTCGGGCTTTTCCCGGCCGGTCAGAATCTTGAAGAGGGTTGACTTACCCACGCCGTTGGGTCCAATGATGCCGACAATGGCATTTTTGGGCACTTCAAAAGATAGATTTTCGAATAAAATACGGTCGCCAAAACTTTTGCTCAGGTTGCGCGCTTCGATGACTTTTTCGCCGAGTCGTTGACCGTTGGGGATCCAGAGTTCGAGTTTTTGCTCTTTTTCGCGGGCTTCTTCTCCAGCCATTTTTTCATAGGCGCTCAAGCGGGCTTTGCCCTTACTCTGTCGGGCTTTGGGGGCCATGCGCACCCATTCGAGTTCGCGTTCGAGGGTTTTACGGCGTTTTTCCTCGCTTTTTTCTTCCTGCGCGAGGCGTTTGGCTTTTTGTTCGAGCCAAGAAGAGTAGTTGCCTTGCCAGGGGATGCCCTCGCCGCGGTCTAATTCAAGGATCCAGCCGGCCACGTTGTCGAGGAAATAGCGGTCGTGGGTGACGGCGATGACCGTGCCCGGAAAACTCTGTAGGTACTGCTCCAGCCAGGCGACCGACTCGGCGTCGAGGTGGTTGGTTGGCTCGTCGAGCAGCAGGATGTCGGGGCTGCTCAAGAGCAGACGGGCTAAGGCTGTGCGGCGGCGTTCGCCGCCCGAGCACACAGATATGGGCGTATCGTCGGGGGGGCAGCGGAGGGCCTCAGTAAATAATCCGATGCGGTGATCCAGTTCCCAGCCGCCGAGCAGGTCGATCTGTTCGAGCACTTCGCCCTGGCGTTCGATGAGGCGCATCATTTCGTCGTCGTCGGTCACTTCGCCGAGTTTGACGCCGATATCTTCGTTTTCCTGGAGCAAGGCCACGATGGGCGCTACGGCTTCCTCCACGATTTGGCGCACGGTTTTGTTGTCGTCGAGTTCCGGTTCTTGGGCCAGATAGCCGATCTTGTATTGTTTCTCGAACTCGATTTTTCCTTCGTAGTTTTGGTCTAATCCGGCGATGATCTTGAGGAGCGTAGATTTGCCGGATCCGTTGAGACCCAGCACGCCGATCTTGGCGCCGTAGAAGAAGGAGAGCCAGATGTTTTTGAGCACTTGTTTATTGGGCGGATAGGTCTTGCTGACCCCCGACATCGAGAAAATGATTTTTTCAGACATGTGTGCTTGAGCGCTTATCAGATGTAGGCCGCAAAGATAGATTGGCGCGGCCAAACAGGCTTGTATTATTGTGCTGAGGGGGTCAGTTGAGGCCCATTGTTTTGATATACTGCCGGGGAAATCTGGGGCGGGGAGGGCGGCGGCTTGCGTTCGCTCAACTACATGGGCGTCTTGTCGCCGGGTGAGCCGCAGCGCGGATTTGTCAATGGTCTGGGCGGGCGGGCTGAGATGGGCCGATCGCATAGCGGTTGCTTTGTTGGGCTGTGTAGAGCCGCAGCCCCTTGCTTGTTTGTTTTGGCGGGGCTGCGGCCCATGGGGCCAGGCCGACGGCGTTTAGTTCAGACGCTCCCAGATGCCGGCGATACCCTGTCCGCCGCCTACGCAGGCGGTGACCATGCCGTAGCGCTGGTTGCGGCGTCGCATTTCGTTGAGGAGTTGGACGCTGAGTTTGGCGCCTGAGCAGCCCAACGGATGGCCCATGGCGATGGCTCCGCCGTTGACGTTGAGCCGCTCGGGGTCGATGCCCGCTTCTTGGACCACGGCGAGCGATTGGGCGGCAAAGGCTTCGTTGAGTTCGACCTGTTCGATGTCCTGGAGTTTCAGGCCGGCTTGTGCGAGCGCTTTGGGGATAGCCTTGATGGGGCCGATACCCATGTAGAGCGGTTCGACGCCTGCTACGGCGCAGGCTGCGAGGCGGGCCACGGGTTTGGCGTCGAGTTCGCGAAGGAGGCTTTCGCTTACCACGAGCACGAATGCGGCGCCGTCGGAGGTCTGGGAGGAGTTGCCCGCAGTGACGATTCCGCCCTGAGCGAAGACGGGACGGAGTTTTGCAAGACCTTCTATGCTGGTGTCGCGGCGCACGCCCTCGTCGGTATCCACCGTAAATTCGCGCTCGCGGCGGCGGTCATTTTCGACAAAGATCTCTTTGACCGTTACGGGCACAATCTCGTCTTTGAAGAGGCCCTGGTCGATGGCGGCTGCCGCGCGCTGGTGGCTGCGCAGGGCAAAGGCGTCGCTTGCTTCTCGGGTGATGCCGTACTTTTGGGCGACGGCTTCGGCGGTCAGGCCCATGCCCACGAGGTAGTCGGGCGTTTGGGTAGCGATATTATAGTTGGGCGCGAGTTTGTAGCCCGTCATGGGGATCATGCTCATGCTCTCGATCCCTCCGGCGATGAAGCAGTGCCCCATACCGGCGCGTATTTTAGCTACGGCGATGCTGATGGTCTCGAGGCCCGAGGCGCAGTAGCGGTTGACGGTCATGCCCGGCGCGTCTATACCCAAGGCGCGCACGGCAATGAGGCGTCCGATCTGGAGGCCCTGCTCGCCTTCGGGGTTGGCGCAGCCGACGATCACGTCGTCCACGCGCGCGGGTTCGAGTTGCGGGAAGTCGGCCATCAGGCGTTGAATGACGGCGATGCCCAGGTCGTCGGGCCGTACGGTTTTGAATCCGCCTTTGCCGGCTTTGCCCACTGCGGTGCGGTATCCGGCTATGATATATGCTTCTTGCATGGTGTTTTATGTTTGTATGGTGGTGTAGTTTGAAGCGCATTGGGCGGAGTGGACAAGCCCGCTCCCTGCGCTCTTTGTCGCGATCTTAGTTGCGCAGCGGTTTTCCGGTTTCGAGCATATGTTGGATGCGCGCAAGGGTTTTTTGTTCGCCGCAGAGGCTGAGGAAGGCCTCGCGCTCCAGGTCGAGCAGGTATTGCTCGGATACCTGTTGCGGCGCGCTCAGATCGCCCCCGCAGAGTACGTAAGCGATTTTTTGGGCAATAACAATGTCGTGTTCGGTGGCGTAGCGTCCCAGATAGAGTGAGTGCGCGGCGATGTGCAGCGCGCCCAGCCCGGTTCGACCGAGCACGGTGATATCGCGTCGGGGCGTCGCTTGCACATATCCGGGCGCCAGTTCGAGCACGCGGCGCTTGGCGCGGCTGATGTTGCGCGCCGTATTGAGGGATATGAGGTCCTTTTTGGGGGTCAGATAGCCGTATCGGAAGGCCTCGCGCGCCGATGTGGCTACTTGCGCCGTCGCGATGGTTTTGAAGCGCTCAATCAGGCTGGGGATCTGCACGTCGCCCTCGCGCGATATGTCGTCCGAAAGGCGTAGCGCGAATTCTTTGGTGCCGGCGCCACCCGGGATCAGGCCCACGCCCACTTCCACCAATCCGATGTAGCTTTCGGCGGCGGCAACCACCGAGTCGGCGTGCATTGAAAATTCGCATCCGCCGCCAAACACATAGCCTTGGGTCGCGATGACCACCGGGATGGCCGAATAGCGCAGGCGCATAGAGGTCTGTTGGAAAAGATGGACGGCCATGCCGAGTTCGTCCCAGTCCTGCTGATAGGCCATCATGGCGATCATCATCAGGTTGGCGCCCACCGTGAAGTTGGGGGCGTTGTTGCCGATTACGATGCCATTCCAGCCCTCCTCTTCGGCTATGCGTATGCTGTCGTTGATACCTCTCAGGATGCCCTCGCCAATGGCGTTCATCTTAGAGTGGAACTCCAGGCAGAGTACGCCGTCGCCAATGTCGTGCAGCGTGCATTCGGGGTTGGCGTAAACGGGCTTGCGGTCGCGGTAGCTGTCTAAGATGACAAACGCCTCGCCGCCGGGCAGCGGTTCGTAGGCGCGGCTTGCCGGATGGTAGCAAAGCCGGGCGCCGTTTTCGTATTTGTAAAAAGTCGTGTGGCCTGCCGCGAGCATTTCGCTCACCCAGGGTGCGATGCGCTCGCCTTGCGCCTCGGCGAGTCGGACGCCTTCTGCTACGCCGAGCATGTCCCAGTATTGGAAGGGTCCTACATCCCAGGCGAATCCGGCGCGGAGGGCGTCGTCGATGGCATAGACTGTGTCGCTGATCTCTGGTATGCGGTTGCTGGCGTAAGCGAATAGCCCGAGGAAAGACCGCTGAAGCATCTCGGCGCCCTTGTCTTGTCCCTTGAAGATGGCTTTGATGCGGCGCGGCAGTTCCTCGATCTGTTTAAGCGTGTCGAGTATGGGGAGTTTTTCTTTAGCCGACGGCGCGTATTCGAGGGTTTCGAGGTTGAGGGCCAGGATGAGGGGGCGCCCTTTTTCGTCTTTCTCGCCTGTTTTTTGGTAGAAGCCCTTGCCCGATTTGTTGCCGAAAAACTTGTTCTCGATCAGAAACTCTAAGAATTTAGGCGCCTTGAAAGCGTGAATCTGCTCGTCGTTGGGGCAGTTTTGACGCAGGCCGTTGATCACGTGCATGGCCGTATCCATGCCAACCAGATCGGCCAGCCGGAATGTACCCGTCTTGGGGCGTCCGATCGCCGGGCCGGTCAAAGCGTCTGCGGTATCGATGCCCAGTCCGAGTTCGTGCGTCAGTTGAAATATGCGGGCCATGGCGTACACGCCCACGCGATTGGCGATGAAGGCCGGGGTGTCTTTGCATAGCACCGTCTGCTTGCCAAGCATGAGGTCGCCAAATTCCAAGAAAAACCGAACTACTTCCGGGTCTGTATCGCTAGTGGGGATGATTTCGAGCAGGCGCATATACCGCGCCGGATTGAAAAAGTGCGTGCCCAGGAAGTGGCGTTTGAAATCCTCGCTGCGCCCCTCGGTCATCAGCCCGATTGGAATACCCGATGTATTCGAACTGACCAAAGCGCCTTTGGCGCGGTATTGGTCCACTTTTTCGAATATCTGCTTTTTGATATCCAAGCGCTCGACCACGACCTCAATGATCCAGTCGTAATCCTTGATCTTCGGAAAATCGTCGTCGAAGCAACCCGTCTGAATGCGAGAGGCCAGCGTGGGCTCGTAAAAAGCCGCCGGCTTGGCTTTGAGCGCGTTTTGTAAGGCTTGGCGCGCCATGGCATCGCGCGGCGCTTTGGGGTCGGGCGATGGGATATCGAGCATGAGCACGTCGAATCCGCAGCCGACCAAATGGGCCGAAATGCCGGCCCCCATCAAGCCGGAGCCGAGTACGGCAACTTTTTTTATTTTTCTGTGCATGTCTATATGTTCTAAAATTAAACTTGCTGCAAAGTTAGCGAATTTTCGCTGAATGGGTGGCCGTTTTTTCAAAAAAAAGCCAAGCGCGCTTTTTGGGGGCGTTGCAATTGCCGTTTACGACGCCGATGGTCATGCTCGTAGCCTGCCAGAACCTGCGCTTCAGGCGTCGGCGGCCTCATGCGCGGCGGCGGCAAATTGTTTTTCGTACAGTTCGCGGTATTTGCCGATGGGCGAGGCGAGCAGTTGCTCGTGGCTGCCGTACTCGACTACGCGGCCTTTTTCCAGTACCAATATATAATTGGCGTGGCGTATGGTGCTCAGGCGATGCGCCACTATGATGCTGGTACGGCGATCGATGAGCGTTTCGATGGCGTGTTGGATCAGGGCTTCCGATTCCGGGTCTATGGATGAGGTGGCCTCGTCGAGGATCAGGATATCGGGGTCAAAAGCGAGCGCTCGTGCAAAACTGATCAATTGGCGTTGGCCCATGGACAGGGTTGCTCCTCGCTCCATCACCTGAAAATCGTATTGGCCTGGCAAGCGCATAATAAAGTCGTGCGCCCCGACCATGCGCGCCGCCTCGATGGCCCGCTCGCGGCTGATGGATTCGTTGCGCAAGGTGATATTGTCCAACACGCTGCCCGAAAAAAGGAATACATCCTGAAGCACTACGGCGATGCGTCGGCGCAGCGCGGAGAGTTGGTATTCGCGGATGTCGCGGCTGTCGATCTGTATGCTCCCTTGTTGGATATCGTACAGGCGATTGATCAAGCCAATGATGGTGCTTTTGCCGCTGCCGGTGCTTCCTACGATGGCTAAAGTCTGTCCGGGCGCTATGCTGAAGCTGACATTGCGCAGTACGGCATCCTCTATTTGGTCGGCGTACGAAAAAGTCACATCGTCAAAACGCACTTCGCCGATTAAGCGATCGGGCGCAAAATCGCCGCTCTGACGCGGCGGCGTTTCTGTTTCTAAAAGTTTGAAAACCCTTTCGGCGGCGATCAAGCCCATTTGCAGGGTATTGAAGCGATCGGCCAACATGCGAATGGGGCGATACAGCATAGATATGTACAACGGAAAGACAACCAAGACCCCCAAGGTCACTTCATCGGTCAGCACGCCCCGCGCTCCATACCATACCATCAGCCCCAGCGACATGGCCGACATGATGTCCACCGCCGGGAAAAATATGGCGTACGCCAATACCGCCTTGAGGTTGGCGGCAGTGTAATCGCGATTGATGCGGCGAAACTTTTCGGCCTCGCGCGCCTCGGCGTTGAAAATCTGCACAATGCGCATACCGCTGATATGCTCCTGTAGGAATGAATTCATCGCCGCCACCTGGTTGCGCACCGCCTCATAGCTCTTGCGCACGGCCTCCTTAAACTGGTAACTGCTCCAGATCAACAGCGGAAATACGCTGATCACCACCAGCGTCAACTTCCAGGAAGTGACAAACATGACAATCAATACGGCCGCTAAGGTCAGCAGATCGGCCAAAATGGTCACGCTGCCCTCCGTGAATACGGTGTTGATCGCCTCAATATCGTTGATGGTGCGGGTAGTGCTTTGGCCGATGGGCGTCTGATCGAAATAACGCAGCCGCAGCCGAATGATATGGTCAAAAACGCGGGTTCGCAAGTCCCGAATGACCGATTGCCCGATCCAGTCGGCGTGATACAGAAAAAAATACCGCAGGATCGCTTCCATCAGCAAAATGCCGAATATCACGGCGGCCATAACGGTCATACCGCCTACGTCGCCGTTGGTCACATAGTTGTCCACCATATTCTGCAAGAGCTTCGGACGCAGAACGGCCATCGCGGCCAGCACCAGGGTAAGCGCAAGACATGCGACCAACACGCGTTTGTAGGGCTTCGCCAAGGCAATGACCCGGACGAGTAGCCCTGCTCGTTTTTTTCTTTGTTCCGTTTTATCCATGCGCTTCTATCAACCGCATCCGACCCGCCTTTGTTGCGTTGGATTGCATTCGCTTGTTAAAAAAAACGTTTGAGCGCGCGGGCGCGGGTCAAAATCGCAGCCTCTGTGCCGGATATCGATTTCGTTTGCGCAACAGGCGCATCTGCAAAATTAGGATCTTTGGTCATGGTAAACTTTTAATATATTTGTAAATCGTTGTTTTTCAATATGTTGAAAATATTTTCACTTTGTTTGAACAACATTAACAGCGGGATGCTTGGCGCGTCGGCAGAAACCCCTATACCTTTGCAGCATCATTCAAAGAGCAATTTACATTATCTGTCATCAAAAAACATCACATCCATGAAGCAGTTGCTTTCTGTATTCGCTTTCGTTCTTTTCGGCGCCTTCTTTGCTGCTGCGCAAAGCCAAAACGGACCTGTTATGACCTTTGAAACGACGACCATCGACTATGGTACGATTGACAAAGGCGCTGAACCGCTCCGCAAATTCAAATTCACCAACACCGGTAACGAGCCGCTCATCATCAAGAGCGCCAAAGGCTCCTGCGGTTGCACGGTGCCCAATTACTCTAAAGAGCCTATTATGCCCGGCGAAAGCAGCGTGATCGAAGTCCGCTACGATACCCAGCGCGTTGGCGCTTTCAACAAAACGGTGACCATCACGACCAACGAGACCGGCAACGATTCGCGTACGCTGACCATCAAAGGCAAGGTCAACGACACAGGCTCTCAAGAAGCCGTTCCGCCGAGCAATTCCGGCCTGAAGCAATAATTCCGGCCAACACAATAAAGGTTTGACAAATAAAAAGCGTCGCTTCCCTGCTTGGGAGCGACGTTTTTTGTTTGGCGCAACGACGCGGCGGAGGCGAGGCGCAAGGCGCGGGTATCGGGCGAGAGGCGCGCAAGGTCTCCGCGCCTCACATCCTTTGGCGGACTCACGCCCTTGCCCGGATCCCTACAATGGCGCGATGGGCGGCCCAGATCTGAGGGCCAAGCAGGCGCTTGCCGTCGTTGGCGATCTGGATGTGCGCGTGTCGCAGCAGTTCGTCCTCGGGCCATTGGCGTCGCATGCGCATGCGCACGGCTTCGGCGTTGGTCTGGTCGCGTTGTATGGTTCTGTCGAGGCGCAGGTCTTCGGGCGCCGTCACGACGATCAGCAAATCGAGATACCTCCAGGCGCCGCTTTCGACCAGCAGGGCGGCCTCCTTGAGCGTGTAAGGCGCTCCGGCTGCACATTGCGCTTCGTGCCATTGTCGGCTGTCGGCCTCCACTGCTGGGTGCACGATGGCGTTGAGCGCCTGCAGGAGGGCCGGATTGCCAAAAACCCTTTCGGCCACATAGGCCCGTTGGTACGCGCCGTCAGGTCCGTAGGCCTCGTCTCCCAACAGGGCTGCGACAGCCCTACGCACTCCGGCGTCGCTTTCGATAAGGGCCTTGGCGCGCGTGTCAGCGTCGTAAACGGGCGCGCCGGACAGAGCGGACAGCATGCGGCATACCAAGCTTTTGCCGCTGCCAATACCGCCCGTGACGCCAATGCGGGGGCAGGGTGGGAGCGCGGGCGGGAGTGGAAGTAAAGCGTGTTTCATGTCGTCAGCGCAGTATTTTTTGAAAAGCGGCTTTGAGGAAGGGGCCTCGGGGCGCCGCCGCCATCACGCGCAGGTTATCGGTCCATGAGCTATCTTCGTCTAAAAAGCGGAGCACGAGCGAGGCCGGCAGCTTGCGGTACAAGGCCGCAAAGGCTTCGGCGCCGCCAATCTCCCCGTTGCGCAGCACCTGTAACAACACGCTGTCAAAAAAAGCAAATCGGGCAGGCGAGCGCATGAGCCGGGGACGGGGCCTGCCGGAGCGCTCCCAATCGTCGAGCAGGGCGCCGATCTTGCGCCAGGTGCGTTTGAAGGCGTAGCCGCTCGAAGCCTTGACGAAGCCTCCCGCCGTGCCGATGGCGATCTCGCGCCCCCTGATTTCGGAGCGCAGCGGCAGGTCGGTCATCGGGATGACGCCAAACTCTTCTTCGAAAATATCCCACGCGTCGAGCTTGAGGCAATTGCGCAGGTAGTCGTTCAGCGCCGCCTCGTACGCCTCAGCCGGCAGCAGCGCGGGCGAAAAAACGGTGAATTCAACGAGCGCCTCTCGCTTGCCGAAGGGTAGGACGTACACGAAGCGCGTTTCGCCGCGCTGCGGTATTCTGAAATCCATCAGCGTGATTTGCTCCGGATCGAAGGCGTCGCGTCCGACGCGCAGGAATCGCCCTTTGAAGTGCTGCAAAAAAAACGAATAGCGACCCTCGCCCACGTTCGCGCCCGCGCTGAACGGCGATCCGGCATAGGCGCCGCCCGCGGGCGGCAGCAGACCCGCCGGCGCAAAAGCGCTATTGAATACCCATTCCGCTTCGAACGCGCCTGCATCTGTCAGAACGCGCCCTTCGTTCGGCTCGATGCTGCGGATGGTGGTCTGTACAAAATCGAGTTGAGGGTGGGCGGCCGCCTCGCTTTTGGCCCAGGCGTAGAAATCGGCGCTCCGCACCATGCGGTAGCGGTATCCGTCCATGCGCATGTCGGTATCCAGGTCGGGCGCCAACACCCGTCCCTTGGCCCACTCCCGCGCTGCGACGGGCGGCAGCGCCTCCTCGTCTTTGGCCCAGAAGCACCAGGTACGGTCGTTGCGCGTCTTGTCGTCGCGGTCGAGCAGCAGAATGCGTTTTTTCGAAAAAAAAGGACGCCGCGCCATACCGGCGGCAAGGCTCAGACCGGCCAAACCGGCCCCTGCAATGATGTAATCGTACTGATTGGCGCGCATGAATTTGTGGTTAGCGCCGGCTCGCGCCGGCACAAGTTGCGCTCTAAAACGACCGCGCCGGCGTAAAAGTTGCGACGCCATTGCAGAACAACGCTGCACTGCCGCCTGAAGCAGACTGCAGGGGTTTTCAAGATGCGCGGACGCAGCGGCTCATTTCTCGACATGGCGCAATTCCGGGCACAGCCGCATGTATCGTGTATTGCAAGAGTCTAATTTGACCTTTGTGTCGTTGATCAGTTCTTCAGCTTTTTTTAGCGGGGGGGCTAACTCCTGTATCATTTCTTCCAGCGTCTCGACTTCCAGCTCTAAGGAATCCACTGTCGCCAAATGCCTCTCTTTCGCAAGGAGGATTTCGCGTTGGGTCTCTCTACACCGTGCAACATTCTGCTCCCGATTTCTTCTGCAGGATTGATCCCATAAAAAGCACCACTCATCCTGAAAGCGTTGTTCATCTCGTTTGGCTTCTTCGAGTTGGTTAGCTAAAGTTTCTGCATCGCGATTGTGTAAACTGATGCTGCGTTTACATGCTATCCGCTCCTCTTTCAAAGCGCGCTGTTTGCGGGTGAGCGAGTCTGCTTGTTCGCGCAGGGCGGAGAGCTGTCTGAGCAGCGCGTCGCACTCGGCCTTTACTTGGTTACATTCCTGCTCGGCGTCGCTTGCACATCTTGTGGCAGGCAAAAAAATTGCGGCTGCCAAGCAAAAAAGGAACGCGCGCGGTCGCTTATTCTGATTTTTGAGAATCGGCTCGGAGGTGGAGTTAGCGTAGTAATTCATTTTGTTTTTTTGTAAAAAAGTCGTATAATCAAATTTTTAGTAAAAACGCTGGCGTGCGCGAAAAGAGTTTCACGTTACTGGCGTTCGACAAAAAATAATCGCGCGGGCGAACAAAAATCATTTATCGGGGGTTTCAAATCTATGATTGGCCGACTTTTGGCGTCGGTTTTATTCCTTTTTTCCCTTTTTTCTAACAAAAAATATGCAACTCACCGCCGAAATCCTCAATGCCATTTTGTTTTCGTCCATCGCGCTGACCGTGGCGATTGTGTTGGGCTGGATCACGCAGCGCTATCTTGTCAGAAGGGTCGTCCGGCATGCTCCGATTCTGCGTTCGCTCAATGGGGCGTCATACTTTTTCTGGTTTTTGATGGCCTTGGGGCTGATTTTGCAGCAGGGTTTTTTGCAGGCGCCGCTACAGAGGATATTCACTAAGGTTTGGGAAGTGGTCGGTATCCTGATGGCCACGATATATCTGGGGCGTTTGTTAGGGCGCTATATAGACATGCGCTCGGAGGATTTGGGCAATTCGGTCGGCGCGGTCAGTTTGTTGCAGAATATTGCCCGGCTTGTCGTTTTTCTTGTTGGCTTGCTGATCCTGCTTCAGAATCTTGGCGTGCCGATTGCTCCGGCCCTCACGGCTTTGGGCGTCGGCGGTCTGGCTGTGGCTTTGGCTTTGCAGGATACCTTGAGCAATCTGTTTGCCGGCATACAAATCATCGCATCGCGCAAGATCCGCCCGGGCGATTTTATCCGGCTCGATAATGGGGAGGAGGGGTTTGTGACCGACATCACATGGCGCTACGTCACCATTCGCACCCGTTTCAACCTGATGCTTGTGGTGCCCAACGCCAAACTTTCTACATCTATTTTCACCAATGCGTGGCTGCCTGAGACGGAGATCCTGATCACCGTGCCGGTGGGCGTGCACTACGACAGCGATCTGGAGCGCGTCGAGCGCGTAACGCTGGAGGTGGCTACGCAGATGCAGCAGGAGCACGAAGGCGCCGTCCGGGATTTCGAGCCGCGGGTGCGTTACAACGCATTTGCCGACTTCAGCATCAACTTCAATGTCATCATGCGCGCCCGGGAGTACAACGATCAGTTCAAGTTGCGGCACGATTTCATCAAGGCTCTGCACAAGCGTTACGCCCGCGAAGGCATCGTGATTCCATATCCCATCCGAACGATCGAGATGGCGAAAAAAGATTGAATTGTTCCGACCGACGCCGCGCCGCATCTTTTTTGTCTAAAAAAAGCGATCGAAATGCCAAGCCGGCGTAACTTTGAGCACTTTTTTGAAAAATGCATATGAAAAAATTGATCTTATCCCTGACGCTGATCGCGTCTGTAGCCGCGGTCGGCGCGCAGAACATCCAATTCGTCAAATACGAGTTGCCCAACGGCCTCAAAGTGATCTTGCATGAGGACCACAGCACCCCGATCGTAGCGGTTTCGGTAATGTATCATGTCGGCTCCAAAAACGAAAACCCGGAGCGCACAGGATTTGCGCACTTTTTTGAGCACCTGCTCTTCGAAGGTTCCGAAAATATCGCCCGGGGCGAATTTGACGACTACATCAACAAAGCCGGCGGCATGAACAATGCCAATACGTGGTACGACCGCACCTATTATTACGAGGTGCTCCCCAGTAACCAACTGGCCCTCGGCCTCTGGCTCGAAAGCGAACGCATGTTGCACGCCAAGGTCGAGCCTATCGGCATCGAAACCCAGCGTCAGGTGGTCAAAGAAGAGCGGCGCCAGCGCACGGACAATCAGCCCTACGGCCGCCTGCTTGAGGAGACCATGAAGCGCACGTTCACCGTGCACCCCTACCGCTGGTCGGTCATTGGCTCCATGGACCACCTTGACGCCGCCACCGAGCAAGATTACCAGCAGTTTTACAAGGACTTCTATCGTCCGGACAACGCCATCCTTTCCATCGCCGGCGATATTGACATTGCGCAAACCAAGCGGCTCATCGATGTTTACTTCAGGGATATCCCTCGCGGCGAAGGTCCTATTTATCGTCCGAAAATACAGGAGCCGCCCATTACCGCCGAGCGCCGCGACACCTTTTTTGACAATGTGCAATTGCCTGCCGTAGTGATGAGCTATCACATCCCGGCGCAGGGGACCCCCGATTTTTACGCCGTCAAGATGCTGGGACAATTGCTCAGTCAGGGCGAGAGCAGCCGCATGCAAAAGATCATCGTGGACGAGCAGCAAAAGGCTGTTTTCGCAGGCTCATTTGCGCTGGATCTCGAAGACCCGGGCGCCAACCTGATGTTCGGCATTGCCAACCTGGGCGTGGACCCCGCCGACCTCGAACGCGCCATGAATGCCGTAATTGAGGATGTGCAAAATAACTTGGTATCTGAGCGTGAATTCCAAAAACTGCTCAACCAGATCGAAAGCGATTTTGTGAGCGCCAACAATACCGTGGCCGGCATTGCAGAGAGTCTTGCCAACTACGAGATGTACTACGGCGACGCCAACCTGATCAATACCGAACTGGAGCGCTACCGCAAGGTAACCCGCGAAGACCTGCGCCGCGTGGCCCGCAAATATTTCCAGCCTAATGCGCGGGTAGTCATTTATTGGTTGCCCAAGCCCAAAGCGCCCTGATCCGGCGTAATGTGTTTTTTGTTCTAAAAAAAGGGCATGGGAACGCCGCAATGTCGCACCCATGCCCTTTTTTTTGCGCTAAAGGGGCGCATGCCCCCTTGAGACTTAGCAATATTGCTCGTAGGCCATGCGCAGGTTTTCGGCGATGATCTCCGCCGAACGGCCCTCTATGTGGCGCCGCTCCAAAAAGTGCACCAATTGCCCGTCTTTGAACAAGGCGATGCTGGGCGAAGAGGGCGGGTAGGGGAGGAGATACTCGCGGGCTTTGCCTGTAGCCTCCGTATTCACCCCGGCAAAAACGGTGAACAGGCGATCGGGGCGCTTATCGCCCTGGACCGATATCTTGGCCCCCGGCCGCGCATTGGCGGCCGCGCATCCGCATACGCTATTCACTACCAGCAGGGCTGTACCTTGCTTGTTTCCCAAAGCGGATTCTACCTCTTCGGGCGTAGTGAGCGACTCAAATCCGTAATCGGTCAGATCTTTGGCCATCGGGGCGGTTAGTTGGATCGGATACATATTTTATTTATTTTTTTCGTCTGAGTGAAAATCAATCGACATAAACAGTCGCCGCAGGCCAATAGTTCACGTCCGGCGTTCACTCCCAAAAAGTTTGTTGGATGGCGCTCACATAAGGCAGAGAAGCTAATTTGTAGAGCTTCAGTTTGTACCCAGGCTGGTGGGTCGAGCCAATCACCAGCCATTGATCCGGCCCGCATTGGACGCGGCCTTTCGATTGCGCATGCTTTTGGGCGCTGGGGTCGATGCGCGACACTTCCTTCCATTTGGCCGCTTCGGCAGGGATGCAGAATTCGTAATTGACGGCTGTCTTCCCGTCGGGCGGTCCGCTTAGTCCCTGCTCGTCTATTTGCTTGAAGTCCAAAGCGATTTTTTTCCAGATAGCGGGGTCTTGGGGCTGTTCCTGACGGCGCGCGCAACGGGAGAGGCCCGCCAAGGTAATGACAGCAAGCGTTGAAAGCAAGACGAAGTGCGTTATTTTGTGCATAATGAGATGTGTAGTGATAAAAGTACAAAATTGTCCGATATTCGCAGCAATTTTAACAAATCAGATGTTATGTCCGTTATCTATAGACGCAATTTTTTGAAAAAAAGTCTGTCTGCCGCCGCCGTTCTGGCGGCAAACCCCGGCGCTCTGTTTGACTTTTGGGGCGCCTCAGTCCATCGCGCAGGAAGTGGGGGGCTGCCGGTAGTTGTCGCTACCTGGGGCCCCAATGTGAAAGCTACGGCCGCAGCGTGGGAAGTGTTGGCGCGCGGCGGGTGCGCGCTGGATGCCGTAGAAGCCGGCGCGCGCGTACCCGAAGCCGACCCCGACGACAGTAGCGTAGGCTATGGCGGATTCCCCGACAACTCCGGTCAAGTAACGCTCGACGCTTGTATCATGGACGAGTCCGGACGCGCCGGGTCCGTGTGTTTTCTGCGCAACATCATGCATCCGGTAAGCGTGGCGCGTCTGGTGATGGAAAAAACGCCGCACGTTATGCTATCGGGCGAAGGCGCCTACCGCTTTGCGCTGGAACAAGGCTTTGAGCCGGTCGATCTGTTGACCGAAAGGGCGCAAAAGGCGTGGGAAGAATGGAAAGTACGCAGCGAATACAAGCCGAAAATCAACGTAGAACGCCACGATACCATTGGTATCCTCGCCGTGGATGGGCAGGGTCGCGTTTCGGGGGCATGTACTACCAGCGGCCTGGCCTTTAAGATGCCCGGGCGCGTAGGCGACAGCCCCATCATCGGCGCCGGTATGTATGCCGACGGCGAGGTTGGAGCCGCCGCGGCTACCGGACTGGGCGAGTTGGTGCTGCGCACGCTGGGTTCTTTTGTGGTGGTAGAAGAGATGCGCCGGGGCCGCCACCCGCAAAGAGCTGCCGAAATTGCAGTTAAGCGCATTGTCGATAAGTATCCTGAAGAGGCGCGGCAGGCGCAGGTAGGCTTTGTCGCCTTGGATAAGCGGGGCCGGCACGGCGCTTTTGCGGTTCAGAAAGGGTTCAACTATGCCCTATGCCGACAAGGCGAAAACAGGGCTTACGAAGCGGGCAGTCTTTTTTGAGCCCGAGGGGCGTTGGGACCGGTGAGGCGCGAGGCTGCCAGGCGCGCAAGGGCGCGGCGCAAGCCTGCGCGCTTCTCCAGCCACCCCACGGACGTTTTTTCTGACGGGCAAGGTCTGCGCTCTGCGGGCGTGTATCTTGTCGGGCGCCGCTCTGGAGGCGCCGTTTGAGCTTGTGGGCGCGCGATATGGGTCGGTTGGACCGGATTAGTCTTTTTTGGTTTTAGCGGCGGCCTCCTTTTCTAAGCGTTCGATTTCGGCCTTGAGTTGTTCGGCTTTAGCGTTTTGGCGTTCGATTTGCTTTTGCAGATTCACCAAAGTTTGCTGGGCTTCCTCGATTTTGCGTTTTTCGTCGGCGATGGCCTCGGCGGCTTCGGCTTTGGCGGCTGCTATGGCTTTGGCTTCGTTTTCGCGGGTGAGTTGTACGTTGGCTGCCGCGTCTTGTTTGGCTTTATAGACCAGTTCGGTGGATTCTTTTTGGGCGGCTTGGATTTCTTCGAGCGATTTTTTGCGTGCCTCTTCCGTCTCGCGGGCGTATTGGCGGCGTTTTTCGTCGGCGTCGTTGCGGGCTTGGGCTACGGTGGCGGCGGCTTGTTCGCGGGCTTCTTTGACTTCGGCGGCGGCGCGTTCGCGGGCCTGAGCCACTTCGTTGGCCAGTTCAGTTTTGCGTTCGTTGGCTTCTTTTTGTGCCTGGGTGATGACCTCGAGGGCTTGCCGCTTGTTTTGCTCGACCTCTTTGGCGGCGCGTTCGCGGGTTTCGACCACCAGTTTGGCGGCTTCCTCGCGCGAGGCGGCGATTTGTTCGGCATTTTCACGCTTGGCTTTGGCGGCGTTTTCCTGGGCTACTTTGATTTCTTCGGCGGCTTTTTGGCGGGATTGGGCTACTTCCTGAGCGGCTTTTTCGCGTGCGGCGGCTACTTCGTCGTTGATGCGTTGCCGTTCGGCTGCGCTGCGTTCTTTGGCGACGCGAATGCTGTCGGCCTCGGCATTTTTGATGGCGGCTAAAGACTGGGCGCTTTGGCGTTTGGCCTCAGATATGGCGTTGGCGGCGTCTTGCTGTGCCAGAGCGGCTTTTTCGCGGGCTTCAGCTACTTCCCGCGCGGCTTTTTCGCGTGCGGCGGCGATTTCAGCCGCTGCTTTTTCGCGGGAGGTGACGACCTCTGAGGCGGTGGCTGCGGTGAGGTCTTCTTTTTTTCGTTTGGCCTCGGCGATTTCTCTGGCAGCCTCGGCTTGGATGGCGGCTATGCGTTCGTCGGCAGTTTTTTTCGAGGCGGCGACTTCTTCTGCGTAGGTTTTTTGCGCGCCATCGACCTTGGCGTTGGTTTCCGCAATTTTGGCTTTGGCTTCTTCCTGGGCTTTTTGCACTTCTGCGCGGGCGGTTTCGCGTGCGCGCTGCACTTCTTCGGCGGATTGGCGCTTGGCTTTTTCTTCTTGCTCTTTGGCTTCAGCCAGGGCTTTTTGCAGGTTGTTTTGGATTTTGGTCATTTCTTCGTCGGCCCGTCGGCGCGCCTGGAGTACCTGTGCAGCGATGGAGTCGCGCTCGGTTTGGGCGCGGGCTTGGGCCTCTTTGATGGCTTTGGCGCTTTCTTCCTGGATGCTTTGCACGGTTTGGGCGGCCAGTTTGCGGCTTTCGACTACGCCTTCCGCTATTTTGGTTTTTTCCTCTTGGGCTTTGCGTTCTTCGGCGCGGACATCGGAGCGACTGCGTTCGATTTCGTCGGCGGCGCGGCGGCGTGCGTCGGCGACTGCGGCGGCGGCGGCTTCTTTTTCGCGCGCTACGTTTTCGCGTATTTCGGCGATTTCTGCGGCGCTATTTTGTTGTACGAGGGCTTTTTCCTCGGCGGTTTTTCGGCGGGTTTCGGCCAATTCGAGGGCTTGTTTTTGTTTTTCGAGGGCGTTGTTTTCTTTGATTTTGGCGATTTCGTCGGCGGCGTCCTCACGCACTTTGAGGATTTGTTCGGCGGCTGTTTTTTTGCTCTCGGCTACGTCTTCGGCTGTTTTGTTTTTTTCGTTTTTGGCGCGCTCTCTGGCTTCGGCTACGAGTCGGGCGCTTTCTTCGCGGATGCGTTTGAGTTCGTCCTGCGCGTTTTCGCGGGCGCTGGCGACTTCGTCGTTGTACTGTCGTTTGGCTTCGTTAAGTCGTTCTTTGATGGCGGCTACTTCTTTGGCTGCATTTTCGCGGGCTTTTTGGACTTCTTCTGCGGCGGCGAGTCTGGCCTTTTGGACTTCTTCTGCAGCCAATTTGCGGGCTTGTTCGATGCTTTGGCTGATGTTGCTGAGTGTGGAGTCGGCCCGGCTGCGTCCGGCTGCTATGGCGGCTTTGGCTTCGGCTTGCGCTTGTTCGATTTGGGCCAAGCTGGCTTTGCGGGCTTCTACGACTTCGTTGGCGAACTCTAATTTTTTCTTGTTGGCCGCTTCTCGGGCATCGGCTACTTCTTGCTGGATCTGGGCTTTCATGGTTTCGGCCTTGTCTTTTTCGGCCTTTATCTCAGCCCGTACTTTTTCTTTGGTCGCCTCGAGGTCGGCGCGGAGCTTGGTCAATTCGGCGTCGGAGCTTGCGGCGGCGGGCTTTTCGGTTTTTGAGCCTGCAGGGGTGTCGGCGGGTTTTTCGCCGCTGCGCGACGGAGCGGCGACGGCGGCTCCCGGCGTATCGGCGATGCTGCCCGGGTCGGCGGCTTTCAGAAAACAAGACGCTAACGTTCGGAATTCTTCTTGGCGCGCTTGGCTGAATGAGAATTTGTATTTTTGGCGGTCCACAAAGTTGATGAAACTGATCCCCGTTATGGTATTTTCGGCAAACCAGCGCAGGGCGTCCAGGTCCAGACGCAGATTGTTGCGGTGTGTGGGAACGCTGCCGGGCAGCAGTTCGTCCATATTGATGAATTTGTATATGCGTTTTTCGCCGCTGTTGGCGGTGAATTCGACCTGATCGTCCTGATTGAACTCTATGCCGCCGACGGAGATGCAGCGCAGATATAAACCTTTTTCGTTGTGGACGAACCCCATAGAGTAGCTGTAGCTACTGCGCACGACCATGGTGAGTTGTTGGGACTGAATAATTTGCAGTCCGGATACTTTTTTGTTTTCGGCGATTTGGCCGGTGCAATCTTGGCTGAGGAGGGCCGGTGTCAATGTAATCCAGAAGAAGAGCGGCGCGACACAACGGGCTATAGGATGAAGCATAGGATTTAGTTTTAGATTAGCGATAGACAATGCGGGCGGAAAAATAGAATTTTTTTCTGATAGTCTGATAGGCGTTTGCTGATTTGACTATTTTTTCGTCGCTAAAGCGCTTAATTGCTTGTCTTAGGCGGCGTTTGGTTGCACTGTCGTATTTTTGCGTCAGGCTTTTATATGGAAAAGCAGCGTTTTGATTTTGCCGTGGTGGGCGGCGGGATTTTCGGGTGCTATGCCGCGCTGTTTCTGGCGGGTAAAGGCGCCCGGATAGCCTTGTTCGAAAAGGAGGATCGCCTGTTTCAGAAGGCTTCGGTAGTGAATCAGGCTCGGTTGCATGGGGGGTATCACTATCCGCGCAGTATGGCGACGGCCCTGCTCAGCGATGAGCACAAATCCCGCTTCACGTCTGAGCACCGCGATTTCGTGAACAATTCGTTTGAGAAGTACTACGCCATAGATCGCTATGGTTCGTTTACGGATGGGGCGCAGTTTGAGCGTTTTTGCGAGCGCCTGGGCATCACCTGTCGGCGCGTTGAGGAGCATCCGTTGTTCAATTTTGAGCGGATTGAGGCCTTGTATTTGACTGAGGAACACTCCTTTGATCCGGTGCTGCTGCAGCGTTACTATCAGGCGCGGGTGTCTGCGTGTCCGTCCATTTCGTTATTTCTTGGGACTCGACCGGTTTTTGTGGAGGTTGAGGGCGATGCCTGGCGGATCCGATATGCTCAGGGGGAGAGGCAGGGGGAGTTGTACGCCGGAGCGGCTGTCAATGCGACGTATGCGGCCATCAACGGGGTGAATCAGATTTTTGGCGTGGAGCGTCTGGCCTTGATGCACGAAATATCGGAAATCGCATTTGTCAGTTCGCCCCAGATGAGCGGCAAGGGACTGACGGTGATGGACGGCCCCTTTGGTTCGATCATGCCCTTTGGGCGGAGCGGGCTGCTTTCGTTGTCGTCGGTGGCATATACCCATCACAAGGTGAGTTACAATGAGACGCCTCATTTCGACTGCATGCAGCCCGACCGGGATCCGGCCTGTCGTCCGGAGGTTCCGGGTATTTGCAATCAGTGCGCCCGCAAGCCCGAGTCCAACGCCTTCAAGATGTTGGCGCAGATGCGACGCTATTTCTCGGATCAGACACAGTGGCAATATTTATTCTCGTGGTTTACGATCAAGACCAAACTGAAGGCCAGCCATATTGACGACAGCAGGCCGACGGAGATCACCCGTTTGCACGAGCGGCCAGCATTTTATTGTCTTTTTTCCGGAAAAATCAACTCAATTTACGAAATTGAAAAAATTGTGTAGCCCATGACATTTGAAGCGACCATTCCGGTGCTCAACGAGGCGCCTACCTTAGAGCGCCAAGTGCTTATCTTGTATGATTTTTTGAAAAAAAATTTTCCTGACGAGGGCCAGTGGCGCATTGTGATCGCCGACAACGGCAGCGCCGACGAGACGCCGCAAATCGCTGAGAGGTTATCAGCCGGATTGCCAGAGGTGGCGCTGACGCGCGTGCCCCGGCGCGGCGTCGGGCTGGCGCTCAAACACGCCTGGACGCAGAGCAAGGCGGATATTGTGGGCTACATGGATCTGGATCTGGCGACCGACCTGAAGCACTTTGTCGAGGCTTATGAGGCGATTGTCTCCGGCGGCTGCGATCTGGTTTACGGTACGCGCCTGCATCCCGAGGCTAAGGTGATCGGCCGCACGCTCAAACGGGAAGTTACTTCCCGCGCTTTCAATCTGATTTTGCGGGCTTATCTGGGCGTGCGCTTTTCGGACGGGATGTGCGGCTTCAAATGGCTGCGCAGAGAGTGGGTGCAGCCGCTCATGGAAGGTGGAGCGGTGAGCGATGGTTGGTTTTTCAGTACCGAACTGCTGACGGTAGCCGAGTGGAAAGGTCTCAAGATGTGCGAACTGCCTGTGGTCTGGACCGACGATGCCGGATCGAGCAAGGTCAATATCCCGCGTTTGGCCAGGCAGTATCTTTTAGCGATGCGCGCGCTCAAGACCCGACGCCCGTCCCCGGCGGCGTGAGGGTCAGGGCATGGGGCCGAATAGCTCTTCCAACTTGCGCCAGCGATAGTCGAATATCTCGTCCAATTGGCGGCGAACAAACAGAACCTGCGCGATGTCGCCCAGGATGCCGAGCGGCAGGCGGTAGTGAACCAGATCGGTCATTTCGATGCCGCCTTCGATGGCTTTGAAATGATGTTGGTGATGCCAGAGTTTGTAGGGTCCCATGCGCTGCTCATCGACAAAAAAGCGACCGGGCTGCACGTGCGTGATTTCAGTCATCCATTTCAGGGGTATGCCCATTACGGGTTTGACGATGTACGTGATGACTTGCCCGGCATACATTTCTTGATTGAACTCTGGATCGGAGGTAATCTTGAAGCCCATGTAAGCGGGCGTGATGGTTTGTAAGTTGCGCGGCGAGGAGAAAAAGTCCCAGGCCTGGTCGAGTGGGATGGGCAGGCGTTGCACCCGCTTGAGCGTGTATAGCGACATTTGCGTGTTGTTTTTGTAGGTCAATATAACAAAGTGGGCAAGAAAGAGTTTTTCTGCTTATCTTTGTCGCAAACAACGCAAATTTTTTTATGAAAAAGTTTTTATTCCCCCTTCTGTTTATTGCCTTTGCGGGGCAGCTCACGGCTCAGGGCCCGTTCAAGCGCTATGTGATGATCGAGCATTTCACCAACTCGAATTGCGGGATTTGCGCCAGTCGGAATCCGGCTTTTTTCAATACGATCAACGCGCAGAGCAATCAGGTGCATCACTTGGCCGTACACCCGGCGGTACCCTACCCGCAATGTGTTTTTTATCAGGCCAATACTACCGAAAACAACGCGCTGGCTGCCAACTACAACATCGCCGGCACGCCGCGCGTGGCGCTCAACGGCGCCTTGTTGCCTGCGGGCAATCCCCTGCTTCCGCTGGCGAGCTTCAATGCGGCGCTTGGGCAGAGCAGCCCGCTACATGTTCGCGTATTGGAGACGAGCGGCATGTCGCGTACGGTTACCGTCGAGTTGAGCGTACAGGCGCCTGTGCCCGCCGGAAATTACCGTTTGTTTGTGGCTGTGGCTGAAAAAACAATCAATCAACTGACGCCCAACGGCGAGAGCGTGCACCGCAATGTGTTCCGTCAGATGCTCAATACCGTCAACGGACAGGCGGTCAATCTCAGTCCGGGCCAGGTTTACACTTTTTCATTTAGCTACAACATCGCCTCCAATTGGAACGCCAACGAGATATACGCTCTGGCTTGGGTGCGCAACATGGACAATAAGGAAATCCTCAACAGCGGAGCCTCTTTTGACGAGACCATCGGGGTGTTCGATCCGCCTGCGGCCCGCCCCTTGCAGATTTTCCCCAACCCGGCCAAGGCGTCGGTCTGGTTGCAATTGCCGGTCGGGGACCCGATCCGCAGCGTACAGATATTCGATTTGTCGGGGCGCATGGTCGGCTTGCATCGGCTCGATAGGCCAACCGAATTGCTCGAAATTCGCTTAGACGATCTGGCTACGGGTCTGTATTTGGCCCGCGCCTGGGGCGACGGCGCCGTTTACACCGGCAAGATTCTGGTGGATTGACCCCTCGTTTGTCCGCGTCGGTGTGGCGTTAGCGGCGCGCTTGTGGGGTGCGACAGGGCGCGCGGTTTATCATTTTGTTGTATGAGGAGGGATGCCGTCCGGGCAGGCGGCTCTTTGAAAGCGCTTTGATGAATGGATCTTGATCAAGCTAATATCGGTCGGCGTTTTTCGCGCATCACTGAGGATGACGTGAAGCGGGCGGCCATCCCTTTTTTGAGAGAATTCTACCACAATCGCTTTGCGATTAGCAAAGACCAATTAGGGTATAGCTTTGATAATGTAAGCGCCAAGGGCTATGTGGCCGACGTGCTCGTCAAGTTCGAAAAGCCCGACGGCGCCGGGTTTTTGTGCGCCTGCGAAGCCACTTCCTTAGACAAGATCGACGAGGTCAAGTATCGCGTCAATCACCCATATTTGTGGTGGGATGCCACCGCTTTTGGCGCTGTAAGCGCGGCCTTCGCCTACGGCTATTACTATTGGAATGATCCGGGGCGCCTGGCGGGTATGGGTTTTGCGGGCAATGCCGGACTCCTGTTTGGGGTGGCCATGGTGGCCGGACTTTTGTGGCTCTTTTTGCTCGGCGGCTGGTCCAAATACCGCTACATATA
The DNA here is from genome assembly GCA_046296435.1 of Saprospiraceae bacterium. GTDB lineage: Bacteria > Bacteroidota > Bacteroidia > Chitinophagales > Saprospiraceae > M3007. The sequence continues at coordinate 70,429 of JBKBLI010000002.1, read as the reverse complement.
CGCTATTGAGCAGTTTGCGCGCTATTTTGCCGACGAGCAGTGGGTGCTGATCGCCGAGGACGTATTCCTGTCGCCTGCCGATCCGTACTATCAGGAGTTGGTCAAGCAGTGCAAATACCATGGATTTGGGCTGGCTATAGTAGATGCCGAAAAGAAGGTGCGCAAGGTATCGGATCCTTCGCGAATGGGCATCTACGGCAAAGACCGCGATGCGGCGCAATGGCTCAAAGATACCCAGGCGTATCATTTTTTGGAAAAAAAGATGCGCGATGTCTATTCGTCAAAGCCCGCTTCCGGCGCGCGGGCGCTGTGGAATAAGATGGCCAGGCCGGTATGGTATTATGTCCTCTCTCCATTGTACAAGCGCTCCGGATTGCATTTGGAGGATTCGATCTACATAGCAGGCGACCGCTTCAATCGTTTCATGTCTGGACAATTTACGCAGAAAATCGTAACGCTCAGCGCCATCATGCTGACTTCGGTATTGGTGGCCCTAACCATCGAGCACAAGGACACCCTGGATGCCGAAGCGGAAGCGGCAGCCCGCAACGAAAATCTGCTCCAAAAGGAGGAGCGCCGGAGGGCCGCCGAAAATGCGGAAATCGCCGTGACGGATTATACAGATTATACAGATTATACGGATTATACGAGCCAGAGCGGCGGCAGACGCGCCTACAATCCGGCTTTGGATACCATGCGATTCAGACCTGAACCCGACGAAATCGCTAAATCTACAGGCGTCTCGCCCGCTCCCGCCACCCGCACGCCCGCCTCTACGTATTCCGCCCTGCCACCTTCTGCCCCAACCGCTGCTCCCTGCTCCCGACTCAAAGGGGAGGGAGGATGGCGCATTCGGGAAAATACGTTTTCGTCGATGGAATTTGCCCGCGAGCGCATTGCGCAATTACAAAAGGCAGGTTTGAGCGCCTTTGCCGCTCCTCAATATTGCAGCGATCCGGGTGGCAAGGGCGTCGTGGTATGGATAGACGAGATTTATCTCAGCCAAAAAGCGGCTCAGGAACGCGCCCAAACTGTCAATCAGCTATTGAGTCGCGCAGGCATAGCCCGCAAAGGAGTGTTGGCGCAGCGCGTCGGCAAGTAGTGTTGCGCCGCGCGCAGACCTATTGCTCAGCCGGCTTTTTGCGGGCGTATTTCGGGGCGGTATGGTGTTTGCCCCACGACAGGCCGAATCGGGCGGTGGCTTGCGCGTAGGGTCCGCTGAGTTCGCGGTCGCTGACGAGGGCCATGGCTGTGCCGGAGTTGCGGACGAAGCGGTACCCGCCTTCCATATCCAGACGCAACCAGCGGAATACGTTGAGTTCAAGTCCCGCCGCGGGCTGGATGACAAAATTGTTGCGGCGCGACTCGTTGTCAATACGGGTGCGACCCGGGCCAAAATCTATCTGCACAATCGGGTGAATGGCCCGCCAGGGCGTGATGCCGTAGCCGATTTTAAATGCGTTGTAGTTGAATTCCAAACGACGCCCGTCGGCCAGCGTAACGGGTTCGTCGAGTCGGTTTCGGCCGTAGCCCAGGAAGATGGCCTTGCCAAATTCGAGTCCGAATTGCCAGCCCCTGATGTAGCCGTATTGGTTGTCGAAAGGGGCCAGTTGGTGGTTCCAGTTGGCCCAAAAGCCGGTGAGCCTGAAACCGCGGTCGCCCAAAAGGGTTTGTTCGCGTTGGGATTGAGCGGAAAGGGGATTGGCGAAGGCGGCCATAAAGAAGATGGCGGCCAGGACAGAGGTCTTGCGCATGTTAAAGTTGTTGTTTGAAGGAAAGACGGGCGCGCCGGGCAAAAGTTGCAGAGCGGCGGCAGATTGGTGAAAATTTTACACCCATACGACGCCGCTTTTTGGCGTGCGGCCCCGTGGGGCGGAGGTTAATCCGGATCGGAGTGCTCGGCGGTCTTGCGGAAAGGGTGTCTTTGTTTCCACTCCGTTTTGGGGATGAGGCGATCGAGTACGGGTTTAGCGACTTTGTTGGCCAGGGGGTTTTGGGCGCGAATGAAGCAGAGATAATCTTCGGGCTCGGCGCCGATGGAGCTTTTGATCTCCGGCGCGGTGCGTCCCAGAATCAGTTCGCGGCTTTGGCTTTCTATGGCTGTGCGCACAAGATCGACCAGCATGTTGAGGTAGAGTTGGTAGCGGGCATTTTCGTTTTTATCGTAGCCCAGAAAATGGGCCTCTGTTGTGTCTCCGTGTTTTATGGAGCTGAAGAAACCGAGCAGCCTGTCTTCCGCGAAGTAGCCCCACACCCTAAACCCTTGTCCCAATTTTTTTTTCAAAACCAAAAAATAATCGGGGCGTAGTTTGACCATGTTGAATTCCGCGTCGCCGACTACCTGTTGGTACAAAGCAAACATGGGAGCTTGGAGGTACTCGAGTTGCGGGGTGCTGAGTTCTTCGGTGCGGATGTCGCGCCTTTTGTTGAGGGCGCGTTTGATATTGGCGCGGTATTTGGCGCTCATGCCCTCGAGATATTTCTCGAAATGGGCGAAGGGGAGTGCCATGCGCATGTTGGGCTGTATGTAGAAGGGGGTGAATCCGGTGTCGGTCAGCGATCGGGTCAATGTACTTCGGCGCGGCAGAATGTCTTTGATCAGCCAAATTGAGGCCCGCTGTCCCTCGGTCTGGAGGCGCTGACTCAGTTCCCGAAGCCCTTTTTCGAGCATGAGGGCGGCGGCGTCTTCGGCGACATGGCGACTATCGAAATAGTAGCCATGCTCGCCTGTAAGTAAGAGGTTGCCGCACACGACCAGATCGGTCTTGAAGTTGGCGGCTACTTTGCGCGAGAGCCAATGGGCTATGTTGTTCAATGCGCAGCGGCTGTTTGGAGTTTCCCGCAAGGATGGCAAACTTTCGCCGGCCCGAAAGCGCTGTATCTGGCATATTGCCGCGCCCACGGGCCGCCCCGCCTTCATGAAGCTCAGGTACAGCAGGCGCATATCGTAGGGAAGGGCGCTCTCTACGGCTTCCAACCATGTTTTTTTCAGAAAAAAATGGGTGTCGGGGATCAGACGCTCCCAAACCGGGGCTGCCTCGCTGTACTGAGAAGCGACACAAATCTCTACGGAGAGGGCTTGCGCATCGCGGGCTGGGCAGAAGTTGATGGCAACCGGGGGGTATATGGACATGTCGCTGTTTGAATACGGGCAACGCAAAAGTCGCCGCAGGGAATTCGTGTGACTTGGCAATGGCTGTCTCAGGATTTGTCAAATTAACAGGTCAGACGCCTGAAATGTTGTATTAGCGCCCGGTTTTTATGTCAAAGGCGGGACTTTGGGGCTTTTTTCGGGGGGCGACCGGTCGGCGCGTCAGCGGAGTATAGCGCCGCCGATGGCGCATTCTAAACAGCGGCGGGGGGTGCAATAGCGCGACTGGAGGTGCATTAGGGCTTGAGATTGCCAGGCGTTGCGGGCGGTGGCGCCGAGTTCGGCCCAGCGGTCGAGTACGGCGTTGCTTTCGGGGGGCAGCGCTTCGAGCCATGAGAGGGCTTTGTCCTGAAGATCTTTGCGGTGCATTTGCTTGCCATAATGATATACAAAGGGGATCGTGGCGTTGATCCAGATCAGGCCGAGGAAGGTCTTGCCGATGCGCTTATCTTTGGCGACGGAAGCCTTGTCCAACTGATAGCGGTTGCGCCAGTATGGGCCTGGCTCGGCGGCGTACAGGTGTGCCAGTTCGCGCGCGTCGGCAGCCTCGAGGGTCTTGCTCAGCAAGTGTGCGGAGCGGTGGATGAGCGCGGCAAACTGGGCGATACGCAGCGTGGGGAAGTTAGCCGGACGCAGGCGCAGGAATTTCCAGGCCCCATCGGGCAGGGGTGTCAGGCCGTACTTGTGGCGCAGGTGTTCGTATTCGCGCTGGAGTATTTGGGGGTGCTCGTCGGCGAATATCTGGTTGAGCATCCCCGCCTGTCCAAACAGGAGGGCTTCCAGTTGGGTCGGGTCGTTTTTGTGTTTGGCGAGGATGCGCAGCGGCAGGCTTCGGGCCAGCATCTCGAAGGGTTGGGCATTGATCTTGAGGCCAAATGCGTGTGCCGTACGGCAGTAGAAAGCCTCTTCCCAGCTCCCTTCCGCTTGCTCCAGCGCATGGACTACGGCTTCGGTGCGCTCTTCGAGGCGCTCTACGACGAGGCGGTCATACCAATTGAGGCGCAGGATTTCGGGCGTTTGGCTGAAGAAGCGCCGACATGGGATGGCGTAGGGTTCGTGTTCGAGGGTCAGATATGCGTCGAGAACGGCCTGCGGGGTGCGGTCTTTGAGTGCGAGGCAAGGGATACGTTCGCCATTGTGCCGGAGGGCGGGTCGGTCTTCTTCCCAGACCACGTGGAGGATCACGTTGCGGTAAGCGGGGTCGGCGGCGTGTCGGTGTTCGTCCCATTCGGAAGCCCGTACGTGCATCTCGACGTTGCCGGCCCAGGTATTCTCTCCGATGCGAATGCGGGCGTTGAAAAAATCGGGGCCGGCGTGGGGGTTGTGTTCGCCGCCGTCGGCGATTTGCACGGATTCGCCCTCGGTAGTGCATAGGTCGCGCAGGTCGAATCGCTTCATTCGCCAGAGGAAATGGAGGAAGTGTTCGCGCATGGCTGGCAATTTTTTGTAAACGGTCATGCGGCTGCGTCCTGCCAATGCTTTGTTCCTGCGCTCGCCCGTGCCCGCTTCCTTTTTCAAAAAAAAAAATACCGCGAGCGGAAGCACAGGTAAGGACCGGGCGCGGGTTGGGGCTGACGTAGCCCTTTTTTCAGAACATAAAACTGTTCGATCGGGCAATATGTTGCCCTGCGCGGCGCAATCAGCCCAATAATCAGGCGATATCTAACCAATGCCCCATCAATTCCTGCTTGGTGAGCAGGTAGTCCCGATTGTCTGCATGCGGCGCGACGATGGAGGGGATGCGGCCTGCCACTTCGATGGGCGAATGGCGTAGCGCCGCTTCTTTGTCCGGATTGTTGGTGATCAGTTCGACGCGATGGATGCCCAGGTCCTGAAGGATGTGTATGGCGCAAGCATACTGACGGGCGTCCACGTCGAAGCCGAGATGCGTATTGGCGTCGGCTGTGTTGAAGCCTACGTCCTGCAATTGGTAGGCTTTCAGCTTGTTGATCAGACCGATGCCGCGGCCTTCCTGTCGCAGGTAAATCACTGCGCCGCCGCGTTGCGCCACATAGTTCAGCGCGGCGTCCAATTGTTCGCCGCAGTCGCAACGCCGGGAGCCGAACACATCGCCGGTCATACACTCAGAATGTATGCGCACAGGCACAGGCTGCGCATAATTCGTGTTTTGGGACACGAAAGCGATATGCGGCATCTTCTCGTCGGGGGTTTCGGCGTAGGCGATCATCAGAAAATCGCCATACCGCGTAGGTATCCGCGCTTCGGCTTGTCTTTGTATCATGGGAAAGGCGCCCTTATTCTCTTTTAAACGCCGCGCGGGCTTATTTGTTTTGACCAGGGTCCAACCCTTGCCCAACGAAGCGCGCGCCTTGCGACGCTGCAACATAATCAGGAGGCCGGTCGTTAATCGGGGGCGCGTTGTATTTTTCAAAAAAACATGGAGCAAATGTTGTTGATAGCCGAAGGTGAGCGCGTCTATGCCAACTGGCGGGGCGAAACGGTATCCTGGCCTTATGCAGTCTATGCGATTCTGAATGATCCCAACAATCCTATCGCACTGGTAGAGGGCAGGGGCGTCATGCAAAGCGGGGGCAGTTTTCCGGCCGAGGCGCTTTTGCAGAAAGATTTTGAGGGTTTTGTGATATATTGTCGATTAGAATGGTTGGTCGAGTGGATCAAAGCAAAGAAGGCGGCGGGGATCCCCATCACGGGCGAAATGATATTGCAGGTTTCCCGGGAGCGCAGGTGAGCGCCGGGGGGGACTGTTAAGTTAAGATTATCTTTTGGGGCGAAGTTACTAAGATGACGCATTTTGCGTTTTGTAAAAAATTTTTTTTGTGTAAACCCGACCAATTCATTCACATTTTTTCAAAACATGGGACTTCAAGAAAAACGTTTAGCCAAAGACATTCAGGATAACGCCTTGCCCGCCTTCATGGCCGAAGTCAAATCCATTGCCGGTTTTGAGCCGGAACTGAACATCGATTGGGATACTTTCACGGCTTACGACGAGTATCCGCTCAGCCGTTTGGAGGGCGATATTCTGCCGGGCCTGATCGAAGTTTTTAAAAGCGTCTGTCGCGACGATATGGGAAAAGAGGCGCTCCAATCTGCGCTAAAATCCATCCGATTGGAAAATACCGACGATCAGAGCGCCGTCGAGCTCCGGTTTGAGGGTGGCGAGCTATATCACAAGATGCAGCTTGCAGGAGGGGTTTACAGCCGGTATTCTCCGGAGCATATCGTTGCGCTGCTCGAAAAATCGCTCTGAACGGCATGAAAAAAACACTCATCTTTCTGTTAGCGGCGGGATTATTTGGGGCTTGTAAACAGGACAACAAAATAGCCTCTCCGGCGAGCGACGCCAAGTCTGACGTTGCCGCCCCTGCAAGCAAGCCCTCCGAAGCCCATACCCTGAAAGTGGGCGGCGTTTTGTACGTGCATGCGCCCAGCGGCCTCGTACTGCGTAAAACGCCCTCAAAGGATGGCGAAAAAATCATGAACCTGCCCATGAACGGCGAACCGCTTACCGTGCTCGAATTGCCCGACCCCGCCAACCGATATGTGGCTGAAAGGATGGGCAGTTTTGAGGTGTCGGGCGGCTGGGTAAAAGTCAGAACGAATGACGGGAAAGAGGGCTATCTCTTTGAGGGGTATCTCTCGCGTTATCTGCCTCAGATAGAAGAGCCTGAGGCGGACATAGACTCTTACGTCGAGGCTTTTTACGCTAGGATCTCCCGCCCCAAGGGCGAGCGCAAGCCTTTGCCGCAGAAGCCCGGTCTGGTGGAGGGATACCGGCAGGAGTTCGAGGACGGCGCCGTCTTTCAGTTCGAGTACTATGAGGGCGGCGTGACCCATCATTTCTATTTGCCGGCGGACAAATTCACGGTTCAGGAAGCGTTTGTGCTGTTTCGCCCGCTTTGGTTTTGGAGCGCCAAAACCAAAGGAGAGTACGACGCAGCTACGAAAAGGCTCACCATTACCGATATCGAGGGCTATCAGCACATGAGCATCGAGCCTAAAGACGGGCAACTGTTGTTGGAATTTTCGTCGGCCGATTGACCGGTACAGGCCGCGCTCCTCGCGCTGCCTGCGGTTTACAACACAAGGCCAGGCGGTTGGCGAACGCACCACCTATGGCTAATAAATCAAGTCTCTTCAAGCATAGGCTCGAGTCCGACAGGCGGCGCTACGGAGAGCGACACGGCGGCGACGCTGCGCTCGATATCATTCAGGATGCCGCCCGGCAAAAGGACAGGGAATATCTACGATACTTGGCTGACCAAGTCGGTCTCAGCTACGCCGTAGCGGGCAAAACCGCGCTGTTTTGGCTGGCCGGAACCGACGATATTGAGGCCGTTGAGATGCTTGTCAATTGCGGCGCCGCCGTACAGCCTTCGCCTGGCAGCGGCGTAGCATCCCCGCTCATGCACGCCGCCTATTGCAACCGTCTGGATATGGCGAAGTTGTTGGTCGAGCACGGCGCAAAAGTAGATTACAGCGACCCAAACGGCGACACGGCCCTGTCTATCGCTCGTGAGCGCGGCCACGCGGCGATGGCGGCGTTTTTGGAAGCGTGTTTGCAAAAATAGACGAATAGGGGAACTGCCGACGCGGGTGTTTTTCCGGGCTGGCGGGCGAGCGGCGTTCTCGAGTCCATTCGTCAGGTTGAGGCTGCGCCCGTTCTTTTTTTAATTTTCAGAAAAAAAGGGCATGGGCGCAACCTACTCCCGCGCCGCTTCAGCGTGTGAATGCCAAACGTTTGGTCCCGGCAGATCCCCAAGTTGCCCGCTACCTTGGCGGCACAATGCGGTAAACCTCAGACAGCGCGCGGCCATTTTTGTCTTTGAACCGGGCAAAAACAGACATGGAAAGGGCGATGCCGTTCTGGTCCCAGCCTTCCATCAGGTAGAGCGTGTCCGCGGTTTCGTTTAGTTGGCCGAGGCCGAAGCCAAAGCCTGCGATATAGGCTTCGCTTTTGTGTTGGAAGTAAACGCCTCCGTCGTGATTTATGGTTATGACCTCTTCGGTTTTCTCATCTTTGCGCACGAATGAAGGCGACTCCAGTTTGTCGTAGTCGTGATAGACCGCGCGCCAGATGATCAGATCCGGGTATCTGTTCCACGCATTCGGGTTGCGGCTCGTATCCTGCTCGAAGGCGCGTTGATCCTTGCGAAGTTGCGAGCCTCCTTTTTTAATCAACTCGATCATACGGAGGTATTCGGCCTCAGCAAAATCATGGGGATTCACCCAAATCGTCCACGGACTGCCGTTTTTTATGTCGGGATGCTGCTGTTGCAGGAGATTGCTGTCCATTCTTCCCTCTACAATGGCCGCATTTTTAGTCATCGCCTCTGTTTGACGAAGCGTTTCCGCGTGCGTTGTGTCCAAAATATCCACGCGTAGGCCGCGCGCGTCCAAAGGGAACACCTTGTGCCCATCCAGGTTGCTGTTCAGCATAGAGCCGCGGAAATCCGCCAATCTACCGTTGAAATACAAGGCGCGCGCCGAGTATGTATTGCCCCAACTGGAGGCGCTTATGGCTTTAAGCTCGATTTTGTCGGCGCCATCTTTAAATTCTCCGATAATCTGCTCGTTGACAGATTCGCCAATCCAAACAAGCCAAACGAGGCCCAGCGCGCCCAGCAAGATGACGACGCCAACGATGATCAATACTTTCATAAAAGATTGAATTAGCTAAACCAATGTGGCGTTTTGCTCATTCCGCTTGGCCTGCGCGGATCAGGCAGGTTCTGGCAATGCTGCTGGTTTCGCGGAATAAATGATCCGGTTGCGCGTAGCGCACCGCAACGACCTTTGGATTGGCGTTGCGGAGGCGCCATTCGATTTGATACAAGGGAGCGGCGGCGTCGCTTTGGCGGGCCGCATGGGTCTCGATCACCCATACATCTGCGTCGGGGGCGGGCAGAGGGGGTAGCGTTTGGGCTGGGCCCTCGTAATGGAGCACCGTATCAATGAGGGCGTAAGGCGCCTTCAGGCCCCGATTGTCCACGTAGTCGGCCACGACAAACTCACTTTCGCCCAGCAGCAAACCGACCCGGAAATCGTCATCTTCAATGGCTACTCCCGAGGTTTCGATGGACAGGCCGAGGCGCTTGCCCAATTGGCGCAGGGCTTCCTGGGCGGCTGCTCGCATCGAGGTGTCGGGTTCGGCGGTGATGCCAATCGCAAAAAGCAGGGCAAACGAAACCAAGCCCGCAAGCGCCAAGGCGCCGACGATGATCAAGATGCGCATCAGGATTGAGGAAATTTTGAGGCATGCTAAAATCGCCGCGCCAAAAATGAGGATCAACAACACTGCCAGCAAAATAGCATACAGCGTTTTTTGAGAGAGCAACGGCGCAGACGGGGGGGATAGCGGACGCTGTTGGCCGGGTTGCGAGAGCGGCTGAAAAATGAGCGTCTCTGAAGACCTTGACGGAGACCCCGATTGAGCGTTCGCAACAGCCGATAGGAGCAAAAAAGAGAAGAGAAGGGAAAGTTTCATATGTGCGATGGTTTAATTTCGTTTTTTATTCCTTGTTTTCTGATGCGCGCGCCTGCTTGACGACCGATCAGAAGGCTTCTGCCGTCATTTCAGTGGTCATAAAAAAAAGTATGCAAAAACACGCCTGCGCTTGAAAATATTTGCAATACCAGGCATTTTTCGGATAAAAATTCAATAATTCGGCGCAAAGGTACAAAAAATTGTGATGCGGGTGCAGACTTTGAAAACTTAGCCTTTTTTTAACGCGGCGCGTGCTTTTGGGGGTTGAAGCTATCTGAGTCTGGAACTTGCCGTCATATCCGCGTATTTTTGCCGCTAAAAAATGACTGCATCATGAATACGCCGCTTGCCGAGCGCATGCGCCCGAAGGATTTTGACGACTACATCGGGCAGTCGCACCTCATAGGCCCGGAAGCGCCGCTGCGGCGCGCCATCGAGTCGGGCCGATTGCCGTCGTTTGTGTTGTGGGGTCCGCCGGGAGTGGGCAAGACCACGCTGGCGCGTCTGGCGGCGGGCAAGGCGGGCAAGGCGTTTATCCAGTTGTCGGCGGTGCATGCGGGCGTCAAGGATGTGCGCGATGCTATCGAAAGCGCCGAGAAGCAGACCCTTTTTGCGCGGGGCGGCGCGGTGCTGTTCATTGACGAGATTCATCGCTTTTCCAAAAATCAGCAGGACGCGCTGTTGGGCGCCGTAGAGAAGGGCGTGATCACGCTGATCGGCGCCACGACGGAGAACCCGTCGTTTGAGGTCATCCCCGCTTTGTTGTCGCGGTGTCAGGTGTATGTGTTGCAGCATCTGGGGCGAGAGGAGTTGTCGAGTCTGCTGCGCAAAGCCCTGCGCGAGGATCCGCTGCTCCGGCTTGAAGATATCGAAATCGCGGAGGAGGAGGCGCTGCTACTCTACTCCGGCGGCGACGCCCGCCGCTTGCTCAACGCCCTTGAACTGCTATACAACCTGCGCGAACCGGGCAAGCCGCTGCGTATCGACAACGCCATGACCCGCCAGGCGATCCAGCAAAATATGGCCCTGTACGACAAAAACGGGGAGCAGCATTACGACGTGATTTCGGCGTTTATCAAGAGCGTCAGAGGGAGCGACGCAGATGCTGCAATCTATTGGTTGGCCCGTATGCTTGATGCGGGCGAGGACATCCTGTTCATCGCGCGGCGCATGACCATTCTGGCTGCCGAAGACATCGGCCTGGCCAATCCCAACGCCCTGCTTCTGGCCAATGCCACCTTTCAAGCCTGTCAACAGATTGGCATGCCTGAGGCTCGCATCCCGCTCGCCGAGTGCGCGATTTATCTGGCCCGTTCGGCCAAGAGCAACGCGGCTTACGCGGCCATCAACGCGGCGCTCGCCCTGGTGCGGAGCACGGGGGCATTGTCTGTTCCGCTGCATTTGCGCAACGCGCCGACGCAGTTGATGCGCGACCTGAACTACGGCGCCGGCTACCTGTATCCCCACGACTATCCCGACGCGCGGGTGTCGCAGCAGTATCTGCCGGACGCCTTGGTCGGTACGAAGCTCATTCCGGAAAAAAAGTAATCGCCGCGCCGCGCCCGCCGTCCGTATCCCTGAACTCCAGCCCCATGCCCCATTTTTTTCCTGAAAAATAGATCTCCGGAGCCAATAGGTCGGGCCGAAGACGGATGGCTTCGCTCAGGCGGATCGGTTGCCGCGCCTGAATGCGGATAAGCGGCTCCAGGGGGGCGCTCTCATAATGCAAAGCCCGCAAGACGCCGGTGTGCAGGTCGTATCGGCTACAATCGGGATCGATATTCGAGGCGAGCAGGGTAAGAGACTCAGGCGCGAGTTCGATGGCCCACTGCCATCCGTCGGGCGCGGGGTCGCGGGGTAGGGGCAAGGGCAGGTCGAGGATTTCGCCGGGCTGTAGCAAGCGGTCGGGTAGGGGGATGGGTAGGTATCCGGATCCGTCGTCGGCGGCATCGTCGGGAGCGCTGAAGGCGCTCATATTCACGTCGCCGATTTTCACGCCGACCCATTCGAAGCCGCTAAGGCTGAGGTCGTCGTCGAGCGTGAAACTAACTTCAGAGGTGTCGATGGCGTTTTTGAATCCGAGCAAGTCGCTGGTATCCGCTATGGGATGCACGAACCTCCAGGAGGGAGCGTTGGCAAAAGTGTCGCTGATGCCCAGTATGGCTTTTCGGATCTCGACGATATCGAAGGTGGTGATGGTTCCGCTGCTGTTGGCATCGGCGGCCAAGGCTTGATAGACGTTGGTAAGGGGCTGTTGGCCCAGAATGTGTTTGTTGATCGTCACCAGATCAAAAGTTGTGACGCCTTCGATGATCGGTCCGTATTTTTCGATATTCAGATAGGCTTGATATGTGCCGCCGAGGGGCATGTTCTTGACTTGCATTTCAAAGCACGGCGCGTTTTGATTTTGGGTGGCCTGGTGAGCGTATGGCGTGTTGACCCCCGCGACCGATTGCACCCGGACTGCGCTGCGGTAAGGGGTGATCGGGCTGCCTGAGGGGCTTTTGACGCAACCTGACAAGCTAAGGTTGGCGCTGGTCTTGCATTCGCATTCGGATCCGGACTTTTGCACCAGCACGTAGCCGTTGCAAGAAGTGGTCAGTCCGTTGTTGTCTTTGGCCCAGACTTCGATGAGGTTGAAACCCTGATCGCAGAGTTCATAATGCACGGTATCCTGATCGGGGAAACCGCTGCCTTCGCCTTTTTTGCGCATGCCGATTTGGATCTGACTGGGCGCTATACAGTTGTCCGATAAGTTGAGCACAAATTGTGAGGACCAGACCTTGGCGTTGCAATTGACCTCGTCCAGGTTGCGTGTGATGCCATTGATGCAGACCAGATGGGGGGGCTGGCAATCCTTGACCGTGATGAGGTAGCTGCATTGGACGACCGCCCCACAGTTGTCATTGGCGCGCCAGATGATTTTGTGCGTGCCGGGGGGCAGTTTGGCCGAGAAGGTATCTTTGGGAGCCTGCAGGTCGATGCCGCCGTTGTTGAACAGGTCCACGCGGTAAAGGTAGGACATATTGGTTCCGTTCTGGCAATTGGTGTATGCCCTTTCGGTGAGCAGTACGTTGGCTTCCTGACAACTGTTGAAATTGAGGCAAAAAGTCGTATCGCTGCAGGGGGTAATCCATCCGACCGGTTGGGCGCGCGCAATGCCGCATGCGCAAAAGAAGGCGGCAAACGCCAAAATCAGCGTTCTGTTTTGCATATCAATCGTTTTTGGAAAAAAAATATGTGCAAATATAATGCCGTTTTTCGCACTTGCGGCCGCTATCGAAAGAAAAAGGCGCAAAACGGTATTTAGCGGCGCTTTTGTCGGTGTGTTCGGTTTTTTGCGCTTATCTGCCGCAGCTTGTCTCGCGCGCTTGCGGGGCGTCTCGTTTTTTTTTCAAAAAAAATAGCGGCTTGCAAGGGCATCCCGCTCAGTACGCCGTTCACCTGCGCCGGCAAGCGGCGGCCCGGCGTCGGAATGGGGGCGTATGGCTTTCATGTAAGAATATAGTGCGCTCAGATCATCCCTCCGCCGAGCGCGACGATGCGCTCGAACTCTTGCTCGGTGAGCGGCATGACCGACAGCCGGGGGTTGCGTACCAGACCAACTTGTTGAAGGGCTGGATCGCTCTTGATCTGTGAAAGGGATATGGGCTGCTTGAGGCGCGCCACAGGACCGAGATCGACAGCCGACCAATTGCCGCTTTCGGCTGTGGGATCCGGGTAGTATTCGCCCACTACTTCGGCTACGCCTACGACTTCGAGACCTTCGTTGCTGTGGTAGTACAGACAGCGGTCGCCATGGCGCATGGCGCGCAGGTTGTTGCGGGCCTGATAATTGCGGACGCCATCCCAGCGCGTTTTCCCGTCGCGCATCAGATCGTCGAAGCTATAGACGTAAGGTTCGGATTTGACTAACCAGTGTGACATGTGTTATTGTGGCGCTCAGCGCGGCATAAGGGCGTGGGCGAGCGGGCGGGGTGTGGGCCTGAGGCGCGGGCCTCATTTGCCAAAGTGCTCTCTGTACATTTGGAAGCTATCCAGCAGGATCTGCATGGCCGTCTCGCGGTCAAAGAACTCTTCGACGACGACGGTTTTTTGCTCCAATTTTTTGTAATCTTCAAAGAAATTGCGCAATTCGGAGATGAAATGCCGGGGTAACTCGGCAATGTCGCGGATGTGGTTGACGGCAGGGTCGCCCTCCGCCACGGCGATAATCTTGTCGTCGGCGTCGCCGTTGTCGAGCATGCGCATGACGCCGATTACCCGCGCCGAAACGATACACAGCGGCACAACGTCAATTTGCGACAAAATCAGAATATCCAGAGGATCGCCATCCTCGCAATAGCTCTGCGGTATGAATCCATAGTTGGCCGGATAGTAGACAGAACTGTACAGCACCCTGTCCAGTTTGAGTAGTCCGCTTTCTTTGTCCAGTTCGTATTTGGCTCGGGTCCCTTTGGGGATTTCGATGATGCCGTTTACCGTTTCGGGTATGTTGAGGCCCGGCGAAACATGGCGCCAGGGATTGAAATTTGTGGTCATGTTGTTGGTGTTGTCGTTGGGTCGGTTTGTCCGACCGCGCAATCCCGTCCTTGCGAGACGGCCTTGCGCGGTTGCCTGCATCCGAAGTTTCTGCAAAAGTAGAGAGTTTTTCGGATATGGTTTTTCTAAAAAAAGGAGCGGGAGCGGGAAGTGGGCGCGATATGCGCCGCCGCCGCCCGCGCGCATTTTTCATCTTGCTCAAAAAGCGTCATGACGACAAAAAAATAATTATTTAACATGCCATTCTCTGTCTGGTATTGCCTTGTCGGCGTAGATTTGCATGTTTTTTTGCAACAAACCTCATCAGACGATTTCACCAAACGCGACAACCCTGCTTATGAGTGGCTTCAAGTCGTTTCTCTTTGCCGCATTGCGCAACCAAGCGGCATTTTTCCTTTTGTTTTTTTGGACACAAAAAATCTATGCGCAATGCCCCGAAGTCGTTGCCGTGATGGTGGACGCCTGCGCTACGGAGCAGTTAAACGAGTTTGTGATCATTCAGTCGGGTGGGGGATTCAATACGGCCGATATTCAGTTGGATTACGATCAGAATAACAACATCCTTGGCCCGACGAACAACGATATCAACATCAACAACGACAATGACCCGGGAGATCCTACGCCCTGCGGGTTGGCGCCCGGCAACCTTAACGCGTATTCCGGCTGCGCCAACCTGATTGCGGTAGGTCCCGGAGTGGATATTCCCGCCAACGCCATTGTGGTGCTGCAAACGAGCGCCAACGCTACGGCTAACACCTACAACTTTGGGTCGTTGTGCGGCATGGGACAGTGTGTGTATGTGATTGCAAGCACTTGTCCGCGCACGGCAGGGGCCTTTACCAATGGCGGATCTGGCCTCCGTACGACGGTTTTTCAAATCAACGGGGCCTGCACCCAGACCATTACGTACGACCGGGCATTGCTGACGGGCGGCAATGGCGCCTATTATCTTCCGCTGACGAATACCTATGGCAATACCGGCTGCGTATCGCCGCCCTCGCCACCCGCTCCCATGCCCCCCGCTATCGACCCGATCAATAATGTGACTCAGTGCGGAGCCTATACCCTGCCCCCTATCCCCGGCACTAACCTCACGCCCAATGCAGCTTACTACACGGCGCCCAACGGCGGCGGAACCCAGTATCAGCCTGGCGACGAAATTACGGCTACGATTACGCTGTATGCCTTCGACCAACTTGGCCCTCAGGGCTGTAGCAGCGAGCGGCAGTTCACGGTGACCATCACGCCCGCGCCCACCGTCGATCAACCCGCCGATCTGGTCGTTTGTCCCGGCCCGCCCAATGCGGCGGTGACCTTCACCGGAGGCCCGGCCGGCACGATGTACGCCTGGACCAACTCCAATACGGCCATTGGTCTTGGCGCCTCTGGCACGGGCAATATCAACTTCACGCCGCTCAACGCCGGCAATGCGCCCGAGGTAGGTGTGATCACGGTGACGCCGTCGCTGCCGGGATGTCCCGGCGATCCGGTTTCGTTTACGATCACGGTCAATCCCAGGCCCACGGTACAGAATCCCGGCCCGCAGGAAATCTGCGCCGGCGAAACCCTTACTGTAGTATTTGACGGGACCAACAATCCAACGTTCAACTGGACGAACTCCAACACGGGCATTGGCTTGGGCGCTTCGGGCGCCGGCGATATCAACTTTACGGGCGCTAACGTCCCGATATCCGTCACCGGAACCATTGTGGTTACGCCGACGGAGGATGGTTGCGTAGGGGCTTCGCAGACCTTCACGATCACCGTGCGGCCGCTGCCGACGGTCAATCAGGCGCCCAATTTGACGCGCTGCGGCGGGCAAAACGTCGCAGTCAACTTCAGCGGCACGCCCGGAGCGACTTTTTCGTGGACAAACGATAACCCGGCCATCGGCCTGGGCGCTTCGGGTACGGGCAACATCAGTTTTGTGACCGCCGGAGTCGTCATGCAAGAAGTAGGAACCATTGTGGTGACTCCCGAGTTGAACGGTTGCGAGGGAGCACCTATGACGTTCGCCATTACGGTCAATCCTGGTCCGGAGATCGATCCGCCGGGAGATGCGTTTATCTGCTCAGGCGAATTGTTGGAGATCGTCTTTACCAGTCCGAATGGCGTCAACCCTACGTTTAACTGGACGAATTCGAATACGGCCATTGGGCTTGGAGCCTCGGGCATGGGCAACATCAGTTTCACCGCCGCCAACGTGATGGGCGTGCAAACCAGCGTGGTCACGGTGATTGCTACGGAAGACGGCTGCGTAGGCCCCGCACAGACCTTCGCCATCACGGTATCGCCTGCACCGCTGATGACCCAGCCGGGCAACGTGACCCAGTGCCTGAGCGGCCAGCCCGTTTTGGTCAACTTCAACAGCATTACGCCCGGGCCGGTTACATACTCCTGGACGAACAACAACCCCGCTATCGGCCTGCCGGCCTCGGGCACGGGCAATATCAACTTCACGCCTGTCAACAACGGCATGCAGCAGACGGCTACTATCGTGGTGACGCCCTCCCTTAATGGTTGCACCGGCGCTTCGCGTACCTTTACCATCACGCTCAACCCGGCTCCGACCATGAGCAATCCGGGACCGCAGGTGGCCTGCGGCGGAGACCTGGTCGAGATCAATTTTGTCAGCCCCACAAATCCGACGTTCAACTGGCAAAACAGCAATGCGGGGATTGGCCTGCCCAACACCGGTTCGGGTAATATCAGTTTTGTCGCCGCTCAATCGGGCAATACGATCTCCTCGATCATCACAGTCACGCCTTTCGAAAACAACTGCGTCGGCCCTCAGGTCTCTTTTTTTGTGACCATCAACCCCACGCCCGTGATGAACCAGCCGGCTGATGTAACGCTTTGCGCCCAGCAGACGCTGAATTTGGATTTTGACGGCTCCGCCGGCGCGACCTTTAATTGGACGAACAACAATGTAAACATCGGCCTGCCAGCCTCCGGCAGCGGCAACATCAACTTCACGGCGCCCAACCTGCCGGCCGCCGACACCGCCCTGCTGACGGTAAGCCCCACGCTCAACGGCTGTACGGGCGATACCCTCAACTTCAGCATCGTGGTGCGCCCGCTGCCGCAGATGGACACCCTGCCGGATCAGACCTTTTGCGCCGGAACGCCGGTCGCGATCAACTTTAGCGGCCCAGGTATGCAAACTTACGATTGGACCAACAGCAACCCGGCCATCGGGCTTCCCGCCAGCGGCTCGGGCAATCTGTCGTTTTCGGCGGCTGACGTAAGCGCCCCCGAGACTGGCGCCATACTCGTGACGCCCACTCAGGATGGTTGCCCGGGAGCGCCTATTCTGTTTCAACTGACGGTCAATCCGACGCCCGATGTTAATCCGGTCGGCGACTTATCGGTGTGCAATGGCGAGACGGTCAGCGTCAATTTCGACGGTACGGCCGGGGCGACTTTTTCGTGGACGAACGACAATCCGGCCATCGGACTGCCCGCCGCCGGCGCAGGCAACCTCAATTTTACGGCCATGACTGGGGCAAACCCGCAGATGGCGCAGATTGCGGTTGCGCCGACGCTTGGCCCCTGCGCCGGCGATCCGATATCTTTTGCGATCACCGTGAATCCCGGCGTGAGCGTCAACAACCCCGGTTCGCAACAGGCTTGCATCGGCGAAACGGTCGAGGTGAACTTCGTTGGCGCCGGTAATCCGGTGTTTGACTGGACGAATGACAACACTGCGATAGGATTAGCGGCCTCGGGCACGGGCGATATCTCATTTGTCGCCGCAGCCGCGGGCATAGCCAATCTGACGGTGACCCCTGTTGGACCGGGCTGCGCCGGCGCAGCCCAGACCTTTGCGATAGAGATTACCGATCGCTTTACGGCCCAGATCAGCGGCCCTACGGCGATATGTGAGGGCGAAAGCGCATTGCTTATGGCCTCGGGCGGCCCTGTGTTCCAATGGAGCACAGGCGAGAGTACGGCCGATATTGCAGTGTCGCCTGCCGTTACGACTAATTACTCGGTGATAGTCAGTAAAGCCAACGGCGCCTGCGCCGATACAGCTTCTGTCACCATTGCAGTCAATCAGCCGGATGTCGTGTTTTTGAATGCAGGCAGTTGCAGTCCGGCGGATACCGGATTGTTTACGGTGTCGCTGAGCAATCAGTTTGGTTGCGACTCTATCGTGATCACACAAGTAGATTTGCTGCCTTCGTTCGAAATTTCGATTCTGGCTACGAGTTGCGACCCTGCGGCTGCCGGCGTTTTTGTGCAAAACCTGCAGACTGTATCGGGCTGCGACTCGATCATCACGACCACGGTGTTTTTTGATCCAGCGGCCGTCGATACGACTTTGCTGAGCGCAGGCTCCTGCGATCCGGCGCAGGTAGGCGTTAGTCAGGTGTTGCTGAGCAATGTGGCGGGCTGCGACTCGCTGGTGATCACCAACACGGTACTTTTACCTTCCTACAACGAGACCATCACGACTTTCTCATGCAATCCCGCCGCTCTGGGCGTTTTTGTGCAAAATCTACAGACGATAGCCGGCTGCGACTCCATCGTGACGACCATCGTCGAATACACGTCCGTCGGGACAGATTCGACCCTGCTGAGCGCCGGTTCCTGCGATCCGGCACAAGTTGGCGTGACGCAGACCCTGCTGACCAATGCGGCGGGCTGCGATTCTTTGGTGATTCTCAACACGGTGTTGCTGCCCTCTTACAACCTGAGCCTTACGGCGACCACCTGCTTTGCGGCTCAAGCGGGGACTTTCGTTCAGAACTTGCAGACGGCGGCAGGCTGCGACTCTATCGTCACCACCGTCGTCGTGTTCGACGCTTCGCTTTTAGATACGACCTTGCTCACGCTCAACACATGCGACCCATCGCAGGCCGGCATAACCCAGACCCTGCTCACCAATGCGTTGGGTTGCGACTCATTGGTGATTGCAACCACTGTGCTGCAGCCATCGTACAACCTGAGCGTCAACGAAATCACCTGCATCCCGACACAAGCCGGGACCTTTGTCCAAAACCTACAAACTGCGGCGGGCTGCGATTCGGTCGTAACGCGGATTGTAACCTTCGATCCCTCGCTGTTGGACACGGTCTATCTGGATGCGGTCACCTGCAATCCGGCTCAGGCCGGCGTAACGCAAACCCTGCTGACCAATAGCCTTGGCTGCGATTCGCTGGTCGTCACCAATACGGTCCTTTTGCCGTCATACCAACAAACGCAGACGGCCTTCACCTGCGATCCGGCTCAGGCGGGAGTCGTTACGCTCAACCTTCAGACGACCGCGGGTTGCGATTCTATCATCACGATCAATACTTTACTCAATCCCTCCTACGCGACGACCGTCAACCAAACGACCTGCGACCCCTCGCAGGTCGGATCCTTTGTGCAAACCCTGCAGACCGTCAACGGTTGCGACTCGATCATTACGACGGTGGTGAGCTTAGATTTGCCGGCATGCGCGCCGACAGGCGTGTTGAGCGTCAGTGCGCCGTTGTGCAGCGGCACGGCTACGGGCGTCCTGAATGTGACGGTCCAGAACGGGCAGTCGCCGCCGTTTTCTTTTGTGTGGTCGGGACCTTCGGGCAGCGGCATCGGGCAGGTGGCCAATGTCGGCGGCAGCGAATCGGTGAGCGGCTTGCTCGCCGGGGTTTATGGGGTGACGCTGACGGATGCCAACGGCCTGAGCGTCACGCTGAGCGCCAACATCCCTGCCAAGCAACCCATTACCCTGAGCGTCAACCCCGTGAACGTCTTCAACGGATTCGGACTGCGCTGCGCTAACAGCCAGGATGGCGCCATAGGCGTCGTGGTGAGCGGGGCAACTCTCCCCATCTCCTACCTGTGGAACAACGGCGCGGATACCTCAACGCTGAGCGGCGTAAGCGCAGGCTCCTACAGCCTGACCGTAACCGACGCTAATGGTTGTACGGCGTTGGGATCGGCTACCTTGACTGCCCCGCCGCCTATCAAACTCAGCGTAACGCTGGACAGGCCGGACTGCGGCGATCTGAGTGTTGACGCCAATATCAGCGCCAGCGGGGGCGTAGGGCCGCTACGCGTATTGCTCGACGGCAACCTGATCACTTCGCTCATGCCCGATCTGGCTCCCGGCCAGCATACCATTAGCGTCGTCGATGCCAACGATTGTAACGTAGATTCGACATTTGTGGCGACAGTCCCGCCCATCCCGGTATTGTTCCTTCCGGCGGATACAGCGGTCGTATTTGGATCTGCGCTCACGCTGGCCGCCGTATCAAATCTGGATACCTGGAGCGCCCTAACGTGGTCGCCGCTGCAGGACTCAACGTGCGCCAATTGTCTGACGCAAACCTGGCGTCCGACCCAGTCGGGCCGCATCACGCTGACCCTTACCGACTCCCTGGGTTGCACGGCCACGGCGAGCACGCTGGTGCGCGTCGAACGCCCCAAACAGGTCTATCTGCCCAATATCATCAGCCTGAGCGCCTCGAATGGTAATGAGTACTGGAGCATCGGCGCAGGCCCGGGGGTAGCCCGTATCGACGACGTGCGTATATTCGACCGCTGGGGTAGCCAGATTTATCAACTGGAAGCGTCGCAGGAACCCAACTTCTGGATTGGATGGGATGGGCGTTATCGGGGCAAAAAGGTGAACCCGGGCGTGTATGTTTACTACGTGCAAATTACGATGATCGACGGAGAAGCGCAGATTTACAAGGGCGATATTACCGTCATCGAATAGCGGGCGCAGGCGGCGGGAGCGCGCGTGTTCCGCTTCCGCCGCTCGCATCCCTCCCCGCCGCTTGCGCTCCTGAGTCATTCATGGCGCCCGATCTCTGTGGGCTTGTTGAAAAAACGGCGCTTCGGGGCGTTTTAATTTTTTTTGCAGGCCGGGGCGGGGCGTACGCGTATCTTTGCGCCGTTCAACCGGCATCGGATACCCATCACACGTTTTTTCAAAAAAAAATATGCAAATCAGCGTAATCGGAAGCGGCGCCATGGGCAACGGCATTGCCCACGTGTTTGCTCAGACAGGATTCGAGGTGTCTCTCGTAGATATCTCGCAGGCGGCTTTGGACAAGGCCATGGCCACCATTCAAAAAAACATGGATCGCCAGATCGCTAAAGGCGCCATGGATGAGCCGCAAAAAGCGGCGGCCATAGCCCGGATCCGCACTTACACCGATCTGGCACAGGGAGTGGCCAAGGCCGATTTGGTTGTCGAGGCCGCTACCGAAAATGTGGACGTCAAACTCAACATATTCAAAACTCTGGACGAGACTTCACCCTCAGGGGCTATTCTGGCTTCCAACACCTCGAGCATCAGCATTACGCGCATCGCAGCGGCTACATCCCGTCCGGATCAGGTAATCGGGATGCACTTCATGAACCCTGTGCCAGTGATGAAACTGGTAGAAGTGATTCGGGGATACGCGACTTCCGACGAAGTGACGGCCAAGATCATGGAACTGTCGCGCACCTTGGGTAAGGTCCCCGTTGAGGTCAACGATTACCCGGGCTTTGTGGCCAACCGCATCCTGATGCCCATGATCAATGAGGCGATTTACACCTTGTACGAGGGCGTGAGCGACGTGGCCGGCATCGATACGGTGATGAAGCTGGGAATGGCCCATCCGATGGGGCCTCTGCAGTTGGCGGACTTCATCGGATTAGATGTTTGCCTGGCCATACTGCGGGTGTTGCACGATGGTTTTGGAGCGCCGAAATACGCCCCCTGCCCGCTTCTGGTCAACATGGTCACGGCCGGTAAATTGGGTGTAAAGAGCGGCGAAGGGTTCTACGTTTATACGCCGGGTTCTAAGGAGTTGGTCGTGGCGCCGACTTTTGCAGGACGCGTATCATAGCGCCTGTCGGCTATGAACTATGAGGAACTGATGCGCGATGTGGCGGCGCGCAAGTTTGCGCCCGTTTATTTTCTCCATGGCGAGGAGCCGTTTTTTATTGACGAAATAGAAAAGGCGATAGATCGCTATGCGCTGACTGAGGCGGAAAAAGGGTTCAATCAGATGATCGTATATGGTAAGGATGCCGATCCGACCGCCCTGGCCGATGCGTTGCGGCGTTATCCGATGATGAGCGAGCGTCAAGTGGTGATCCTGCGCGAGGCGCAGGATATGAAAAAAATAGACGAACTGGCGGCTTACGTCGAGCAGCCCACGCCGAGCACGGTGCTCGTGGTGTGCCACAAGCACAAGAAATACGACATGCGCACCCGAATGGGCAAAGCCCTCCAACGCCACGCTCTGGTATTCGAAAGCAAAAAGCTGTACGAAAACCAAATCCCTGAATGGATCGCATCGCGGTGCCGTCTCCTCGAAGCGGCGATCGATCCGCCTGCCGCAGCGCTCATGGCCGAATATCTGGGCGCCGACCTTTCGAAGGTGGCCAATGAAATCGACAAAATACTGCTCAACCTCGGCCCGCAAAGGCGCATTGACGCCGAAGCGGTAAGGCAGAATATCGGCATCAGCAAGGAGTACAACGTGTTCGAATTGCAGAAAGCTTTCGCCATGCGCGACGCCGCTAAGGTGTGGCGCATCTGGGAGTATTTCGCATCGAATATACGTAAAAATCCGCTTATCCCGACGCTATCTTCGCTATATGCTTTTTTTTCGAAAGTGTACATGCTCCAGTTTGCGCGCAACAAGCCGGACGCCGAGATGGTCCAACTGTTGGAACTGCGTTCAGAGTGGTTTTTGAAGGACTACAAAATGGCGCTTGGACGCTACAACCTCGAGCAGACGGTGCAGGTGATCGGCCTGTTGCACGCGTATGACCTGAGGGTCAAGGGGGTGGGCAACGATGCGGCGGGCGTGGGGTCGGAGGAGGAACTGATGAAAGAACTGTTCTGGCGAATACTGCATGTTTGAGTTGTTAGTTGTTAGTTGTTAGTTGTTAGTTGTTAGTTGTTAGTTGTTAGGGGGGGCATAGTTTCTGCTTTTTGGGAAAAAGCAGGCGCGAATGATGTCTGGCTAATACTGTGCCCGCGACAGGGCGATTATTTTGTCGGGCAGTTGTGATTTTTCAATTATTTTTGCCAAAACATTTCTTGATCTTTAATACCCAGACTTGTTATGCGTCATTTTTTCTCAGTGCTGTTGTTGACGGTCGCGGTCTTTGTCGCCAAAGCGCAGACCTTGGTCGAAGCTCAGTTTTTGGGGCAGCGGACGGCCGCGCAATTGATCGCCGAGACCGGCGTGCCCTTCATCCAATTCGGGGCGCGGTACTACCGCATACAGTACATGACGAACGACGCGCAGGGCCAGCCGGTATTGGCTTCGGGTTTGTTGGCGGCGCCGATATCGAATGATCCAGCGGCGGTTTATCCGCGTTTGGTCTATCAGCACGGCACTTCGTCGTCTAAATTGGATGTGCCTTCTTTCAATGTGCTTCAAGGCGGCGAGGGACAGATTGGTTTGATTTTTGCCGGGTTGGGTTACGTCTCTTTTTTGCCGGATTACGTTGGTTTGGGCGTTTCGCCTGGATTTCATCTCTATGTACACGCCGAAACCGAAGCATCCTGCGCTCTGGATATGATGCGCGCTTGCGCGGATTTTTGTCATCAGAGCGCCATATACTACAACGCGCAGCTGTTCATCACGGGGTATTCGCAGGGGGGGCATGCCGCTATGGCCCTGCACCGGGCAGTGGAACAAATGGGCGGCTCCGAATTTGGCGAAGTGACGGCGGCCGCGCACTTGTCAGGGCCCTACAGCATATCGGGCGTTATGCGCGACCTAATCTTGTCGGACTCCGTTTATTTCTATCCGGCTTATTTGCCTAACACCGCTTTGTCTTATCAGACCGCTTATGGGAATCTATTCGGCCAATTGGACGAAGTGTTCAGGATGCCGTATGCTGACATGATTGGACAGTTTTACGCCGGACAGATCGATCTGGGCCAACTCAACGCCCGCCTGATAGATTCATTAGTAGTCCGGGAGGGCGCCTGCATCCCTACGCGCATGCTGCAGCCCGACATTATTGCGGCGGTCAAGAGCGATCCCATGCATCCTATTAACGTCGCTTTGAGGGACAACGACGTTTATTCCTGGTCGCCTGAGGCGCCTACGCGTATTTATTATTGCATGGCCGACGATCAGGTTCCGTTTCGTAACAGCATAGTAGCCCGCGATACCATGCTGGCGCTGGGCGCTCTCAATCTCGTTGTGCAAGACCTTAATCCTTCGGCCAATCACGGCGAGTGCGTTGTGCCGGCTCTGACGGCTACGGTGTTTTTCTTTGCGCCGCTTCAGCAAATATCTTCGCTGAGCGCATCGGATCCGAAGCCTGTATTTACGGCGCGCGTTTTTCCCAATCCGGCGCAGGATCGGTTGTGGGTCGAGACGCCCTCCGATCGGACAAGCCGGCTTTGGCTTTACGACGTGAGCGGCCGTCTGGCTTATGATTTGGGGCGCTGTCAGGGGGTGTGCGAGATCCCGCTTGTCGGGCAGACGCCGGGCGTCTATTTTTTGCTGGCGCAATCTGGCGAATATCAGGTTTTGGAACAGATTTGGATTGGCCGTTAAAAAAAGGGTGCAATTTCTGTCCGATGTTATACTTTTACCGCCCACTAAATCGGTATTTACATGCTTCGAATGAAACCCGCTCTGATTGTTAGTTCATTTTTGGTTTGCTTGCTCTGTTTTTGCGCGCCCAATCAGGCTCAGCATCCTCCCATAGTCGAAATGCGCGGAGCCTGGATCGCCACCGTCGCCAATATTGACTGGCCTTCCAAGCCGGGCCTCTCGCCCGATCGCCAGCGTATGGAGTTCGATAGTATTCTCGACGTGTTGCGCGGTACGGGCATCAACGCCGTGTTTGTGCAAGTGCGCCCTGCCGGCGACGCTTTTTACCCCTCCCCATCGGCGCCTTGGAGCAAATATCTGACTGGCGTACAAGGGCAAGCGCCCGAACCTTATTACGATCCGCTGCAGTACATGATCGAGGCGGCGCATACGCGGCGCATGGAGTTTCATGCGTGGCTCAATCCCTATCGCGCCACTTTCGATCTGGATACCGCCTCGCTTGCGCCCTCGCACCCCTTGCGCAGTCTGCCGCCTGAACGCTTGTCTCAGTGGTTTTTTCGATACGGCAACCGGTTCTATTTCAACCCTGCCAACGATCTGGTCATCCGCTACCTAACCAATCTGGTGCACGACATCTGCCTTCGGTATGACGTAGATGGCATTCACTTTGACGATTACTTTTATCCTTACAAGGAACCCGGCCAGTTTCTCGACGACTACAATGAGTTTGCCGCTAATCCGCGCGGATTCTCTAATCTCGAAGATTGGCGACGCGATAACATCAACCGCATGATTGAGAGCGTATCCAAGTCCATCAAGTCTTTCAAGCCCCATGTGAAGTTTGGCGTTGGGCCGTTTGGCGTGTGGCGCAACAGCGACCGCGACCCGATCAACGGTTCGGAAACCCGCTCGGGAGTCACCTCTTACGACGACCTCTACGCCGACGTGCTTCTTTGGCTGCGCAACGGCTGGATCGATTATGTGGCGCCCCAATTGTACTGGAGTATTGGTTTTGCCCCGGCCGATTACGACGCTTTGCTCGACTGGTGGAGCCGCAATACTTACGGCAGGCACTTGTATATCGGTCATGCGGCCTATAAGGTGGGCGCCGGCGGCAACGATCCGGGCTGGAATGATCCGCGCCAGATCGGTATGCAGGTGCGCAACGCCCGCGCATACTCCAATGTGCAAGGCGGAATATACTACTCTGCGCGACCGCTGATGCGCAACCCTCTGGGCTTGCGCGACACCCTCATCCGAAATCTGTATCCCAATCAGGCGCTTATGCCGCCGTTTCGGGGCCTGTCAAAGTTGCCGCCTGCTACGCCCCAGTTTTGCGGTCTGAAAGGAACGCCCGCCGCGGTGCGGCTGGCCTGGCAGGTGTGCGATGTGGCCAGCGGCGAAGAAATGCCGTATTACTACGCCGTGTATCGATTCCCCGGCGAGGGAGTCGGCGATTTTCAGGATTCGCGCAGCCTGCTGTTCTTGAGCGCTTTCAATCCTGAGAAACTGACCTTCGACGATGTGACTACGCAAGATGGCCAGTATTATACATACGTGGTGGTGGCTTACAATCGGTACCATGCCGAAAGCTACAGCAGCGAACCGCTCTACGTGAAGCGCACCCGAAAGGGCGCCAAAGCCAAGCGCAAGTTCTGGGGATATATGTTTTGACATGCAGATCGCCGGGGGTATGACGCGACCATGCCCGCGCTTTTTTTTTGAAAAAAACAACATGCGGCAAGGCGCCGCGCTTGCCCAAAAAGAATGTCCGGATATTCGCCGCCCTGCGCGAAAGATCGCTGCTATCTGGCGGTGACGTTTTTGTCGCAAAAATAAACGGACGCCCTGCAACATTTTTCTCCGGAACGCTGTTATTGTGAATTAGTCTAAACAAGCATAACACAGACCGCAATATGCAAACTGTTCAGAATAGTCCGGTCATGCTCTACACTGAGCAAACGCCCAATCCCGAGGCCCTCAAATACGTCACCAACCGCATGCTTTACCGCGGGCTCGCCGACTTCAAGGATAAAGACCTTGCAGCGACTTGGAGCCCTTTGGCCAACAGCCTGATGGAATTGCCATACGTCAAGGGCGTTTATCTGAGCAATAACTTCATTACCATCACCAAAGAGCCGAACTACGAGTGGCACGATATCCAATTGCGACTCAAGGAGTTCGTCAAAGACTACATTGAGAAAGACGGGGTGATCGTCAAAGAAGGTTTTGCGGAGTATATCGCACAAATCGAAGCGGCCAATACAGACAACCGGTTCAGCGGCGAGGAGGGTGAGATTGTGCGCAAGATCAGAGAGATCATTGACTCGCACATCAAACCTGGCGTAGAGATGGACGGCGGCAACATTGAGTTTAAGGACTTTAAAGACGGCAAAGTCACCGTAGTGATGCAAGGCTCTTGCAGCGGCTGCCCCTCTTCTACTGTCACCCTGAAGGCGGGGATTGAGCGCATCCTTAAGCACATGGTGCCCCAAGTAACGGAAGTAGTGCAAGAAATGGGATAAGGACCCGCTTCTCGCGCTTTATCCGCGGAGAGGACTTCGGCGGCCTGAACGCCTGGCGCATTTGGGTAAAGCCGCTTTTGACCTTAGGCCTTGTCGCTTTGTCCCGGGCGGTAATAATCGTCTAAGCGACGTTCGTGCGGCTCTCCCAGTTTACCCATACTCTTGGCTACGATCATGGATACTGCCGCGTCGCTTGTCACGTTGGCGATGGTGCGGCACATGTCCAGAGGCCGATCGATGGCAAAAATCAAAGCCAGTCCCGACTCCGGGATGCCTGCCGAGCTCAACACAATTACCAGAATTACCATGCCCGCGCTCGGAACTGCCGCCGCCCCGATGGAAGCGAGCGTGGCCGTCAGCAAGATGCCCAGTTGCGCGCCCAGATCCAACGGAATGCCCATCACCTGCGCAATGAATACCGCCGCGACGCCCTGATACAGCGCGGTGCCGTCCATGTTCATGGTGGCGCCTACCGGAAGCACAAAACTCGCGATCTCTTTGTCCACGCCCAGATGTTCCTCTACGCGCTCCATCGTCAGCGGAAGCGTGGCAGCGCTTGAACTGCTCGAAAAGGCCAGCAACTGGGCCGGAGCTATCCCTCTGAAAAAAAAGCCATAGGAACGGCCGGCCAGCAAGCGCACCAATAGGGGATAAAAAGCCAGGATGAGGATGGCCAGACCCGCCAGCACGCACAGGGCGTACCGCAGCAAGCTAACCAGTATATCGGGGCTGGGCGACTCCGTAATGATCCCCGCCAGCAGTGCCGCCACGCCAAACGGCGCCGCCAGCATAATCAGATCCACCAATTTGAGAATGACCTCGTTGAGTCCGTCGAAAAAATCCTTCACGGGCTTCGCTTTTTCTTCGGGAATGAGAATCAGGCCGATCCCCACCATCAAAGCAAAAAAGATGACCTGCAACATCCGTCCGTTGTTGCTTGCCGCCGCGAATACATTGTCGGGTACAATGTCTGTCAAGGGCTTCAATGGGCCTTTATCTTTCTGTTGCGCGGCTTCGGAGATCTTTTCATTGGCCTTGTCCTTGTAGGTCTCCGCCAGGCGCTCGCGGCTTTCAGGACTGACCGAAGCGCCCGGCTGCATTGCGTTGACAATCAACAAGCCTAAGGCGACCGCTATCGAAGTGGTGATCAGATACATCCCCAAAGTGCGTCCGCCCATCTGCGACAATTTGCTGATATCCTTCATGTCTGAAACGCCCTTAATCAGCGAGGCGATGATCAGCGGAACGGCGATCATCTTGAGCGAATTGATGAAGATCTCGCCAAAAGGCTTGATCCAGTTTTTTACAAAATCTTGCGCCTGATAGTGCGCGGCGACAAATCCAATCAAAACCCCCAGTGCCATACCGGCGAGAATTTGCCAATGAAGCGGTATTTTTTTGAACATATTACGACTTTTAATCCATGCGAAACAAGCAACCTTTCGGCCGGCAGCGCAGGGTGTGCGCTGTGGTTATAGGGAAAGGCCGTCCGCGCGTAATTCTTTGCAAAGAAAACAAAGAAATTCCGGTACAGGAACAAATATTCTCCAAAACGGCTATTCAGGCAGGCTGAAACGCAGAATTTTGCAGGCGTCTTTCAGGACTTAAGCTCCCCTCTGGAGCCATCTTATACCCGCTTGCTTTTTTTGAAAAAAAGGCTCGTGAAAAGGACGCGGGACCTCGCCGTGCAAAAAAACTTCCGGCCGGGCGCTTTTTTCTCAGCCATCCAGAAGGCTTGTCAAGGCGCGGGCAATCGCCGCCGGATCTTGACGCCCCATGCAGTCAAAATGTCCCTTTGGACAGGCGGGATGGCCGATCTTGGAGCAGGGCCTGCAGCGCAATCCGGCGACTTCGCAGACGACCGCCCGCGGGCTGAAACCATCGGGGTACAAGGGCGTCATTCCGAAGGCGGGCACGGTGTTGCCCCATACGCTCACGATAGGGCGGCGCAGCGCTGCCGCGATGTGCATCAGCCCTGTATCGGGCGTTAGCACGGCTGCGGCTTGCCGCAGTACCGACGCCGAGCCGCCCAGACGCAGCGCCCCGCAGTAATTGAAAGCCTTGCCAGGGAAAAAAGCCGCCAGCCGCTCGCCGTCGGCGCCTTCGGCGGGGCCGCCGAGTAGGACGACAGGGCAAGGGAGCAGGGCGATGACCGACCTGAGTAAGGGCAAGGGCATGCGTTTGGTGGCATGGGCCGCGCCAAGCGCCACCGCGACATAGGGCGAGGGGGGTAAGGTATGGGCGGGCAATTCCTGCTCAGGCGGGATAAAAAAGTCCAGCCCCTGACCGTCGTAGCGCGCGCCGAGGGGCGCCGCAGCCTGCATGTAGCGCTCCACGATATGCACGGCGGGCAAAGTATTGACGCCGAATCGGGTGTAGAGGTATTTGCGCATATTGAGCTTGGGGAATACGCTCGCCGGGCGTCCCAGCGCCATGCGCAGGAGGCTGCTGCGAAGGTTGCCATGCAGATCCACCACGTGGCCGAAGCCCTGGCGGCGCAGTTCCGGCAAGACTTCGGACAATTTTCGGTCGAAGGTATGTATTGCGCTGAGATAAGGATTGCCCGACAGGGCCTCGGCGTAATTCCTCTTGACTAAGGCGTGCACCTCGGCGCCTGTCTGTTGACGGATGGCCCGCAGTACCGGCGTCGTCAACACAATATCGCCGATCGAACTGAAGCGACAGACCAATACTTTCACCGCCTTATTCAATGCGTTTGAGGTTGAGCGCGCGGACCGGACGTATGACCAGCGGCGCTTTTTCGATCACCACCGAGTCGCTATCTAATCCAAACCAGTTCTGTGGCGAAGCTGTGAGGCTTTTGACGTTCAGATAGAGATTGAGCACAATTTGCTCGAAGAAGGGCAGGTCGTTTTCGTGCGACAAAAACTCCTGGATGATCACAAAGCGGAAGTCGCCGGTTTGCACTTCGTCGTGCGAGGTATGGTATCTGGTCTGGATATTTACTTCGCCCTCTTCCACCAACTTGCCGATGACTTTGCGGAGGAAGAGATTCATCCGCTGTTCGACCCGGAACCCCAGCCGGAACACAATTTTATACACATCGTCGGGGGCCAGCGTAGTGACTTTGTACTCCATGGTATAGGGCTCGTCAGTCACTTCAATATGGACAAACCAATAGATGTCTGCCCGTTTGGGCTGCGTTTGAAGGATGGAGTAAAGGATTTTTTCCTCCACTTTACGCGGCGACTTGGCATTGCTCAGGAATACGAGATTGGTGGCGTATTTGGGCACCTCCTCGTCGTTGCTCAACGCAATCAACTGGTCGAGGTAATCGTTGATTTTCACATTTTGGATGAAGCGATTTTTTATTTTTTTGGCCCGCACCCACACAAACATGAGCGAGAAGATGATCGAAGCAATCATGACGGTGATAAAGCCGCCATCCTTGAACTTGAGGAGATTGGCCGTAAAAAATACGCCCTCAAACGTCAGGTAAACCCCCAGGAACAGCCAGATCCATATCGGATGCACCCGATTGAACACAAAGAAATTGGCCAGCAGCATGGTGGTCATCATCATCGTGATAGTAACCGACAGCCCATAGGCCGCTTCCATTTTTTCGCTTTCCTCAAAATACCAGGTCACGACCATACAGCCTATCCAGAGCAAGGTATTGACGGCCGGCACATACAGTTGGCCCTTCATATCGGTTGGGAAAATCACCGTCAACTTGGGCATCAGACCCAAGCGGATGGCTTCGCTTACCAGCGTGAACGATCCCGAAATCATGGCCTGACTGGCAATAATCGCAGCCAATGTCGCAACCCCGATACCAACCGGCAAAAACCATTCGGGCATGATGCCATAGAATGGATTGGGGCTTTCGCTTGGCAAGGGCCTGCCATCAAAATCGATGGCCCACGCCGCTTGTCCAAAGTAATTAAGCAGAAGACAGGTTTTGACCGCTACCCAACTGATCCGGATATTTTGCTTGCCACAGTGCCCCAGATCTGCGTAGAGCGCCTCTGCGCCTGTCGTGCACAGAAACACGGCGCCCATGATGACTAAAGCGTTGGGGTAGCTCTGAAGCAGGTGTATGGCATACCAAGGATTGATCGCGCGAAATACCTCGGGACTCTGAAAAGCGTACGCCGCGCCCAATACGCCCAGCATGCTGAACCATACCAGCATGATCGGACCAAAAAAACGCCCCACCGCCGCCGTGCCAAATCGTTGGAACAAAAACAGCGCCGAGATGATGCCCATCGTGATCTGTACCGTCGGAATATGCGCATCCTTCAAGCTATCGATCGAGTGCAAGCCCTCGATGGCCGACGAGACAGATATTGGCGGCGTGATCATACCCTCCGATAGCACAGCGCTGCCGCCGACCATGGCCGGGTAAAGCAGCCAGCGCCGCCGTCGGCGCACCAGCGTGTAAAGTGAAAAAATACCGCCCTCGCCTTTGTTGTCGGCGCGTAGCACCAGCGTAACATACTTGAGGGTGGTCTGAATGGTTAGCGTCCAAAAAACCAACGACACGCCGCCCAGTATCACAAATGCGTCGATATTGCCGGAGCCTGCGACTGCGCGCATCACATAAAGCGGCGATGTGCCAATATCGCCATAAATAATACCGAGCGTAATCAGCAATCCGGCAACGCTCAATTTATGGTGATGGGCACGCGAGTATTCCTTTTCGGGCATGGAGAGGTGTTTTGAGTAGGTCAGCTGAGGTATATGTCACTGGGCATATAACACAAGGTACCCCCAGGGCTTGAGTTGCAAGCGCTCTTTGGCCCTAATCTGTACGGAGGAAGCCGCAAACAAATCATTGTACGCTCCCTGCAACGGCGGCGGTATGATACAGGTCGCGTCCCTTTGCTCGGGACTCAAATTGACGATCACAATAACTTTGTCGCCTCCCTCGCGGCGTGCAAAAGCATAGAGGTGTTCGTCCTGGTTCGTTTTGAGTTTTTCGAAAAGGCCGTCGGCGCGCAAGGCTGTATTTTGTGCGCGCAGCGCGCACAGGTTTTTGAAAAAAGGCGCTCGGGCATAATCCTTCCAACGGATCGGATCCCGATCGAAAAAAGCCAGCCGCTGCGCTAAGCGATCCTCCTGGCCGTTGTAGGCCATGGGCAGACCGGGCAACGTGAATGCCAGCAGCGTAAACGCGTCTGACGCCTCTCCGTATGTCTCCGCTTCGGTTCCATGCCACGCATTCTCGTCGTGATTCTGGGTGAACAGCAACTGCCAGTAGCCCTTCGGGAAGCGTCCGTCGTTGAAGGCCTTCAAGGTATCTAAAGCGACGGCGCGCTGCTTGCGCGCCGCAATATCGCGCGTCACATCCTTCCAGCGCCACGCATAATTGGCCTGAAAGCAGGTGCGAAAATGCTCCGGCTCATCCTCCCACTCCGCGATCATCAGCAGGGGCTTCACCGCGCCCAAAGCCGCGCAACACGCCGACCAGAAGTCGGTGGGGACCAAGCCGGCCTGATCCACCCTGTAGCCGTCGATGTCAAACTCGCGCACCCAATACAGCATCGCA
Organism: Saprospiraceae bacterium; assembly: GCA_046296435.1. GTDB lineage: Bacteria > Bacteroidota > Bacteroidia > Chitinophagales > Saprospiraceae > M3007. The sequence continues at coordinate 37,713 of JBKBLI010000002.1, read as the reverse complement.
TCGATCATGGCTTGGCGCAAACCCGCGTTGCCGTAGTCCAGATCGCATACGTCGGCCCAGTCGGTTATCGGTTCGCCGCGCTCGTTGAGGGGCGTCGTCAGTTCGCCGTTGTAGCGCGTGTAGTACTCCGGATGATCCGACATCCATACACAATCCCAGGCGCTGTGATTGGGTACCCAGTCCAGGATTACCTTTAGGCCAAGGTTGTGCGCTGCGCGCACCAGTTTGCGAAAATCTTCCTCCGTGCCGAACTCAGGATTGATCGCTTCGAAATCGCGCACCGAGTACGGGCTGCCGAGGGCGCCCTTGCGGTTCTTTACGCCAATAGGATGTATGGGCATCAGCCAAATCACATTGAACCCCATCTCGCTGATACGGGGCAGTTGCGCCTCTAAGCCGGCAAAATTGCCCTCCGGCGAGAACTGTCGCACATTGACCTGGTACAATATGGCGCCTGCGGCCCACGCCGGCGCCTGCCGCGCCCCGGCGGCGCCTTGCGCCGACTTTTGATCGGTAGAATTTGGCGGCTGACATCCGCCCCAGAGCATTGCGCAGACGAGCAGGGACAAGGTAATACGCTTCATGTTATTTTTTGAAAAAAAAAAGCTCAGTTGGACGGCGGAGGCGTGCGGGACCCGACCACGCGAATCTGTATGCCTGTGGCATTGATGGCGTTGTTTCCTTTCCAGATCATCACATATCCATTGTCCTTGACGGTCCACACGTTGTTGACGTACGGGTCCTTACAAGCCAGATAAATCTCTGCCGCGCCTTCGTCCCAGTTCCAGCGCCCTTGATCTACCACCTGATTCTTGACCAGCACCTCGAATCGTTGATCCTCGTAAAACCGCAACCACTTGTGAATATAATGTTTATGGATCGTCGAGTCGGTTGGCTGAAAGGCCATGTTCAAATGCCACCATCCCGTACTCAGATAGGCGCGACGGCTGGCGCTTGGGGGCTGAATGCCGTCAACCGGCACGTGCACGTAAGGAGGCGTTTGTTCGATTTGACGCACGCCCGGCGTCTCCTCCGCGCTCTCGCTGACGCGCAGCGCTTTGACGCCAAGAATCTCGTTCGAAAAGGAACTCTGGGGTGTCTGCGAGGGAATCGGAGCAGGGGAGGGCTCCGATTTTTGGGCAAGCGTTTTGCAGGTCAGTACGCTTAAAGCGATGGCTAACACTCCGAGCAGAACATTGATTTTGGCATAATTACCCATCGTACATAGAGTGCGGTTTGACGCTTGCCGCCACCCCTTGTAGTCCCGAGTGGAATCGAACCACTATCTGAGGCTCCGGAAACCTCCATTCTATCCATTGAACTACGGGACCATCCAAAAAAAGCGCCGCAAAGTTACGGCCAATTTGCGTATATTTGCGGCAATTTTTTTAAAAACTCAAAAACAAAGCAAAAAATGGCTTCCAGCAACACCCTCTTTAACTCCGACAACCTCGATGCGCGCAGCTTAGAGTTCTTGGTGCTCGCTATCGAAAAAAATAACTTGCCGGGCTTCGATTATTACGAGTTCAAGCGCTCGGTAAGCGCCCTTATGCGCGATGGCTTGGACGAGGCGGTCGCCTATAAAAGCGCTTTTACCACTGCCGCGCAGGTAGGTCTGACCAAAGAAAAACTAATCGAAACCGCCAACTATTACCGGGACGTAATCGGCAAGGAAAAAAGCCATTTTGAATCGGCCCTCAATGAACAAACGGCGCAAAAAGTGCTGGCGAAAGAGTCCGAGATCAAGCGCCTGCAAGATCAGATCGACCGCAACAAGGCCGAAATTGCGCGCTTGCAAGACGAAATCGGCGGCTATCTCAACCAAATCGAACAAGCGACCACCTCGCGCAACCTCGAATCCGAAAAACTTCAGAAAGCGCACAAAGCCTTTGAGCAGACCCATGCCGCCGTGTTGCTGCAAATGGATCAGGATATCGAACGCATTCACCGCATCCTTTGAGGCGACGCTCAGTGTGAAGCCCTTTCAGACCTCGATACGTCTTTGACAAGGCCAGGGCCATCCATGCGCATGGATGGCCCTGGCCTTAATCAGATATTCAGAGCAAGTCCGGCCCGTCGGCTTACCGGACTACTTTTGTCGCTTTCAGCACGCCGCCGGCGTTGAACAGGGCGACCCAATAAACGCCCGCAGGTTGGGCGCTCAGATCAAAGCGCATGGTATGCGCGCCGGTACGGCGCGTTGGCGTGGCCGTTTGGTGGATTGTTCGACCTTGCGCGTCATAAATCATGACGCCCAGTTCGGCGTCATCCGCCAGTTCAAAATCCACAAAGACCCAATCGGCTGTGGGATTGGGATAGACCCTGTAATCCGCTCTCAGCCAGTCTGGCTGATCCGTCAAGACCGACTGCGTAAAAGCGGGCAGAAATATTTCATCCACAAAAGCGCGATCGATTCCTCCGTTGACAATATCGTCTTTTTCATAGCTCCACATCAGCGTGTGTTCGCCCTGGGATACCGGGAAGCTGACCTCGCTCCAAGGTACTTCGCCGCTCCATGTCCCTTGCGCGACATCGTCGATGTAAAAGCGCAACACGTCGTACTCCGGCTCGCTGCTCACCCGATAAGCAAACGACACTTCGCCGTCTTCTTTTACGTCGAGCGTGAGTTTCATCTGTGATTTTTGAGCGTGGGTGATGCTGCCTGAGCGCGAGCAATATTTGCCCTTGTAGGCGCCGCTCAACGCGATCACCCAGGGTTTGGCGCCGCCAAATTGCCAGGGGAAAGAAGAGAAGTTGAGCTTTTCGTAATCTTCCACAATGGCATTGATCACAAATGCGCCCAATTCTTTCTGCGCCGTATAGGCGCCTGCTTGTACATTGTAGAACAATCGCGCCTTCTGCGCCTGAGGCGCATCCGGGCTTACGGTCACGGCAAATACCGCATCTGTGGGCGATTGGTCGGGCGCGAGGGCGGCGAGCGCCACAGGCCCATCGATGTTCAGCCAGGGCGAGTCGCTCGTCAGCAAAGCGGTCGCTTCCGGACTCAGACTGCCGCCCGTATTGGCGTTTTTGACGGTCACATATACCGTCTCGCCGCTGTCGAAGCGCTTGTTGTTGTTGCCATTGGGCGCAGCGTCGTTCAGAGAATGCGCGCCAACGGCCAACTCAGGCGCATAGAGCTTGACCGGCACGTTGAAGGTCTGCTGGTCGCCGTCGAACTCGATTTGCAGCACAAAACTGACCACGTAATTGTTGAGCGCGTCATCGTTCACCTTGAAGACAAAGGCCTCCGAAAGGCTCACGCTCTCACCGGCGGCGATATCTCCCGCTACCGCTTCGTTGATCAGGACAACCACGTTGTCGTCGTCGGCGCTGAGGGTGGCTTTGGTTGCCATTGCAGCGCTGACGCCGAGATTGGTGAGCGTCAGGTCAACGGCCACCGTTTCGCCGTAGTCGGCCCGTTGGTTGTTGTTGCCAAAAGCCAGGTCGTTGATGGCAAAAGCGGACTGGGCCACATAAGGGCCGGCGGCCGGCGTCACGCTGATTTCGCTCTGATAGGGCGCGTGATTGAATTGCGTGAGCGTGAGCGTCAGATCGCCCACTGCATCAAGCGCCGGGAAGTTGAGCGCGGCAATGCCATTTTCGACATAAGCGACCGCCAGGGTCTGGCCTTGCCAGTAGAGGGCGGCCAGGGCGCCCTCTACGTCGCTCTGTACGTCCATGCTCGAAGCGCCGATGAACATCACCGACGTGTGCGAGGCGGCCATAGGCTGAGGGAGTCGCGTGCGGGGCGCCGTGGTCGGGTCCGTAAACGGATTCCAGAAATCAGCCATCGTTTCGCCGCCGGGGCCGTATTTAGCGATCATCAGCGCATTGCCGTAGGCTGCCATGCCGCCGATGGTGGGGCGCAAGGCGATGCCGTCGGCATCCACCAGATACTGATTCATGCCATCCTGGCCCTCCATGGGGGGCGCCCAACTCTGAAAATCGCTCGACATGAAGGCGGCAATGCTGCCCCAGGCTTCGCCGGTGCTCGGATTGCCCGCGCGCTGGAGGGCTTCGCCGAGACAATCGCCCCCGCTGTTGTTCGTGAAATTGCCTGCGCAGCAAGCTACGCCTATGATGATCGGATACCGGTGTGTGTTGCGCAACTGCGCCACCGCCTGCACATTGAAGTTTCCACTTGCCAGACCTTGCTCCCATCCGTGTCCCGTGTAGTTGTACAGGCTGATGCCGTGGTCGTTCATGACCTGTATGATTTCGGTATTGACCGGATTGCCGGGTTTGTCGGCCGTGAAGTGGCCCGGCGTGGGCGATATGTTGCCGTGGCTGCCTTCGTAGAATTCCCAGTACAGTTCGTATCCGTCGGCCAGGTGTTTGGCTTTCCACTCGTTGCCTTGCTCATAGTCGGCCTGGTCGTCGTCGCCGATGCCCTCCCCTTCATTCGAACATGCGGCCAAGCCGGCGGCGCACCAGTTTTTGTCGGCGTCGGCCAGCGGCGTTTTTTCGTAATCGAGGTTGCGATTGACCATGATGCGCATCTGGGCGGGATCCTTGGCATGCAGGCGGCCCACCAGCACTTCCGGGAAGTGGTCGTCGCCTTCCATGTACCCGAAGCAATTGTCGCAGGAATACGGCGTGCCGCCGCTGGGTCGCATCAGCGGTTTGAAAGCATTTTCGTCGCCGGCGATCAGCAGGTATGCTATGCCCTCCGCGTCGTAATAATTTTTCACAAAATCATACACGGCGGACGCCTCTGAAGAGCCGATTTCAGACAACTTGACTACGGTCGTGTGTATGCCGCGTTGGCGCTTCCAGTCCACCAGGGGCTGCAAATCTTCCTCCAGATCGTCTTTGACCAGCACCAGCATCTTTTCTGCATCGGCGCCGGCGCCCGAGCGCCCGGCGAAATATTGGGCATTCAGGAAGAGCTTGGCGCCCAGATCGGCAAATTGCCGGCTGTGGGGCAATGCGCGCGTCGAAGCGGGCAGTTCATTGACGCCCTCCTCTCCGGCGCGATAGACCCGGACTTCGAGCGAGCGCCACACCCGGAGTACCCGCGTGACCGGATTGTACTGTACCGGCTGTAGCCATACCGGCTGGCCGCGCATGTGGCGCATCACAAAGGGTTTTTGCAGGCTAACCGGCGACTCAGGCCAAAAGCGGTCGCGCGCGTAGGCCGCTCCATACGTGTAAGGCACGCTGGCCGGATCCACATTGCGCTTCAGATCGCCCTTAGAGGGCGCTATGGCGACGTCGGGATAGTCCGTATATTCGCCACCGATGATCTCTACCGCCATCTCGCCCGTAGCCGGGATGCGCAGCGCAGCGCCCACCTTGGGCAGGTCGGGCATTCCTGCAACCAGCAGGGGGGCGCCCATGTCGCAGGTGACCGTCCATGCTTCGCCTGCGGGCGTGACGACCGCATGCTGTCGCAAGTCGCCCAAGTCCAGACGAAGGACGGTTTCTTCGGCGTTGCCGGAAACGACCTGCATCCGGCTGGAACCGCTTCCTTGAGCGATCATGGCCGTGACAGACAGGCAATAGAGAAAAAATACAAGTAAATTTTTCATAAACAGGCTTGAAAAATGCGCCGCTGTTCGCAGCTAATGTTATGGTTGTACGATTATTTTTTTGAAAAAGCCGTTCATCTGGAGGTAGTAAAATCCGGGCGGCACGCCGCTTAGGCTCATGCCTGCGGTTGTACCCGGGCCGACCTCCACACTTGCTACTAAGCGGCCTTCGACGCTGTGTAAGGTCGCCAAATGAACCTGCGCATTCGGGTGCGATATCCACAGATGTCCGGATGCCGGATTGGGCCAGGCTTGCCACTCGCCCGGTTGGGGGGCGGCCGTAGCGACAAATCCCGGCGTGTGCAGGCTGAAGTAAACGTCGTAATACTCCGCCTCATTCTGGCGGTTGAGCGCCCGGAACCACACCCATGCCGACCCCTCTTCAGTCCCGGGTTGAACCACCAACTTCAGGTAAGGCTTATCTTGAGGCGGCGCAGGGTTCATGTTGGCGTTGGCCGGAATGCCCACGTAACAAGCGCCGTAGTCGCACAGATCCATGATCCACGACTCCGGCTTCTTTACTTCGATGCGACGCCAGCGCAAACGCAGGGTGTCCATCGTCAGATTTTCGAAATAAATAAAACAGGGAACCGCTTCGTTGAAGCCGACTTCGCAGGTAGCTACCGGCCCATTCGCAGGCTGAAAATTCTGAGCGGAAATTTCGTACGGCGGCGCAAAAAGCGCAAAAAGACTAAGGATAAAACTCAGGCGCATAGGCACGGCGAAGCAATTTTACATAAAGACATTGGCAGGCGGTATATCCCCTATTCGAATGCCTTTGCAAAGATTATTGATTTGGCCGAAATGCGGGTCGGTAAAATCCAAATCTGCTGACCGCGGGGTTATTTGCGCCATAAATCAAGGATGAAGCGCGTCTGTCAGGGGAGGTTTGGGGCGCCGCGACACGCTCCGTTGAGCAACTTAGAACACATGGAACGGATCTGCGCCATCATCCAAGGGGATGACGCAAGTTTATTTCGATTGCCAGGAACACGACGGTAGGTAAGCGAGGCGCGCCTGCCCATCATGCGCAGGGCAGGCGCAAGTGCGGCCGCTTAAACGCTGACAAACGGCATCTGAAAATTGAAGCTTTCGTCTTCTACTTGCGTAAGAATAAATTTGGCCAAATCCGCGCGACTGATCTTCGTACTGGCGTTTACGCCAACCCAGCCGACTCTATAACTCCCGGTCCCTGGGTCGTTGGTAAGTCTAGGACCTCTCACGACGACCCATTTTTTTCCGCTTGATTTCAGAACGTCGGCATGCGCAATGGCGTCGTTCAGAACTTTAGGAACAGCGATTTTCATGATGGTCCTGATCAAGTGATCGACCAATTTAGGCTTGTCTTTCTCCGGAAAGGGCAGGCCGCCGCCCGACAACGAGATTATTCTTTCGACGCCATGATTTTGCATCGCCGAGATAATGTTTTTCGTCCCATTCGTTTGCAGCCATTCAGGCGAACCTTTCACGTGGCCAAACAGACTGACTACGATTTCTGTGCCCTCAACGACGCTGTTCACGTCCTCCGGGTTTAAAACGTCGCCCTCGACGATCGCAATCCTTGGTCTTTGCGTCTTTAATTTGGATTTGTCCCTAACCAAGACTTTGATCTCGTAGCCCTGATTGATTGCAAGCTCCAGGAATTTTTGGCCGGTCTGACCGGTCGCGCCAAATAATGCAATTTTTTTCATCGCGTTACATGTTTTTTTATGTTAAAAAGTCGGTATTGAAAAGAACAAGCAGAACATGTGCGATCTCACGTTTTGGCTGTCCGCATAGTGAATCCCTGAAATGAAACGTTTTCCGGTATTGTCGAAGTTAACCCGCAAAAAAGCATAAAAACCAATGCGAAATATATGATTTTTGCATTTTTGTCGAAGTCTCGCGCAAAGGTATGTATGTTTGCAGTACCACTTTGAAAGTGTGGTACTTACTTTTTTGTGTGTATGGACAAGCAAGCGATAAGCGTAACGTCAAGGTGTCCGATAAGGACTACTTTGGAATTGATAGGCGGCAAGTGGAAGCTACTCATTCTGTTCCAATTGGCGGACAAACCCATGCGTTTGTCTGAATTGAAAAAACTGATACCCGACATTAGTGAGAAAATGCTGATACAGGAATTGAAAAATCTGGTTGAAAGCAAACTGGTGGCGCGCAAAAATTACGGCGAAGTGCCGCCTCGGGTTGAATACGAATTGGAGCCAATCGGGTATCAAATATTGCCGGTGATTGCCGAAATGAAAAATTTTGCCGCGGCATATGAAAATCATCAGTTTAAATCTACAGCGGCGACGTAATATGGCAAGACATAAGATTTGCCGTAATCCGGGACTTTAGCGGCTTTTTACGAGATACAAACAGAAAATGAGTTTAATCGCCTTTATAGATGTCGAAGTAGAGCCTAAGAGTCGGAAAATTCTCGATATCGGATGCGTTAAGAGCGACGGGGCCTTATTTCACAAGACCTCTGTTGCGGATTTCATTCATTTCCTCAGCGGCGCGCAGTTCATCTGCGGGCACAATATATTCAAACACGATATCCGGTATATTGGTCCGGCGCTCCACGACGCAGGCATAGACTCTTCCAATTTTATCGATACCCTATACCTTTCGCCGCTACTCTTCCCGACCAAACCCTATCACGCGCTGTTGAAAGACGATAAGCTGCAATCGGACGAGGTCAACAATCCCCTGAACGATGCGGGCAAAGCAAGGGATTTGTTCAACGACGAAGTCGCCGCATTCCGGCAAAGCGACGAAACGCTACGCCAGATTTTCTGGTTGCTGCTGAAAGATCAAAAAGAATTTCGCGCTTTTTTCCGCTTCGTCGGATATAGCGGCCCGGCCGCCGAGCCCGAGAAGTTGATTCGCCAAAAATTTCAGCATGAAATCTGCGAGCAAGCAGATCTGCTTGCGATCATCAAATCGCATCCGGTCGAACTGGCCTATTGTTTGTCGCTGATCGATGCTCTTGTGCAGAACGCGAAAGTTTACTCCATCACCCCGCCTTGGGTGCTGAGGAACTATCCCGAGGTTGAGAGGCTCATGTTTCTGCTGCGCGACAACCCCTGCCTGAGCGGCTGCGCTTACTGCAATAAAGCCTTGGACATCCATGCGGCTTTGAAAAAATTCTTCGGCTTCGAATCGTTTCGGACTTACGGCGGTCAGCCGTTGCAGGAGCAGGCCGTCGAGGCCGCCGTACGCAACAAATCCATAGTCGCCATTTTTCCGACAGGGGGGGGCAAATCCCTCACTTTTCAATTGCCCGCATTGATGAGCGGCGAAAGTATCAGGGGGCTGACGGTGGTGATCTCGCCCTTGCAGTCGCTGATGAAAGACCAGGTGGACAATCTCGAAAAAATTGGGTTGACCGACGCCGTAACCATCAACGGCCTGCTGGACCCGGTAGAAAAGGCCAAATCAATCGAGCGCGTAGAAGACGGCTCTGCGACCCTGCTGTACATCTCCCCGGAGTCGCTTCGGTCCAAAACTATTGAGCGCTTACTTTTAGGCCGAACTATCGTTCGTTTTGTGATCGACGAAGCGCACTGCTTCTCTGCATGGGGACAAGACTTCAGGGTGGATTATCTGTACATCGGCGATTTTATCCGACAAATTCAAGACAAGAAAAATCTCGAGGAGGGTATCCCCGTTTCATGCTTCACTGCCACAGCCAAGCAGAAGGTCGTTGAAGATATCCGCGCCTACTTCAAAGAAAAACTCTCGCTTGATCTGGAGGTATATACGTCCAAAGCCTCGCGAACCAACCTCAAGTACAAGATTTTCAACAAAAACAGCGAAGATGAGAAGTATCAGGCCATGCGCGACTTGGTACTCGAAAAAAATTGCCCGACGATCATTTACGTCTCCCGAACGCGAAAGGCTTTCGATCTCGCCGATAGATTAACCCGCGACGGGTTCAACGCCAGACCCTATCACGGCCAGATGGACGTGAAAGAAAAAACAGCCAATCAAGACGCGTTCATATCGGGCGAAATTCAAATCATAGTAGCCACCTCCGCCTTCGGAATGGGCATCGACAAAAAAGATATCGGCATGGTGATCCACTATGAGATATCGGACTCGCTCGAAAACTACATCCAGGAAGCCGGTAGAGCGGGGCGCGATGAGAATATGACAGCCGACTGTTACGTACTCTTCAACGAGAACGATCTCGACAAGCATTTTATCCTGCTCAACCAAACCAAGATCTCCATCAAAGAAATCCAGCAAATCTGGAAAGCCGTCAAAGATGCCACCAAACTCCGCTCTACGCTCTCCAATTCCGCTTTGGAGATCGCCCGAAGAGCCGGATGGGACGACAGTGTGTACGAGATCGAAACCAGGGTAAAAACCGCTATTGCCGCCTTAGAAGACGCCGGGTATGTGAAGCGCGGCCAAAACATGCCGAAAATCTTTGCTAGCAGCATTCTTGCAAAAAATGTACAAGAAGCCATCGAAAAAATCAGGGCCTCCGACAAATTCAATGAAAAAGACAGTGTAAACGCTATTAGGATCATCAAGAAACTCATTTCAAGCAGAAGCCGAAAGCGCGCAGCCGACGAAGAGGCTGAATCGAGAATAGACTACATCAGCGACCACTTGGGTATATTGAAGGAGGAAACGTTAAGAATTGTCAATCTCCTACGCGAGGCAAACATTTTGGCCGACGACAAGGATCTGACGGCCTACGTCAAAAGGGGCGAAAACAAAAACCGTTCGCTTCATATCCTGGATACTTTCGTCAAGATTGAAAATTTTTTGATGACACAGTTTGAGGAGTGGGAAAAAAAATTCCATATCAAAGAACTGAATGAAGACGCAGAAGCATGGGGCTGCGGAAATATCACTCCCAGCAAACTAAAAATCATCGTCAACTTTTGGGCAATCAAAAATTGGATCAAGCGCCAATACCTCGACAACACCAAAAATCACCTCGCCGTCTTGACGCTACTTCCCAAATCAAGCATCAAGGAAAAATTAGAAAAGCGCAGCGAATTGGCCCAATTCATAGTCGGTTATCTTTACGAAAGGAGCAATCTTCAAACGGCCGACGATGAAAAAAGCAAGGATGAGATTTTGGTGGAATTCTCCGTTCGCGAACTGAGCGAACAGTTTCGCGCACGGCCGAGGCTATTCCCCATCGAGATCGGACTCGACGACGTCGAAGACGCGCTTTTTTTCCTGTCCAGAATCGAAGCCATCAAAATCGAAGGCGGTTTTCTGGTGGCCTACAACCAACTGAGCATCGAAAGGCTCGAACGCGACAATCTCAAAAAATACACCAAGGAAGACTACCGCAAGCTATTTCAGTACTACGAAAACAAAATTCAGCAAATCCACATCGTCGGCGAGTATGCCAAGAAAATGATCAGCGACTACAAAGAAGCCCTGCAGTTTGTAGATGATTATTTTCAGCTCAACTATCAGGCGTTCCTCCATAAGTACTTCAAAGGCAGCCGCCAAAATGAAATCAAGAAAAACATAACGCCCTCAAAATTCCGGCAACTATTCGGCGAACTCTCGCCGGCCCAACTGAAAATCATCAACGACAACGAATCAAAATACATCGTAGTAGCTGCCGGCCCGGGAAGCGGCAAAACAAAAATCTTGGTCCACAAACTCGCTTCGCTGCTCTTGATGGAAGATGTCAAACACGAGCAATTGCTCATGCTCACTTTTTCAAGGGCGGCGGCAACCGAATTCAAAAAACGCCTGATCACATTGATCGGCAACGCAGCGACATATGTCGAGATAAAAACCTTCCATTCCTTTTGCTTCGACCTGCTGGGTAAGGTTGGAAACCTAGAAAAGTCGGGTGAAATCATCAAAAAAGCGATTGAGCACATCCAAAGCAAAGAAGTCGAAATAAGCCGAATCACCAAGACCGTCTTAGTGATCGACGAGGCGCAGGACATGGACGAAGTCGAATTCAACCTGATCCGCGCCCTGATGGAGCAGAACGAAGAAATGCGGGTGATTGCCGTAGGCGACGACGACCAAAATATCTATGAGTTTAGAGGCGCGAGCGCAAAATATCTCGAGAGGTTTATTTCTGAAAACAAAGCCGTCAAATATGAACTGGTAGAGAACTACCGGAGCAAAGCCAATCTCGTCGATTTCGCCAACCAATTCGTATCGCGCATCAGCCGCCGCCTTAAATCCATTCCGATCGTCTCCAAACAAACCGACAACGGACGCATAAAGCTGGTCAGATACCAAAGTAAGAATTTGGTCGTCCCGCTGGTAAACGATATCTGCGCAAGCGACCTCAAGGGAACCGTTTGCGTCCTTACATGGGCCAACGAGGCGGCTCTTGAAATTACTGGTCTGCTTTCGAAGCTCGGCATGCGCGCAAAGTTGATCCAGACAAATGATGGATTTAACTTGTACAATCTCGCCGAACTTCGGTTTTTTACCAATCAGTTGAATGCGCCGGACGATGTATTCGTCATCAGCGACGAGTTTTGGTTGAAAGCTCAAAGAGCCTTGTTCAGCCGCTTTCACAACAGCGAAAACTTAGAGCTGTGCCAGAATATCATCAAAGACTTCGAAGCGGCCAACCCCAAAATCAAATATAAGTCCGATTGGGAAATTTTCATCCGCGAATCCCAACTGGAAGACTTCTTTGGCCTCAGGGGAGATACCATCTTTGTTTCGACCATTCACAAGGCGAAAGGCAAAGAATTTGACAACATTTTTTTGATGCTTAGCGATTTCAACGGGATGAACGACCAAGCCAGGCGACTCCTCTACGTGGCCATGACCAGAGCCAAGCAAAATCTGAGCATTCATCTGAATTCGGGTTTTCTGGACAATATCGCGGTAGAAAACATTGAAAAGATCCATGACGACAAAATGTATTCGCCGCCTAACGAAATCGTCATGCAGTTGTCCCACAAAGACGTCTGGTTGGATTACTTCCTGTACGTACAAGATCTGGTCGCTCAACTCACAAGCGGCGATACTTTGATACTGAACGGCGACAAATGCCTCAACGCAAAGGGCCAGATCGTTGTGAAATTTTCGCAGCATTTTATGGGAAAAATCGAATCAAAGAAAAAGCTAAACTACGCTCCGACCGGCGCCAAAGTCAATTTTATTGTATATTGGAAAAAAGATGGAGCGACTCGAGAGATTGCCGTCGTATTGCCGGATATTTATTTTTCGAAGCAAAATTGCGATTAAGCGCCCGCCGCCACGCGAAATCCGCCACACTTCACGCCCTTGCCTCGCGCGCAAGGCCTTGCCAACCGGCGTGAGCCAAACGACGCTCCCAATCGGCGGCTGACGGATTATTCTTTTAGATTTTGCGCAATGCTGTAAATTTGTGTCGCCATCTTCACTCACCCGGCGCCGGCCGAATTTCGCAAGATTTGGCGCGCGCCTGCAACCTAAACAGGAAAATGAGCGAAAAAAAAAGCTTGTCGATCGACAATTATTTGGACAGCCACTACATACACCGAAGTAACTGGCTGCGGGCTGCCGTTCTGGGGGCAAACGACGGGATCATCTCCATTTCCAGCCTTGCCATTGGCGTAGCGGCTGCAAGCGCGACAAGGGAGCCTATCGTCCTGGCGACTGTCGCAGGACTTGTTGCCGGCGCTTTGTCCATGGCCGCCGGCGAATACGTCTCGGTAAGCTCGCAGACCGACACCGAAAAAGCAGATATCGAAAGAGAAAGAAAAGAACTGGAAGAAATGCCGGAGGAAGAACTCAGGATTTTAGCCCAAATCTATGAGAGCCGAGGGCTGAAAAAAGAAACAGCCCTGCAAGTGGCCATCGAACTGAGCGAAAAAGACGCCCTGGCCGCTCACGTAAGGGACGAATTGGGCATCAACGAGATCAATCAGGCCAATCCCTTGCAGGCTGCTTTAGCTTCAGGAGCCTCCTTTTTGACCGGCGGCGCATTGCCGCTGCTGGTCGTCTTCTTTGCTCCGATCCGGCAAATGGAATACTGGCTCTACGTCTCCGCAATCTTCTTTTTGATGATACTGGGAGGAACTTCCGCCAAAACAGGCGGCTCGAATATGATCAAAGCTATCCTCAGGGTCACCATATGGGGCACAATCGCCATGGCAGCCTCCGCCTTGGTCGGCTATCTTTTTGGCGTCAATATTTAAACTTAACACCATAACTATGAACGCAGCGCACTTGCATTTGGTCGTAAATCACTTGCCAATCATTTTTCCCTTAGTGGGCGTCATCATCATGCTTACCGGGTTTGTTTCAAAATCAGCGCCTGTCAAAAGGACGGCTCTCCTGATATTTATCCTGGGCGCATTATCGGCCGTCGCCGCCATGACAACGGGCGAGCGCGCAGAAGATGTCGTTGGAAAAATAGATGGAACATCAGAGCCTTACATCGAAGTTCACGAAGAGAAGGCCGAGGTGTTCGCCGTTTTTTCCTATATCTTAGGCGGCATTTCGTTGCTCGGACTTTGGTTCAGTTTCAAACAAAAAAACTTTTCAAATTTAATCTCGATCGGAACGCTCGTTTTCGCCATAGCGACGCTTTTCTTCGCCCAACAAACCGGAACGAGCGGCGGCGAAATAAGACACACAGAGATCAGGACCGCAGACAACGCAACGCCCCCCTCCGCCGTGCGGCCCTTTTACCAAAAAAACAAAAAAGATCACGACGATTAGCGCATGCGCCCCAAATGACCGCGCCACCTCCTTTTCGGCTTAATCCAAGCGCTTAAGCCTGCAAGCATTGAGCCGGGCAAACAGTACGAAAGCGCACACCCGTCGCGCACCCTTTACGTTCTGTCCAGATCCGGTTGGCGTCCCCAACGACAACGCGACGCCCTCCGGGCGCATGCCTGAGGCTCATGCAGCTTTTCAAGAAACAATCTAAATACCGCAAAGACGCCCCCCGTTAGCTGAACAATGCCTAACTTCGCAGCGTTAAATGGAAAAATTTGTTGATCATGGGTAATGAAAATGTGCTTTCACTTGAAAAGCAGTTCCAGGATAAAATAGACGCCGAAGTGCGCATCGAGCCGAAAGACTGGATGCCCGACGCCTATCGGCAGACGCTCATCCGGCAGATCAGCCAGCATGCGCACAGCGAAATCGTAGGCATGCTCCCCGAAGGCAACTGGATCGGGCGCGCGCCCTCGCTCAGCCGCAAGCAAATTCTGTTGGCCAAAGTACAGGACGAAGCCGGGCACGGCCTTTATCTCTATTCGGCCGCCGAAACCCTCGGCGTGAGTCGCGAAGAAATGCTCAACGATCTCCATACCGGAAAGGCAAAGTACTCTTCGATATTCAACTATCCCACGCTCAGTTGGGCCGACATGGGCGCTATCGGATGGCTGGTGGACGGCGCGGCCATCATGAACCAAATCCCGCTTTGCCGGGCCTCCTACGGTCCCTATGCCCGCGCCATGACCCGGATTTGCAAAGAAGAAAGTTTTCACCAACGCCAGGGTTACGACATCCTGCTGGCCCTGTCGCGCGGCACAGAGGCCCAGCGCGCCATGGCTCAGGACGCCATCAACCGCTGGTACTGGCCCGCCGTCATGATGTTTGGACCCTCCGACGCCGATAGCAAGCACAGCGCCCAAAGCATGCGTTGGAAAATCAAGCGCTTCAGCAACGACGAACTGCGCCAGCGATTCGTGGACATGATTGCCGAGCAGATCAAACCCCTCGGGCTTACTATCCCAGATCCCGAACTGCGCTGGAACGAAGCGCGTGGGCACTACGACTTTGGACCCATCAACTGGGATGAGTTCTGGCGCGTAGTCAACGGCAACGGCCCTTGCAACCGCCAACGCCTGCAGGCCCGCGTAGATGCCTGGGAAAAAGGCGCATGGGTGCGCGAAGCCGCCGCCGCCTACGCCGCCAAGAAGGAAACCCGCCACGCGACAAAAGAAAAGACAAACCACGCAGCCTGACCATACCCTGCGAACCTTTCCCTGTCCTCACTGCGCGAGGGTGCGAGACAATCGATTCATCGGTTTTTCGGCTTTGTTAGTCGGGAAATCGATTTTTTTTTGGAAAAAAAACGCTACTTTTGATCCTGAATCTGCGTCCACAATACATGAACATCGTCAAAAAAATACCCGGTTCCGGCGTTTTCACCCTGCTCGCCTTGTATGATATGGTAAGGGAAGAACACCGAATTGCCAAATTTGCCTCATCCATGCAACACGAACAAAAAGCCGCCAAGGCCACCGAAATCATCCGCAATCACATGGGATTCGCCGCAGGCGCCGCCTTGGTTCCCTTCCCGGGCGCCGATCTTGTAGCGGTCAGCGCCGTTCAGATCAACATGATGCGCCAGTTGGCCAAGCTCTATCAGGTTCCGTTTATGGAAGAGTTGGGCAAGAGCATCATCGCCGCCGTGGTCGGCGGCGGCGCGGCGCGCATCGGCGCCAGCCTGGTCAAAGCCATCCCGGGCGTAGGCACGGTGATCGGCAGCGTGAGCATGCCCATCCTTTCGTCGGCCTCTACCTGGGCCTTGGGCAAGGTGCTCGCCAACCACCTCCAGCAGGGCGGCGACCTGTCGGATCTGGATCTGAGCGCCGCCAAAAAGCGCTACAAAAACGAGATCGACGAAGGCAAAGCCATGGCCGAGCAAATGGCCCGCGAGACCGCCATGCCCCAAGCCGCCTCCGACAAAGAAGACCCCATCGAAAAGGTCAAGCGCCTGAGTGAACTACACCAAGCCGGCATCTTGACCGACGAAGAGTTTGCGGCCATGAAGCGCAAATTGCTGATGGATTGATCGATGGGCCTTCCGCGCGCAAGGACATACAAAAACGCCAACGAGGCTCGGCAGCCCCGTCGGCGTTTTTTTTAATAAGAAAAGGGCGCATTAACACTGGCTCGGGCGCGAAGGCGCAGAAGTAAGGACCCGCTGCACGCAAAGGCTGCAAGGGCATTTTTCAGAGGGAAAAAATATTGGGGCGCGGCACGCGCTCCGTTCAATATTCCCGGATATCTCCCGCGCGCCCCGCCCCTTCGTTATTCATTGACAAAAGCCGTTCAGATCGGCGCCGTCTGCAGCGTCAGAGGAGCGCGCGCATCGTCGCTTGCGGCGTTCATTCTTCCATCTGAAACGGGTAGCGATAGTCCTTTATCGGCACAAAATTCTCCTTGATGGTTCGGGGCGATAGCCAGCGGTAGAGGTTGAGGATGGAGCCGGCCTTGTCGTTGGTGCCCGAAGCGCGCGCGCCTCCGAAGGGCTGTTGGCCTACCACGGCGCCTGTGGGCTTGTCGTTGATGTAGTAATTGCCTGCGGCCTGGCGCAGCTTTTGGTCGGCCAGGGCCAAGGCGGCGCGGTCGTTGGCAAACACGGCGCCCGTCAGCGCATAGGGGGAAGTGCCGTTCACCAAATCGAGGGTTTCGGCATACTGCGCATCCGGATACACGTAGATGGTGAGTACCGGTCCGAAGATCTCTTCGCACATGGTCGTGTAATGCGGGTCATCCGTCAGCAGCACCGTGGGTTCGATGAAGTAGCCCTTTGATTTGTCGTAGCCGCCGCCGGCAATCACCTGCGCCCGATCGCTTTGCTTGGCCGCGTCGATGTATGCGCTGATCTTGTCAAACGCCCGCTCGTCGATCACCGCGTTGAAAAAATTGCGGAAATCTTCGGGCGGCCCCATGCGCATGTCGGCCAGGTCAGCCAGCAGATGCTCCTGCACCTGCGGCCAGAGCGATTCGGGGATGTAAGCGCGCGAAGCGGCCGAACACTTCTGACCCTGAAACTCAAACGCGCCCCGGACCAAAGCCACGGCGACCGCTTTGGGGTCTGCATCGCGATAGGCGACCACGAAATCTTTGCCGCCCG
This sequence comes from Saprospiraceae bacterium, assembly GCA_046296435.1. GTDB lineage: Bacteria > Bacteroidota > Bacteroidia > Chitinophagales > Saprospiraceae > M3007. The sequence continues at coordinate 20,373 of JBKBLI010000002.1, read as the reverse complement.
TTTCACCTACAATGCGCGGGTAGGTTTTGTAGCGCGCGATATTGTCGCCGATGGTCTTCCAAAGCTTCTGAAAAACGCCCGTGCTGCCCGTAAAGTGCAGCCCGGCGAAGTCCGGATGGCTGAACACCACGTCGCCCACCGTAGGCCCATCCACATAAATCAGATTGATCACGCCGTCCGGCAGGCCCGCCTCCATCAGGATCTCCATGATCAGAGATGCAGAGTAAATCTGCGACTCCGCGGGCTTCCACACCGCCACATTGCCCAGCATGGCGGGCGCGGTAGGCAGGTTGCCAGCAATGGCCGTGAAGTTGAACGGCGTCAGCGCAAACACAAAACCTTCGAGCGGACGCCAGTCGGTGCGGTTCCAGGTGTTCTTGACGCTGAGGGGTTGCTGCTTGTAGATTTCCTGCATGAAATAGACATTGAAGCGCCAGAAATCGGCCAACTCGCACACGGCGTCAATCTCAGACTGGTAAGGCGATTTGCTTTGGCAGAGCATTGTCGCTGCGTTCATGCGCGCCCTGTAAGGCCCTGAGATCAGGTCGGCAGCCCGCAAGAAGATAGCGGCCCGCTCCTGCCAGGGCATAGCCTCCCAGCTTGATTTGGCCGCCAAAGCTGCCTCGATGGCCTGCCGTACGTGTTCGGCGCCGCCACGCGAGTAGCGCCCCAATACGTGTCCGAGATCGTGGGGCGGGCGCATGGGCGCGAGGTCGGGAGTCGTTACGCGCCGGCCGCCGATGTACATAGGCGCGTCTATCTGCTTGGCCCGCAATTCCGCCAGGGCGCGTTTCAGCGCCGCTCTTTCAGGGGATCCGGGGGCGTACTGGAGTACGGGTTCGTTGATAGGATGTGGGACTTGAAAAATGGCTTCGCTCATAATGCGATATTATTGGTTAAGACTAAGTGCGACTGCTTTGGGTAGGAAGGGCGAGGCGTCGCCGCCTCCGGTAATGATTTCGCGCACAATGGTGCTGCTGATATGCGATTCCTCCGGTTGGGCGATGAGAAACACCGTCTCGATGCCATCGCCCACAATATGATTGAGCTGCGAGATGGTTTTTTCGTAGTCAAAGTCGGAGGCGTTGCGCAAACCCCGCAACAAGTAGCGGGCGCCCACGCGCCGGCAGTAGTGCGCCGTCAGTTTTTCGAACGTATCTACTTCGACCTGCGGATAATCGACAAACACCTCGCGCAACCATCTGGTTCGCATCTCTATCGGGAAAAGCCCCTTTTTGGTGGAGTTGATCCCAATGGCTACGATGATCTTATCAAATAACGGCAAAGCCCTATGTACCAAAGTCTCGTGGCCGATGGTGATGGGGTCGAAAGAGCCCGGAAATACGGCAATTTTCATGTGTGCGAATTTAGCGCCGCAAAGTTCCGCGTATTTTGAAGGTGTGGGCGCTTTTGTCGATTTTTTTTGAAAAAACTCTTTTTTTGGCACAAGATGCAGTTCGGGTCACGCGTATTGTCATACCTTTGTGATAACATTTTTTAACCAAAACTCAATTTTATCAACACCATGAAGAAACTAATTTTTTCGCTGATCTTTGTTGGCGCATGCGCTTTGTATGCACAGGCTCAGGACTACAAGTCCGCCATTGGTCTGCGTCTGGGCTATCCGGCATCGGTGAGTTACAAGACCTTCATCAGCGACGCGGGGGCCATCGAAGCCTTTGTCGGCTTTCGGCGCTGGTCTAACTACGGATGGATGAACGTAGCCGGACTCTATCAACACCATTTCCCCATCAACGACCTGGATGGTCTGCGTTGGTATGTAGGCGGCGGCGCTTCGGCTTTTTTCTGGAACTACAGCAATAGTTTCATTGGCGACAACAGCACCTCCACATCGTTCGGAATACTGGGCGTACTGGGCTTAGACTACAAATTTGCCAATGCGCCGGTCAACCTATCTGTGGACTGGATTCCCGTCTTTTCGCTCAATGGTTTTGACAGCGGCTTTGGCGGCGGCTACGGCGCCCTTTCGGCGCGTTACACGCTCAATTAATTTTTTTCCTATTAACATCTAAACACGATGAAAAAACTCTTTTTTGCAGCCCTGATGGCGCTGATTGCTCAGACAGCTCTGGCCCAAACGGAAATCAAGATTAACCCTGTCGGCTTATTGTTCCAAGACTATAGCATCTCGGCTGAGTTTGGGGTGAATCCCAATTTTGGTATTGAGCCGGTAGTTGGTTTTTGGAACCCAAACCTCAGCGACAACGCCAGTTATAGAGCTTTTCGGACGCGTTTGATCGGCAAGTACTACTTCAATCCGGATAAAGGCATTGACAAGTTCAATGTGGGCGGTTACCTTAATTTTGTGAACGGTCGCCTGTCGGACGGAAGCGAGAGTTCCAATGCCACGCGCATTGCCTTGGGGCTATATATGGGCCAAAAATGGGTAAGTAAGGGTAATTTTGTATTCGAGTTGGGCTTGGGTCTCGGCCGTAATCTGCTCTACACCGTAGCAGATACGGATTTGAGGGATGTTCCCCTGGTCAACTTTGATATTTTTGCGCGCATCTCCATCGGTTTGCGCTTCTGATCTGGGCTTGCCCGCCCGCTTATTGAGCCGGATTGCCCGCATGGGCGATCCGGCTTTTTAACTTATGTTTAGCGCTTGCCGCTCACAAATTAAGTAACATTAACAGAATGAGGCGCGTTTTAGCCGCAAAACTTAAAACGTATGAACAGAATACTTTTTTGCACAATCCTTGCGCTGCTCTCGCGTCCCGCTATGGCTCAGGTCGAGTTGAAGCTGGATCCTGTAGCTTTTATTTTCAGCAATTACAAAGTCTATGCCGATATCGGCGTTTCCGAAAACTGGAGTATAGAGCCGAGCGTCGGCTACCTCAACCGCAAAATCCAACTGGGCGAAGGCGGATGGGGGCGCGAGCGCATCAGCGGCCGCGTGATCGGCAAATATTATTTCTCTCCGAAACGGGGCATCGACGGTTTTCACATCGGCCCTTACGCGCAGTATCGCAAAGGGACGCGTTTTGTGGAAGACAGCGAGGAGTCGGTGAAGACCGAACGCATGGCGATCGGTTTTTACCTCGGTTACAAAATCGCCACGGCCAAAGGGTTTGTGTTCGATGCCGGATTCGGATTGGGGCGCGCGATTTTCAGCCAGTTCAACGGCGCCGATGTCAGTAAAATACCCTTTGTGAACCTGGACGGAATAACCCGATTGTCGATTGGCTATCGCTTTGGCGGCGGTAGCCCGGCTCCGGCGAAAAAAGCGCCGCCCAAGCGCAATCCAAGGCGTTGATGCCCGCAGCGGCGACACTCCGAATATTTCTACCGAATTTCGCGCGGCTTTTTTACCTTTGCACAAAAAAGCCGCGCGATGTTTCGTACCCTGTTTTGCACAGCGCTTTGTATGGGCGCATTCCTTTCTGCGGCAAATGCTCAGAACTCCCACCCCCGATTGAAGTTGATTGGACACTTGCCCTACGCGCCGGCCACCTTGGCGGGCTGTATGGGCTACGTGGACTCGGCAGGCGCAGAGTATGCGCTGGTGGGCGCCAGCACGGGACTGAGCATCGTGGATCTGAGCGACCCGAGTCAGCCATTCGAACGCTTCCACGTACCCATGCCGCCCAACAACTGGCGCGAACTGCGCGCCTGGGCAGGTTTTCTATACGTAGGTACTGAAGCGTCGGGCGCCGGCATCTTCATCGTCGATTTGCGGGCCTTGCCCGATACCGTGATCTGGAAACAATGGTTTGGCGACGACGAACATGCCGATCAGGTACAGCGCAGCCATACCGTACAGACAGCCGACGGGCGCCTCTACATTTTTGGCTCCGGCGGCCCGAGCAACGGCGGGGCGCTCATCTGTTCGCTCGACGACCCCTGGAACCCTAAAATTGAGGGTATCTACTCCGCAAATTATGTACACGACGGCCATATACGCGGCGACACCTTGTGGGCCAGCGAAATCTACGCAGGACAGTTTGCCGTTATAGACATCAGCGACTGCGCCAATCCGCAAGTGTTGGCCACCCGCGAAACGCCGGGGCGCTTCAATCACAACAGCGAGTTGTCGCCCGACGGCCGCGTCTTATTCACTACCGACGAGGTGATCAACGCCCCTTTGGCTGCGTTTGACGTGACCCAAATCGACGATATCCCCCTGCTGGATTTGTATTACCCCGGCATCGACCCCTCGCGCATGGTGCACAACGTACGCGTGAAGGGTTTGCATCTGGTCTGTCCGTCGTATGGAGGTCAGTTGAGCCTTGTGGACGCCTCTGAGCCTGACAACCTTGTCGAGACCGCCATCGTCAAGGTCGGCGCCTCGCTTGTGTGGGATGCCGACCCTTACTTGCCGTCAGGTATCGTATTCGCCACGGCCAAAAACGAGGGGCTGTTTGTCTTTCAACCCATTTACAGCGCAGGGGCAAAGGTAGCGGGCACGGTGCGCGACGCCGCTACAGGTGATCCTGTAGCCGGGGCGGCCGTCCGTCTGTCGGGCGCCATCACGGCAAAATACTCCCGGCAAGACGGTCTGTACAAAACCGGTGCGCCCCAGGCGGGCGCTTACGATCTGTGGTTTAGCGCAGCCGGGTACGATACGCTCCTTGTTCAAGACTTTGCGCTCGCAGAGGGACAGACCGCGGTACTTGACGTGTGGCTTACGCCCGTAAGCGTAGCCGCGCCCGACCGCTTGCCCTCGGCTTCTGCCTACAGGCTCAATCCGAATCCGGCCTCCGACGCGCTTTGGATATCGGGAGGTGAGAAAGGGCAAAGGGTTTGGGCGCGTGTCGCAGATGCGCAGGGCCGGGTCGTTTTGTCTGCCCCGATGGACCCGCCCGCCCTGCTTCCACTCCCGCGCACGCTTCTGCCCGGTCCCTACCGGCTGCAAATTGCCGACGGCGCAGGCCGCGTGCATATTCTCCCATTTGTCAAGATATGACCCGGACTTTCGATGGCGCCGCGCCGCACGACGATGCGGCATGGACCCTCCTTCGCCCTACGCAACCCATACCCACGCCCTTGCCCCCGGGCGCGCTGCTGCTGGCCGACAAACCGCTGGGCTGGACTTCGTTCGATGTGGTAGGCAAGTTGCGCTACCACCTCTCCCGCCGCGCCGGCGTCAAGCGCATCAAGATCGGACA
>JBKBLI010000002.1:11714-15145 GCA_046296435.1 Saprospiraceae bacterium | reverse complement strand
CTGGGGCCGCTTCGGGCGATCCATCCGCCCCGGGCCACATCGCCCGACCCCCTTGTGCTGGGCGCTAAAGCGGGCGCCATTCTCCAATACCCGGACTACGCCGCCGGATTGGCCTGCGATTTTCGCGTCGTTTGCAGCAAGGGGACCTACATCCGGTCGCTTGTTCGGGATATTGGCGCGGCGGCGGGTTCAGGGGCGTATCTAAGCGCCCTTCGGCGCACGCAAAGCGGAGATTTTGATGTCGCCGACGCCTGGGATCTGGATGCCCTCACGGAGGCGCTGCTTTGAGCAAGCGGCGTGCGGCCGCCGGCGTTTAAGACGCGCTTGATTGGCGCACACATCGACCGCGCCCTCTTTCCATGCTTTTTTTTCAAAAAAATAAGGAAGTCAGGGACGCCCTCGGGTGGGAACTGTATTTCCCGAAACTGAACAAGGGCGCGCCGGAGGATTGAAACCGGGCGTACGCGTATGAGGATGGGGTGCGGCGGGGTCCTCCGTCTCGCGCCACGACCAAAGGCCGCTGATCGTGTTGTGCGTATCCGCATATATTCAAAAAACGTCTTTTGGTCGAAAAGGTCCAACGGATTCCCGATTTTGTCCTAATTTTGCGCCGCTTTAGCTTGAAGCTGCTTTTGGCTAACGCAACGCAACATGATGGAAGATAAACAGAGCAACCTCAACACCCTCATCGGGATGGGACTGATTTTTATACTGGTCTATCTGTGGATGCAGTATGCGGCCCCAGCTCGGCCCGTGGAGAATGTCGAACAAAACACGACAAGCCAGACAGATACTGCCCGGCGCGACTCGACGCCCAATGCCGCCTTGTCGCCAAGCGCGCCAGATCCGCGCAGCGCTGCAGACTCTACTGGACTAAGCGCCGCCCTCAAAGTCCGATATGGCGCTTTTGCCGCCGCAACCCGCGGCACAGAGGAGCAGATCGTTCTCGAAAACGACCTGGCGCGCATCACCTTCAGCAACAAAGGCGGACGTATCACAGAGGTTTTTCTCAAGAATTACGAAAAGGTAAGCATAGACAGCGCCTGGAACGACGTCAAAGGCCCTGCCACTTTGTTGGACAATCCTCAGAATCGCTTTAGCCTCCAGATACCTTTGCGCGACGCCGCAGCGGGCAGCATCGAAACCGAGGATCTGTTTTTCAGCGCTTCAAAGCAGGGAAATACGGTGGTTTTCAGGGCCGAAGCAGGGGAGGGGCGCTACCTCGAACAGCGCTACACCCTCAGCCCGGACAACTACCACATAGACTACGCCATCAACGCCCCCGGCCTGAACGAACTCCAACCAGAGGACAAACGCTACCTTCGGCTCAACTGGATCAACCGCCTCAACAAGCTCGAAAAGAATCAGGATTACGAGCGCACTATGTCCACCGTCTATTTCAAGGCCGCCGACGCCAAGACGGATTATTGCAATTGCCGCTCAGACGATACCGAAGCCCTGGGCGACAAAGAAGTGAAGTGGTTCTCTCATGCCAATCAGTTTTTCAACACCTCTCTGATGGCCAAGGACTTCGCTTTTCGCGAATTCACAGGGTCCACCCGCATGCTCGACAAGTCAGACTCGGCGCTCAAGGTGCTTGAGACCTCCGCCGTCCTGCCCTTGGACAAGCCGTCGCTCAACATGGCCATCTACGCCGGCCCCAACGAGTTCGATCGTCTGACCGCCTACAACAACTCGCTGCAAGATATCATTCCGTTTGGCGCCAGCATATTTGGCTCGATCAACCGCTGGATCATCCACCCGATGCTGGATTTCCTGTCCCGCTTCATTGGCAGCAAGGGGATCGTCATCCTGATCCTGACCCTCCTGATCAAACTCCTGCTCTTCCCCCTGACCTACCGCATGGTATATGGCCAGGCCCGTATGGCCGCTCTCAAGCCCCAGCTTGAGTCTCTGCGTAAGAAACACGGCGACGATCAGCAAGCCATGTCCATGGAGACCATGAAGCTATACAGCGAATATCGGGTCAACCCCTTGAGCGGCTGTCTGCCGATCCTGCTTCAGATGCCTGTGTGGTTTGCTTTGTACCGCTTCTTTCCGGCCGCCATTGAGTTCAGGCAGGCCTCCTTTTTGTGGGCGCCCGACCTGTCGAGCTACGACGCCGCCTTCAAACTCGGATTCGAAATGCCCGGCTTTGGCGGACACATCAGCGCCTTTACGCTGATCTGGGTGGTCACTACGCTATGGTACACCTGGTACAGCATGAAGCAAATGGATACCGGCGCCATGCAGACCGACCAGATGAAGGTGATGAAGTACATGCAGTTTGGCATGCCGGTCATGTTCATGTTCTTCTTCAACAGTTTTGCTTCCGGTCTCACCCTCTACCTCTGCTTCAGCAACCTGCTGAACATCGGCCAAACCGTCGGAACCAAAAAATTCCTGATCAACCACGACAAGATCAAAGCCGAATTGGAAGCCAATAAAAACAAACCCCGAAAACAAGGGGGCTTCCGCGAACGCCTCGAACAGGCCATGAAAGAACAACAACGCCTGCAAGCCGAACGCGAAAAAGCCGCCGCCCGAAAGAAAAAATAAACCCAATGCGCTACTTCTGCGCCCTCCGGCGCTGCGTTTTTTGAAAGAAAAGGGCGCAGCGAGAGGGGCGCTCGGGTATGTCCTGCGCGCCGCTCCCGCCGCGCCCTGCGCTCACTCCCGTTCTCCTTGCCCCGGCCGCTCAACGCTCATCACTTTTTTCGCCCATCCGCCGATAAAATAACACTTCGTTGATTCCTTTCTGGAAAAAATGGCTTTCGTGGCTCGCGCCGCTCACCTTGGAGAGCGGCAGTTCGGTCCTGAACCCCGAACTCAGCGTGATATTGAGCAAGGGCCGGCTGCAACTCATCAGCGGCAACGCCATTTATTCCTGGGACGACCTGTATCACAATTTCACCCGCTTGTTCGAGTCTCTCGACATGCGTTCGCGTCCGCGTGCAGACGTGTTGCTCCTTGGCCTGGGGTTGGGCAGCGTGCCCTACATTCTGGAAAAAAAGTACGGCCGGCGCTACGCATATACCATTGTCGAATTGGACGAAATGGTTGCCGATATGGCTTCGCGTTACGCCTTGGATCGCCTGGATAGCCCGGTGGAGATTGTCGTGGCCGACGCGCTAACCTTCGTAGAAGTGTGTCAACAGCGCTTCGATATGGTGATCATGGATGTGTTTGAAGACGAAATGACGCCGCCTCAATTCGAAACAGACGCTTTTCTCGACGATTGCATCGATCTGCTCCGCCCCGGCGGGATCCTGATCTACAACCGACTGGCCAATAGCGAGCAACAAAAACGCGAAACCAATCGTTTCTTCGAGCGAAAATTCAAACGCGCAGCGCCCGAAGCCGCCTATCTCGATACCGGCGGCAACTGGATGCTCTACGCCTACAAACTGTAACAAAATTCTCGCTGTGAC
>JBKBLI010000002.1:0-11616 GCA_046296435.1 Saprospiraceae bacterium | reverse complement strand
CGTTCAACGCCGATTTTTCCAGGTTTGTTTTTGATCTGCGAGGAAAAAGCCAACCCGAAGAGGCCGATTTCGAGGAAATCGAAAGCCGCCCCGCATCGAAATCGCGTATCGATGAGCATTCAGAAGGAAAAAATATTTAACGATCCGGTCTATGGATTCGTCAGCGTGCCGCGCGGTCTGCTGCTTGAACTTATCGACCACCCCTACTTCCAGAGGCTGCGTCGCATACGCCAAGTTGGATTGGCCTCGTACGTCTATCCGGGAGCGCTGCACACCCGTTTTCACCATGCGCTCGGCGCCTTGCACCTCATGCAACAGGCCCTGGGCGTACTGCGCCAAAAAAACGCGCCGGTCAGCGACGCTGAGTACGAAGCCGCCTGCGCGGCCATTCTGCTGCACGATATCGGCCACGGACCATTTTCGCACGCCCTGGAACACAGCTTGGTCAGCCTGCGGCACGAAAGCCTGTCGCTCCAATTCATGCAGGCGCTCAACCGCGAATTCGGCGGCGCGCTGGATATGGCCATCGACATCTTCGAAGGGCGCTACTGCAAGCCTTTCCTGCATCAGTTGGTTTCGGGACAGTTGGATATGGATCGGATGGACTACCTCAACCGCGACAGCTTTTTCACGGGCGTGAGCGAGGGCGTGATCGGCTACGACCGCATCATTAAGATGCTCGACGTCCATCAAGGCGAATTGGTCGTAGAGGAAAAAGGTATTTACAGCATCGAAAAATTCCTGATCGCCCGCAGGCTCATGTACTGGCAGGTGTACCTGCACAAAACCGGCGTGGCCGCCGAGCAAATGCTTATCCAATTGCTTCGCCGCGCCCGCGCCCTAACCCTGACCGGCAGCCCCCTCGAAGTGTCGTCGGACATGCGCTGGTTCCTCACCCCCGACGCGCACCCCGATCCCGACGCCCTGCTGGCCCGCTTTGCGCGCTTAGACGATACCGACATCACCGCAGCCGTCAAATCCTGGCGCAAAAGCGACGACTTCACCTTGGCTTTCCTGGCCCGCGGCCTCTTGGATCGCCGACTCTTCCGGCTCAAATGGCGCCCTGAACCGCTGAGCGATCAGGCGCTCGAGGTTCTGTATGCCCAAATCCAGAGCCAACTAGGCCCTGAGGCGCTGCCCGAATACCTCGCGACGCGCGGCATGGCCGCCAATCAGGCATACGACGAAAGCGGCGAGCCCATCCGCATCTTGTTCAAAGACGGTTCGGTGCGCAACCTCACCGAGTGCTCCGACGCCCCCCTGTTTACCCAAAGGGTCGCCAAAAGCTTTGTTTGTCACCCTAAAGAAATCGACGCCTGAATGCGGCGCACCGCCAGATGAACCGCCGCGACGCATACGCCACGCTGGCCGAACAAGCGCCCGATCTGCCGGTATTCATGTTCCCCGAATATCTGGACGCCGTATGTGGGGAAGGGAGGTGGGATGCGGCCATCCTCGAAAAAAACGGGCAGATCGTCGGCGCCTTCCCCTACTACCTGCGCCAAAAATGGGGCCTCCAATACGTCGCCATGCCCCGCTTAGCCCGCCAAATGGGGCCATATCTGCTGCCCGAATTTCGCAGCGACCCGCGCCGCGAAATCCCTATGCTCAAGACCCTGCTCGCCCAACTGCCGCCTCTCGACGCCTTCGAGCAGGATTTCAACTATGCCGCCGCCAACTGGCTGCCGTTCTACTGGGAAGGGTACCGCCAGACTACCCGCTACTCCTACGAGTTGGACCTGCGCGATATGCAGGCCGTATGGCAGAACATCACCGCCAACTACCGCAACAACAAGATCAGGCGCGCCGCTCAGGTCGTCCGCCCCGAAATGCCCGCAGACCCTGTCGAAGCCCTGCGGCTCTACAATCAGGGCCTTCTGCTTCGGGGCGCAGCCAATGCCCTGACGCCCGAGCCGCTGTTTCGCAAACTCGACCGCGCCCTGGAGGCCCAGGGCCGCCGCTTTGTCATGACCGCCTGCGACCGCGATACGCAGGTCGCGCACTCGGCCGTATATGTCGCGCTCGACCGCCAACGCGCTTGGTTGCTCATGGTCGGCGACCAACCGGAGTTGCGCAGTTCGGGCGCAGGCATATTTCTGGTCTGGGAAGCCATCAGGCATGCTCACGCGCTCGGGGCGCGATATTTTGACTTTGCCGGAAGTATGATACCGGCCGTAGAGGCCGTCAGGAGACAGTTTGGCGCCCAACCGAGGCCCTATCTTCGCGTGTGGCGCGACCGACATTGCCTCTTTCGCCTGCGGCGAATGCTTAATAGTTGTTAGTTGTTAGTTGTTAGTGGTTAGTGGTTAGTTGTTAGTGGTTAGTGGTTAGTGGTTAGTTGTTAGTTGTTAGTGGTTAGTGGTTAGTGGTTAGTGGTTGGAGGGGGGCGGTCTTTGACTATCTGGAGGATGGTTGCCTCGTCGTCGGGGTGGGCAGGCGTCCAGGCGCCATATTTGCGGAACCAGGTTTCTTGGCGTTTGGCGTAGTTGCGGGAATGCTGTTTGATTTTTTCGACGGCTTGCTCGAGGGTGTGCAAGCCGTCGAAGTATTCGAACAACTCCTGATAACCTACCGTGCGCAGGGCCGGGTACTGTCGGTAGGGGAGTAGGGCGCGGGCTTCGGCTTCAAGCCCTTGGGCCATCATGGCATCGACCCGACGGTCGATGCGGGCATAGAGCGTCGGGCGCGGGAGCGTGAGCAAAAGATATTGAATTGCGTAGGGGAGCGGGGCCGGGCGCGCTTGTCGAAAATCTGAATAGGGGCGTCCGGACGCGATGCAGACTTCCAGAGCGCGGCGCAGGCGTGCGGGGTTGTTGCGATCGACCCGGGCGTAGTAGCGTGGGTCGCGGGCTTCCACCTCTGCCTGAAGCCAGGCAAGGCCCCGGGCGCGCTCCTGCTCGGCGACGTAGGCGCGCGTCTGGGGGCTGATATCCGGGAATTCATCCAGCCCCTCGCACAAGGCCCGAATAAATAGTCCGGAGCCGCCGGCTACGATGGCCCGGTCGTTTTGCGCGAAGATGCGCTTGAGGACGTCTGCGGCCTGTCGCGCAAAGTCGCCGGCGCTGAATGGCTGGTCGGGTCGTATCGTACTGATAAAGTGGTGCGGCGCGGCCGCCAATTCCTCCGGCGAGGGTTTGGCTGAGCCGATGTCCATGCCGATGTAGCACTGCCGGCTGTCGGCCGAGATGATTTCCGTGCCAAAGAGCCGTGCCAGGCGAATGGCCCAAGCCGTTTTTCCTGTGGCGGTAGCTCCCCCGATGACGATCAGTTTTTTCAATATTCGCGGTGCTTTTGACCTGCGAAATTAGGATTTCAAGCGTTATCGGAATTTTTTCTTGTCAAACTGTAGGGCGTTTCGTTACATTTGCCGCATGAAATGGAGTCGGCGACACCTTAGCGACGGGAAGGCTTACGTTTTTTACAGCCAGTTCGTTCCCTTGGTGGCACGTGGATTTTTTCGAAAAATCTACCTGCACCGGATCAGGGAATTGGATGCTGAGCGTCCTATTCTGTTGGCGTCGAATCATCCTACGGCGTTCCTGGAGCCAATTGTGATGGGCGCTTTTGCGGCGCCGCCGCTATACAACATGACGCGCGGCGACTTGTTTGCTAAGCCCATTTTCTACAAACTGATGCGTGGGTTCAACATGTTTCCGGTGTTCAGGCTGCGCGACGGATACCGGCACAGCGACCGCAACGACGCGGTGTTTGAGTACTGCATCGGTAAACTGCAAGAGGGTAAGATTGTCACCATTTATGTAGAAGGCGAGCATCACGCCGACCGCCGCGTCAAGCCTGTGCAAAAGGGTATTGCGCGCATCGCCTTTGAGGCCTGCCACAAGCATGGCCTGCGCAACATGGCCATTGTGCCGGCAGGCGCTAACTTCCGCTATGGCGATCGCTATCGCGACTACGTGATGATCAATTTTGGCGATCCTATCGCCTTAGACGATTACGCCGACCTGTATGCAAGCGATCCGGGCGCGGCGATGCTGCGCCTGACGCGCGATCTGCACGCAGCGCTCAAAGCGCTTTGTCTGCATGTGGAAGATCCTGACGACGACGAATTGGCAGAGCGCCTACTCGAGTTGCACCGCAATGCGACCGACAAGCCGGCTTTGCCCATCGTGCGCCACGGCGATAAGTGGTTCAGGGCTGAGAAAGCAATCACCGACCGCTTGAACGAATTGCCCTTGCACCGCCGCGAGGCGCTCAGGGAGGCTGCGGCTGCTTATTTCGAGGGGCTGAAGCGGGAGGAACTCGACGATGAGGGTTTGTACAACCGCCGCCGTTTTCTGGCGCTCAAGCGCGTCGTTTTTCTGACTTTAGGCTTTCCGCTGTTTGCGGCGGGTTTTCTGTTGCGTGCGCCGATTGCCTACGCCTTTGACTATGTGATCCGTACGAAAATCAAAAAACGGGAGTTCAAGTCGAGCGTCTTGTTTGCTTTGCACCTGTTGGTGTCGCCGCTGTACTACATTGCGCTGATCCTGGCCGCCGCTTTTACGGCCAATCCCTACATCGTAGCCGCCGCTCTTGCCGCGCCCTTGTTAGGGTGGATATCGGTGTCGTACCGCGAGGTGTGGCGCGAATTTTTCGATGCGCTGAAAGCGACTTTACATCCCCAACGCGACGCCTACCTGACCATGCGGGAGCAGGTGTGGGAACTGTTCGAGAAAGGTGTGGAGGATGGCGACGTCTTGGTTGAGGCTTATGTTTTGCGCGATATGTGGGTTGGATTCGCGGGCCGCGCGGGCGACGCCTTGGGTCGATAGTCGCCGCCTTTTTTCGGGCCGGAGGCCCATAGCGGCCAGCGGGGCCGATAGGGCGGCGACAGTTCAGGTTGTGTTCAGTTGATCTGCTTGCCTTGCAGGGCGGCGGCTACCTGTTGGTCCATGGCCCGATGCGCCAGGGGGGTAGCGAAGTCGTTGAGGGCTTCCATGGCGGCGCGGATAGCGTCCTTGTCGGTCTGCGAAACGCTTTGGCGGAGGTTGTGGAGCAGAGCCAGTAACTGGTTTTTGTCGGATTCTTCGAGCCAGGATTCGTTTTGGCGAATGAATTTTTCGCCCGAAAGCAGGATATGCTGCGCTTCGTTGCGCGCTTCAAGTAGGGATTTGGCCGCCATGTCCTCGCCTGCATGCTGTACGCTTTCGAGCAGCATGCGCGCCATCTCCTCTTCGGTAATGCCGTAAGTGGGTCGTATTTCGATGGACTGTTCTGCGCCTGAGCGCAGTTCTTTAGCTCTGACGGTGAGGATGCCGTCGGCGTCGAGGATAAATGCGACTTCTATCTTGGGCAGCCCGGCAGGCATGGGCGGGATGCCAGAGAGGATGAACTCGCCCAGTTTGCGGTTGTGGGCCACCAGATCGCGTTCGCCTTGATAGATAGCGATCTTGAGGCGCACCTGGCCATCTACGCCGGTGGTATATTGGCGGCCGGCTTTGCCGGGTATTTTACTGTTGCGCGGGATGATGACGTCCATCAGTCCGCCGGCGGTTTCGATGCCGAGGGAGAGGGGGGTTACGTCGAGCAGCAGCAGGTCGCGGCGGTTGCCGGCCAGGATGTCGGCTTGTACGGCGGCGCCGAGGGCTACGACTTCGTCGGGATTGAGCGAGTCGAACACCGGACAGCCAAAGAATTTGGCTACCGCCCGCTTGACGGCAGGCGTGCGGGTGCTGCCGCCCACGAGGATGACTTTGCTGAGTTCAGACGCCTGAATACCCGAGTCGCGCAGGGCCTGCCGACAGGACTGCAAGGTGCGCTCGATGAGGGGGGCGACGAGGCCCTCGAAGGTCTCGCGTTCCAGAAGCAGGTCCCATTGTCCGACCCGGGCGCTGAATGTGCTCACCTCGCCGCCGAGAGCTTTTTTGGCAGATTCGGCCGATTGGCGCAATTGCTGTGAGAGCGTTTTGTCTGCGCGCAAGCGCTCTTCCGGGATGTTTAGTTCGGACATCCAATGCGTGACGATGGCGCGGTCGAAGTCGTCGCCGCCGAGGTATGTGTCGCCGTGCGTGGCGAGCACTTCGAAGATGCCTTGTTCGATGCGCAAAATGGAGATGTCGAAGGTGCCGCCGCCGAGGTCATATACGGCCACAATTTCAGGCGCTGCGTCTTGGTCGGGGCGTCCGATTCCGTAGGCGAGGGCGGCGGCTGTGGGTTCGTTGACGATGCGCAGCACGTCGAGTCCGGCGAGTTTGCCGGCGTCTTTGGTGGCTTGCCGCTGGGTGTCGTTGAAGTAGGCCGGGACGGTGATGACGGCTTTTTGCACCGGGGCGCCGAGCGCAGCTTCGGCTTGCGCGCGCAACTCGCGCAGGATCATGGCGCTCAGTTCGACGGGGGTGTAGTATTTGCCGCGGACGCTGATTTTGACCAAGGAGTCGTCCAGGCCGTCGTCGAGCACCGTGTAGCCGAAATGATCCTGATGGCTTTGTACGTCGCGATAGGATTTGCCCATCAGACGCTTGACGGAGTAGATGGTATTGGCCGGATCCTGGGCTACGCGCGCTTTGGCGGCATCGCCGATGAGTGGCTGACCTTCGGGCGATAGCCAGACGACGGAAGGCACGAGGGCGCTATTGCCTTCGCGATTGCGTATGCAGTACGGAGCGCCGTCGCGGATGTGGGCCACCAGGCTGTTGGTAGTGCCGAGGTCGATGCCGACGATAGGCTCGTCTGGTTGGGCGATATCGCCCGTTTTCATATCTATGGGTATGGTAGCCATGCGTTGTACTTGCACGCTAAAACCATTTTTGCGTCAAAAAGTTGCGGCGGCGGAGCCTCTACAGTTGTCAGGAAAAAGCCGGCCCATCCGGCGTAGGATGGGCCGGCTTGTGCGACGCGGGGTATCAGGGCTTTACTTCGGGCCGCATTTGCGGGAAAAATAGTACTTCTTGTATGCTGGTTTGGTCTGTGAAGATCATGGTGAGCCGGTCGATGCCGAAACCTATGCCCGCCGTGGGCGGCATGGCATACTCCAAGGCGCGGAGGAAGTCTTCGTCCATGGCCATGGCCTCCTCGTCGCCGCGCTCGGCGAGGCGCAGTTGGTCTTCGAAGCGCTCGCGCTGGTCGATGGGGTCGTTTAGCTCGGTGTAGGCGTTGGCGACCTCTTTGCCGTTGACGAAGAGTTCGAAGCGCTCGACCAGGCCGGGCTTGCTGCGGTGTTTTTTGGTGAGGGGCGACATCTCGACCGGGTAGTCGAGGATGAAGGTAGGCTGGACGAGGTGTTGTTCGACTTTTTCGCCAAAAATTTCGTCGAGCAATTTGGCGCGTCCCATAGTGGCGTCGATTTCGATGTGGGCGCTTTTGCAATAGGCGCGCAGGGTCTCTTCGTCGGCGTTCTCGGCGTCGATGCCGGCATATTGACGGATGGCGTCGTAGAGGGTGAGGCGTTGGTAGGGTCCGGCGAAGTTGAGCGTGCGCCCCTGGTATTGGACGCTTGCGCTCCCGTCGGCGCTCAGGGCGCGGGCTACGCGCTCAAGCATGGCTTCGGCCACGTCCATGAGCCAGTGGTAGTCTTTGTAGGCTACATAAAACTCGAGGGCCGTGAACTCCGGGTTGTGGGTGCGGTCCATGCCTTCGTTGCGAAACATCTTGCCGAACTCGTACACGCCGTCGAAGCCGCCCACGATCAGCCGCTTGAGGTACAGCTCGTTGGCGATGCGCAGGTACAGCGGCATATCCAGGGTATTGTGGTGGGTCTTGAAGGGGCGCGCCGCCGCGCCGCCGTGAATGGGCTGGAGGATGGGGGTTTCGACCTCGAGCAGGCCCAGTTCGTCGAGGTGGGCGCGCATGGTCTGGATCAGGCGACTGCGCTTGCGAAAGATCTGGCGCACTTCGGGGTTGACGGTCAGATCCACGTAGCGCTGTCGGTAGCGTTGTTCGGGATCGGTGAAGGCGTCGTACACGTTGCCCTCGGCGTCGCGCTTGACAATGGGGAGCGGGCGAAGGGTCTTGGAGAGTACCGTGAGGGACTGTACGTGGACGGTTACTTCGCCGGTGCGGGTCTTGAATGCAAAGCCGCTCACGCCGACGAAGTCGCCCAGGTCGAGCAATTTTTTGATGACGGCGTCGAACATGGGCGCCGTGCCGTCTTCTTGCAGGAAGTCGTCGCGGCGCAGGTACAACTGGATGCGCCCCGCGGAGTCCTGGAGGTTCATAAAAAGGGCTTTGCCGGCTTCGCGAGTAGCCATGATGCGGCCTGCCAAACGGACATCCTGGTAGTTGAGTCGGTTC
This sequence comes from Saprospiraceae bacterium, assembly GCA_046296435.1. Taxonomy (GTDB): domain Bacteria; phylum Bacteroidota; class Bacteroidia; order Chitinophagales; family Saprospiraceae; genus M3007. The sequence goes on along the minus strand of JBKBLI010000002.1, from coordinate 3,387 downwards.
TTGGAGCCGTCGCCGAGCGTTTCTTCGGCGTAGTTGGCGACGATGTCGGCGCTGAGCGCCGTGACGTCGAATGCGGCTGCGGGGTAAGGCTCTATGCCGAGTTGGCGCATTTGACGCAGAGCTTCGCGGCGCTGTAGTTCTAAATCGGACATGTATCTAAGGCGTCTTTTGAAAAACGGCGCAAATATAGCTCAAGTTTACGGGGCGTTTGTGTGAACCGACGAAATAGCGTATCTTTGCAGCGATAAAGGCCGCGCGCGCCTCCGGTCTTTTGGCGCTAAGGCTCTACGCCCCTTGCCCCGGCCCTGCTATCATACCCTTGCTTGCACTTGTTTTTTCAACTAAAAAATTGATGAACAGAAACTTTGCGTCATTTGCGTTGGCTTGCGTGTTATTGAGCCTGAGCGCGTGTTACGAAAATATAGAGGGCTGCCTCGATATCGAGGCTGTCAATTTCAACCCTGAAGCGGACCGCAATTGCTGCTGCGAGTACCCGGTGGTGTCGGCCCGGTTCGAGCCGATACTGGGCGCCGACCGGGCGTGGACGCCCAACGCGCGCCTGACCAACAATCTGGGACAGGAAATGCATCTGCTGAGCGTGGATTTCTTTGTGCACGATCTGTTTGCGACCGACGAGAAGGGCGTCGTCTTTCGGCCTACAGACCGGATGGTGCTGGAGTTGACGGATCAGGGGCAGATCGTCAAAGAAGAATTTTCGAATGATTTTGGGCGGATTGGTTGGCCGCCTGCTAATCTGACGCTGGGCCGCTTCGAGGCGACGGGCGAGTTTATGGAACTCGGGTTGAGGCTGGGGCTATCTCAGCGAGCTGAACTGGCGCGTCCTGTGACGCAGCCGGCCAATCACCCCTTGGGTCCGGCGGCTGTCGCCATGATGTACGACTCCTCGCGGGCGGCTTTTTGGTCTGGCCTTGTGCGCTTTAGCGCGCCGGGTCCGGACTCCGCGGTACACGAGTTGCGCTTTACTTCGGCCGATCTGGGCGGGGCGACAGTCAGCGGCGTAGGACCTTTCAAAAAAGCTGCCGGCCGGAATCTGAGCATACGCATTCAAGGCCGCTACGACCTGCTGATGCGGGATATAGATTTGCTAACCGGCGACATTTCGATCTGGAAACAGCAGATGGCGCACAACCTGAAAGAGGTCTTCATCGTTTTACCTGAGTGAATGGTCTGAATGTTTTTTTATTTTGGCAGAAAAAATCGAAAACCTGAATTTTTGATTGCTTGAGCGGCTTGCAATGGCCTGAATTTTGTCTGTGAGCCTCCGGATTTCGTCAATTTTTTTTAAAAAGAATCATATGCTGAATCGGATTTTTTTACTGCTGGCATTCGCCGCCTCCTTGCTGGCAGGAGGCTGTAAGCCGGATGCGAATACGAACCGAGACGCCAATTTGGAATTTGTATTCAACGCGTTGTACGACGGCGTTAATCTGCGCGAAAATTTCAACTATCCCTACGGAACCCATACGGTGCAGTTCCGCACTTTCACGCTTTTTATATCGGACATCGAGGTGATTCAAGACGGCAAGGCCTCCTTGCTCAAGGACGCGATCTTTCTCGATTTTTTCCCGCAAAACAGCACTTCGGATCAGGCGCAAACGATCAAACACAGCTTTGACTTGCCCTCCAGCGAGTATTCGGCCATACGGATAGGTCTGGGCGTCAAACCGGCTTACAACGACCGCCGCCCCAGCGATTTTCCGTCAGGACACGCGCTGACCAACGAAATGGAATACTGGCTGGGCTGGCGGAGTTATATTTTTACGAAAATCGAAGGCGCGGGCGACTCTGATCAGAACGGCGCAATGGATTACTTTACGATCTATCACGTGGGCGGCAATCCGACGTACCGGACGCTGACCTTCCCGCTTGATCTGAAAGTGCAGCCGGGATCAAACCGCGTCGAAGTGTCTTTTGATCTGAAAAAAGCATTCACGCTGCCTGATGGATCGCTTTACGATATGCTCAACAATCCGGCTACGCATAGCCAGCCGGACGAACTAACGGTGGCTAACGAGGTGATGGACGGTCTGGCGCGCGCCACGACCATTTCGGTTAAATAAACGATCGTTCGCGGGGTATGAAAAGTAGAATTATTGGGCTTTTGGCAGGCGGGTTGATCTGTGCGCTGGGCGCTTGCCAACGCGACGACAAAACTCCCTGCCCGAACGAGGGCGATCTGGCGGGCCTGCCCTACAAGCCTGAGCCTTACGCCCTGGTCAAGCCGGATCACTTTCCGGAGGCGCCCATCCCTGCGGACAACCCGCTTACGGTTGCGGGCGTGCAATTGGGCAGACGTTTGTTTTACGATCCTATTTTGTCGGGCGATAGCACGATGTCCTGCTCGTCGTGCCACCTGCCGCAGGGGAGTTTTACGGACAACAAGCCGGTATCAGTCGGCATAGCCGGAGTAGCGGGTACGCGCAGTTCGATGTCGCTCCTGAATATTGTTTATGCGACCAACGGCCTGTTTTGGGATGGGCGCGTGCGCACTCTGGAGGAGCAGGCCCTGCTGCCTATCGAAGATCCGATCGAATTGCATACTTCGTGGCGGAATGTGATCGATAAGTTGCAAAATCATCCGGAGTACCCCAGGCTGTTTAGAGAAGCGTTTGGGATCAAGTCCACCTGCGAGATCAGCAAGGAATTGGCGGCCAAAGCTATCGCTCAATTTGAGCGCATCCTGATCAGCAGCGGCGACTCGCGTTTCGACCGCTTTCGGTTCAAGGGCGATTTGGACGCTTTCGACGACGAGGAACTGGACGGAATGATCATGTACTTCGAGGAGGCCCGGCAGTTCAATGTCAACCTGCCGGATGCCCAGTGCTTCCACTGCCACGGGGGTATCACGCTGACCGGCAACAATTACTTCAGCAACGGAATTGATGCGGTGACCGACTACTCGCAGTTCAAGGATCCGGGTCTGGGCGGCGTCACGGGCAAGATGAGCGACCGCGGCAAGTTCAGGGCGACCACGTTGCGCAACATCGCGCTCACGGCGCCCTACATGCACGACGGGCGCTTCCAGACGCTCGAAGAGGTGGTGGAGCATTACAGCAGCCACGGCAAAAGCCAGTTTCCCTTTCAGGATCCGCTGATCCGCGAGGTGGGGCTGCCGATCCCCGGCTCCAATCCTTTACAATTCACCGGCCTGACGGCGTATCAGAAAAAAGCGCTTGTCAAGTTTCTGCACACCCTGACCGATACGGCCTTTGTGAACAATCCGGATATTCAAAGCCCTTTTTAGTTGTTAGTTGTTAGTTGTTAGTTGTTAGTTGTTAGTTGTTAGTTGTTAGTTGTTAGTTGTTAGTTGTTAGTTGTTAGTTGTTAGTTGTTAGTTGTTAGTTGTTAGTTGTTAGTTGTTAGTTG
>JBKBLI010000001.1:80032-126161 GCA_046296435.1 Saprospiraceae bacterium | reverse complement strand
TTGATTAGTTGTTAGTTGTTAGTTGTTAGTTGTTAGTTGTTAGTTGTTAGTTGTTGGTTGTTGGTGTAGGGTTTTAGAAGCGCAGTTGGTAGCTTTTTTCGCCCCGAATAAATTCGGCGTCCGAGAGTTGAAGCGTTGCCGACGTTCCTTCTGGCGTGGTGATTTTCTGACCGTCGCGGGGCTTTACGTTGTAGCGGATGAGGTAATCGCTTATTTCGTAGAGCAGGTTGTGGGCGTCGCCGGCGCTCATGTTGGCGCGCACGATTTCCAAATCGTGGATGCCGAATTCGTTAAGCCCGTAGGTGTAGGCGCTGTTGATCGATTCGCTGTCGCTCACCATACCGATATACACCCAGCAATAGAGGGGTACGTGGTCGTTTTCGCGCATGTTCTGGGCCGCCGCAATGTAAAAGCCTCGTTCGAGCAGAAGGTATTGGCTTTCGACCAGCACGCCGGATGCAGTGGTATTTTCGAGTATACAAGCTGCTGTTTTGGTAAAAAGCCGGTACAGATCAACGGTGCGCGACGGCGAGCCGATGACGGAAATGAGGGCCTGCGCTTTGTGCTGAGAGGCCTGCGCGCGCGCATTGGGCCAGAGCCAGGATAGTTGTATGGCCGCTTCAAATTCGGGCGATACCGCCGGATAATCTAAATATGCGATCATGATGGTAGCCCCGGGCGTTTGGATGACCATCGTTTTCTCGTTGATGGTGCTGTTGTCTATTTTGATTTTCCAACGCTCCTGAAGGCTGAGGGCGAGCGGGCCGGCGGCAATGGGCTTTTTTTCGGTAAGCAATACGACGCCGCTCACTACCTTTTGGTCGGTCTGAGCGAGGGACATGAGGGCATGGAAGCAGAAAAATGCCGCAAGAAAAGTTTTTTGCATAGATGTTTTTACGTTGGGCTAAAAACGCACATTTGGCGTTTTCGTTGTGTGCCTCAGAACGGAAAGTAAAGCGGGATCACTATGGTGGCAATCGCCCACATGAGCAGATTGAGCGGCGCGCCGACGCGCAGATAGTCGTTGAACGTGTAATTGCCGGGCGTATAGATCATGGCATTGGTCTGGTAACTCATGGGGGTCATAAAGCTGAGCGATGCGGCGAACATAACGGCTACCAGAAACGGGCGTTCGTTCAGGCCCATAGCATTGGCCGTGCTGATCGCAATGGGCGCCATGAGGGCGGCCGTGGCGTTGTTGGACATGAAATTGGTGATCATAAACGTCGAAAAAAACACAAACGACAGCGCCACTCTGGGATCAAAATCGCCCAAGCCCTGACGAAGCAACTCGCCGAGCAGGGTGGCGGCGCCGGTTTTTTGTAGGGCGGCGCCCATGGAGAGTACGCCCGCCAACATGAAGATTACTTTCCATTCGATGGCGTTGTAGGCCTGTTCGGGTTTGATCAGTCCGAATAGAATGATCAGCAAGCAGCCTACAAGCGCGCTGATAACCATAGTAGTGAACCCAAGGGCTACGCTGAGAATGACGCCCGCCGTGATGCCAACGGACAGTCCGGCCCGCAAATAGTTGATTTTTGCTTCGTGCTGGTGTTCGGATACGATTACGACTTCGCCGTCCAGCGCCATGTTGTTCAGGGTTTTTTCGTCGATCAGCAGCAGCAGCAGATCGCCGCCCCGCAACATGACATTGTCGATATTGCGGACGATGACTTCGCGTCTTCGGTAGGCGAGGATGGCGCCTTTGTGATCCGGCCCGGCCGCGTGGAAATCGGACAAACTGCGCCCGACCAATGAGGATCCGCTGGGGATGAGGATTTCAAACAACTTTTGGTCTTTGGTCTCCAATTCGCGCGCCTTCCATTTGTGCTCGGTATTCAGTCGGATGGTCTTGACGTTGCGGAGTTTTTGGAGGTTTTCGGGTTTGACAACGATGCGCAGTTCGTCCCCTTCCTGCATCACGAAAGATCCCTCTTCCTGATAGATTTGATCGTCGCGTTTGATCTGCACCACCCGTATTCGGGAGTCCTGAATGAATTTGGATTGGTTGATGCGCTTACCGATAGCTTCATTGCCTTTGAGCAGCGTTATTTCGGTGATGTACTCGGTTACCACTTTGACCAGGTCGGACCCGTTTTGCGCTCCGCGATCGGGCAGTAGCAATCTGCCGAGCGTCAGCATGTAAAGCACCCCGGCGCCCATCATCCAAAGGGCCGCGCCGGTGAACTCGAACATACCAAAACCCGGCAAGCCCTTGCTTTCGGCAATGCCGCTGACCAATATGTTGGTAGAAGTGCCGATCAGGGTACAAGCGCCGCCCAAAAGGGCCGAAAAAGAAAGCGGCATCAGCAGTTTAGAAGGGGAAATGCCTTCCTGGCGCGCTATGCCCAACACCACAGGCAGCAGAAGGGCTACTACCGCCGTGTCGTTGATGAATGCTGAAAGCGTACCCGCTACCAGCACAATAAAGATCAGCGTGAGGGCGTGATTGATCTTGTTGGCTTTCGTAAGCAATCGACCAAAGCCGTCGAGTATGCCCGTTCTGAATATGGCGCTGCTGATCACGAACATACACGCTACAGTGATTGTGGCCGGATTGTTGAATCCCGCAAAACCTTCCTGAGGGGTTAGCACGCCGCTGACAATCAGCAGGGTCATGATCAGGATAGACGTAGTGTCTATCGAAAAAAACTCTTTGACGAAAAGGAATACGCCAAACGCGATGACGATTAGCGTAATGACCATTTCAGTAGTGATTTCAGGCATGCTTTTCGTTTTTTGGGGGAAAAATAGAAATCACCAGGGACTTGGACCTCACATAATCAGAAAACACTCTAAAAGCAAACCCAAAAACGGAAAACGGGCGCTGACTAATGGTCGCCAACATCTGGTCGGCAGCTCAGTTCGCGCCAGACCTAACCTCCAAAATTGACCAGCCTCGAGACCCACTGGTTATCCAGACTGATACGCACCCATGAACCACTTTGCTCATATACGAATATTTCGTCGCCCCGGCGCAGACGATTGACTACCGGAAAAGCGGTAGATGGCCCCGAACGCACATTGAGGCTGTCCACATGCACGGTTCCGCGCTCTACGCGCGCCACGAAATTGCCGGCCACCCATTCCTGATTGGATCTCGAGATGCGGTACCATCCACTGCGCACCTCATAAATCCGCAAGATGGCGCCCATCTGCACTTTGTTGATGATGCTGTGTGATGTGCCCGGACCCCTGCGCACGTTGAGCCAGGAGGGCGTCACATATCCGTAAAAGGCTACGCCCAATGGCGTGACCCGTATATCGCCGCCGGCCGCCGTCCTAACCAGCGGCAAAAAGTTGGCGTTGGCATCCGCCTCCTTGTTGCCGCCAAAAAAGCCCGTGCCGGGGCAGGACTTCGTGATGCCGGCCCCGTTTCGGCGTTCGCCCGTGCTCAGGTCAAACCAGTGGTGATATACTATGCGCGAGGTGTTGATCGGTATTCCGTAGCGCTTGCACAGCGCCGCCGTTACCTGTACGATCGCCTGACGCTGCTCCTGGCGCATGATGTCGCCGTCTCGATCGAAATTGCCCACATTTTCAATACATATCGAATGCGCATTGAATCCAAAGATACAGGCAGGCGAGCGCTCGAGGCTGCGACCGGTGACAATCATCCCATCCGGAAAAATTGAAAAATGTTGCCCGATGTCCACCCAGCCGTTGATCGACGTGTGGGTGCGCAACATACCCAACTGCAATTCGAAATGGTTTGACCCATTGAAATGCGAGTAGGCCGGTATGTAGGTGTGGTGCTCTTGCACGTACAAAACCGTGCGAGCCACCTGACGCGTCTTGATCCAGTTTTCGAATTCCGAAGGAGTCATTCGGGTAAAGCCGTACTTGCTATCCATGTGTGTTGATGGCTTATTCGTCAAATAAAAAACGGCGCAAAGGCCAAAGATCGGCATGCAAACGCCTGCAAACCTAAACAAATTAAACAAAAGCGGCGCCAATACCTGCCAAATTGCAATCAATGCGTATAAATCGCTTGATTAGAACGCAGTGTTTTCACCGACGCCACCCCGCCTTCTACCTGCGCGCCGACCGGTCTTTGCGCCAACGCGCTGCACTTGTTTTCAGGCTTTTGCGCCTTGCGGCGCATCCAAAACGGCCTGCGTATTGTTACAGTCGGCGGGTCAGGCGCCTACTATTATAGCGATGCCCGATACAATACATGGCACAAATTATACTCAATGAGACGATAATCGCAGAGGCGGCGCAATGGTTGGCCGGGCGCGATATGGCATTGCGCATCGTGCTCGAGCGCTATGGCCCGCCCCCGCTTTGGGCGCGCCAACCCGGCTTTGCGACCCTGACGCACATCATCCTTGAGCAACAGGTCTCTCTGGCTTCGGCCAACGCAGCCTTTGCGCGTTTAGAAAAACTTATCGGAGAGGTCGCTCCCGGGCCTTTTTTACAATTAGACGATCAAACCCTGCGAGACATCGGGTACAGCCGACAAAAAATTGCCTACACCCGAAACCTGGCCGAGCATGTGATCGACGGCCGGCTCAATCTCGACGCCCTTGCTCAGGCCGACGACGATGAGGCGCGACGCCAACTCACCCGCCTCAAAGGTATCGGCGCCTGGACAAGCGACATCTATCTGTCCGAGTGCCTGCTCCGTCCCGACATCCTGCCACAGGGCGATATTGCCATGCAAGAGGCTTTCAGAACCCTCAAGGGCCTGGACAAACGGCCTACCCACCCCGAGTTCGAGGCCGGGACCCTGCATTGGCGTCCCTGGCGCAGCGTAGGAACGCGCATGCTCTGGCATTTTTATTTGTCCGAAAAAAAACGCAACAGCTAATTTCGTCAACTTTAGGCCCGCATATCGCTCCGGTTTGTGTACATTTGCCGCCTAAACAAGTTACGCGCGTATGACTATCAAATCGCCTTTCAGGCATACCGTACTGGAGCGTTTCCTTCGCTATGTGCAAATCGACACCCAAAGCGACCCCGAAAGCCCCAGCGTCCCCAGCACAGAAAAACAAAAAGACCTCAGCCGCCTGCTGGTACAAGAGCTTCACGAATTGGGCATCGCGGATGCCGAACTGGACCCATGGGGATACGTATATGCTACTATACCGGCCAATACCAACAAAAAAGTGCCGACCATCTGTTTTTGCGCACATGTGGATACTGCTCCCGATTGCTCCGGAGCCGGCGTTAAACCCTTGGTTCACCGTAATTATCAGGGACATGACATTGCGCTGCCCGACGACCCCTCGGTCGTCATCCGCATGAGCGAGCATCCCGACCTGCCCGCTCAAATCGGCAACGACATCGTCACAGCCAGCGGACTCACGCTACTCGGCGCCGACAACAAGGCCGGAGTAGCCGCCATCATGGATGCCGCCTATATACTGACGACCCATCCCGAAATCAAGCATGGCCCCATCCGTATCCTCTTCACCCCCGACGAAGAGATCGGACGCGGCGTAAATAAAGTGGACATGCAGAAACTCGGCGCGCAATACGGCTACACCATTGACGGCGAAACGGCGGGAAGCATCGAAGACGAAACTTTTAGCGCCGATGGCGCCGTCGTCAGTATCGACGGCGTTTCGGCCCATCCGGGTTTTGCTAAAGGCAAAATGGAACATGCCGCCAAGATTGCCGCTAAAATTGTAGCTCAATTACCCAATGACCTAAGCCCCGAACACACCGAAGACAGACAGGGCTTCATGCATCCAACCCAGATTGAGGGCGGACTCGAAAAAGCAACCATCAAACTCATCCTTCGCGACTTTGAGACGAGCGGCCTCAAACGCCTCGCCGACACATTAAAGTCCATAGTTGACGAAGTCATGCGGGAATATCCCCATTCCAAAGCGACTGTCCAAATCCACGAACAATACCGCAACATGGGCGAAGTGCTTCGGCAGCATCCCCATGTGGTCGATTACGCGCTGGAAGCCTTGCGCCGTTGCGGATTCGAGCCGCTCAAGCGCGCCATCAGAGGCGGCACCGACGGCTCGCGTCTCTCTTTTATGGGTATGCCATGTCCGAATCTGTTCGCCGGCGAGCACGCCTTCCACTCCAGGCAAGAATGGGTGTCCGTACAAGATATGGAAAAATCTGCTGAAACGATCGTTCATCTGGCGCAAATTTGGGAAGAAAAAAGCTGAACGCCCCAAACAATAGACTGCTCGCAAGCGCGCGCAGGAAGCGAGGAAGCGGCGGGCGTTGTATCAACCTTGACAGCCACAACGCTACGCTCTAAGCGCCAAAATGAAACTACACTACTTCCAAAAGCCTGATTTTTTGCCTTTTTCTCAAAATTGGCACGATTATTTATATCAGTCTCGTAGCTAATCAACACTTTTTCACAAAAGACATCTACCATGTTTGCAAGCGCATCCAAAGACAAGAAACAAACTACCGGCAACGGTCAAATCCTCAACCCCTCCGACAAAGACAACGGCCAAACAACCGTTATCGCCAAGGGCGCCCAGGTCGAAGGTAAGTTTTCATGCGCCGAGAACGTAAGGCTCGACGGCTCCATACAAGGCGAGGTAAAAATAGAAAAGCGCTTGGTCATGGGCGAAGGAAGTCAGATCGTGGGCAACATCTACGCCAAGGACGCCGCAATCAAAGGGCGAATCAAGGGCGATATCATCGTCGGCGAATCGCTTCACTTACACGATACGGCCGTCATCGAAGGCAATATCACCGCCAAAACCATGATAGTGGACGAGGGTGCGCGTTACACCGGTTCCTGCAAAATTGGCGGTGTCGGCGCGCAAAAGTAGGCGATTGAGTCCCCGGATATTCGCCTCTTATCCCAAACAGCAGGGTTTGAGCCGGCGTCCAAAGGCCGAATGCAACTTGCGCATTTAGTCCGAGTCATTTTTTTGAAGCAGAACGCACAATGAGACGGCACGCGCGAGCGGCGGAACTGTCTGGGCTACATGAGTCGGCTTTTCGTTCGCGTATATTTTTCTGTAAAAAGCATGTGCGGCGGGTCTATGCGCGTGGCGGGAGCGCGCTCCCCCCTCCCGGCTTAATTTTTCTTGTAGATGAGCATGGAGATTTTGCGATAAAGAGACGGTGAGGCGTCGTCAAAATCAAAAATACTGGACATACCCCAGTTGGGTAGGAAATCCATACATGTTCAACCCCCAAATTCGCCCTTGATGATCCACGCTGTAGTAAGAAGCGTTGGGGAATTGTATGAACCAAGCCCATTCGGGTACATAGCTTGGCATGCGTACGGCCACGCTCCAGGATTGTCGGGTCATCGGGTTGTAACCGACGATCTGCTCGTTGTCTAATACAAAATATTCGGTCAGATCGCCCGTCATCAGGCACTGCGCCACGCGCCGCGGTTGCTGCGGGAGCGGGGGAGCAGGCTCTGATACTGGCGGCGGGGGAGCGGGGCGCAAGGGTTGCGCTGCGCGTTTATCGTAGGCGCGAACGATCTCCAGCATACCGGCTACCACGCGGTTTAGATCATCTTTCTGGGCTATGCCTATACGCTCCTTTCGGGCGTAGTCGTTCCAAACGGTTTTAAGCACAATGGCTTCGTCATGCAAATCCCGCCAGCGCTCGTTGTCGTCCAATAGCGTCAGCAGAATGCCGAATGCTTCTTCGATCGCATTCTCGCCAATCAGTTGGCGTATTTGTTTGGCGTTAACGGACATTCGATCCGGTTTTGCTGATGGACAAAGATTTTAGCGTGCAAAGTTATATCAAACGCGTAATTTTTCACGTTTATTCGGCAATTCTGCTGATTCGCATGAAAATTTCGGGTATTCGGCTTCGCCATCTTTCCAGTTTTATCATCGGGTATATGACCCTGGCCTTTGGTTGGTGGGCCATACAGTTGTGGCGGGTCAACGACGACCTGTTTGCCGCCGAATATCGACAATTGGAATTGACGCAGAACGTTGATCGGCGCGGCGTCAACCAAACGCGCCTTGAAGCGGGCGCCGAGTACAAGGCCATTGTCGCACGCCGCGACAAGCACCGCAGAATGGTATTGGCCGAGGGTGTTTTTTTTACTTTTTGTCTGGCTGTAGGGTTGTGGCTGATCAACCGCAGCGCTCAAAAAGAGGTGCAACTTGCCCGCCAACGCCGCAATTTTCTATTGAGCATCACGCACGAACTCAAGTCGCCTATAGCCTCTTTGCGGCTGATCCTCGATACGTTTTACAAGCGAGCGCTCGAACGCGCCCAGCAGCAGAAACTGGCCCACAATGCGCTGCGCGATGCCGCCCGACTCCAAGCCTTGGTCGAAGACCTGTTGCTGGCTGCCCGCCTGGACAGCGAATGGACGCCACACCGCGAGCCAATTGATTTGGATCAACTTACCTGCAATTTGGTCGAGAGCCTGCGGGTACGCTTCCCCGATGCGCAATTCGTGATTGAAGCCGATCCAAACCTTACCCCCTTGTCGGCAGATAAAAACGGGGTTACCTCCGTCATTCACAACCTGCTTGAAAATGCCGTCAAGTACAGCCCCAATGGCTCGCCTGTCTGCATCTCGCTCAAACGCAACGGCTCCAAGCGCATCATCGAGGTGAGGGATCAAGGCAAGGGTATTCCGCCGGAGGAGCGCGAAAAGATTTTCGAAAAATTCTATCGGATGGGCAATGAAGAAACGCGAGAGAGTACGGGCACAGGGCTTGGGTTGTACATTGTGCGACAAATTGTGCAAGGGCATGGCGGGCGTGTCGTCATTTCGGACAATCAACCTCGCGGCGCAGTCTTTACGATCGAAATCTGACCGGTCATGTTACACCCCGATTTTGCGGCGCTCGCCGAGCAGTTGCGCGTGCGTTATCCTGAAGGCGAGGCGCGCAGCGTAGCGCGTATTGTGCAGGAGGATGCTTTTGGTATAAAGCATGCCCAGGCTCCGCCTTTGGCGCCTGAGGAACGGCTGAAGTTGGCCGCCATTGGCCGTCGCTTGCTTGCAGGCGAGCCGGTTCAGTATGTAATGGGCGTCGCGCAATTCATGGGTCGGATGTTTGCCGTATCGCCGGCTGTTTTGATACCGCGCCAGGAAACCGAAGAACTCACGGCGCATGCCCTCTCCCTGCTCCCGCCGTCCAGTCATGACCCGCGCGCTCCCGCCAACCGCCTCCGCGTGCTCGATATCGGAACAGGTAGCGGCTGCATAGCGGTTACGATTCGCTTGCGCCGTCCTGACACAGAGGTCTGGGCCATGGATTTAAGCGCCGGGGCCTTAGGCGTAGCCCGACAGAACGCCCGAAATTTGTTGGGCGATCCAGATGGTATGCGCTGGATACATGGCGATGTAGGCGATCCGGCGGTATGCGCCATCTTGCCTGATGCAGGTTTTGATCTGATTGTGTCTAATCCGCCGTACATCCCACGCCGCGAAGTTGATCTTGTGGCGGAACAAACCCGCTTGTACGAGCCGCATTTAGCGCTTTTTACGGACGATGAGGATCCGCTCTTTTTCTACCGCGTCATCGCCAGACTGGCGCGGGCTAAACTAAAACCGGGCGGGCTATTGTTGTTTGAGTGCAACGAATTCAACGCCCCGGAGGCGCTTGCGCTCGTTCAATCGGAGGGATACGCCGACGCGATCCTGACGCGCGATTTGAGCGGCGCCTGGCGTATATTGCAAGGGCGAAGCGTTCTCGGATAGCGGGCTAAAAGCGCAGGCATGGCCCGCCTACACCCATACCTATACCATTACGCACCGTATTTATGAACATACCTTAGTTGGCGTCGCCCATGCCAAAGGGGTCAAATTGTTAATAGCAAGGCAGTCGAAAATAATTCGACTTCTTCTGGGCCACGCCCATGTCGGAAATCAGAGTCTAACAACTAACAACTAACAACTAACAACTAACAACTAACAACTAACAACTAACAACTAACAACTCAGGGCTTCCACCCGCTTGGATAGCGCTCCAGATCTATCTGCGAAAACATTTGCAATTGGCGCAGCGTGCGCTGGCGCTTGTATTCTACGCCGGAGGTAGGACTGAGCGCCTGTCCGCGGTATAGCAAGGGTCGATACAGGTTCTGAAAGCGGTTCATGTATATCTGCCGCAATGATCCGTCTGAGTTGCAAATCAGCGCAGCATGGGTTTGGCTCACGCCCGATTCGCTCTCCTGTCTGCCGCTGAGCCACTGATCGCCAAGGGGGCGGCCGCCATCAAACAGACGCCGAATCTGATAAAGCGCTTCGCCTGATGCATTGAGCGCGGGTTCGATCTCATAGCGCTCCCAGTAACCCTCGATGGACTTTTCGCGTGCATAGACTTCGGTGAGGGCGGCGCCGATGTAAGCGGCGCGTTTTTGCCATCCGTGCGGATTTTGACTGTATTTGGGCGGCGGAGGCGAATCCTCCTCCTCAAGCATGCCCGTCTGGAATCGCTCCCAGGCGGCGTCGGTTGCGATCTGGGTAGAATAGAGGATGAGCCTGCGGATCGGCCCTTGTAGCAATTGCGCTTGCATCAAATTGCTACGGATGTGCAGTATCGGTTCGGTGGGCAATAAGAGTCGGCCTTCTTGCGCGGCATAAATCTGCGTGCGCAATCGGGCGCGCTGGAGTTGGTTGAGGAAACTTTCGTCAAAAATAGCCCTCCCCCGCTCGTCGCTGACCCGGGCCATACGCTCGATGACGCCGGCGTCGAATCGGAAACGCCTCAAGTGCTCGGCCAACAAGCGCATGCCGGCCGCGATCAAAAACGGACGCCCCGGCAGACGCAGGAAGAGGCTGCCACTCACGATTTGTTGGTATTGGCGATTGCGCCACGTTTCTTGAGCCTGTATCGCCGGGCCGAGTTCGCTGAGCCAGTCGTGCGGCGTATCGCGTTGGTTGTCGGTCATTTTTTATTCAATGAGCGGTAAAAAAATCCGTATAAAATGCTCACAGTCATCATATTGCCTTGCAGCGCATGGTTAAGCACGCCGAAATCCATGCGTCTGAAGCCGAAAGATACGGTCAGTCCGTGATATGATCCGGGCGGCGGATATTCGTCGGCGCGGCGGTAATTTTTGAACTTGAGGTCTGCCTGGAGCGCGGCGCCATAGTGGAAGCGGAAGAAATCAAAGTTGACGTAATAATCGGGATTGGGTTCGGCATCTTCCGAGGGTTGCTGCGGCCCGAGGTAAGCGAATCCGCCCAGGATGGACGGATAAATGCGAAATTTGTCTGTGTTTACGATATCGAACCCCAAGCCAATCTCCGGGGCGATCAAAACGGCCAGCGAGCCTTTGGGCCACTCGAAGCCGTTACGGAATAACGCCCTGTGGGTTTTGCTCCAGCCGACTGCAAATTGCGCGCTGAAGCTTACGCTACTCCGCCAATAAAAAAAACCGAAATCCAGACCCCAAAAAGGGTTCAAGGTTTGATCGGCGGCGCCGGTCCAGCGTTTATGCCCCATTCCAAATTGAATGCCAAAAGCTGCATTTCCGGGGCGGTAAATCACAGGCGACATGCGCTCGACCTGATTCTTGAAGCGACTTTGTGGATAGCGCTTCAAAAAGTTTTGGGCTTTGATGGCGCGTTCCTCGGGGTTTTCATCGACGCGCAGCATGAAGTCCAACAGCATGATCGCAAATATCCGCTCCTCTTCGCTCAGAAACGCAGTGCGGATATCCTCATAAGCGGCAAGTCGGCGCTCAAGCATGAGGCTGTCCAGGGTAGTAAAAAGTCGGTCTGGGCCGGGGCCGGATTTGTACTCGTGAATCGCAAACCACAAGTCGTCGGCATTGGCGGCCTCTTCCATAAGCGGCGCATATTGGCGCAGGTAGTAATACAACAACCAACGTTCGTCCCATATCAGCGAAGCGTAATATTCGTCGTCCATCTGAAAGAGAGAGTCGCTGAGTTGGGCGCTTGCCGACAGATCGTCATCCAGTAGCGCATCTATCAGTTGGGCGCGGATTTGCGCGATGGCTTGCCCTTTGGTGCGCGGCCGCGTTTTGGTTTTGACCGGAGGGTCGGGCGGCAGGGTGTCGGTGACGGGGTGCGCCGTCAGGCTGCTTGCGCACAGCGTACAGAGCGCTATGAGAACAATTTGCAGTCGTTTCATACTTATTTTTGCAGCAAAAAAACGCGATTCTTTTCGAAGCGCAGTTTTTTTCTAAAAAAAGGGGCAAGCTCAACGCATCAACTGCACGTAGCCGCTCAGCGGCGCAACGCCCGGCCGCAACTGAATGACATAGAAATAGGTTCCGTCGGGCAGCGGATTACCTCGGCAAGAGCCGTCCCACGCTTGTTGATTGCGGTAACCCTTTTGCTCGAATACCAAATCTCCCCAACGGTTAAATATCCTGACCTCATTGGCGGGGAAAGCCTCGATGCCGTCGATGCGCCAGAAATCGTTCAGGTTGTCGCCATTGGGCGAAAAGCCGGAGTAGATCGTCAGTCCCTCGCACAAAACGCTGAGGCTGACCTTAGCGGAAGACGCTCTTCCATTTTCGTTAGAGATGGTGTAAACAAGACTATCGCTGCCGCAAAAGCCCGGATTGGGCGTGTAGGTCAGCAAGCCCGTAGCGGGATTGTATGTTGCCGAACCGTGCTTGGGTTGTTGCACGATTATGAAAACAGCTATTCCGCCAAAGTTTCCAACTTGGTTATTCACCACGTCATTCTGGATAATCGGAATGTCGGTAGGAGTATTTAGCAATACAACGGCCTCGTCTGAGAGCGCTAAGACCAGATCGGCGCCCGGGTCGTCCGTGCAGCGCACGTCTAATTGGAGCAACGTGAGGCAGTAGTTGGCGCGGTTGTATATTTGCAGTTGGTGGATGCCGGTATCAACGCTGATCCCCAAAAAGTTGCCGCAGTTCACCAGTTTGGCCGGCGCATTGTTGTCCGTGATTCGGTATTGAGCGCTCACGACCGTTGGGATATTGGTACAGAAAATCGTGTCGCGGGCGCAGTTATTGGCGATCAGTCTGAGGACTCCGTCCGGATCAGGAGTCTGAGAGAAGGGTGGAGGACAATTAGGGCAAGCCACCAATACATCGACCTGGTCCAAACACCCGCTTTGCGCCCGTCGGAACCTCAATAAATGTTCGCCCATGGCTACGCGAAGAGAGGTGCGTCTTGGCAAGGTGAGTTTTTGGGGCATAAAGGTGAGTAACTGCTCGTCCAATGCAGAGAATACCACCATGGGGCCGTAGGTGTTGTTTGGCGCTCCGCCCGACATCAACCCTCCGCTTTCAAGCGTCCAGTTTCCGTCCGGGTCCAATTGATTCATCAGCAGGTTGAGCGAGATTCCGTTGTAGAAATAGGCGCTATACGACTGACCGTTTACTTCCCATTTGGACATTCGAAAGGGGCCGACGGTAGGGTCCAGGAAAGTCTGGTACGTCCATACTTCGGCAGGATCGCAGGCCGACAGCGGGCCGGAAGCATAGGCGGAGCCATTGTCGCTAATCGCGTATTCGCCGATGGCGCCAAAGGGGATCTCCACACAGATATCCACGCCGTCGTCGCATTCGTCGGCCCAAAAAAATAAGGGCGATTCGAGTTTGATACCATCGTCGCAGCCATTGGCCGGCAAGACGCTGGGAATGTAGTAGATCAGGCGCGCTTGTTTGAGTGAAGGCATGTAAGCTACCACGCCTATTGTATCGACGTTGTAGCCCGATACGCCCGCCGAGGCTTGAAAACTCAAGCAGGCCGTTTGGGGGCTTACGGCATACGATCCATACACGTCGCTGAATCCGAGGAGGCTTCCGGATTTTTTGGTCAGACTGATTTGCGGATTGACAAAGTCAGGCGGTAAATTTCCGCACGAAATGGCCGTATTGCCCGACTGTACGGCAAAATATACCGAATCGCGGCGAACCTTTTCAGCGCTGATCAATACCCGTACGCATATCGTGTCATCCAATCCGTTTATCCCTGTCTGCCTGCGAACCAGCACCGGATCCACATAAGCTGCCGGAAGAGGGCCTGCCGAATAGCGGAGCCGGGCGTCGGGCAACAAGTTCCAAGAGCCGAAGAGCGAAGGCGTCGGCGGAATAAGGCTAAAACCTATCTGGTCCGAAGGTACGCCTGGCGGCGAGGGCAGGCGAATGGAAGCCGTATCGTTG
This sequence comes from Saprospiraceae bacterium, assembly GCA_046296435.1. Taxonomy (GTDB): domain Bacteria; phylum Bacteroidota; class Bacteroidia; order Chitinophagales; family Saprospiraceae; genus M3007. The sequence continues at coordinate 112,124 of JBKBLI010000001.1, read as the reverse complement.
ACGGCCAACACCAGCAAAAAGGTGTCGGGCGTAGGGCAGTAATTGGGCGCGAGTATGGGAGGCAGGGGGTAGTAGCAAAACAAACTATCGTAAACGGTCGCCGTATAAATTCCAGCCGGCAGGTTATTGCGGTTAGGGGGGTTGTCGTATCCCGGCAAATCGTCCCAGTCAACCAGCAGCACGCCATTGCCGCCCGAAAAAATCAGCGCAATTCCCGCGCCTCCGTTGCAATTGCCCGGCGCCACAAATGGGGCTGCCGTGAAGGGCGGCGGCGATTTAACCGTGAAGATCCTCACGGGTAGCGGGCAGTTGTCGGCGTCGCGCACCTCCAGAAAGTAAGTCCCAGGTGGAAGTCCTCCGGGAGAGTAATTGGCGCCGGCGCCATCGGTCAGCGAAAAGGAGAAAGGCAAATCGAAGTTGGCGCCGGGCGTCACCGTGAACTCAATATTCCCATCGCCTTGTCCTGAGCATTTTACGTCGTTGACGGTAAGCTGGACCTCCGCTTCCACAGGGGCCGCGGGCATGATCACCGGGACGCTGAGCGTGCAACCTGTGTTCACATCATTGACAATAGCCGTATGTTGCCCCGGAGGGAGATTCTGCCAAATATTGTCGGCGCCAAAACTGTAGGCGTAAACGCCCGAACCGCCGCTGATCTGGACGACGGCGCGCCCTTTAGGCAGCCCGCACTTGGCCGGGTTCAATATCGTTACGTCGGCAGCCAATGGATTGACGTTGGGCACACACGCTCGGATAAGTGAGAAACACCCGTTGGACGTATTGGTAATCGTAGCCGTGTAACAACCGTTTGCCAGATTGGAAGCGGTCGGGCCTGTTTGCCCGTTGTTCCATATGATTTGTGTATTGGCTGGCGCAGTACTGAGCGTAATAGCGCCGTTTGAGGCCAGACAGTTGGCCGGAGTAATCTGCTTGTTGAGGATTTCCGGGCCGTCAGAGTTGCTGAGCGTCAGAATGGTATCCAGTACGCAACTGGGGTTGGTCAGTCGGGTTATGCGCACCCTGTAAAACCCTGCCGGTATGTCAATGGCGGAACCGCTTAGACTCACTGAAGGCGTCCAATCATATGCAAAGGCGTTGTTGCCTCCTTGCATCCCAATAATGATGAAGCCGTTAGATTGTCCGCAACTGGCGTTGCTGATGATCAACGAACTCATAGCAGGCGGATTGTCGCAATTAGCCGAACTAACCCCATCCTGCGCCGAAACGGACGCATTTAGTAGGCATAGCCATAGTGATGCAATTATTATTCTGGAGGCTACGAAATTTATTTTCATGCAGCAAAGTTACGCCAAATTGTTAAAATGTTATCTTGATAAGCGTCCCGCCGGTTATATTTTTTTGCAAAAAAAATCGATTGTTTTTGCAGCTTAAAAAATTGCTTATCAGCATTTTATTCATTTTTAGCTCATTGTAAAAGTGAGATTTCGCTGGATTATTGTGTTTTTCCTGGACGCTGCATGCCCGCAACTTTGCACCACAAATCGGCGGCAACAACTAATTGACTCTAAAACAGCGTAACAAACCATGCATACTTCAAAGATTATCGAAATCCTGCAAAATCATCCGATTTTTGCTATCCTAAGCGAAAGCGAGATGATCCAATTGGCGGATCGATCGGAGCGACTCACTTTCAAGCGGTATGATTTCTTGTTTATGCCCGACGAAAAGTCAGACACGGTCCACCTGTGTCTAAAGGGGCGCGTCAAGGTCGGATCATTCAACGAGAGCGGCAAGCAGTTGATCAAAGCCATTGTGACGCCCGGAGAGTTGCTGGGCGAAATGGCGCTATTCCACGAGACGTTGAGAGATGAATATGCGCACGCATCTTTTGAGGATGTGGTTGTGTTGGAAATGCCCGTCGGGGTAATCCGACTCTTGATGCAGCGCAACGCCCAATTTACTCTGGCCCTTTTGCAACACTTCAACCGTCGCTTGCGCGAGGTAGAAGAACGCTTGGTAGATTTTGTCCTCAAGGATGCGCGCCAGCGCGTCGTTGACTTTCTGGTGCACATTGCGCGGAGTAACGGCTCGAAAGTAGGATTTGAAATGCTCGTAAAACACCGCTACACCCAACAGGATATTGCCGGCCTGACCGGAGCGAGCCGCCAGACTGTCACCAAGGTACTCAACGACTTGCGGCGGGATAACCTCATCAAGTTCTCGCGCAGGCATATCTTGATTAAGGATATGAGCATCCTGAATTGAGGCGGCCAATAATCCTGTGATTCGGCGGGTCTGCGTTTGTCTAATCCCGACATCAAAATAACTGATCTGTCGCTCCTGGCCGATAGGCAGCGCTATAGCCTTACATTCTCTGCGCGCAATAGACAACCGCTGCCAATTTACCCGCCAGATTTGGGTTGGGCGGCAAGTGCAATCAGGCGCCGAGCCAGTTCTTGAATGCGCCGGCGCGTTCGCGGCTGACAAAGATCGACTCCGGCGATTCGGGCGCGACCTCTATCTTGAGTCGTCCGTTGAGGTGCGGATGTATTCTGCGTATGGCGTCTATGCTAAGGATAACCGGACGACCAGCCCTGAAAAAAAACTTGGGATTGAGTAAGCGTTCCAATTCGTCCAGACTGTGATCCACAAAATATTTTTTCCCGGAAAAAAGGAAGGCCTGTGTCAGCCCTTCCGACGAGCGAAAAAATCCAATGTCTTTGACCTGTATGTAACTCATGCTTTGGCCCGTTTTTACCAGAAAACGATCCCGATATTCAGGTTGTTTGAGTTGACGAAGCAGGCCCTCTATGGAGGCGACAGGGTCTGCTCTCCGTACTTCAAGACGCGCCAGGGCATTCTTCAACTCAATCGGGTCGATCGGCTTGAGCAGATAATCTATCGCATTGACCTTAAAGGCTTGCACGGCATACTGGTCGAATGCAGTAGTGAAGATAACCGGACAAGTCACTTTAACTTTGGCGAAAATATCGAGACTCAAGCCGTCGGCAATCTGGATGTCCATAAACGCCAGATCCGGCGGCGGAAAAATGCGAAACCAATTAACAGCCCCCTCCACGCTATCCAGGATTTCGAGGACACTGGCATCCGGAATAGCCTCGCGCAGCAAGCGCTGCAATTGCCGAGCAGCCGGTAATTCGTCTTCGACGATCAGGATATTTTTTTTCATAGGGCAAATTCGCTTTGTGTGATGCGCAAAGGCAAAAGCACCGTAAAATAATCGAGAGATACGATCACCTGGACCTCCTCGTTGGCCAGCATGCGGTATCGGGAGCGGATATTCTCCAAACCTACGCCGGTCGAATCCATTACCTGCGCTTTACGCTGCAGGTTATTACGTACGGCGAGCCAGTTATTTTCGGCCCAAACCTCGACATGCAGCGGTTTTTGGGCGCTGATTATGTTGTGTTTGATCGCATTTTCAAACAACATTTGAAGCGTCAGGGGTACGATTTGGCTATGCTCCAATTCTTCGTTTTCGAGTTCCCTGATACGGATATCAATATTTTCGCCGAAGCGTTCTTTGATTAAGAAAATGTAACTCTTGAGATACTCCAATTCTTCCCGCAAGGGGATCAATCCGGTGTCCCTAATTTCAAGCACATAGCGATATACTTTGCTGAGTTGCTGCACGAACCTCACAGCCTTTTCCGGCGATTCGGGGATCAGGTAAACCAGCGTATTGAGGCTGTTGAACAAAAAATGAGGGTTGACCTGATTGCGCAGACCCGCCAACTGCGACTCCACGTGGCGGCGTTGCAGATCGACGCGATCAGCCTCGCTTCGCTGCAATAGGGTATAAAACGAAAGCGCTTCGTACAAGGTAATCACCAAAGCCGAAATTAAAAACGACGTCAGTAACCTAAATATAAAGTTTATAGGCTCAAAGTGTTCAGGCAACAAAAACTTTCTGAACAAAAAATCAAGCGTCGAATTTACAATCGCGAAGACGACAAAAAAAGACAATAGGACGATTAGCAGGCGTTTTGCCAGATCATCGCGCATCGTCGGAAAACGCAGGCGGGCCTGCATATACGCCCAGCGCATGGATACCCAGAAGCAAGTGGTGTGAATCAGGGAGATCGGGTAACAAAAAAGCAGAAAAGACCATTCTCCTGCGACAAAACGCTCGTTGAATAACAGCAGCGAAACAATCACCGCGGCTATTGGTATTCCCACCAGCATGATGTTACGGTCATTAAAGCCGGCAATCTGCTCAAATCGTTTTTTTTTCATGATCGCCTATTTGTTTCGGCGGGTTGCGCCCATGTGGTCGGAGCGCCCCGGCGCCCGCCTGCACAGGCGCAACCCGCCCCATGACCCCTGTTTAAAACTCAATGCGATATAGCATATCTGGGAAAAACCCAATCTGATTGATGCGCCCTACCTCGCCGCGTACGGTGTTGTAACGCATGGCAAAGATATTTGCATTGTTGGTAAGGTTTTGCAAATCTAAGAAAAAGGTTTGTGAAAACTTCCTTTTTGCACTGTTTAGGCGAAATCCAAATTTCACATCCCAGCGAAAATATCGGTCCATGCGCAAACTAAAAGCCTGTTCTTCAAGTAAGATCTCCCGGCCGGCCGCTCGGCTGGCGTCAAGATTGACAGGCGTGAATGGGCGACCGCCTGCAAGGGTGACCTTGGTATCGAGGGTAAGAAATCGGCGTCCATGGGGGCCAAGTGCAAACTCGCGACCGCCCAGAGCGTTGAGTACGTATTGGCCGTTGAAAGCAGTATTGCGTTCGATACCGTCGGAGCCTGTATATTTCGAGTCAAAAACGCTGGTAGTAAACAAGGCGTACCAGCCCCGGTTAAAAAACCTCTCGGCGCTTGCCTCAAATCCGATGTTGCGCCCGGCGCCCGCGTTCACCAAGCTGCCGCGCTCCGGGAAGATAAAATCTGCTCCGGTATTGAGGACAGAAAAGCTCGAGGGAAATGCGTCCACCGGCGCCCGGTCTATGTGCTGGTAGTAAGTCTCCGCTTTCAGACGCCAGTTGGACGATGGTTTGAACTCGTACCCCAGCACAAAGTGCTGGCTGCGGGTGAATCCCAGGTTTGTGTTGCTGGGGATTGTGCCGCCGTCTGGCTGCCTTTCGCGGAAGAAAAACAGCGGCAGCGGCTGCGTTTGTTGGTGCATGCCATAGCCCAGATTGATTCGGCTCTTGGGCGTAAAACTCCAATTGATTGCGGCGCGCGGCTCGAGCGCAAAGTCTTTGGTTTTGTCAAAAAACAGGGTGTGCAGCCCGGCGTTTATCACGACCTGGGCACTGAGGCGGTATTGTCCTTGCGCGTAGCCCTCCGCTTGGACAAAGTACCCGTCAAAGTCGCGTTGGGCAAACCAGTCAGGTCGTCCGTCGTCGTCCAAATCGGGCGTGTTCTCGCGGGTATTCAGGCGCGTATCGAGTCGCGTAACCTGCGCCAAGGCGCCGGCTCTCAAATTCAAGCGCTTGCTTATCTTAACGTTGTAAAAAGAGTTGGCCCTGAAGCTCGTCTGATTATCCCGCACCTCAAGGATGCGATAAGGCGTCCCGTTTTCGATCTTGAGATCGTCGGCGTCAAAGGAGCCCCCCGTGAACGCCGCGGAGATCGCCGTTCGGATGTAAGACCGATCATCGAGAAGGAAACTGTGCTTCAAGCCCACGACGCCGAATTTCGATCGGGAGTATGAATCTTTCGAGGGATTGGCAAATAAGTCAGTTGTATCTATCTCTGATGCCAGAAAATCGATCGCGCTCTGTCCGCCGATGCCAAAGAGCGAGAGACGCCCCCATTTTGTCATGCCAAAATCTGCATTGAAGGCAAAGTCTCTGTAGGTGGGGATTGCCGATGTTCCGACATTCAGACCCGCCTTATTGGCCAACTCCACGAATGAGTGCCGGTATGCCATCACAAAAGAGCCGCCTTTCCGCGGGTTTAGCGGGCCTTCTACCAGCGCCTCCAGACCCGAGAAGGCGCCCAACTGAAGCGTGGTCTCGAAGCGGTCGCGGTTGCCGTTGCGCAAGTTGATGTCGAATACGCCTGCCAAAGCATTGCCGTACTCAGCCGGGAATGCGCCGCTTAGGAAATCAGATGTAGCGATCATGTTTGGGTTGAGCGCCGATACAGGCCCGCCGGTTGTGCCCAGGGTGCTGAAGTGATTGGGGTTGGGAATAGGTATGCCCTCCATGCGCCATAGCACGCCTGTGGGCGAATTGCCCCTGATTATGATGTCGTTGCGCGCATCGTTATTAGCGGCCACTCCAGGGAAGTTGGCGACCAATTTGGCTATGTCGTTGCGCCCGCCTGAATACCTCAGCACTTGCTCCGTATCAAATGCGCGCGCGCTGATTGTAGCCAGATCGTTCACCGGCTTGTCTTTGTCGGCGCGGGCCGTGACGACCACTTCGCCCACAGCGACAATCGATTCCTGCATCCGCAGATCGAGCGTCGCCTCCTTGCCGGCGGTTACGAGGATGTTGGGCGCTGTAAGCGGTTCGTAACCCAAATAGGTAATGCGCAGCGTTTGGCGCCCTGCAGGCACGTCGCGCAAGACAAAGCGCCCGTCAGCGTCCGTTACGGCGCCGCCAATCGCTTGGCTGGGGGCTGACGGATCAAGCAACTGAACCGTAGCGCCCGCTAAGGGCATTTCGGATTGCCGGTCAATGACGATACCGCGCAGGATTTGGGTTTGTGCGCCAATCTCGTTAGCGGTCAAAAGTAGTAAGAAAAAAACCAATGGGCGCATCATGTCAAGCATCTTAAAGTGAAATTTTTTTGAATTGCATGACAAAAGTACAGGCCTTGGCATCCGATTTAAAAAGGCTTTCCAGTGAATGGTCGTATCGGGAAGCTGAGTCGTATATTTCAAAGTCTGACGAGAATGGGGCGGCGCTTTGTCCTTTCTGCACGTTCAGAGCGCAGTCGCGCATGGAGCGCGCAGGAAAAACGGGGGAGAATACGAGAGCGGATCCCAATTGCGCAGGCCTTGCGCCTGCGCTGCGCTCGCGCATGTCCTCGCTCATTTCGCCGCATAGGTTGCAGTCGGGACGTCTAAACTGTGGCCTTGTGTCGTCTGAGGCTCGTTTTGAAGCTGCTTTGCGGCGTTAACATTCTATTTGCGCTTTTTTTTTAAAAAAAATTTTTCACAAATAAAAAACATTGTACCTTTGCGGTCCGATATCGCGGAGTGGAGCAGTTGGTAGCTCGTCGGGCTCATAACCCGAAGGTCGCAGGTTCGAGTCCTGTCTCCGCCACTAAGCAAAAGGCTTCGTCTTGCACGAAGCCTTTTGTATTTACATGCAATACGCCATGCGCTGGATTTCTCGCCATTTTTACCCCTTAGAAACAGGCGACGTGTTTTTAACGCGCGCATTGAAACCCTTCTTGGCAACCTATGTCTGGTCGCAAAACGGGCGGCGCGCTTTTTTCGTCAGGATGGAAAATACTGAGGGGCGCCCCGAATTGCGGGTACGCATTAAAGGCGAGCCCGATTGGCTTACCGAAACGCTCGAACCCGCTATCGAAGGATGGTTTGCCGGGCGTGGCGAGTACCTGCCGGCCGTTTACGAGCCGGAGACTGAGCGATATGGCGGCGAAACGGGTATGGCATGGGCAGAAGAGTATTTCCACTTGTCAAGCAGAGTGATTCTGGAACGGATAAGCCGGGCGACTTATACCTACACAGAGGCCCTGACCGACGCACTTCGGATGAACCTTAGCGCCGCATTTGCGGCCGGATTAGACCGGGACCAAACGAGGAAATACTTCCGGCGTCTGAGAGACCAGTGGATCGAACTGTTTTTCGAACCAGACACGCCGTCTGCCGGTTCAGGCTGGAAAAAGGATATATGCGATGCCTTCGAACAGACCTACTCGCGTCAAAAAAATGATCTGATAGCCTTGCTGGACGGCATTTGGTACGATTTGCAGAAGGACAAGATCGATCGCCAACACCCCGAATGGCTGCGTTGGCTGCGCGGCAATCAATTGATACTGCCGGAAATGGGAAAAACGGCGTTGGAGAAATCCCTCCCTAACCTACTGCACCTCAACCACAATCGGCTCGGCATCAACAATCAGGATGAGGCTTACCTAACTCACGTGCTGTACAGCGCTTTGTAATCTTCCCTCAGTCCACGATGTGGGCCACGCGCAGTTTTGCGTATTTGGGATCTTTCAGCATGTTTTCGATGTTCTTGAGCGACTCCTTGGGGCCGTAGTCCAACGCCATATTGACAGCCCAGTCAGGCAGATTGCCGCCCGGATGCGAATACAGTTGATATTCGATATCCACAAAACCTGCGCCTGCCGGCGCAATGCGCCAATTGGTGCTGGCTTCGGTAATGCGTACTACGCCTTTCTTGTGCGGGACCATACCCCTTACCGCCTTGCTTTTCGAATGCACCACGCGGGTGGTGGGATCCTGAGTCATCACGCTGTGCATGACCATGTCTCGGTCGCTCAAGGGCCAGGGAAAATCAATGAGCGTATAGTAGTACATTTCATTGTCCGACACCTTCTTGACCAGGTGCGATTCGGTCACCTTGTAGCCCCAGGTCGGATAATTATCAACCTCGTTGAGCACATGCATCAGATTGGACATTCGGGCTTTCATCCGGTAGGTCAACTTGATCTCATGCACATCGCCCGTGCTCCGGTAATAGACCTTGACGCCGTTTTTGTCGCTCTTCAGTTTCCAATTTTCGGCATTTTGGGCTTGCGCACAGAGGGTGATTAGCGTCGCAAAGGCGCTGAGTAAAAAACGTGCTGATAATTTCATAAAAAAAATTTTGGGCGACAGATGGGACATAAGCGGCGGGAGTGCAGGCATTGCAACGCTGCCTACTCCTCAACGTCTAACGCGCTGCAAATGTTGTACCAAAATGAAGAGGCAGCGTTTATTGGCGTCGCGCTTAATACAGAACGCCCCGACGCGACCCTACGCACGGAGCGTTTTGTGATTTGAGCAACCCTGTTATTGACTCAAAGCATTGAAAAATTCCTGAGAACTCGGCTTGACATTTGAACCAAAAAAATGGGTCAATTCGCCCTTTTCGTTGATCAAGTACTTACAAAAATTCCAGGTTGGCTCCTCTTTGTTCCAACCGTTGAGCTTCGGGTCGCTCAGCCAGACATATACCGGATGCTTTCCCTCGCCTTTGACGACCGCTTTCTCAAACATCGGAAAAGTCACCCCGTAGTTCCGCTCGCAAAACTCCGTAATTTCTTCAGCCGTTCCCGGTTCCTGACGTCCAAAATCGTTGCTCGGGAAGCCGAGCACAACAACCGACTCCTTGTTTTCTTCATAAAATTTTTGCCAGTCGGCATACTGCGGAGTGTAACCGCACTTGGAAGCCACATTAAGCACAACCACCTTTTTGCCGGCGAATTGAGACATGGCCACGGTGTCGCCCGCAAGGGAGCGGGATTTTAATTCAAAAAAGGATTGCATAGTCTTGGCTTTTTTTGTATCGTCTACCGAAGGCCGTCCAACGCTGCGGTTGACGCAGGTGTTGTAAGTAGTCAGCGAAATGGCCGCCAAACTTGCCGATATAAGAGTAAGCAGTGTAAGTTTCTTCATCGTTAATTTTTTCATCGTTAGTTTTTTTTGACATTAACAACGCACTGCGACATTTGTTTGGACATGGTCTAAATTTAACGCTTGCTATAACGTCGCCGACCCTTTTAGCCGTCTCAACACCCCAACCGCGCCTTCCTTCTCGAAGTCTTCGATTCACTTGCCTTTTTTGATCTTTGCCAGGTCGCCCAACTCCTCAAACGGAATCACGAACTCTGTGGCGCCCATTGCATACGGGCCTATTTCGTATGGATTGTAGTAAAAAAGAATACCCTGCTCCGTAAGACCGAAATTCTGAGGCAAATCAAATACAAAAGTTTCGTCGAAATCAAACCCCTCTGCAAAAGCGTCGGCCCTTTCTTTCCTGAAGGCTTTTTCAGCCAAATTGCGAAGCGCGCTTTGGTCGGCGACAAGATCCTCCCAGTCTAATTGTTTTCCTGTGCGTGTGTCAAAACTGGCGATTTGCGCTCCGCCCAGACCATGCGCGCCTCCTGCGTATGTGTATGCATTTATCTGCGCGCTGAGGTGCGCGCCGTCGTTGAGCAGTATGTTATAGCCGGCGTCAACGGCCCAGTTGCCCATTACGCCCTCCTCGCGTTCGCGCAAAAATTCGTCATGGGCGCTCAAAAATAAGGCTGCCGCAGGTTCTATCTCCCGCACCGCATCAGCGCTTTCGCCGATTGTGAGCATGCTTACAAGATACGATTCTGCCCACTTGGCGAAATTGGCTTTCAGCGTCTCGCTTCCGCTTTCGAGCACAGGCCATTCAAGCTCAATTCGGGCGCACTTGTATTGAAGCGTATCTGGCAGATCACAATCGGGACCGCCGCTGCGCTCAAAACGCGACTCGCCTATGACTACCGGCGAAAGCGACGACGACGAGTCGCCGCAAGACAAAACAAAAAATGCCGCGCCGCACACAAGGGCGCCGCATAGGAAAAGACGAAAAAGCATTTTATTCAGTTTTAGCGTTTAAAAAATCTGTCGTTGTGACAAAGGTATTCAATTTTCGGCGAGCGGTTGGGTAGGAATGAAAATATGCGATCTGGCATGACTCAAGACTGCGATTGCGCGCTTTCTTTTTTTAGAAAAAAACCGTCGTCGGCAAAAGCATGCCCGATTTCGCTCCCTTTACTATTTTTTACCCAAAAAATAGTAAAGGGAGCGGGGGGTAGGGAAGAGGGCTTGCACATTCACTCCAAGGCTTAAATCCAGGCAGGCGGCGGCGTTTTTAACGCTTCAAAAGCTTGGCGCTTGCCCAGCGGCTTCGGCCGTCGCCAAGACGGATCAGGTAAAAGCCCTGCAGCCAGTCGGCGCATTCGATCCGGATTTGGTATTCGCCCGGAGCGACTTGACCGATAGCCGTGTTGCGAACCATGCGCCCCTGCGCGTCGAAGGCCTGAAGGAACAACTCGGCGTTTTGGTCGGCGCGGAACTCGAGGTAGAAATATCCCTCTGCAGGATTCGGAAAGGTTCTGAGGCCGCCGATCGCCCCCCCAGGTTCCCGCGCAGGAGTGGGGTTGAGTCCTACGGGAACGGGCACATATTTGTCCGTATAAATCCGGTATTCTGAGGGCTGCATGGCGACCGAGAGGCTCGTGCCGCTCAGCGTAATGCTGTCGCCGGTGTAGTACTCATACCATTTGCCGGGATTGGGAAAGCTCAGGTTGGCTGTCTGTGGGAATACCGACACGTTGGCCGCAACAAGCGCCTTACTGCTTGGTCCGCTGAGCGCGATGCTGCGTATAGCGCCTCCGCCCAGTTGCGCCGTGAAGTCGTTAGACTGAAAGGCGTCGAGGGTGTGGCGCAAGTGAAGCAGCGAAGCCGTGACGTCGTACAAGCGGCGGCGAAACGGATCTGCGTAGTAGTCCCAACGGATGGGTTTGGGCGACGTGCGGCAGTTGTTGTTGACCGTTCCGTCGGGGCAATAGTTGATCGTGAAGTCGTAGCCTACTTCGCCGAATTGCCAAAGCATCTTCGGGCCGGGGACCGTAAACAGCAGATTGTGCAACACCTCCATGCGGCGCATGCTAACGGGCAGACTGCGTACGTTGTGCTCAGGGTTGGCCATGCTGCCATAAGTTTTGCATTCGAAGCCGATGCGATCTTCGTCGTGACTTTCCATGTATCCAATCAGGTGAGGCACGTTCCAATTCCGGTGTTTGTGCGAGACGCCCATCAAGCTGGCGGCGACGCCTCCGGCGAAACCCAGACCCACGTCTTTGTAGGCTCCCCACATATTGCCCCAGAGCATCATGCCGTATTCGGCCAGTTCCTTTTCTTCAGAATTGTCGGCAAAGTGCTCAAGAATGACATAAAATTCTGGGTCGATCGTCCACAGATAGTCGGCGTATTCCTTGAGTATGGCGATGCGGCTGGCGTCGTAAGCATTCCAGGCTCCGATATTGCCCACGGTGTTTTTCTGGGTGAAGCCCTTGGAGAGATCGAATCTGAACCCGTCCACGCGGTAGGTTTCGAGCCAGGGCCGCATGCTGTTTTTGACGTATTCGCGGGTGGCTGGGCTTTCGTGATTCATGTCGTTGAACACGTTAAAATCGTGCTTAGGCACAGGGTTAAGCCAGGGGTTGTCGGCTGCCGGGCGGTTGTTGGCGGCATCCCAGTACAGTTGCGCCAGCGGGCTGAGGCCTGTCACGTGGTTATAGACGACATCTACAATCACGGCGATATTGCGTTGGTGGCAGGCGTCCACGAAGCGCTTGAAATGCTCGGGCGTGCCGTAGTATTTGTCCAAAGCTTTGTGAAAACCCGGGTTATACCCCCAACTGATATTGCCGTCAAACTCGTTGACCGGCATCAGTTCGATGGCGTTGACACCCAGCCGCTGTAGGTAGTCGAGCGTATCCAGGAGGGTCTGATAGTCGTGGCGCGCCACAAAATCGCGCACCAGTAGTTCATAGATGATCAGATTTGTCTTTTCGGGTCGCTGGTAATTGTTTGCTTGCCAGGCAAAGGGTTGGGGCGCCGTGTAGGCCAGCGTAACCACGCCGTTGGTTTTGCCGACCGGGTAGGCCGGCAGGTCCGGAAACGTCAGGGGCGGTATGAATCCGTCATTCCAGGGGTCGAGGATCAACTCGCTCAGCGGATCGGGTATGCGCAGGGCGCCGTCCACTAAGTACTGAAAGCGCGCGGGCTGGTTGGTCGGCAGCCCCTGAAGTTCTATCCACCAGCGGGCGCCGTCGGCAGAGCGCTTGAGTTGGTAATCGGGGCCGGGGAGCCAGTTGTTGAAGTCGCCGATCACATATATATTTTGTTTGCCGGGGGCGTGGAGCATGAGGCGGAGGGAGCCGGGCGCGAGCAGCGTGACGCCCAGTTGCGCCCCGGCCGGCGGGTCCTGTACTGTAGGGGTCGCCGCGACGAGGTAGTAGAAGAACGAGGTGTCCGAGTCGGCCGATGTGGAGGCGACAAAACTGATTTTGTTCAGGCCGCTTGTTGTTGTGACGACGGTTTCGAGCGACTTGCCGACGCCGCTGCTGAGCAGTTGGTCGTTGCGAAACAGCGCCAGCGAGGCCGACTGCGAGGCGGCGGCTTTGACCGTGAGATTGGCCCCCGGCGGGGTGAAGACAAAGGCCTGCTCAGGCTCCAGAATGCGGGTGATGAGGGCGCCGTCGGCGGGATACACATCGTAAAAAATATCGCTGCCATCGGCGGCGCGGCCAACAACCGAGCCGTTGGTATTCCGAAACACAAAAGCCAACTTGAGGACGGTCTCCCCCTGTGGGATATTGAAAAAGTTGCGGATATTGAACGATTTTTTCCAGCGATTGGGGCCGTCTGGCGTCATGGCCCCATTGGGGTCGGCCACGCCCCAGGTGGTGGCCACATATTTCCAGTCGTTCGGCGTCTGGCTTTGTGAGGTGATGACGCCCATGTGAGCATACACCGGCGATACGCCAACCAAGGCCTCGTTGCCTTTGGTTGCGTCGTAGGTGATGACGACGTCGTCGTCAACCCCCGGGAAAACGGGATCGCAACTTACCTGTGCGGTAAGGCGAAGGATCAATCCGACAAAAAGCGTTGCAAACAGCCATTTTTTCATGAACAAACGTGTTTTTTTTTTAAATCGATACTTTGGGCGTGGGGCGGGGCGCTCGGCCGGCCGACACTACGCGTCATTTTTTTCAAAAAAAAACCTGAAGCTAGAAGCGGCAGGCGCATCACAGCTTCAGGTTAGGACTGCGACAAAGATAGGGCTTTGTGTGCAATCGACGCTGTTTTTTGTGGATGGCCCGGATTTTGTGCGCGCGATCTCTCAGCCCGCGCCCTTGGCCCTGCGCCGGCCTGCGATAGGATAGCAGGCGCGGCGCGCGTTTTTGTGCATCGTTCAGCTTTTGTCAGCGGCTGTTTTCGTTTTTGCGCCGCTGCGTTTGGCGGCTGTTTTGTCGGCCCCTGGTTTGAGCGCAGTTTTAAGATCATTCCGGTTTTTGGCCAGATTAGCGGATTGGCGGTTTTTTTTTTGCGCTTTGGGCGGCGATTGCCCTTCAAAGATCTGCACGGCCATAGGGGCCAGCCGCAGGGTGATGGTCTGCGCGAAGCCGTGTTTTTCGGCTTTGCGGGTTTTGAGCGGGGGGTTGATCACGCCGCTGCCGCCATAGCGGATGTCGTCGCTGTTGAGCGTCTCGATCCATACGCCCGGATAGGGCGCCCCCAGTTCGTATTGATCGATCACGTTGAGCGCAAAGTGGCAGACCACAAGCAGCGTTTTTTCGCCGGGGTCCCCTTGGCGCAAGTAAGCCAGCACGCAGTTTTGGGTATCGTCGCCGCTTACCCAGGCGTATCCCTGCGGGTGAAAAGCGTAGCGCCAAAGGGCGGGTTGCGTCTTGTAGAGCGTATTGAGGTCGCGCACCCATTGTTGGCAACCCTTGTGATAGGGGTATTGGAGTAGATCCCAGACCACGCCCCGGTCGTGGCTCCACTCGCTGGTCTGGCCGAACTCTCCGCCCATGAATAGCAGTTGGTGTCCCGGGTGCGTCCATTGGAACCCGAACAAGGCCCTCAGGTTGGCAAACTTTTGCCATTCGTCGCCCGGCATTTTGTAGAGCAAGGAGGCTTTGAGGTGCACCACTTCATCGTGGCTCAATGGCAGCATGAACCGCTCCGAATAGGCATACACCATGCTGAAGGTGATGTCGTTCTGATGCCAGGGGCGGTATTGCGGCGGCCGTTTGAAGTAGTTGAGCGTATCGTGCATCCAGCCCATCATCCACTTTTGCCCAAAACCCAGCCCGCCTTCCCATACCGGTTTGCTCACGCCCGGAAAGGCGGTACTCTCTTCGGCGATGGTCTCGATGCCCGGAAAGGCGGCGTAAACCGCTTCGTTGAATTCCCTAAGCAGCGAGATGGCTTCCAGATTCTCGCGTCCGCCGTGTATGTTGGGGATCCACTCGCCTTCTTTGCGCGAGTAGTCGTGGTAGAGCATAGAGGCTACGGCGTCCACGCGCAGGCCGTCGGCGTGGTAGCGATCCAACCAAAACATGGCATTGCTCAGCAGGAACGAACGCACCTCATTTCGACCGTAATCGAAGACGTAGCTATTCCAGTCGGGGTGGTATCCTCTTCGCATATCCGCATATTCGTACAGGTGCGAACCGTCGAACAGATACAAGCCGTGAATATCCGAGGGGAAGTGCGAGGGTACCCAATCGAGGATGACGCCAATGCCTGCCTGGTGAAAGGCGTCGATCAGGAATTTGAGGTCTTGAGGATCGCCAAATCGGCTCGTTGGAGCGAAGTAGCCCGTGATCTGGTAGCCCCAAGAGGGGAAGTATGGATGCTCCATGACCGGCATCAGTTCGACGTGCGTGAATCCCATGTCCTGCACGTATTCGACCAATTCGACCGCCAGTTCGCGGTAGTTGAGGGAGCGATTGCCCTGCCCGGCCAGTTTTTTCCAGGAGCCGGGATGTACTTCGTACACCGACCAAGGCTGAGGCTGACCGGCCCTTTCGGCGCGCCGGCGCATCCATTCCTGATCCTTCCAGTCGTAAGAATCGTCCCAGTACTGCGATGCGGTGCGCGGAGGCGTTTCCCAGCGGCGGGCATAGGGGTCGCCTTTGTCCAAGGCGATGCCCTTATGCGATATGATGTGGTATTTGTAGGCGACGCCGTGACCTATACCCGGCACAAAGCCCTCCCAGATCCCGCTGCCGTCCCAGCGCGGCAGCAGAGGGCAAGCCCGGTTATTCCAGCCGTTGAAGTCGCCATAGACCGATACGCTGCGCGCGTTGGGCGCCCACACGCTAAAGCACAATCCGGCCACGCCTTCGCAGACGACTGCTTGCGCGCCCATCTTCTCGTACAAGCGCAGGTGTTTGCCTGATTGAAACAAGTAGATGTCTAATTCGCTCAAGAGCGAAAAGGGTTTGACCATTGACAAGGGTGTTTAATCGAGCATATATTTTCAGATACCCCAAAAGGGGTGATTTTTCGCAAAAAACCGCTTAGCTTGTATGAGGCGCGTGTTTGGCATAATTTTGGAAGTTTTGTTAACAAAGCTCAAATCATTTATCAATGCAACTTTAATGGATAGCCGAATCTTGGTCACGCATTTCCGTCGATTCCCGGAACTACACGCTCTGAGTGACGAGGAGTTCTGTTTTCTCGCCGAAAAAGCGCACTTCAGGACAATCCCTAAAGCGGAACTCATTTATCGATCCGAAGAACCGGCTAACCATATTTATTTGTTGCTCAACGGATGCGTAAAGGTAGGAATTTATGCGCCTGACGGGCGAGAAATTATCAAAAACATCCAATATCCCCTTACAATTTTCGGCGAACAGGCCATTACCGGCGAAAAAAAGCGTACCGAATTTGCCGCAGCCATGAATCACAAAGTGGAGTTGTGCATGGTCAAAGCCGAAGATATGCGCGCCTTGTTGCATGCCAACAACTACCTGGCCGATGCAATGCTGAAGAGCGTGAGCGAGCGCCTTCGAAGGGCCGAGCGACAGTGGGAGTCGCTCATTTTGAAGGATGTAAGGGCGCGTATTGTGGACTTTATCAAAGAAAATGCCGACGAGCATGGAAGACCCGTAGGTTATGAAACACTTGTGAAGCATGGACTTACTCAGAAGGATATAGCCAATCTGGTAGGCGCCAGTCGCCAGACCGTGACGGCCATTCTCAATGAATTGCGAAAATCCAACTTGATTTATTTCAATCGCAATTCTTTTTTAATACGCGATTTGAACAAACTGAATTAAGGGTCCTCGTCTTTGTATAGGAGGATGAGGCGGGTACAGACGTATCCGCTTCGCTCCTGTCAAATCGAAGCGCGATTGACCGCAAACTTCATGCGGTAGTTAGCGCTTACTCTCCCCTCCGCGATATCCTGCAGCCGGCGCTGTATCATGCGCTTCTTCAGCGGCTTGAGCTTTTCGACAAATAATTTGCCTTCGATGTGGTCGTACTCGTGCTGGATGACGCGCGCGTCGAACCCCCCGAATTCAGCCTCGCGCTCCTGAAAATGCTCATCCATCCATCGGATGCGCAGGCTTGAGGGGCGCTCCACCTCTCCGTGTATTTTGGGAATGCTCAGGCAGCCCTCTTCCATAGAACAAGGCTCGCCCCATTCCTCCAATATTTGCGCGTTGATGAATACTTGCTTTATTCCTTGTCCGGTTTTTTCTTTTCGCTCCACGCCTGTGCTATCCACCACAAAGAGCCGGATCGACAATCCGATTTGCGGAGCGGCCAAACCCACGCCGTCGGCTTGGTACATCGTTTCCCACATGTTGGCAACAAGGGTTTGAAGCTCGGGATAATCCGGATCTATGTCTGCGGCTTTTCGTTTGAGCACGGGTTGGCCGTATGCGTAGATGGGCAGAATCATTTGTTCCAGTAATTTTCTTGCATGAACTGTTCGAGGATCAGCGCGGCGGCCACTTTATCCACCAGCGCTTTGTCGCGGCGCTTTCCCTTTTTTGCGCCGCTGTGGAGGATGATCTGTTTGGCTTGATTGGAGGTGTAGCGCTCATCTTGCCGATAAACGGGTTTGTCGGGAAAAAGTTGTTGCAGACGCCGGGCAAATTCGTCAGCCTGAGCGGCGATCTGAGCCGGATTGCCGTCGGGGTACAGGGGCAGACCAACCACAAATGCGGCCACCTCTTCGTCCGTGCAATAGCGCTGGATGAACCCAAGCGCTTCGGCTTGCGGCTTCGTAGTCAGGGCGCTGGCGATGATCCGCAGCGGGTCGGTAACCGCCATGCCAACCCGCTTCAGGCCAAAATCGATTCCAAAAATACGCGACATGCACCAAAAAATGCGCTACGGCAATCCTTATTTTAAAAACTTCGATATTCGTTTTTTTATTGTTGCGCAGGCCTGCGCCTTGAGCGCCGCGCTAAAGGCAGCCCAGAATTTTACCGGTACAAAAAGACAAAATCGTCGTAGGGCGCGTTGTTCGGGCGCATTTCAAGCATATCCATCAGATTCAGATCGGCATAAGCCGCTTCGAGCATCCCTGCGGTCGCTTCGCAGCGGAGTTCGAGCAAGCCTTCGGCGAGTTGTTCCTGACGCCATAACAAGGTGCGCTCGATGGTTCGGATCAGCGCTTCGTAATCGGCGCGGTGATCGCTTTCGGCGTTGCCCGCAATCTCAGCCCGGCTGAACGCATAGCGGTTGCGCGCCAACAGCAGGCCCTGCCGGATAATAAAATAAGCGGTATGCGGCCACTTGTTGGGTTCTCCAAAAAGATAGGCGTACAGAGCGAGTTGCAAATCTTCGTTGTTGCGCAGTTCGTCCCGGCGCGCGCTCAGGCCGCCCCATTTCAGATCAAGTATGGCGTACTCGTCGGGATCGCGACGCAGGATCAGGTCGCACTTGGCTTTCACGGGGCAGCCGCATAAGGTCCCCTCCAGCGTATGTTCGGTATGCGCCACTTGCCAGCCGTTGTCGAGTATGTGGCAGATGAGGGTCCAGGCTGCATGTTCGCTTTTTTGGAAAAAAGCGTCTCGTTCGGGTTCGCGACCATATTGCAGCAGCGGCGCGCCTTCCTGATCGAGCAGTTGTCGGCCGGTACTGCGTATCCAGTCGCGCAGTTCGTGGCGGGTCAGGGCGCCGAAGTCCGTATTGAGCAGCAACTCGAGGAGGCGATGCGCAAGGTTGCCCAGCAGCGTAGGCCCGTCACTGACACTGAATAAGCTCAGCGGCTGCAAGCGCAACTTATCGCCGAAAAACCACAAATGCGGATAGTACAGCAGCGCTTGCAAGCGCGTGGGTGTGTAGTAGTCGGCCTGGATCCATGATTTGGGCGCTTTAAAGCGCAAAAAGGGCGCGGGGGTGGGGGGGGCGACAGAGAGCGGGGCGTTGAGCATGGGCGCGCGATAAAATGCTTCAAAGGCGCGGCGCCCATCGGCGGTGCGCAGGTCTGCGTGCAGGATTTTGGCGCCTTCAAACGTCGCGTCAATCTCGCCTTCGAGCAGCGAGGGCGCCGCCGGCGCGCCTGCTATGCGCTCAGGCGCAAACAAGATCAGTCGGCGCGATGTGTTGCAAAGGCCCAGGGTAAGGGCATGGCGTCGCCGCCGTCCTGCCAATTCAACCGGATCGGGTTCGGCGTTGCGGGCGCGCAGCCAGGCGCGCTCGTCGGCCCGCCAGGCGTCGGGCTGCGGGGCTGGATCCTGATAAGCGCAGTTCCACCAGAGCAACTCGGGCGTGTGGGCGGCTATGCCGTCGGGGCGCGCCACAAAAGGAATGGCGCCAATCTCGGCGGGGCGTATCTGGGCGGGGGCGGGTTCGACGATGGTATGGATGATGCGTTCCAGTTCGAGCGGGTACACCCTGGACTCAGGCATGGCATCGAGCACTTCGGCAATGCGACGCGCCTGCTCCGACATGACGAGCAGCGAAGGGCGTTTGTCGCTTTGATCGGCGTAGGTCTCTATAGCCCAGCGTTGCAGGCGCTCGAACAGCGCGATGGCCTCCTGCTTAGGGGCTCCCTGCGCGGGCTCGTAGCGTCGGCGCCTGAACCAAAATGCGTATTCCTCTTTGGCCGCTTCCGACGCCTCATCTAAGTAACCCATAACCGAGGCGTGCCACACGTCGTTGTACAAGCCGGGTTTTTGGGCCAGCGCGCGGGCGATGGTTAGGGACAGGCCCGGCTCAATCGGCTTGGCGCCGAGCGACACAAATTCGAGTATCCTGGCCACATCCACAGGCTCCCACAAGAATGCAGGCGCCAAGCGCAGCGCCTGTAGCGCCGGTCGGGATAGCGAAGCCGCGTGCATACCCATCGCCCTTTGCCCTTGCTCAAGCAGGGCCAGTTCGGGCAGTCTCTGCATATCTGCACAGAGCATCAGCGGCGCAAATCCTTCGTTCAGCGCAGGCAAGCGCCCCAGAAACAAGGCCGCTTCGCTGTCTGAGCCAAAATGTGCGATGAGCAGCGAGCCGTCGCCCTTAGCGCAGGGTCTGGGCTCGCGCCCTGCGCCCTCGCTCGCCATGGCGCGCTGGAATGCGCCCAGGTCGGTGAGAGCCGGGGCGGCGGGTTCGACCGCTTGCTCCAGCACGGGGATGCCGGCTTCGGCCCAGCGCGCGAACAGCCTACGGTGAGGCGCTTCGCACAGATGTACGGGAACGTACAGCGTCACGGCGTGTAGCTCTGTGGGGGGAGGAGCTTCGATTACGCGCTCCAAGCGATCTGCCTTGCCTTGGGTCAGGGCGTAGTACTCGGGCTGCGTTATTTTTTTTTGAAAAAAAACCTCCGCCGCGGCCATTGCTCGCAGGCGCGGCGGCGCGGCGGCGTCAACCCTGAAGTCCCATCCGGCGCCGAGCAGGGTATCGCGTTGGGCCAACAAAGCCGAAGCGACAGCATAGCGGTTGTAGCTGTAAGATTTTTCGAAAAAAAGCGGCTCCGGATCGGTTCGCTCATCGATCAGACGTTGCAGGCACTGCCGGTACAGTTCCATGCGCAGATAGTCTGTATTCTGCGCAAACCCTACGAGTCCCGCGCGTTTTTCTAACCATTCGAGCAGCAGCGCCGGGCCGGCATACAAGCGCCCTTTGAGCGGATTTACCCACTTTTCGCCGTCGAATGCGTAAGAAAAATGGAGTTCCACGCGCAGGCTATTTGCGAAAGTTGAGGCGCTTGTACACGTCGGAGGCGTTCATCGAATCCACCGTCATGCCGCCGATAAAAAAGCCGTCGTAAACTACCGAGTTTTTGGCGGTCACGATGCCGTATCCCTCCGATACGTTTGAGTACAAAGGCGTGATTTCGGCTCCGGTCAAACCGGATACGGCCGCGATAGAGGCCTTCAGCGCTTGGATCTCTTTACCGCCGCCTTCGATGACGAAGGAGCAAGTGTTGAAATAGCGGATGGTATCGCTGCGCGGACCGAGTTTGTTGAGCAAAAATTCGAAGAAACTCCTGCCGCTCACCGTGGTAAGCCCTCTGAAGTTGTTCGGATCGCCCACCAGATTGTTCGGATCGCGCGGTACGTTGCTGAACGCCGTCCATACGATAGGCTCGCGCGTCTGAACGCCCACGCCGGGTATTTGCTCGCGGTAGTTGACGATCATTTTGACCGTAAAAAACACGCCGTTGGAGTCCGTGCGCCAGTCGAAGGTCGTGGCGTTTCTTTCTGCAAAATTGACCATCGCCGGCGGGAAAGGAGGATTGGGGTTGGGCGAGCGCAAATCGAGTCGATCCGGCGCGATGGTTTCGGCAGTCACCGGCGGCTTGCCGTCGGCGCGCTCTACCACGATGCGTACCGGTCTGCCTGCTTTCAGTCCGCCCGGTATGGCGCTGTTGTTCAGCTTGTACAAGATGTTAGGCACAGTCGGAAAAATCCCCTCGTCGCGAACGATGCCCTCCGCGGCGGCGTCAATCCGCTGCATGGGGTAGCGCTTGCCTTCCGTCTCCAGAAACACGGCAATCTGGTTTTCGCCGTAATAAACCGAGTCGGGATTCCGGGCAATCTCAAGCGCGCTGAGTTTCGGATCGGCAAAAGCCCGCTCTATCCGCACGTAATGCACGGCGTCGTTGGGGCTTAGCACGGCGAACACGACGGGGATATCCTTCCAGGGCGCGACCAGTTCGAAGTCGTTGGAACAGGAGTTGATCACAAAAAAGGCGACCATCAGGGCCGCGAAAAGTTGTCTGCGCATGAATTTTGATCGACTAAAATTGGGGCAAATATACGCCTATCTACGCGCAGCCTCTCCAGAATCGCGCTTTTGGCCAGAATCAGCAGCTTTTCGGGCGACACTCAGGCTAAGGCCCTGCGCAAGAACACGTTCAGGTCTTTGCCGGCGCGCAGTATTTGCGCGGCCATTTTCGGAAAATTCGGGTCCAGGGCTTCCTCAGGATCGCTTTCGCGCAGGAAGTAGAACTGTTTGTAGTACAGCTCAGGTATCTGCAAGCCCTTGAAGTCAGGCGGAAGAATCTTGTTTTTTTCGCCCCTCAACTCCCCGTAATGCTCCTTGAAGTCGGGCGCGGCGAGGATGCTTTGCAGCGCTTGCGGATCTTGCGCGATCGCCCTGCGCAGTTGGGCCAATTGCGGCTTGTCGATCATGTAGGCGCCGCCGCCGAGCATCAGCGCTCCGTACGCTAAGTGGATGTAATAGCCCGGGAAGCTGTCCATACCCGTTTTTCGACCACCCGGAGTGATCGAGGCGCTGATATGCGTCTTGTACGGCGTTTTATCTGCCGAAAAGCGGGTGTCCCGATAGATGCGATAGACGCAATCCCTGGCGGCGGGGCGACCGATCTCCGCATCGAAGGTCAGAACCTCATCGATCAGCGCCTCAAGCATCCGCTCGAAGGGCTTTTTCAGGACGGCTTCATAGCGCGATTTGTTGGCGGCAAACCAGTCGCGGTTGTTGTTCTGCGACAGGTCGTACAAGAATTGCAGCGATTCAGGTGTGAGCATAGCGCGAGATTGCGGGCTTTATTGCCCGCGACAAAGGTAAGCCGTTTTGGGCATTGAGGGGCTGACGACGGGCGCCATAGCCCATTCCCGCCGCTCTTGCCGCCTTAGTCCGTTCGTTTTGACCGGGCGTTTGGCCTTGCCGTCCATTCAGTCCATTCAGTCCGGGAGTCGATACACCTGCCAGTTGGGCGTCTCCCGGATGCAGATCATGCGTTCAAGCGTTTTTTTCGTCCAGATCAGTTTAGGTTCGCGGGGTAGGGTAGCGGCGTATTTTTTTTCGAAAAAAATCGTCGGCCTGTCCCGCTCCAGCGCCGCATTGAACAGATGGTACATGCCGTTGGTTTCGAGCAGGTTGGTCCAGTCGCTGGGCAAAAAAGGTTGCGAGCGCGTGATCCAGTGGGCCGACGAAAAGTAAGGTAGTACCGCAAAATTCGGAAATTCGGCGCTCAAGGACTTCAGTTCGCGGTATAGTTCGGCGCGTTCGGGCGTGGTACGGATACCGCGCAAGGCCGGAAAGTAGGCGCCCACATCGACGCGCATCTCCGCCCTGCGGCCATCCCGATAGCCATACGCGTAGCCCAACCTGAATACGGCGATGCAGCCTGCCAGCGCCGCCGCCCAAGCCCATCTGCTCAGCGCCGCGCGCAGCGGGGCGGATGCTATACGTCCCGACAGATGGCATCCAGTCTCCCAGATCACCCATATCCAAGGGGTCGCCAGCAAGATGGGCAGGTTGTAGCCCTCGCTAATGGCGGCGCACCAGCTTAGCCCGAGCAAGGGCAAGAGCATGGGCGGAAGGAGTGTTTTTTTATGGAAAAAAAGCAAAGCGGCGCCTATGGCCGCAAAGATAAACAACAGCCGCGTTTGTGAAAATGGCAACGTGAACTCGCCGCGCTGCCAGATCGTAAAGCCGTAAGAACCGATCAGGGCCGTCAACCAGCCGGCCCATAGCAACCAGGCAAGCGCCGGGCGTCTTCGGTAAGCCAACGCAAACGGCAGCGCAAACGCCGCCGTGACCGCCATCAGGCGCGGATCAATCTGCGCGAAATCCCAGAAACCACGGCGCCAGGCTATGTCGGCCGACGCCGTCCCCGAGTTCATGGCCTTGAACGCCGCCCAAAGCCCGTTCTGCATCAGGTATAAGCCGAAAGCGCCAACCGGCAAGACCGCGCCCAGCACGCTCATGACCGCGCCCCGCACCCCGCCCTGCCAGGCTGCGGCCCAGATCAGCAACCCGATCGCCGGGTAAAACGACTGCTTGCACAGCATCGCCAGGCCGACGCATAGCCCGGCCGTCACCCAGCGCCTTTTGGGGACAAAAGCAAAACCTATGGCGCAGAGCAAAATGCCATCCGTCGTGTACCACGCCCCCGGCGGCGCGCAATGTACGCTCACAACGAAGCCCAGCAGCGCCAGCGCCCAGCGCCTAACCCCCGGTCCGTTCAGCAGGGCGGCGCATGTCCAGGCGTAGATCCCTGTTTTGACAAAAAACAATACGCGCTCCCAAAACAAGCCGCCTTCGTGGGGCAGCAATTGCATCTCCAGCGCGCGCAACCAGACTGACATGGGCGGACGAATATATAAGGTGTCGGCATACAGCGCCTGCCCATGCAGCACCCGCCAGGCCAGGCCGCTCAGATAGCCGCAATCCGTCTCGTTGATGCCGTAGGGCGCATAAAGCGCCGCATAGACGCCGACCAGCCCCACATAGGCTGTAGCGCGCCAGCGCGCGCGCAAGGAGCCGAAGCGGGCGAGGGCGTAGGGCATGGGTCAGAAGCGCACGCGGGTTTGCAATTTCCAGAAAGTGCGGCGCCCCTCGAACGATCCCGAGGTGACTCCGCGAATCAGATTGGTCTGCTCCAGGCGGCCCTCGATGCGCCAGGCGCGGTTGATCCGGTATTGCAAGTTGAGGTAGTAGCGCGCTCCGCGCCCTGCAAATGCCGGGATCGAAACCGCCGAAAACAGGTCGTTCTCAAATGCAAAAACGCGCGTGTCGAAGTCGTCGGTATCGAATATGCCATAGCGCAGCGATCCGGATATGGGCAAGCTGAGCGATTTGTAAATCACTTCCTGAAAGCCCATGAAGCCGCGGGAGGGCGTCTGATCGCCAAGTTGGAAAGAGGTCCACTCCAAGCGGCTGCGCATTTCGAGGCCGCGAGCCACCTTGTAATTGGCCTGAATGCGGAATCTGCCGCGGCGGTTGTTGGTCAGCCGGTTGACGCCGTCGTCCAGCGTGCGGTTGCGCTCTTTGTTTTCGCTGAACCAAAGCGCATAAGCAGAGAACACCTTGTTGGGCGTGTACGTCACCCGCGTCAAGTATTCGCGGCCTTGCGAAGGCCCCGACACCTGAAATCTCAGCCACGGGTGACGCCACATATCGGCGTAGGCATTGATTTGCCAACGGCGCCTGAACCGGGCGTCGATCCCCAGATACAGGCCGCGCTCGTTATTGGGCTGGCTGCCCTCTGCAAACGGCGCAGCGTAAAAGGCCTGATACCTCGGCGAAAAATCGCGGTGAAGCACCGAAAGCGTCACGCGACGCTCGGGTGAAAACAGCAGGCCGTTGACCGAAGCCCTGCCGCCGTTGTCGCTCACCGCCGTCTCGCCGAACAGGTACCAGTTCCTTCGGGCGAAGCGATAGTCGATACTCCCGTTGAACAGTTGCCTGCCCCTGAAAACAAACTGCCGGTAGGCCGCCTCGGAAGGTCGCCAATCCGAGTCGTATCCGGTGTACAGACCGTTGACGCTCACCTGCCCTATGGCCCATTCCCGGGTGATCGAAGCGCCGGCCATGCGTTCGCGTATGGCGTTTTTGTCTTCTATTTCGGCGGCCGTTCGGTGTAATCCGGAGGTCTGCAACGCCGTGAAAAGCCGCTCCTCGTCATCTCCGCTGAAAGTGTCTTGAGCGGCTACGATATTGGCGTCGCGTCGGCGGTCGGAGTAGAAGAGGGTAAGTTCCCAGTTAGGCGCCGGCGCGATAGACACCGCCGCCCCGCGCAAGAAGAACACTTCGCCAAAGGCGGCATAGGGCGTCAGTTTGCGACCCGAACGGGAGATCATGATGGTCTCTGCGCTTTTGCCCGCTGCAAAACCTGTTTGGAGCATCAGCCCCTGACCGAGGCGCATGCTGTAATCGCCCAGGGCGACGGCTTTCCAGAAGTTGTTGATGTTTTGGGCAAAAAGGTGCGCGCTATAAAAATCAAATCCCGCCCGATTGACGCCGCTAAAAAAAGGCTCGCCCGCATCGTTCTCGCCCGTGATACCAAATCGCAGGCGATTGTCAAAGTTGTGCAAATAGCGGAAAGCCATGGCATAGGGCGTTCCCAACTCTTTGCCTACCCGATACGACGGCGGCGTTTGGCGACCCATGCGAAACAGCAGTTGGTTTTCGCCCTGCAGAAAACCCTGCGTGATGGGCGCGCTTCGCTCGTCGGTCGCGCCGCCTACATTGGCGTACAACAGTAAGGCCTTGATGTCCTGCACATGCAACCCCGGTACCGCTTGCAGTTCGAAGTCGTTAAGAAAAGGGCCAAGTTTTTCGCGATAAGCGATCAGATTCTCGACCTGCAGGTCGTTGAGCAGCCGCAGACTGATCAGGTCTTCGCGCGACACCTTGTTCAAATCAAAAGGGCGGTAGCGGCGTTGCTCGAGAATTTCGAGGAGAATCTGCGCGTCTGCCTCCGCGGCTTGCTCGTTGTCCCTGAAAAAATTTTCTAACTGTTCGGCCGGGGCTTCCTCTTCTTGCGAATAAAGAGGCGCGGCGCAGAACAGTACGAGCGCAAGCAGCGCGCATCGAAGCGCGGGAAAAGGAGCGTGGGGCGCGCGTCGCATTGGTCTGAGCAATTCAGTTTTGAGTGAGAAGGCTTTTGTCGGCGGTTATAAAAACCGACTTAAAGGTAAGACGCTTTTGAGGTTCGGTGCGACGAAAAATAAGATTTGCCTGTTTTCTCACAGTTTTTGATTTTTTTTTAACCTGCATGTGTAATTTTTGGCGCGCTTTCATCGTATTAAAAGAGCGGCATAAGTTATTTTGTGCGTTTGCGACTTTTCGCCATGCAAATCATCAAATATGTGTGCGTAAATCCTCAAACTAAAGTATCTTTGCGCCGATTTTTTTTCACAATAAAACATCATATCTCTATCATGAAGAAAACGCTTTTGGGATTTTTTGCAGCCGCGTCGCTCGCGTTTGCACTGACTTCCTGCGGAGAAAAACTGCTGACTGAAGAGCAGGTTCAGGCTGAAATCAACGCTGGTTTTGAAGCCGGACGTTCGGCGGTAGAATCCGCAGCCCAACAGGCTTGCGACGCCGATTTTGAGGCCCGCGTTAACGCTGAGTTTGAACGCTTGAAGATGGCTGCCGGCAATTAATGCCCGTAATTAACCTAAATTTTACAAAAATCGCACAAAAAAAATCGTTCGTATGAAAAAAAATATCGTACTCGCCGGTGTGCTTGCCGTAGCCGGTTTTGTGGGCCTCACCGCCTTTGGCGGCAAAACCCTCGAGCAGCAAAAAGCTGAGATTGCCCAGGCCGTTCAAGGCAAATTGGATATGCTTCGCGCACAGTTGGATCAAGAATGTACGGACCGTATCAACGCCGAAGCGCAAGCCCGTTACGCCCAGTTCATGGACGAAAAAAACGCCGCTGAAGCTGCCGCGGCTAAAACTCCGGCCGCCAAAAGCAAGCCCAAAACCTCCGGCAAAGGCCCGAACATCCCTGCGCCCGCTCCGCAGCCAACCAAACCTCCTGTGCCTGAGTCGCAAGGTAAGTGGCAGCAAGGCGGCGCTCCCACCGAGTCTAAAGAAAAGTGGCAGCAAAGCGGCGCCAGCGGTCAGCCTGCTCCTCCTCAGGAGTCTAAGTCTAAGTGGCAAAAAGGCGGCGGCGGTCAGTAAGTTGTCGCTCTTCCGCTGATCGCTACGCCTGATCAGATGACAACGGCGTCGGGGTTTCGCACCTCGACGCCGTTTGTTTTTGCGACCAAAGTAGGATGCGCCTTTTTTTGGGAGAAATGTGAGGGGCGGAATCGGAGCGTAGATCTGCCGCCCTTCTCCACCAAGGAGCATCCGAATCAGTATAACTCGTTGGGACTTTTGTCGCCTTTGGCCCAGCAGGCGATATTCATTGCCGTTGTTTCGGCTATGCCCCGAAGCGCTTCGCGGGTGAGAAAGGCCTGGTGACCGGTGATCAATACGTTCTTGAAGCCGCGAAGTCGCACATAAACCGAATCCCGAATGATTCGGTCGCGCCAGTCAAAGAAAAACAGACCCTTTTCGCGCTCATAGACATCCAGACAAGCTCCACCCAGATGCCCGGACTCCAAATGTTCGATCAGAGCGTCGGTATCGATCACGGCCCCGCGGGCGGTATTGATCAAAATGGCGCCGGGCTTCATCGCCGCAAACTGCGGGCGGCCAATCATGCGCAGGGTGTGTTCGTTGAGCGGACAATTGAGCGCCACGACCTCGCTCTGTGCCAGCAATTCGTTCAGCGATACATATGCCATATTGACCTCGCCGGCTTGTGGGTGCGGCGCGGGGTCAAACCCCAATAGCCTGCATCCGAATCCGTGCATGATCCGGGCGAATGCCATCCCGATTTTGCCGGTTCCCACGATGCCGACCGTTTTGCCATGAAGGTCGAAGCCCACCAGCGTGTCCAAACGAAAATCCTGCATGTGGATCAGCATCTCAGCTTCGTGGAGCTTGCGGTTGAGCGCCATGAGCATGGCTACAGCGTGTTCGGCAATGGCATACGGCGAATACTCCGGCACATTGGCCACTTTGATTCCCAGAGCCTTCGCAGCGCCCAGATCCACATGGTCGTATCCGACCGACCGCAGGGCCAAGCCTTTGATCCCAGCGCCAGCCAAACGCGCCAACACAGGCGCCGAAGCGTCGTCGTTGGAAAACAGGGAGAGATAATCATACCCCGCCCCCCAATCGACTGAGTTGAGGTTGAGGCTGCGCTCAGTAAAGGTAAAATCCAGATTGGCCGCCGCTGCGGCTTTCTCCAAAAAAGGCTGGTCGAAGGGATGTGAGCTAAAGACAAAAGTTCGCATGCTGTAAAGAGCGTCGTGATCGGGTCGCGCCGGGTGTGAGCGTAGGGCATGGGTCTGGCCCCGCCCCCGCCACTTTTTTTTTAAAAAAAAGCAAGTAGCGTTAGGGCAAAGGGCGTATGTGGGTGCGGGTAAGCGTGAGACGCCTCAGTCCCAACGCATTTCTACGCACATTTAGCGCCGCTTCACGAAGATTTAAAGTAAAAAAAAGTGCCGGGCTCCAGTTTCAGATCCCGCGCTCCGGCCTTACCCCCTCGCTATCCAGGCGGTAGCGTTCGCCGCTTTCGGGGCAAATACCCAGACCTTGGTCGTCGAATTGGAGTTTGTGCCCCAGACGGCTTACCCAACCGCGCAATCGGGCGGGCGCGCCCACCATCAGCGCGTAATCCGGCGCGTCTTTGGTCAGGACGGCTCCTGCGCCGATCATGGCGTATTGGCCGACAGTCGTACCGCACAAAATGGTGGCGTTGGCGCCGATAGAGGCTCCGCGTTTGACCAGAGTCGTCCTGAATTCGGATTTTCGCTCTACAAAACTGCGTGGATTGATCACATTGGTAAACACCATGCTCGGGCCCAAGAACACATCGTCTTCGCACACGACGCCGGTGTATAGCGAAACATTGTTTTGTACTTTGACGTTGTCGCCTATTGATACGCCGGGCGCCGCCATCACGTTTTGACCCAGTACGCAGTTGCGCCCGATGCGGCATCCCGGCATCAGGTGGCAGAAGTGCCATATTTTGGTTCCTTCACCTATTTCGCAGCCCGAATCAATCACTGCGCTTGGGTGGGCGTAGTACATATTTGTGGACGTGTGTTGAAGCGGGGGGGGATGACTAATCGTTACTTGATGCGGCGTCGGGTCGGTTTTACACTACAGGCAGCGAATAATACCCGCGCCATTGTTTGTCTTCTTCGAATTCGACGTCGGTGTAATCGCGAATGACGTTGTACAGCGTATCGCGTTCGATGGGCCTGCGACCCACTCGCCGGATCATTTCGACCAATTCGCGCGTGCTGAGGGCGGGGTGCTGCTCTTCTGATCCGGCCATGCTGTATATCTTGGTCGTATCGTCGATGGTGCCGTCAATATCATCCACGCCAAAGGCCAAAGACATCTGAGCAATGCTGCGCCCAATCATGGGCCAATAGGCTTTGACGTGGTCGAAGTTGTCCAGGTAGATTCGGCTGATGGCATAGTTGCGCAGATCCTCAATGGCGGTCGTCTCGGGTATATGGCTCATCTGATTGTCCTGATTGCGGAATTTGAGGGGAATGAAAGTTTGAAACCCTCCTGTTTTGTCCTGTAGTTGGCGCAGGCGTTCCATGTGATCCACCCGATGCCAATAGGCTTCGATGTGCCCGTACAACATGGTGGCATTAGAGCGCATGCCGAGTTCATGCCAGATTTCGTGTATGCGCAGCCATTGTTCGGCGTTGCATTTGTCGGCGGCAATTTGCTCGCGGATTTCCGGATGGAAGATTTCGGCGCCTCCGCCCGGCAAGCTGTCGCATCCGGCTTCTTTGATCATCCGCATGCCATCCTCATAGCTTATTTTTGCTTTTTTGAAAATATAGTGATACTCGACCGGGGTAAGCGCCTTGATGTGCAGATCCGGTCTGTGGGTTTTGATTTTTTTGAAAAAATCGAGATAAAAAGGCAGATCATACTGCGGCAGCACGCCGCCTACGATATGCGCTTCGGTGACGGGCTGGTCGTCGTAGCTCCGCACAATGTCCAGCATTTGCTCCATTGTATATTCCCATGCGTCGGCGTCCTTGCGTTGCTTGATTAGGCGCGAATAGGAGCAAAATTTGCAGTCATAGACGCACAGATTGGTAGGCTCTATGTGAAAATTCCGATTGAAATACGTGTTGTGGCCGTTTTTGCGTTCTCTGACCTCATTGGCTAAGACGCCGAGATATGCCAGCGGAGCATGCTCGTACAAATAAACGCCATCCTCAAAACTGATGCGTTCTTGCTCTGATACTTTTTGAGCGATGTCGCGCAGGCGGTTGTCGCTGATATGGCTGAGGATTTGCTGCATGATTTAACTTTTGCAACGAAAAAATTGGGCAATGGGCTTAGGGGAGTGGGGATGCGCGTACGGAACTATCTCACGAACAAGCGGCGCGCTTAAAAGTTTAGCGCGACAAAGATAAGCAGAATGGCGGATCGGATGGTTTACCCGGTCGTCGGCGCGCTTCAAGTAGCCATTTGATCCACGAGCGGAGTTTGTTCGCCGGTTTCCATGAGGCGGTATCCTTGCTGACCACAGATTTGGTCCAGGAAGAAGCGCATTCCCTGACGTTTGGCTGCGTCGAGTTCGTAGCTGATGCAGCGCCGGTAGTAGTCTTCCAGATCGAACCCTGGTATTTGCGGGAGGATTTGGATCAATTGCGGGATGGCGCCTATTCCCGCCTTAAAGGCTTCGTCGAGGGCGCGCAGGGTATCCTGTGGTATGGGTCGCGCGCTGATCCATGCCGCAAATACGAACGGTAATCCCGTCCAGAGTCGCCATACCTCGCCAAGGTCGTAAACGCAGGCGTATTTTTTTTCTAAGCCGATGGCGCGGTCGCCGATGATCAAAGCGGCGGTATCGCCCCCGATTTCGCGCTCGAAGCCCGCCTGAGCCGCAACAAACTCGGGCTGTACGCGCCAGTAATGCCGGCATAGCAACTGAACCATCTGAGCCGAAGTGCGCGAGTGAAAGTCGAGGTACAAGCGCTTGACCTGCTCTATGGGTCGCTCGCTAAAAACGCATACCGTCTTGACCGCGCCGGTGGAGCCTATGCAATAGGAGGAGGCCAGATGCGCCTGCCGTATATCCGCGATCACAGCCACAGGAGCGAGCGCAATGTCGGCTTCGCCGTCGCGCAGCTTTCTGGCGCATTCGGAGGGAATATCCA
Source organism: Saprospiraceae bacterium (assembly GCA_046296435.1). Classification (GTDB taxonomy): domain Bacteria; phylum Bacteroidota; class Bacteroidia; order Chitinophagales; family Saprospiraceae; genus M3007. Next base: position 80,735 of record JBKBLI010000001.1, on the reverse strand, counting down.
AACTCAGGGTCATCTGTCCGGACAGACGACTTTGGTGGAGTCCGTATATGAACGGCTTGGTGTTCAGATAACTTACGGCGCTGATGCGCAGGGGATTGTTCATGCGTATTTTGAACTCGTTTCAGAAGCGCAATGGCCCGCGCTTATCGGCGTATTTTGCGTTCAAATGGTCACAAAGGGATGCTTTGCACGCCATTGTAACAGTTTTGGCGTCTCAAGGTTTTCGGGTTGCGTCTTTTCAAGACGGCGCCGGGCGGGGGAGCCGATTTTGGCGGGAAGGCGTTTCTGCGAAGGACGCGCTGATACGCCAATTGCAAACTCTCGGGATGCCTGTACCAAAAACTTACTTTCTTTGCCGCGTCAATGGGGGCTATGCTTATCGCTTTGACCTCTGTTCGCTGTAAAATTGGTATAGGCATTGAAAGTTTTGGTCACCGGCGCTGCCGGATTTATTGGCATGTATGTTTGTCAGGCCTTGCTCCGGCGGGGCTTTGAGGTGATTGGTCTGGACAATCTGAACGCCTACTACGACACGCGACTCAAGTTTGCGCGACTGGCTGAGTTGGGCGTATTGCGCGAACGACTGCTCTATAACACGGCCGTACCGGGTGTGCCGGGCTTTACTTTTATCGAGTTGGACTTGCAAGACGCAGGCAACCTGAGCGCCCTGTTTGCGCGCGAACAATTCGGAAGGGTGATTCAT
>JBKBLI010000001.1:47289-79932 GCA_046296435.1 Saprospiraceae bacterium | reverse complement strand
CATTTGTATGGGATACCTTGCACCGGACTGCGTTTTTTTACCGTCTATGGACCTTGGGGGCGTCCCGATATGGCCGTTTTGCTTTTTGCGCGCGCCATCGAGGATGGAACGCCCATTCGACTGTTCAACAACGGCGACCTGCGCAGGGATTTTACGTACATTGACGACATCGTCGAAGGCGTTTGTCGCGTGGCCGAATTGGCTTTCGAGGCGACTTTGCCTCCTTATCGCTTGTACAATATCGGACGCGGACAACCGGCACGCCTGATGAGCCTGGTCGCAGCTTTAGAGCGTGAACTGGGCCGTAAAGCAATTTTAGATCCGCAACCTATGCAGCCCGGCGACGTCTATCAGACCTATGCCGATACCGCCGCTTTGCAAGCGGCTATTGGTTACGCGCCGTCTATCTCTCTGGAGGAGGGAATCGCTCGTTTTGCAGCCTGGTGGAAGCGATATTCGAGATGACACAAGGAGCGCGCGTAACAGGACTTCAAGAAAAATTGAAAAAAAGAATACCGGCGCGCCGGTTCACTTGCTAATGGCCGTAGCGCGCCGATGAGTCATTCAGTCCATTTTTCCAAAATGACGTGAAATATCTATGTCATCTAATTCGCTTGTTCTTTCATTAAGCCTGGTGATATCGGCCATGGCCGCATAGTTGGCGCAAATGATAATCGGGATGGCAAATAACAAACCAATGAATAGGGCAATGATGCCCGCAAAAGCCAATAGACCCTGAACGATGAAAAACGCCAGCCACATGAACCACTGTTTGCCTACGAGTTTGCGGCTCGTTTCCAGCGCCTGCCAGGGTTGAAGATCAAAAAACCAGACCAGCGGGAGCGCTAATACGTATGATATGCCAAGATAGATAGCTGGAATAGTTATTAAGACAACTCCGGTCATCAAACCCGCGCCCGAGCCTGAACTCAGCGATAGGTTATCAAAAAATGCCTGTCCAAACGAACTGATCAGCAGGATAAAACCCGGCAACATAGCTGCAAAAATCATCAATATTTGCAGAAGATATACGACAAACAATTGCCCAAGCTTATCAAAGCCTTGGAAAAATGTTTTGAATTCGTAAGGCTCGTTGCGATCTATGCGGTTGGCCACGATGTATGGGCCGATACTCAAGGCGGGGGAGATGACTAAAAGCGCTAAACCGCCAATAATGGGTATGATATTGCCCGCAAGGCTGATTCCGATATAAATCAAAGAGTACCCGATGAAGATACCCGCATTTTGCCGGAAAATTTCCCACCCTTTGGTAAAGTAGTCGCCCAGGCGGAATTCATAACCGTTTTGGATGCGTTCAAAAAGCGTTTCGATTGTGTTTGCGTACATGGTTGTCTTGAATTGATGTGTAGAGATGCTGCAATGTTACGCAATTTTATTGGATTGTAAGTATTTTTTGTTGAATCAACCTTTTATTAACAAGGATAAGCCCTCTGCTCAACATAGAAAAAAGCGAATAAGCGAGAGACGCGGGAGCGTCTTGTTAACACATAATAAAGCGACGTTCCTTTGTCGCTCGTACTAAAGTTGTCTTTTGCCGCTCAGTGTTTGACGACGGGCGCTACGTGCTGCGCTGCTTCGTCGTGTATCCACAGGTAGTACAACCCCGGCGGCAGGTCGCGCAGGTGGATGCGGTTTTCGGGCAGCGGGCCGATTTGGCGGATAGCGCCCATAGGGTCAGTCAGCCGGTAGTAGGCGCCCGGGTGGAGGGCGGGGCCGGACAGTTCGATCCAGTCTGCAGCGGGATTGGGAAAGACGCTCCAGTCATTGTCTTTTAGGAATACCGACGCCACGGGCGAATAGGTTGCGGGACCGTCGTAGTCGGTTTGGCGCAGGCGGTAGTAGTTGAGGCCGCGCAGGGGGCTGTCGTCCCGAAAGGCGTAGTCGGTTGTTTGCGCGCTATGCCCCTGTCCGGCTACAAAGCCGATGGACAGGAATTGCAAAGCGTCTCCGCTGCGCTCGATGTAGAAGCCGGCGTTGTTACGCTCGGTGGCGGTTTGCCAATAAAGCGCGGCCGCAGCGCCCTCTCTCCGGGCCTGAAAGCGCAGCAGCTCGATGGGTAGCGGCTGGTCGGCGGAGTGCCAGATGGTACTGTTTTCGCCTACTGCCCATAGATCGGGTATCGCGCCCGCAAGTCCTTGCACTCTTGCCATAGGCGATATTACCTGTTCCGTCCATGAGGAGCCATCGTGCTTAAGTACTGCGCCTGATGCTCCTCCAGCCCATACATTGACCGCATCAATGCCCCAGACGCCGTACAGGTGCTGCGAAGTACCCGAGGTTTGTGCGCTCCAGGCGCTGCCGTTGTATTTGAGGATGGTACCGTTGCCGCCTACGGCCCAGACGTTGTTGGCGTCGGCGCCCCAGACGCCGTACAGGGTGCTTGAGGTACCTGAGGTTTGTGCGCTCCAGGCGCTGCCGTTGTATTTGAGGATGGTACCGTTGCCGCCTACGGCCCAGACGTTGTTGGCGTCGGCGCCCCAGACGCCGCGCAGGGTGCTTGAGGTACCTGAGGTTTGTGCGCTCCAGGCGCTGCCGTTGTATTTGAGGATGGTACCGTTGCCGCCTACGGCCCAGACGTTGTTGGCGTCGGCGCCCCAGACGCCGATTAAACTATTTGAAGTGCCAGAGGTTTGCGTTGACCACGAGGCGCCATTGTATTTCAAAATAATTCCAGCACCACCCACGGCCCATATATTGGACGCATTGGCGCACCAGATGCCCCATAAATCTTGATTGGAAAGACCAGAAAGTTGACTTGACCAAGAGGAACCGTTGTGTTTCAAAATAGTCCCCTGAAATCCAGTCGTCCACACATTGCTGCTATTCGTGCCCCAAACGCCGTTGATCGAATTAGAAGTCCCGGATGATTGTGCAGACCATGCGGAGCCATTATATTTGACAATGGCGCCGCCGGCCCCTACTGCCCAGACATTGCTGGTATTAACCCCCCAAATACCATTGAGCATATTTGACGTGCCCGATGTCTGAGCAGACCAAGAGGAACCGTTGTAAAACCGAATGGCGCCGCCGGCCCCTACTGCCCAGACATTGCTGCCATTGGCGCCCCAAACACCTAAAAGTGTGCTCGTTGTGCCGGAAGTTTGCGCTGACCACGAGGAACCGTTGTACTTATAAATGGCGCCTCCATTCCCAACTACCCAGATGTTACTGGCGTTTGTCCCCCACAGGCCATTCCACGGCGCTCCTCCCGTAAATTGAGTGCCCCAGGCAGAGCCATCATATTTTACAATAACTCCCCAAAGACTGGCGCCACCAACAGCCCAGACGTTGTTGGCATCTACCCCCCATATACCGAATAGCGAAAAGCCAGTGTTAGAGTTTTGCTCCGCCCATGCCGAACCATCATACTTCAGGATTTTTCCACTGTGCCCCACCGCCCAGACATTGCCGGCATCGACGCCCCAGACGCCATAAAGATTGGCATCCGTACCCGATGCCTGCCCCGTCCATGTAGTACCGCCGTTGTTGGTGTACAAGATGAGGCCGGCATTGCCAACGGCCCATCCGGTATTGCTGTTGAGCATCCAGATGCCATTGAGCGTCAGGCCGGTTGTTTGTAAATTCCAGGTCTGGCCTGCCGACTGGGTAGGCAGCAGCAGGTGCGCCCAAGCGATGAGATAGATTGCGGAGAAGAAGGTAATGGGTTTCATCATCAATGCATTTTAAAAGTTAAGAAATGTGCGCCGAAGCGCTTGCGGGGGGCGGCGTTGGCCGCCAGGCGAAGGGCCTTCCGGGATTGTCGTCCCGGAAGGCCCGGCCTTGGGTAGGCTGGCAGTCTGGTTTGTGGTTTTTCTCCTTACTTATTCCTCTACTTTTACAACGAAGGTGCGGCTGCAGGAGATGGGCTTACAGCCGTCTCCCTCGCAATAAAAGGAAATTTCAATATCGTAAGTAAGCGGCTTGTTGGGATCATGCCTGAAACTATAATAGTACTCTTCTGGTGCAAGTTTGGAGCCATCAGGGGCATTTTCTATTCTCCCAATAACTGTATTTTTGGCCTTGACTTGCGGCGGCAATTTTGAATCTGGGTTCTTTTCGTTTGTATAAACTGTGCAATCGGACTGTTTCGCCGCTTTTTTCAAGTCATCCAGCTCACTCTTTTTGGCGTGAATCGGGTTCTCCAATGTAGCCAAGTCTGATTCGGCTTTTTCCTTTTTTTCTTCTGCCTTCTGCATCTTTATTTCCAATCTGTCTATAGTTGATTGAACTGGCCTTTTTGCAGCTCTTGCCTTTTCCAGTTGGCTCTTTAACGTATCCAGTTCTTTTTGCGCTTTGTCCAAAGCCTCTCTGGCTCTGCTGATTTTGTCCGCGTTATCGCGCATTGCCTTTTCCAAGCCTTTGATGGCCTGCTCGATAGACTCCGTCCATTCGGTGCAAGGGCAATCTGCCTTGATGTTTCGTATAGCGATCAGATATATGTCGTCGTTCGCGGGGCGGGCTGGGAGGTCGTTCTTCTTAATCGGTACGGCCTGGGCGGCTTGGCCCGGCGCAGCATTGCCAGACACGGCTTCTTTGTACGGGGCGCCTTTGTGTACGTTATTTCCAGAACCATCGTTTCCCCAAGCCCAAATTTGAAGATTAAATGAAACCGAGCCGCATTCACACTTTTTTGCGCGCTGGCGTTGCTGCCTTGGCCGATTCTGAATCAACACAGACGGATCTTCAAAAGGCATTTTCAAAGGAGGAACATCCTCCAGTTTAGGCGTTTCCGGCGTCTTCGGCAAAATCTTCGCCTCTACGCCGGTGGCCGTGAAGGCATCCCAGAAGTCGTCCACGCCTTTGTCGAGTTTTTCCTTTTGGTCGGGCGGCAAGCCGTTGTAAGGTCGGCCGGAGTTGGTTTCAAACTGTTTGACGGTGTTGTCGTGAAAGTCGTTGTAGGTGTAGGGCTTGCCTTCCAGCCTGGCGGAGTATATCCAAAACGTCTGCTGGATGACGGCTTCGCGCTCTCTGGGCGGGTTGTTGGAGAAGGGCGTGGTGAGCGTTCCGCCCAATCGCTCGTAAGCGTCTTCGAGGCGGCTGATGGCATCCAACAGGAGGGGTACGGCTAAACCGGGGTTATCGGCGGCGGATATGGGCACGCGAATAGGCGTGTCGGTACCGGGCAGGAGGGGCTGGGTGTTTGCCGGCGGCAGGGGCAGGCAGTCCCATTGTGCTGCGACGGGCGGTACGGGTTGGCTTTGCAGGATGTTGGCGACTTCGGTCAGGGGTGGCGCTGCGCGGGTAGGTATGCGCACGGCGTTGGGCAATTGCAGCAGGTCGGCGCCGGGTTCGGAGGCGATCCACTCGCTCAGGGGCGGCATATCGTTGCCGGCGGGCACGGGCGGGCGGCGCACGTCGGCGCAATAGCCGTGGATGGGCGTGGTAACTGTTTCGCGGGGCGGCACGGTTATGGGGGGCAGTTTGGGCGCGACGTAGGCCTGATACCTACCAGTAGAGGGGATGTATGCCGAGTTGCCGACGACGACAGCTATGGGTTGGTCGGAAGGGTTGCGGATGGTGATGTCGGCGATGTGGCCGGTGGTTTGGCCGGTACCAGTTACCCTGACCGTTGGCTTAACGGCGCCGGGCGCGGGCGGGGCCGGCGGTCGGATGGGCAGCGCAGGCAGCGCAGGCTGGTATTCCGGCAGTCCGGCTTCGCGGCCGACCGTCAGCATGGCGTCCACCACTTGCGCGATGGCTGTGGGAATGGCGTCTTGCGGCACGCCGGCCTCTGTCAGGAGGGTATTCAAATAGGCGCAGGGGTTGTAGGGCGTCGAAACGAAGATCCAGTAGGTTTGTTGAACGATAAAGGCCGGCTCGTCAAGCGGCAATTGGATGGCGCCTTGATCGAGCAGGCGTCGGGCGGTGGTTTCCAGGGTGCGCACCGTTTGCGGCGTAGGCAGTAAGGTGGGCGGCCAGTCGGTCGGGGTGGGCAGGATGGTTCCGGGTGGCGGGGCCGGCAGATCGGGATGGGTGCAATAGCCGGTCAGCGGCACGGTGCGGGTCTGGCCGGGGGGCACAGTGGTTTTGCCGGGCGTAGTGGGCACGGCGTAGCCCTGGTATTGGCCGTCGGAGGGGATGACGACCGATGCGGGCAGCACGGCATCGGCGGACTTGGCGCCGGGGTTGGTGAGTACGAGATCGGCGATGTGGCCCGTCGTGCGGCCGGTGGCGACGACTTGCTGCTGCGGCGACGCGGTGCGGCTCCGGTTGCGCCGGTGTTCGGCATTTTGGCGGGCGCCATGGGCGCTTTTGCGGGCCTTGTCGGCTTTGTCGTTCATTTTTTCCTTTTCGTACGCTTTTGCGGCGGCTTCATAGAGGCGGGCCGCTTCGTCGAAGGATTGGGCTTGGGCTTCGGGCGAATTACCAGTATAGCCTTTTTCGTAGGCTTCGTGGGCCTGCTTTTCGAGTTCTTGGCCGCTGGGCTGGCTCAAGGCCGCTGGGCCGAGGCAGAGCGACAGCAGGGTGAGCGAGAAAAAAAACAATGTTTTCATGACAAAAACAGTTAAAGGGTGAGAAAATCGGGTATTTGGCGGGAAGTGCGCAGTCATAGCGCTGTCGGCTCAGTCAAGCCCTTGTATGCCCATGGGGCGCTGGCGCCCTTGCAGCGGGAGGTAGGCGCGCACATAAGCGCCCAACTGCCAGCGGTTGTGTTCAAGCGTAGGCCATATCGCCAGATTTGCGCCGGCCTCTACGCGCAAGGAGCGCCACAGGCTGGCGTCGGCGCCGCCGCCTAAGGCAAGCTGCGGAAGCGGCCCGCGCGTTTCTTGGATCGTTTGCGGCCATAGGCACATCAAAGCCAGCGCCGACTCGGAAAAGAGCCAGTATCTAGGCTGGCGCTCGAGCGGCCAATAGCGCCGATAGCCTGCGCCAACGCGTTCCGCCCACGACAAAGGCGCCAGGCCCGGATGCAGCCCCAGATAGGACTGGCGCTCGAGGCGCATTTGGCCGAAGCGTCCGAAGGGCAGGGTCAAGGTAAGCCCAGGACCTGCGGGCCAAAGCGCTGCGGCCAATGCCGACGGGTGTTCGGGGCTACCCGCAGCAGGTAAGGTCAGCGGCGCTCCGGCGGTATTCAGGCTCAGCGCTGGAGGTTCGGCCATGCCGCCGGGAATGAGGAAAACAAATACGTGGCTCGACATACAGCCGCTGCCGCCCTGGTCCACCACCCAGATGACGTATTCGCCTGGGGGCATGTTGACAATCTGGAAAGTATTTGTGTTGGCAAAGCCAATAGGCGAACCGTTAACAAAGACCTGAAACGGCGGTATTGACCAAGGCGGCGCAGGTCCTACTTGCAGCACCACGGATCCGTTGCTGGCGCCGGGACTGGCGGGGTGGTTTACCTGGAGCACGGTCAGCATCAGGTTGGGCGTGTTGCCTACCGTTACGGTGTAAATGTCGCTGCACTCCTCATTGAGGTGGGTAATCGTAACGGTATAGTTGCCCGGGCATACGTTGTTGAGGTTGGGCGTGGTGTGCCCGGTGTTCCACAGGTAGGCGTAGTCGCCCGGCGGGTCAACGAACGCGCTGACGGAGCCTACGCAACGCCCGCAAACGGGTGTGCTGACGCCAAACAAAGCGGTGAAGTTGCAGGGCACATTGACCACCACGATGGGCTGCACGCAAGTGGCTGTATTGCCGCAAGCGTCCACGCTCAGGAAAGTGCGAAAGATGACGCCTTCGCATTGTACAAACTCATCGAGATTGTCGCTGTGGGTGGTGGTAACCGGCGCGCCGCAATCGTCGAAAGCGACGGCGGCGCCGGTGATGTCGTGGTTGTTTTGCTGGCCGCATTGCACCTGCACTAAGTCAGGGCAGACGAGGGTGGGCGGCACGACGTCGCGCAGGGAGATGGTTTGGGTGCAGGTGGCAGAGTTTCCGCAAGGGTCTGCGGCGTTGAAGGTGCGCAAGACCTGCCCGAAGATGGCGTTGACGCAAGCGGGGAAAACGATGGTTGCGTCGCTATGGGTAACGGCAGCGCTGGGCGCGCAGGCATCTTGGGCTGTGGCGGCGCCGGTAATATTAAGGTCGTTTTGCTGACCGCAGGCTACAGTAACGGCTGGCGGGCAAAACGTGAATACCGGCGCTGAGTGGTCTTTCACGGTGATTTCCTGCGTACAATGGGCGCTATTGCCGCTTGGGTCGGCGGCGGTCCAGGTGCGCTGGATGAGGCCTTCACAACCGGCGAACACTGGCGGGTTGTCTGCAAAGGTCGGCGCGATGGGTCCGGCGCAGTTGTCGGTAGCGGTGGCCTGTCCGGTGATGTCGAGGTTGTTTTGCTGCCCGCAGTCCACGGCGACGGGCGGCGGGCAGGAGATGGCGGGCGGGTCGGCGTCGAACACCGTGATGGGTTGGGCGCAAGCGGCCGTATTGCCGCAGTCGTCGGTAGCGGTCCAGTTGCGCACGATCGTACCACCGCAGGATCCAAAACCGCTGAGGTCATCCACAAAGGTGGGTTCGACGACCGGCGGTTTGCAGGCGTCTGTGGCTGCGGCCATACCTGTAACGCTCAGGTTGTTCTGCTGGCCTATCGGCGCCGAGATGGGCGGCGGGCAAAGGGTGAAGACGGGCGGAGTTTGATCCTGCACGGTGATGGTCTGGATGCAAGAGGCGGAGTTTCCGCTTGGGTCGGCGGCGGTCCAGGTGCGCTGGATGATGCCTTCGCAACCGGCGAACACTGGCGGGTTGTCTGCGAAGGTCGGCGCGATGGGTCCGGCGCAGATGTCGGTAGCGGTAGCCTGTCCGGTGATGTCGAGGTTGTTTTGCTGCCCGCAGTCCACGGCGACGGGCGGCGGGCAGGAGATGGCGGGCGGGTCGGCGTCGGTTACCGTTGCGACGATGTTGGCCGAGGCGGCGCGCCCCAGGCTATCGGTAATGGTGTAGGCTATAAGGAAGGCGCCGACGCCGGAAGCCTGAATAAGCACGGTGTTGCCCACGGCAGTCGCGCCAATGCCTGTGGGAGCGTTGATGCTGCTTAGAGTAATGCGCGCGCCGGAGTCGTTGGCCAAAGGGTCAACCATTGTTTGTCCGCCGCAAGCGAGGCTGACGGCATCATCTGTGGCTCTGGGCGGCGGAGGTAAGGGCGTTGGCAGTTTGCGTTTTCGCGTAGCGAAATAAACGGCGCCGCCTGCGGCAGGGAGACCTATGGCGGGTATCCACCAGGAGAACTTTTTGGGCAGTTTTGCAGCGGACGGGGTGATGGGGATGGCGTGTTTCCAATGCTCCCCGCTAAGGGCTAAGGCGGCGGGCCGAAACGGTGCGGTTATGCGCACAGCGCCTGAGGGGTTGGGAAGGTCCTGGAGCGAATTGGACCGGCGACAGCAGGCTGCGTACCAAGGCTGGTTGGTCGCGCTTTTTAGCATGCGCCATCGGGTTAGGAAGTCGGCCTGCCCCGGGTGTAGCGTCTTGGCCGAGTAACGGAGGGCAGCGTCAATTTTTTCATAGAGCGTGGTCAGCAAGCGTTGGCGCTCTTCGTAGGGGATGACCTGACTGGGCCGGCTTTGTACCCACCCGATGGCAGTAACAGCGTCGCGCACGGCGAAGGGCGATGGGGGGTCTATGCGTTCAATTTGGTATTTTAAAGCGGTGCGCCATTTTTCTAAGATGGCTTGCTTCAGGGTCTGATATTCAGGGTTTTCGTTGGTTTGTTGGAGGAAGAGCAGTACTGGGGTCAGTTGGTCGAGGGCATTCCATTGGGTAGGCGAGGTTGTTTGCATGCGCTCCAGCAAGGTGGCGCTGAGGTCTATGGGTGAGCCGGCGCTTACAGGCTGTGCGCGCAGGGTCTCCACACGCGGTCCGGTATGCGGCGGTATGAGCTTAGCTGCGGCCCCCACCAACGACACGTTGGCCCACACGTCCTGGCTTTGGCGTTCGAGCGATTGGCGCTCTTCTGGCGAGAAAGCGCTGATGGGTTGGTTCAACTGCTGCTCGGCTTCTTCAACCAATTGAATGTAAAAATCGCCTTTGTCGTAAGATTGGCCCGCCAGGCGGGCGCTAAAGGCCCACACATACTGCTGGATGAGGTCTTGTCGAAGGGTAGGCAACGGGCGTCCCGCAGCGACAGGGTTAACCTTACCCTCTTGCGCCAGTTGGTCGAAAGCCGCGCCCGCCGCATAAGCGGCATGTAGCAGGAGCCTGGCTCCGTGCTGCGGGTAGCGGTCGAAGTCTAGCACATAGGGCATGGGCGTCTGCGTGCCTGGGTAAGTCAGCGTCAAAGGGTCGTCGGCAGTTGTAATAGCGGCGACAAAAGGAGGACCTAAAGGCTTGCCTGCTTCGGGCAGGGGCGCCGCCGCCGCCCACGAAGTCCATAGCGATACATCCGGCAAAGCCCAGCCCTCTGCCGCCGGCGGCGCCTGCGCCAGTGTGCAGTAGCCTTCCAGTTCTATCTTTACCGAGCCGAAGGGCGCTATCTCAGTCGGGTACGCCTGAGGAATTACGTAGCCTTGATGCCCCGAATGGGCGGGAATAAAGCAATCGCCCAGCACAACGCGCATGGCCTCAGGCGTGGGGTTGTACACCTGCACCCAGGCCACAATACCCGTACTTCGACCCGTGCCGCGCGCGTCGTAGTGTAATTGGGCATGTGCGATATTGAAGGCAAAAATGAATGCGACGACATTAATGTCATGCAAAAACGGGGGGCGAAAAAACCTAAGAAGGATGTTGCATCTCATGGTTTCGCCGGTTTCAAGACGAGAAAAATAATCTGGTAGGGGAGCTAATGTTTGCTAACGGTTCAAAAGCGGTTAAATTATATTTATGGCAAATTATTTTACATTTTTTGAAAAAAGAGTTTGGCGATCTTAGATTTTGCACAAAAAATATCCTTGTAAGCGTTCACTTTACACTATTGCGAAATGGGGTACGGCAGGGAACGAGATAGCGGGGCAATTTGGATTTATATTTTTTAAATAATTAATGTGATTTGCTATCCCTCTGCGATATAGTAAGTGTCGTAATGTCTAAATTTGGTCATTGAATTATCATTTTTGATCTAAAATTCGACTCAATTTTGATCAAAAACAATAAAAATGTAAAAAATGCAAAAAAAACTTGCACAGAATTTTCAGGCGCTATAACTTTGCCACAAAATTACTAGATGATGTAAAAAATAAATAGTTACTTTTGACAAGTGGGGTCGTATTCAATTTGTCCCCTTGTTGGAATGGACTATGAGATAACGGTAGGAAGATTGTTTTCATTAGGTTCTTGGCCGCCAGACGTAAGTTTGGCGGTTTTTTTTTGTTGAGGAGGTAAATGTGGTTGAGCCTTTGTCAGATGGCATGTGCCACTGGGTTAGTGTGCTGTTGTTTATCAATGCACAGCAAAGTTTGCGCCCAGACCTGCTCTCCCGGCAAGCGCTATGGGCGGCTGAGGTTGTTTATGCCGCCCCTTTTCTTTTTTTGAAAAAATAAAAATAGGCGCGCGGGTAAGAAAAGAATACCTTTTCCCTGATTTCTTTTCTCATAAGAAAGCAGGGAAAAGCGGGAAACGTGGATATGTTGCCCGTGGTACGCGCCGACCGGTTGGATTGGTCCTGTATTATTTGAACAGGCGCTCTACTTCGCCATCTCCGGGCTTTTTGCAGTATTGTTGCCAGACGGCTTCGGCGATCAGATCCGGGTCGAACGGCGTGTCTTTTTGCACCATGCCGCAGATGGTCAGGGTAGCTACTTTGATTCCGTGCGGGATGCATTCTTGAGCCAAAGAGAAGGCAAAATTGCGCAATGCGGCTTTGCCGAGGCCCAGGGAGGCCAGATGAGGCGGCGCTTGTAAAGCCGATCCGCCGCCGGTGAGCAGAAAGGCGCCTGAGCGGCGGGCTTTGAATAGAGGGATGAATGCCTGCGCGGCCACGACTGCGCTGAGTGCGTTGACCTGGATGTCTGTCAGAAGGGTGTCGGGATTGACTTCGGAGGGTTTGGCCGGATTCAAGACGCTTGCATTGTATATCAGCGCTTCAGTATCCGGATGTTGAGCTGCCAGTTCTTTGGCTTGTTGCGCAAAGGTTTTGGCGTCGGACAGGTCGCCGACAATGCCTTGCGAGCGTATTCCCTCCGACGCCAGCGAAGCCCGGAAAGCCGAAAGTTTTTCGGCGCTACGGGCCAGCATGAGTACTTCAAAATTTTCGCGGCCGAAACGCTTTGCCAGAGAATGGCCGATTCCCGGCCCTACGCCAATTATCAGGACTTTCATACTGTTTTTCCTGTGTTAAAATTTGTATCCGCGCTATGCGCCTTTTAAAAAATTTGTCCCAGCATTCCGCTAAAGACGACATCGCGGACGCCGTCTGACTGGAGGAAGTCGTGGGGGAATCCCAGTTCGATGGCGCTGATCTCATCCAATTCGCGGATCAGTTCGTCGGGTATTCGTTGGTCGGCGCAGGACAGCGTATCGGTGATTTGGGCTTCCGTGCGCGCGCCTACGATGGGGATTGTCGTAAGTTGTGGGTCGCGTTGGCGCGTCCAGTTGATGGCGATATGAGCGGGTTGGACGCCCATTTTTTCGGCGACTTCCACTACTTTGGCGGCTATGGCTTGGGCGCGTTCGTTGAGGCGGGCGCTGTTATCGTTGAGGCGTCCTTTATCGCCGCGAAGGTATTTGCCGGTAAGCGCTCCGCCGCCTATGGGCCCCCAGGGGGTGACGGCCAGTCCGAAGTGTTTGGCCATGGGGAGTAGGTCGCGCTCGGGCGTGCGCTGGAGCAACGAGTATTCGATTTGCAGGCCGGCAAAAGCGGCCCATCCGCGCATTTGGGCTAAGGTTTGTGCGTGGCTGACTACCCATGCCGGCGTGTCGGATACGCCTATATAATGCACTTTGCCGCTACTGACCAAATCTTCGAGGCCGCGCATTACTTCGTCGGTTGGCGTGAGGTGATCCCAGGCGTGCACCCAAAGCAAGTCAATAAACTCCGTATCCAGTCGGCGCAGGCTTTCGTTGACGGATCGCATCATGTTTTTGCGGTGGCTGCCCGCAAAGTTCAGATCGCCATGCCGGTCTTTGAGTGTGAATTTGGTAGCCAGTACAAAATGATCGCGGTCATTTTTGATGAATTCGCCAAGCCAGCGTTCGCTGGTACCCTCGGTGTAGCGGTTGGCGGTGTCCAGGAAGTTGCCGCCGGCTTTAGCGAAGGCGTCAAATATGCGTTTGCTTTCGTGCTTGTCTGCGCCCCAGCCCCATTCGACGCCAAAGGTCATGGCGCCGAGGCAGAGTTCGGATACGCGCAAGCCGCTTGTTCCAAAGATACGGTATTTCATGGTTTGTAGTATAATGTTTGATCGATTGATCTTGCGATGAGACGCTGAGGTTTGCGGAAAGCGCCAGCGCGGATATCTCAAGCCCATTCTTTTATGGCAGCCAAGCAGGCGTAGTCCGGTTTGGCTTTCAGCGCGGAAAAGTAAGGCTTCTTCTCGATCTGCATTTTCACTTTTTTGATAAAGGGCTTTTGCTGGGTGTTTTCAGCGCATTTTGCGGTTGCGCTCACGTCCGGCGTTGGGTGAAGCGCGCGGCGCGCTCAAACCTTATCGGCGCGTGCGCGTAGCAGGTGGTCGGCCAGCGTCAGGGCGGCCATGGCTTCTACGATGGGTACCGCCCGGGGAACCACGCAGGGGTCGTGGCGGCCCTTGCCGGCTACAGTGACCGGCTGCCCTTGGTCATCGACGCTTGTCTGATCGCGCAGGAGCGTAGCCACAGGTTTGAATGCTGCGCGGAATGTGATGTTCATGCCGTTCGAGATGCCGCCCTGTATTCCGCCTGAGCGGTTGGTAGCGGTTCGGTATGTTTTAGGATTGTCGGGCGGGGCAGGAAGCGGCAAGTCATTGTGTTGCGAGCCGCGCATGGCGGCTGCGGCAAATCCGGCTCCTATTTCGAAGCCTTTGACAGCGTTGATGCTCATGACAGCCTTGGCGAGGTCGGCGTGCAGTTTATCGAACACCGGCTGTCCGAGTCCGGGCGGGCAGTTGCGGACCAGGCAGCGGATAGCTCCGCCAATGGTGTCGCCCTCTTTGCGCGTAGCTTTGATCAACTGGCTCATTTGCGCAGCCAACGCAGGGTCGGGGCAGCGGGTTTCGTGCGCTTCGACCAACGCGAGGTCTATTTCATCGTCGGGTTTGTCGAGTCGCAGATCGCCAATCTGATCGACCCAGGCGTATATCTCGATTCCGTAGTGGGCTAACAGCAATTTAGCCACGGCGCCGGCCGCTACGCGCGCCGCCGTTTCTCTTGCGCTGGAACGACCGCCGCCACGGTGGTCGCGCACGCCATACTTGGCGTGCCACGTGTTGTCGGCATGGCTGGGTCGATAGACGTTGCGGAGGTGTTCGTAATCGGCAGAGCGGTAGTCTTCGTTGTAGAGCGCTATGGCAATGGGCGCTCCTGTGGTCAGGCCCTCGAACACGCCGCTGAGTATGCGCGCCCGGTCGCTTTCTTTACGTTGGGTGGTAATGTCGCTTTGGCCGGGTCGCCGCCGGTCAAGTTCGCGCTGGATAAAGCCGAGGTCCAGAGCCAATCCGGCAGGGCACCCGTCGATCACGCACCCGACGGCCTCTCCGTGCGATTCGCCAAAGGTGCTGACGCGAAACAAAACGCCTGTGATGCTGGACATCCAGAAAAAGTAGATTTGTTAATTGAAGTCAAAACAAGCCGTGCAAATCGGCATGAACCATTTCGATCACTTTGGCGGCATCTTCCTTGCGCTGACTGAAATCCAACTGGTCCGAATTGATGACGAGCAGCCTCCCTTCCTGATAGCTGTTGATCCAGTTTTCGTAGCGGTCGTTGAGTCGTTTGAGGTAATCGATGCTTATGCTGCCCTCATAATCCCGTCCCCGCATCTGGATGTGCTCAACCAAAGTAGGTATGCTGGCCCGCAAATAAATCAGCAAATCTGGCGGTCGGATTTGGGATACGATGGTTTGAAAAAGGGTCGTGTAATTTTCAAAATCGCGGCGCTCCATCAGCCCCATATCCGCAAGATTGGGCGCGAAGATATAAGCGTCTTCATAAATCGTACGGTCCTGTATGACCGTTCTGAAGCCCTGCTGTATGTTCACGATCTGTTGATAGCGGCTGGATAAAAAGAACACCTGCAGGTTGAACGACCAGCGCTTCATATCCAAATAAAAGTCGGCTAAATAAGGATTATTGTCGGTGCTTTCGTAGTGCACTTCCCATCCAAAATGTTTACCCAGTAATTCGCTAAGGGTCGTTTTCCCGGCGCCGATGTTGCCTGCGATGGCCACGTGTTTGATCCGGTGCTTTTCTGGCGGCAAATCTCCTGTCATGGCAATGTTTTGAGCCAGCGAAGGTACTTTGTTTTCGGATAGGGGGGGCTTACTTTTTTGTTTTTTTGCCTAGACTTCAGAAAAGCCTGTATTTTTGGTCTGGTAAAAAAGGCTGTTCAACGATTATTCTGCCGGTATTGTCCAAGTGTTGATCTTTGAATTTGCATGCGGTAGTACCTTTGAAAGTCAAAAATTATGCAAAAATCAAACTCATCATCCCGGTTCAGATGGCTGCTCGGCATATTGGCGGCGCTCATTGTTGTCGGCGGCATATTGGTCTGGGTCTTTCCGGAACTCATCCGCCAGTTTGTCGCCCTGATGGTTGGCGCCCTGGTAGCTGTGACCGGCCTTTTCCTGCGAAAAAAATAGACGCTCGCGTATGCTGATCTCGATCAAAAACCTGAATAAAACATACCTCATGGGGGAGGAAAAAGTAGAGGCTCTCAAAGACGTATCGCTCAATATCGAACGCAATGAGTATGTAGCCCTCATGGGTCCCTCTGGAAGCGGCAAATCCACGCTGATGAACTTGTTGGGATGTCTGGACTCGCCCACGCGGGGTCAATATTGGCTCAATGGCGTCGAGGTCGGCGCCATGGACGACGGACAATTGGCCGAGGTGCGCAACCGTCAGATCGGATTCGTATTTCAGACCTTTAATCTGTTGCCCCGGCTCAGCGCCCTGGAAAATGTAGCGCTGCCTTTGGTATATGCCGGGAAAAAAAGGGAAGAGCGGCTGATCAGAGCCAAGGAGGTGCTCAAAGCAGTCGGGTTGGGCGACCGCATGCACCACAAACCCAATGAATTGTCGGGAGGCCAACGCCAAAGGGTAGCCGTAGCCAGGGCTTTGGTCAATGACCCGGCCATTATCCTAGCCGACGAACCTACCGGCAACCTCGATACCAAAACCTCCTATGAGATCATGGCCCTGTTTGAGGAACTCCACCGCGCAGGCAACACCATTATTGTCGTGACACATGAAAATGACATTGCCCAACATGCGCGTCGAATCGTTCGTCTGCGCGACGGGCTGATTGAATCCGACGAAGCCAACGACCCGACGCCCGTCCAAATGCTGGGGACAAACGCCTGAACTGCGCTTCACTGGGTCTATTCACCGGATATGCGCGGGTCTAACCCGCATGACCACGCTTTTTCGCACGCTTTTTTTCTAAAAAAAGGGGTAGCGTTTTGGCACGGATCTCACCCGCTTGTCCAAACCCCGTTGCTTTTGCGCCTCGCGAACATGTGAAAGCGTCGTTCCCGCCGCCTACGGGGAACGGCCGATCTTATTGTAGATACGACACTATGAGCTATAGTATAACTATTCTGTCATTTGGAGATATTGCCAATATTCAAAAATAATGACAGTATAGACGAATTTTTGCCACTTATTAATAATTAGTTAACAAAATTTACACGGCGATTTTAAAAATAGTCGTAGTATTGCAGCGTCTTTGAAATGGTGACATTTACACTAAGTCGCCAGATTGCTTCAAATCTTTAACCTTTTCTTTGTATGTTACAAACTAAACTTAAATCTTACTTCGCCCTGCTGAGCATTATGCTGTTTTCGGCGTTCGGACTTTGGGCGCAGCGACAAATTAGCGGCGTAGTAACTGATGTTGAAACCGGCGAAGCGCTGATCGGCGCCAGCGTTCGGGCCGTAGGCGCTACGGTAGGCGCAAACACAGATTTCGATGGTCGTTTTTCTTTTGTCTTACCTGAGGGTGTGACGCAGATTGAGGTCAGTTATACGGGTTACGACACGCAAGTGATCCCCCTGAGCGCCTCCAACGAGTATGTCATAGCGCTCAGTTCGGGGTTGTTGCTCAGCGAGGCTATCGTAGTGGCTTATGGCACCGTACGCAAAGAGGATGTAACCGGTTCGCTTTTTGCCGTGACCGAAAAAGACTTCAATAAAGGCGCCATCAACTCCCCGCAAGAACTGCTGGTTGGTAAAGTCGCCGGCGTGCAAGTGACCACCAATCCCGATCCCGGCGGCGGCGCCACCATCCGGATTCGCGGCGGGTCTTCGTTGAGCGCCAGCAACGATCCGTTGATCATTGTGGACGGCGTACCCTTGAGCAATACCGGACCGGGCGGTGCGCGCAACGTATTCAATATCATCAATCCCAACGATATTGAATCATTCACGGTATTGAAAGACGCCTCGTCCACGGCGCTATATGGTCTGCGGGCTTCCAACGGCGTGATTATCATCACCACCAAAAAAGGCTCGCTCAAGCGCAAGCTGGCAGTTGACTACAGCAACAACTTCTCTTTCAGTACGCCGGCCAACCGCATCGACGTGTTAAGCGCCGACGAGTTCAGAAATATCATCAATACCCGATTTGGCGACAATCACCCCTCGCGTCAACTCTTAGGCAACGCCAATACCAACTGGCAGGACGAAATATACCAGAACGCTTTTGGTATGGACCACACGCTGGCTTTGTCGGGCGGTATAGGGTCTGTGCCCTATCGCCTGTCTTTGGGTCTGACCGACCGCGACGGTATTCTCAAAACAGATAAATTCCAGCGTCAAAGTGCGGCGCTCAACCTGACGCCCGGTTTCTTCAACAACTATCTGCAGATCAATACAGGCATTAAAGTAGCCCGCAACGACAACTTTTTTGCCAACCGCGGCGCGATTGGGGCCGCCGCTTCATTTGATCCTACACAGCCGGTGCGCGACCCTAACAGCCCCTATGGCGGGTATTACACGCACCTTCAGAACGGAACGCCCAACCTGCTGGCGCCTGTCAATCCCGTCGCGCAGCTCAACATGCAGCGCGATGAGTCGGAAGTATTTCAGTATATCGCCAACTTCTCGGCGGATTATCGCTTCCATTTTCTGCCTGACCTGCGCGCCAATCTGAATCTGGCGCTGGATCGCTCCAACGGCTCAGGCTCGGCAAGCGCTCCGGCCAATTATCCGGGCGGTTTTCGGGTGGACGACCAGGGGCAGCCTGACGGCGGCTTCAACCGCGAGTATTCTTCCATACGCGACAACCGGTTGTTGGAGTTTTACCTGAACTACGCCCGTCCGATAGGCAATACCAAATTGGATATCATGGGCGGCTACTCATGGCAACATTTTTATCTGGAGGATGAGTCCGAGACCGTCAGCGCGCGCAATACCCGGGTGATCAGCCCCTTCATCCTGAACAAGCGCGAGAACTTTTTGGTATCGCTTTTCGGTCGCGTGAACTACAACATTGCCGATCGCGTATTGCTCACCTTTACGCTCCGTCGCGACGGCACCTCCCGCTTCTCGCCGGAGAACCGCTGGGGTATGTTCCCCTCGGCGGCCGTGGCCTGGCGGGTTATCAAAGACCGCGCGGGCGATTTGAACAGCATCAAGCTGCGCGCCAGCTATGGCGAAACGGGTCAACAGGACATCGGCGGCGATTTCTATCCTTATTTGGCTCGCTATCAATCCAGCACGCCGACAGCGCAGTATCAGTTGGGCGATGAGTTCGTTACCACCATTCGTCCGAACGGTTACGACCGCAACATCCGCTGGGAGCGTACCAAAACGTACAACGTGGGTCTGGATTACGCCTTTTTCAACAACCGCGTGTTCGGCGCCATTGACTACTACGTTCGTCCGACCATTGATTTGATCAACTTCATCCCGGTAGCGGCGGGCAGCAATTTGACCAACTTTATCACCACCAACGTAGGCGACCTGGAAAACCGCGGCGTAGAACTGAGCATCACGACCGTGCCGGTGCAGACTTCGCGGGTCAACTGGGAGTTTGGCGCCAACTTCACGGCCAACCGCAACCGCATCACCCGCCTGCAGGCAACCGACGATCCGAGCTATCGCGGCGTGGCCACCGGCGGCATCAGCGGCGGCGTGGGCAACACGATCCAGATTCACAGCGTAGGATATGCAGCCAACTCGTTCTACGTATTTGAGCAAGTGTACGACCAGAGCGGTAAGCCGATCGAAAACCTGTATGTCGATCGCAACGGCGACGGCGTGGTGACGCCCGACGACCAGTACCGATACAAGAATCCGGTGGCCAATCTTTTGGCAGGCTTTTACACAAACCTCTCCATCGGTCGCCTCGACTTTTCGACCGGCTTCCGCGCAAGTCTGGGCAACTACGTATATAACAATGGCGAGGCCGACCGCACCTGGTATAACAACTTGTATCAGTCCACCGGCTTCCTCAACAACATCCAGAGCGGACATGAGCGCATCGGCTTCAACGTACCGCGATACTTCAGCGATCACTTCGTGCAAGATGCCTCCTTCTTGCGTTTTGATCACTTCACGCTGGGCTATTCTTTTGGCAAGTTAGGATTTGTTCGCAACCTTCGTATCTTTGGCACAGCGCAGAACCCCATTGTGATCACGCCCTACCGCGGCGTCGATCCGGAGGTGTTCGGCGGTATCGACAACAATCTGTACCCCCGCGCTGTTACGTATTTGTTTGGCCTGAATGCGAGTTTTTGATTTTTTTTAAAAAAAACACTCCACATCATGATGCTTAAATCATATAAAATCGCAGCGACGCTCCTGTTGGGCCTTTCGCTGTTTACGGTATCTTGTTTTAAAGACTTGGATACCGTGCCTCTCAACGATTTCGAAATAACTTCGGCCAATGTATATGACGACCCCTCCTCCTACAGAGGCGTTTTGGCCAAGTTGTATGCAGGTTTGGCCGTCAGCGGTCAGCAAGGCCCAGCCGGCCAACCCGATATCAGCGGTATCGACGAAGGCTTTTCAACCTACTTGCGTCAATATTGGAAGGCGCAGGAGTTGACCACCGACGAAGCGGTGATCGCCTGGAACGACGGCACCATTCAAGATTTTCACGCCCAGCGCTGGGACGCCAACAACGAGTTCGTCACAGCCATGTACAACAGGATTTTTTACCAGATTTCGCTGTGCAATGAGTTCATCCGCGAAACAACGGACGAAAAACTCTCCACACGAGGCGTAAGCGGCGCCCAGCTCGACGAGATCAAGCGCTTCCGCGCCGAGGCGCGTTTCCTGCGCGCGCTGAGCTACTGGCACGCCTTGGATATGTTCCGGGCGGTACCTTTTGTCACAGAGGCCGACGCCGTGGGTTCCTTCTTCCCGCCGCAAGCTTCGCCCGAACAAATTTTCAACTACGTCGAGAGCGAACTCAAAGCCATAGAAGAAGACCTGGCCCCGCCGCGCACCAATCAATATGGCCGCGCCGACCGCGCCGCCGCTTGGATGGTTCTGGCAAAGCTGTACCTCAACGCCGAGGTCTATCTCAACCGCCCGCGCTACAACGATTGCGTGCAATATTGCGAACGCATCATCAATGCCGGCTACACCTTGGAGCCAGAGTACGCCAATATGTTTATGGCGGACAACGACCGCTATCGCTCGGGGGCTATTTTCTCCGTGCTGTTCGACGGTTTGCGTACGCAGACTTTTGGGGGCATGACTTTTGTATGTCACGCCGCTGTGGGCGGCAGTATGTCGCCGGCTGATTTTGGCTTAGACTTCGGTTGGGGCGGCACGCGCGTGACCAGCAACATCGTGGACAAATTTCCGGCTACTGGCGGCAGCGTGGTTGTAGCGCCAAATCCGGGCGGCACGTATCCGGTAATTTATGTGCCGGGCGCTTATCAGGGCTGGACGCCGGCTACGGCCAACCAGTTGTCTTCGCCCGGAGCCAACGACCAGTACGAAGGGTATATCTTCTTCCCCGAGGCCGGCAGCGAGTTCAAATTCACCGCTGGGCCAAGCTGGGATGTTAACTGGGGCGACAATGGCGCCAACGGCACCTTGGACCCCAATGGCGACAACATTAAGGTGTCCGAGGCAGGTTTCTACAAGATCAACGTCAATCTCAACAACTTCACTTATACCTTGCTCAAGACAGAGTGGGGCTTGATCGGGTCTGCCACGCCGGACGGCTGGGGAAGCGACCAAGACATGACCTACGACGCAAGCGCCAACGCCTGGACGATCACCCTCAATCTGGTGGCCGGCGAAATCAAGTTCCGCGCCAACGATAGCTGGAGCCTGAACTACGGCGACAACGCGGGCAACGCTTTGCTCCAACAGGATGGAGCCAATATCCCCATCCCGGCTAACGGGACTTACAAAATCAGCCTTTTCCTGGCAAAGCCGGATTACACGTATTCCATCGAGCGGCCGCTGTTTGACCGTCGCGCCATGTTCTACACCGACGGCCAGACGCGCCAAATCGACGATATTTCGCAATTTACGAACGGCTATGCCGTTGCGAAATTTACCAACAAACGTTCGGATGGCATGCCGGGTAGCGACCCGACCTTTGTTGACACGGATTTTCACATGTTCCGCATCGAAGACGTGTATCTGATGTACGCCGAAGCGACGCTCCGCGGCGGCGGCGGCTCCTTGAGCCAGGCGCTCAACTATGTCAATCAGATCCGCACCCGCGCTTACAAGAGCGCCGGCGCCAACATCTCGCAAAACGAGTTGACCCTGGACTTTATCCTTGACGAGCGCGCCCGCGAACTCTATTGGGAATGCCATCGCCGTACAGATCTGATACGCTACGGGCGTTTTAGCGAGTCCACCTACCTGTGGCCTTGGAAAGGAGGCGTACCCGAGGGCGTGTCGCGTCCGCGCCATTTAGACGTGTTCCCGATTCCGAATTCGGATATTGGCGCTAACCCCAACCTGCGTCAAAACAATGGTTACTAACACTTAAAAAGCATTTTTATGAAAAATAAACTCGTTTTTTCTGCGCTGTGGATGGGCCTACTGCTGACGGTGGCTTGCAACCTTGGCGAATTCAAATACGATCCGGCTGTATTGTTGGGCGATCGCCCGGTTATCACTGCGCCGCTTGCCGGCAGTTCGTTTGTCCTGCTCGAGGCTGACGCCGATAAAAAATTCTCTCCAATCACCTGGACCGCCGCCGACTTTGGATACCAGGCGGCTGTGACTTACGCCGTCGAGTTAGATAAGGCCGGCAACGATTTCAAGGACGCTGTGACCATCGGACAGAGCAATAGACTGGATCTGTCCGATCTGAGCATCGGACAACTGAACAATGTCCTGCTGACCAAAGGTTTGCCCGGAGAAGTGGCGGCGGATCTCGAAATCCGCGTCAAGGCCTCAGTTAGTTCCCTGGTAGATGCCATGTATTCAGACCCCGTGCGCGTCAAAATCACGCCATACACGGTGTTTGTGGTTTACCCGCAATTGCAGGTGCCCGGCAGTTATCAGGGCTGGTCGCCGGCCAACAACGAGACGGTCATCTTCTCGATCAAAAGCGACAAGCGTTTCGAAGGGTATATCTACTTTTCGGACGACAATACCGAGTACAAATATACCGACGGTCCATCTTGGTCAGTCAACTGGGGCGACGACGGCGCCGATGGCACCCTCAACCCCAACGGCGCCAATATTGTAGCTCCGACAAGGGGTATGCAACGCCTCAACGTCGATCTCAATTCCCTGACCCATAGCCGCGTACAGACCAACTGGGGCTTGATCGGATCTGCTACGCCCGATGGCTGGAACTCAGATCAGGATATGATCTATGATCCGGTTGGGCGCAAATTGACCATCACGCTCGATCTGGTTCAAGGTGAGATCAAATTCAGGGCCAACGACGACTGGGCCATCAACTTTGGCGACGACGGCGGCGATAAAAAACTGGAATACGGCGGCGCCAATATTCCAATCAACGAAGCCGGCAACTACACGATTGATCTGATACTCAGCGGAGCCATTTACACGTATAACATCAAGAAAAACTAATTGGCTTTTGTAGGCTTTTCAAGCCGCTTCGGTTTTGCCGAAGCGGCTTTTTTGTTTGGGGACAAGAGGCTGGCCTGTTTGGGCTTTTCGAAAAAAAAAGTTCTCAGGGAGGCGCTAAGGAGAATGGACGGTGATAGGCCATAATTTTTGAATGCCCTGTCCTTGCGTCTTTCGCGCGGCGCTAAGCGCGCCCGGTTCCGACTGCCTGCGCCCCCGGTCCGACAACCAGTCTCCTCGCTCGCACGGAGCCGATTTGGCGTGTGCAAATGCCTTTTATTCGCGCGGATTGATAGACAGAAAAGCCACTTTTATCGAATAACAAAACACCGGTTGAGTAGTCTGTTTTACTTTTGAGCGATGAATGATATGAATGCCCGCACGATACAATACCTGCGCATCCTGCAGGAAGGCGCGCTGCAAGCCCGTCAGCAACTGTTGGGTAACCGGCTCCGGTCGTTTCTTTCTTTGCTGGGTATCACGATTGGCATTTTTTGCATCATCGGGGTGAAAAGCGCTGTCAATTCATTGGAGGGAAATATTCGCAAGAGTCTGGAGAAGCTGGGAAACGATGTGATCTACATTGAGAAGTTCTCTTGGTCGGAGGATCCGGGCCGCAATTTTTGGAAGTGGATGCGCCGTCCAAATATTTCTTTTTCGGAATATGTGGCGCTCGACAGCAGGCTCAAAAACGCCCAGCGCATCGGTTATTGGCAATACCTGGGATCCAAGACGGTCAAGTGGCAGTCTTCAAGCGTAGAAAACGTCTTTTTTCTGGGAGTTACTGAGGATTGTCGCGATTTATTCGGACTGGAGTTTCAGGAAGGCGGACGATTTTTGTCAACCCTTGAGTACCAGAGCGGATCTGAGGTTTGTATTCTTGGCGCAAAAATAGCCGAAACGCTCTTTGGCGCGTCAACTTCGCCGCTGGACCGCACGATTGCCATCGGCGGACGCAAGTTGCGCGTTATCGGGGTGTTGCAAAAATCGGGCGACGAGTTGCTCAAGCCATTCAACTTTGACAACGGCGTCCTGGTGGGGTACAATCTGGCGCGCAGGGGCTTCAACGTGCGCGGTAAAGGCGCCTTTGAGCGATCGAGCATCCTGGTCAAGGCCCGCGAGGGCGTCTCCATGGAATTGATATCCGACGAGATCGTCTCGGTCATGCGCGCTGAACGACGCCTGAAGCCGCGCGAAGAGAATAATTTTGCAATCAACACGCTGACGCTGCTCAGTAAAGTTTTTGATAGCATTTTTGCTACGCTCAATGTTGCGGGATTTATCATTGGTATTTTTGCGCTATTTGTAGGGATGTTCTCCGTGGCCAACATCATGTTTGTGTCTGTAAGGGAGCGCACCAATATTATCGGCATTAAGATGGCCATCGGCGCCAAGCGCTGGTTCATTCTTCTGGAGATCTTGATCGAAGCGGTAGCGCTGTGTATCGTTGGCGGCTTGTTGGGAATTCTGCTGGTAGGTTTAGCGACGCTGGTTTTGAGTTACGCCATCGACTTCGAATTACGCCTTTCTGCGCAGAATATTCTCATCGGACTGATGACCTCGGTTGTGGTTGGCATATTGGCGGGTTTGATTCCTGCCCTACAAGCCAGTCGCTTGGATCCGGTTGAGGCCATTCGCAAGTAAGGGCGCTTTCGGCGACTGGATTTGTCAGGCCGTCCCATGCCGGCACTCCGTTCTCTTACTTTTTTTTTAAAAAAACAATCCAAAGGACGTTTGGTCGGCCTCGTGCATTTTCTTTTTTTTAGAAAAATCCAGAAAAAGTAAGGATCACAATTCTACGACGGTGACGCCGTCGCCGCCGTCGCGCGGTTCGGGGTGGTATATTCGGGCGATATTGCGTCCGTACTCTTTGAGTTTTTGGCGCACCATTTGCCGGAGCACGCCGTCGCCTTTGCCGTGGAGGATGCGCAGGTTGACGGCATTGGATAGCATGGCGTTATCCACAAATTTTTCTAAGGCGTCTAAGGCTTCGATTCGGCTCAGTCCTCGCAGATCGATTTTGTTTTCGAACTGGGCGGCTTTCTCGATATTTACAGAGGGGGCAGGCTGGGCGTAGGTGGTAGGAGCGACGGCATGAATCAAGTCGCGCAGGGCCACGCTGAGGGTTAGCTCGCCCATGATCACTTTGGCTTTGTCGCCTTTGATTTCTTGAATTTTGCCGATAGCGCCGCCTGAGCGCAGGCGGACATGATCGCCCGGGATGAGCGGGCGGGCTGAGGCGGAGGGGGCGGCCTCTTCTTCGAATTTGACCAATTCGGCATTGGCCATATCTACTTTTTGGGCTTGTTCGACGCGTTGTTCGCGAAGTTGTTCAGAGGCCTTTTGGGCGGCTTCGAGATTTTTTTCCTGCTTGAGTTGTTTGATCAATTTTTCGATTTCGCGGCTTGCCTGAGCGGTTTGCCGGAGTTCGAATTCGCGTTGGTCGAGTTTGAGTTGTTTGCGTTTGCGTTCCAGATCGGCATGCATGCTGTCGTAGGACTTGATGAGGCGGTCCAGGTTTTGTTCTTTTTCGCGAAGTTCGTTGAGCGTTTGTTCGAGTTCTTGTTTTTCGCGCTGGAGTTCGACCAGAATATCGTCCACGGCGGTCTCGCTTCCGGCGCGTTTGCGGGCGTATTCGATGATGTCGCGCTTCAGGCCGCTTTTGGCGGCGATCTCGAAGGCATAGCTACTGCCGGGCTTGCCAACGCGGAGTTCGTAGGTGGGCGCCAGGGCGTCCTTATCGAAGTGCATGTGGGCGTTGAGCAAGCCGGAGTTGCGGAAGGCGAAGACTTTGAGGTTAGAGTAGTGGGTGGTAACGACGGCGAAGACGCCTTTGCGGTGCAACCCTCTGAGTACGGCTTCGGCAATGGCGCCGCCGGGTTTGGGGTCGGTGCCGCTGCCCATCTCGTCGATCAGGACGAGGGTTTGGGGGGTGGCTTTTTCGAGAAATATTTTGGCGTTGCGCAGGCGAGAGGAGTAAGTGCTCAGGTCGTCGTCGAGGCTTTGCTGGTCGCCTATATCTGCGAAAAATTGGGTGAAAATGCCAAACTCGCTTTGCTCGTGCACGGGCACGGGCAGGCCGGACTGAAGCATGAGCTGGAGCAGGCCGACGGACTTCATGGCCACAGATTTGCCGCCGGCGTTGGGGCCGGAGAGAATCAGGATGTGGTCTTCGGGCGTCAGGCGGAGGTCGAAGGGTACGGTGCGGCGGCCCAGGGATTTGTTTTTGAGGTAGAGTAGGGGATGGTAGCCTTTGCGGATGGCAATGGCGGGCATTTTTTTGATTTGGGGGATGTTGGCGCGCATGGAGACGGCCAGCCGCGCCTGGGCTTGGATGACATCAAGATGGGTCAGGATCTCCTGGTATCCGGCAAGGGGTTCAGCAAAGGGGCGTATGGCATCGCTCAGGTTGCGGAGTATGCGGAAGATTTCGCGTTTTTCTTCGTTTTCGAGGTCGAAGATATCGTTGTTGATTTCGATGATGCCGTCCGGCTCTATGAAGGCGGTGCGGCCGGTATCGCTTTCGTCGTGTATGATACCGCGGATCTTGCGTTTGTGTTCGGCGGGTACGGCCAGCACGCGCCGGTTGTTGCGGAAGCTTTCCGGCGAGTCGGCGAGCCATCCTTTTTGGCGATACTCGTTGATGACTTGTCGGAAGCGGGCGTCGAGTTCGCGCATTTTGGCCTGCATATCGCGTCTGATGCGGATGAGTTCGGGAGATGCGTCTGGTCGCAACTCTCCTTTTTCGTCGAATACGGCGTTGATGGCCTGGATGAGGCTTTCATCCAGATGTATTTGGCTGAGTAGGGCGTAGATTTGGACGTAGATCTCTTTTTTGACGCCTGCGGCAAAAAACTTGATCCAATCGCGTATTTGGTAGAGAACCGAAAGGATATTTTGGAAGGCTTCGGGCGATAAGGTGAATCCTTCGAGGCGGAGCATACGCAGATCTTCGCTCAGATCGGCGAAAGGCCGCATCGGCAGGCGGTCATTTTTCTCCAAGGCCAGTTTGTAGTCGCGCACTTCGCGCAGCCGGAGTTCTATCCAGGCGTGGTCGGCGCGCGGGTAGAGGGCTTCGAGTCGTTGGGCCGCCATAGGGGTCATGGCCTCTTTGACGAGCAGATGAATGATTTTGTCGTATTCTAATTTGAGCAGGCAATCTGCCGGCTCTACATGTATTTCGCTCATTTCCGTGCGCAGTATCAGTTCGCGGGCTTATGTGTTTGTTGTTAAAAACGTCAGAAGTCCTTTGATGGTTTCCGGCATTGGTGAAAAAAAAGTGCGAAAGCAGGACGTGGCGACGGCGCCTTCGAGGGTTTGCGCGCAAAGGAATCGGCCTTGACACATTCTTTAGCGTTTGTCGGTTATCTGCTCGCGCAGCACTTTGCGCACGTACTGTTTGACTTGTACGGAGAATTCGTTTTCGAGGATCCAATTAGGGTAGTTTCGGTCTTTTTTGAAGACCTCTACGACCGGCTGACCGGCATATTTCCCAAAATTGAATACAACTACGCCGTTGGATTGCACGCGCAATTTTTGGGTTGCATCCACAAAATTCAGATCGTTGACGAAGTCATGAATGACTTGGATGTCGTTGCGCACGGGATTGGGAATGCGCGCGCCGTTTTCATCAAGGAGGTCGCAGTTTTCGTAGCGGCGAAGCTGTCCTTTGAACACTTCGACGGTGGCGCGCACGTCGGACAGCGCATCGTGGGCTTCTTCGAGTTCGGCGTTGCAGTACAGGCGGTAGGCGGCTTTGAGGGTTCGGGGTTCCATTTTGTAAAAGATGCGCTGCACATCGATGAGGCGTCTTTTTTCGAGGTGAAATTCGATGCCGATGCGGTCAAACTCTTCGATCAGCATGGGTATGTCGAAGCGGTTGGAGTTGTAGCCGGCCAGGTCTGCTTGCCCGATAAACGCGTGTATTTTGGGCCCGATTTGGGCGAAAGTGGGCTTGTTGGCCAGATCTTTGGGCGTGATGCCATGCACGGCCATGGCGTCTTCCGAAATGGGAATGCCGGGATTGATCAGCGCGTTGAACTCGTCAGGTTCGCGGTTGCCGGGGTAGAGTTTGATCATGCCGATCTGGATGATGCGATCGCGCATGACGTTCAGTCCGGTCGTCTCTAAGTCTATGAATACCAGTTCGCGCTGTAAGTTCAGTTGCATAAGATATTGGCGTTAAAAACAATTCAGATTGCAAATTTACGACAAAAGAGGGAGCGGTTTTCGGAAATCAACTATTTTTGCGCCGCTTTACTTGATTGCATTAAAACAAGTCTGTATCTCGTGATCAAAATTGACTACTCAAGGGCGCTTTCTTTTCTACCGGAAGGATTGGGCGCTATGCCACAGGAAGTGCATGCCGCCGCCGAATTGCTACACAGGAGAGAAGGTCCCGGGGCTGAGTTTACGGGCTGGTTGGATCTGCCTGTGCGTTATGATCGCGAGGAGTATCGCCGTATTTTGGCGGCTGCCAAGCGCATCCGCGAACAATCGGAAGTATTGGTTGTGATTGGGATAGGCGGCTCGTATCTCGGGGCTTTGGCCGCAGTGGATTTTTGCAGTAACAATTTTTACAATCTTGTTCCGGACGATCTCAGGTCAGGCCCTCAGATCTTGTTCGCGGGTTGCAATTTGAGCGGATCCTATCATCGGGATTTGTTGGACTTGCTGCTTGCGCGCGATTTTAGCGTGAATGTGATCTCTAAATCCGGGACGACCACGGAGCCGGCCATCGCTTTTCGGATATTAAAGGAGCTCTTAGAAAAGAAATACGGTCGTAAAGGCGCTAAAGAACGCATCTATGCCACCACAGACGCGCACAAAGGCGCTTTGAAGCAAGTGGCGGACCAGGAGGGCTATGAGACTTTTGTCGTGCCCGACGACGTGGGCGGACGCTTCTCGGTACTCACCGCCGTGGGGCTTTTGCCTATCGCCGTAGCCGGAATTGATACGGATGCGCTGCTTCAGGGGGCCGCCGAAGCGCAGCGCTATTGCGAGGGGCCCATCGATTACAATCCGGCTTATCAATACGCCGCGCTGCGAAATGCCCTGTACCGCAGGGGATACATGATCGAAACGCTGGCTGCTTACGAACCGCGCATGCGTTCTTTAGCCGAGTGGTGGAAGCAACTCTACGGCGAAAGCGAGGGTAAACAGGGTAAGGGCTTGTTTCCCGCTTCGGTGTCGTTTACAGCAGATTTGCATTCGATGGGTCAGTATTTTCAGGAAGGGCCTCGTCATTTGTTCGAGACGGTGCTACAGTTGCAACACCCCGGGCAGGGGCCGGGGATCAGCGCCATACCTGGCGACCCCGATGGGTTGAATTACCTCGACGGCCGCAGTATGAACTACGTCAACCGCAAGGCGGCCGAAGGAACAGCCATAGCTCACCATGAGGGCGGCGTGCCGCTCATTCAGGTTACGGCGCCCGACGCTACGCCTTTTGCGTTGGGACAGTTGTTTTACTTTTTTCAAAAAGCCTGCGCCGTGAGCGCATATACGCTGGGCGTCAACCCGTTTGATCAGCCGGGCGTAGAGGCCTACAAGCGAAATATGTTCCGCTTGCTTCGCGAGGGTTGACGGCGCGCGCATGAAAGGCGCAAATGCCGGTAAATAAACCTGCTATTGTTAATCTATTGCAAAGCAAACAGATCAGTTTTTGTAAGCGCGTGAACTAACGTAACTTTGCGGCGTTTTTTTGTGGTAATGATTTCTTGTACAAACACTTCTGAAATGGATAAGAATAAACAAATTACAATCGGCCTGATTGCGCTTGCCGCAATACTCGGCCTGACCCTCTATGCCACCGGCGGTTTCTCCAAACTCTTTGGCGGCGGTTCGGAAGGTTCTCAGATTCGCACCTCCGCAAGCAGCGCTTTGCCTCCAGGTACGACCAATCTGCCTGGCGGCCAGGGGAATATTCCCGGGACAAATACCAACGAGACCCCTGTTCCAGATGGTCCGACCACCAGCATCAAGTATGATACGCCGGTGTATGACTATGGCGTGGTGGACGAGGGCGAAATTGTCAAATATGTATTCAAGTTCACCAACGTAGGTCACGAGCCATTGACCATCAGCAATTGCCGCGCATCTTGCGGTTGCACGGTGCCCAAGTGGCCCAAAGAGCCAATCGCTCCCGGCGCCCGCGGCGAAATTGCAGTCGAGTTCAACACCAAAGGCAAACCCGGGCGTCAGAGCAAGCGCGTGACGGTTACGGCCAACACCAATCCTACGGAAACGTTTATCGAAGTGGTCGGCGAGGTGCGCTCCAAAGAGCAGCCTGCTACGAAAGGTTAAGTAACGCGTCGTTCAGTTGGCTCCTTAATTCAGACAAATAGGCCCGTCCGGTACTCCGGACGGGCCTATTTGCTTTTAGGGTCGGAACAAGCGCCCGACATGCCGGGCGCTTTCGCCTTTTGACGCCGGCATCTGCAATGGGGGTTGATACGGCCTTTTTACTCCGGTTTGGCGTAGAAGGGCAATTTGGCGACTTCTGCCTGCAATTTTTTTCCGCCGGCGGCAATGGCTATTTTCGTGCCTGGTTTGGCATATGCTGAAGGCACATATCCCATGCCGATGGGTTTGTTGAGAGAGGGGGAATGCGTGCCGGAGGTTACTACGCCTATTTCTTCGCTTGCTTCATTTTCGATGACATATCCATGGCGCGGCGCGCGGCGGTCATCCACCATAAAGCCGACCAATCGCCGATTGACTCCTTGCTGCTTTTGCTGGATCAGGTCGGCTTTGCCCGGGAAGTTCTCCTGTTTGTTGAGCTTCGTGATCCATCCCAGGCCGGCCTCAAGGGGCGTGGTTTTTTCGTTGATGTCGTTGCCATACAGGCAATAGCCCATTTCGAGTCTGAG
This sequence comes from Saprospiraceae bacterium, assembly GCA_046296435.1. Lineage (GTDB taxonomy): Bacteria > Bacteroidota > Bacteroidia > Chitinophagales > Saprospiraceae > M3007. The sequence goes on along the minus strand of JBKBLI010000001.1, from coordinate 49,009 downwards.
GGTATCTCTGGCGCCGAGACCGCAAGGCTTTACTACGGGGCTGTTTTCGCCGCCCTTGCACAGTTTGTCCCATATTTTGGCGATAAAAGACGCGTTGGCGTACAGTTCAAACCCGCCGGATCCGGTGTACCCTGTAGCGGAAACAATGACGTTTTTGACGCCGCAAACGCGCATGCGGCGAAATGTGTAATATTGGATGTCGCTGATATCTTCGCTACAGTGCCGTTGCAAGGCTTCCGTCGCTTCGGGGCCTTGCAGCGCGATCAGACCGGTGCGCACAGATATATTTTGCAACTTTACGTCCAAGCCGTTGGAATGCCGGCGTAGCCAGCGCCAGTTTTTGGCGATATTGGATGCGTTGACAACCAGCATATAGGTTTGTATGCCTTCGCTGGTCATTTCGGGCGCGTCGTCGAGGCGATAGACCAATAAGTCGTCGATAATGCCGCCGTTTAGATTGGTCATGCAGGAGTACTGTACGTCGCCCGGCTTGAGCCTGGCGACATCGTTGACCGTAACGCTCTGCAAAAAAGCCGTTGCGTCTTTGCCTTTTACAATGAACTCGCCCATGTGGCTTACGTCAAAGATCCCCACTTTGTTACGGACCCAGTGGTGCTCCTCTGTAATGTTGCTGTAATACACTGGCATCAAGAAATTAGCAAACGGAACTATTTTGGCTCCGAGCGCTGTATGTCGATCGTAAAGCGGCGTTTTTTGGGTGATTACAAAAGGATCGCTTTCTGTCATAACCAATAGAGAGTTAATTGTTTGAAGATTTTGTTTTGCCTCCGACGGTTTGCTCGGGCTGCGCAGCCGGGTCGTTGGCGCCTTTGATCCTTCGGGGCCCTAACGTTTCGTTGGGTCTGGCCGGGCGCGTGCCCGGCTCCCGGTCGCTTCGCGCGCCCGGATCGATGCGGATCGTCGCGTCGCCAGCCGCCAGCCCGAGGCGCTTCAGCACATCGTCGGGCAGCGCGTCCCGGTGTACGGTGACGGCGAGGGTGTTGAGTCGCACATAGGCTTCGGATGCCCGCCAGTAGCCCTTGTCGCCGGCTTTCTCGCTCCAGGAGTTTTTGACGAGGTAATAAACCCCGCTGTGGATCTCGTCGAGCGCGCCGACAATGTGCATCAAGTGGTCGTCTTGTGTGACCTGGCGATCAAACAAATCTTGGCGCATGGCTTCTGTAATCTGTTTTTCGGGCTCCCAAAATTTAAATGTTTGCGCCTGTTGGGCGGCCGATTTTTGGGAAAGGTCCTTTTCGGGTACAATGGCTAAGCCTGTATTCGAAAACCCTTCATTGCTCACGTCGGCGTCCCACGTCAAGGTGTAGCCTTTTTGCAGTGCGTAGTTGATGCAACGCATCAGGTCGTTGAGCGGTACGTTGTAGTAGTTTCCGTTGGAATAGTTGTCCGGCACCTCGAGCACAAAACTGCCCCAGTGCGGGTGGTGTGTAAACGAGGTCAGATTCAGGTATTTGTCGCAGTCGATGCCAAGGTATTCGGCAAAACTAACAGGCGAAAAGACTGTGCCTTTGTAGGTGAACTTATGCGGGACTTCGCCAAACTTGGCATCCAAAATACGGGTGATGCCGCCTTGCCAACCCGCCGACAACTTGCCCTCTTTGCCCAGAGCGACCAGGCTATCGCAGATGCGGATCAGTTGCTTTTCCAGATCGGTATGGTTGTGGACGTCGCCGGGGGCGCCACCGCCCGGATAGGCCTC
>JBKBLI010000001.1:35487-47190 GCA_046296435.1 Saprospiraceae bacterium | reverse complement strand
TTCAGGTACCAGACCATAACGCTTCACCGCCCGAAACACATCGTGCGCGAGCCCCCCTTGACTCAGTTGCGCTTTGCCTTGCCGGCGCACATAGTTCTCGCACTTGTCTTGCCAAATGTGGCGAGCAATATACATCTCGGAGAGGTTGGCGGGGCCTTTGCCCATGCGGATCGCTTCGCTCTCCAACATCGAAAGCGTGCTGAACGACCAGCAAGTGCCCGTATTTCCTTGATTTTTGACTTCCGTGGCAGATAGATTGATCACTTCTTTGAATTCGTAAGCGCCTTGCGCGCGACCGTTCAAAGCCGCCGCAAGAAAGCAGACAGACCATATAAGGCCGTAAATCCCGTGTTTGCTCATGTATTTTTTCGAAAAGGACAAAAATGTCGGTTAAAGCCCATGCGTTCGTTAATAAGCCCGAAATTTACGGCGATTTTTCTAAACAGGCTAAAATACATGATCAGATTTGCTTTAGCTTTTGCCATTCCTTTGATTTTGGGGGCCTGTAAGCGGCACGATGCTCCAGACCATATCCTGTTCAACGCTGTTATTTTTACGGCTGACGAAGCGACGCCTGAGGTGGAGGCCATGGCCGTCAAAGGGGACAAGATCATTGCCGTGGGCAGCAACGAAGCCCTTCGCGCTATGGGCGGAACACGCACCCAATGGCACGACATGCAAGGCGCTTTTGTCATGCCGGGCCTGATAGAAGGTCACGGCCATTTTGGCGGATTGGGCAGGAGCTTGATGAATCTCAACCTGCTGCACAGCCAGAGTTGGGCCGAAATCGTGGCTGCCGTAGCACAAAAGGCCCGCCAGACGCCAAAGGGTGAGTGGATAGAAGGGCGCGGTTGGCATCAGGAAAAATGGAATGCATCGCCCGGCCCTACGGTCAACGGCTATCCCTATCACGACGCGCTGAGCGCCGCTACGCCCGATCATCCCGTTGTGCTCTATCACGCCAGCGGTCACGGGCTGATCGCCAATGAGGCTGCCATGCGCGCTGCGGGCGTCAGCCCCGAAACCCCCGACCCCAGCGGCGGCCGCATTGTACGCGGACCCGGCGGGCGGCTCGTCGGCGTGTTCGAGGAAAACGCCATGGACCTCATCACGCGACACTTCAAGGCCTGGCGCGAGCAGCGTACCGAGTCTGAAAAGAAGCAAGAACAAGAGCGCGTCATCCAGTTGGCGGCTCAGGAGTGCCTGCGCTACGGCATCACTTCTTTTCAGGACGCGGGCAGCAGCCTCAAAGAACTGGCAGCCTATCGCGCTGCAGCAGAACAAGGAACCCTGGGCGTGCGCTTGTGGGCCATGATCGGGCAGCCCGCCCATAGCGAGTTTGCCGCTATTGCCCGCAACTTCCCGATCATCGACGCCGGAAAGGGCTTTTTTACAAGCAGGGCCGTTAAAGCCTATTTTGACGGCGCTTTGGGTTCGTACGGCGCCTGGCTTCTCGAGTCGTATCAGGACAAACCCGGATTCACAGGGCAGAATACCACGCCCATCGATACCATAGCGACCCTTGCCACCCGGTGTAAAGATCTCGGACTGCAGCTTTGTGTGCATGCTATCGGCGACCGGGCCAACCGCGAAATGCTCGACCTGTACGCCCGGTTCGAGCCGCGCGAACTGCGTTGGCGCATCGAACACGCGCAACACTTACACCCCGACGACCTCCTGCGTTTTGCCGATCTGGGGGTCATTGCCTCTTATCAGGCCATCCATTGCGTGAGCGACGCGCCCTTTGTGCCAAGGCGGCTGGGCGAGTGGCGCTCCCGAACGGGCGCTTACGCCTGGCGCAGCATGATCGACTCCGGCGCACACATAGCCAACGGCACCGACGTGCCGGTAGAGGAGATCAATCCCTTCAACTGTATCTTTGCCGCAGTGACGCGCCGGCATCCTGCCCGCCCGGATACTCCGCCCTTCTATCCCGAACAGGCCATGACCCGACGCGAGGCCCTCCTATCCTACACGATCTGGAATGCCTACGCCGCGTTTGAGGAAGAAAAAAAGGGCAGTATTAGCCCCGGCAAATACGCCGACTTCATCGTGCTGGATCGCGATTTGCTGCGTTGTGCCGATAGCGAAATTCTGGAAGCCAAAGTGATGCAGGTTTGGATTGCGGGGAAGTTGAAGAGAGGGTAACCCGATGCGCCTTTTTCTCGATACTGTTTTTGGGGAAAAAAGCGCGCCGGGAGGGCGCCTCTGCTGTTCAACGAGCAGATTGGCGGTCGCACAAGACAGATTTTTTTTGAAAAAAAACTAAGATCAACGCCGTTTGCGCATTGTCATCACCGTCACCAACGACCTGAGCTACGATCGTCGTATGCAACGCATTGCCGGCGTCCTTAGCCGGCAAGGACATCAGGTGCTGATGCTGGGACGGCATTTGCCTGATTCTCCGCGTCTATACCCACGCCCTTGGGCGGAGCGGCGTATGCGCTGTTTTTTCAGGCGAGGGCCGCTCTTTTATTTGGAGTACAATGCGCGGCTGTTGGCGCTGCTGCTTGGCGAACCTTTCGACGCGCTTTATACGGTGGATCTGGATACTATGCCGGGAGGCTTAGCCGCAGCCTGGCTGCGCCGCAAGCGTCGGGTGTTCGATGCGCATGAGTACTTTACAGAGACGCCGGAGGTAACCGGCCGTCCGGTTGTCAAAGCCATCTGGGGCGCTGTGGCGCGGTTGGGTATCCCGCTCTATCATTCGGCCATCACCGTTGGGCCTGCGCTGGCGCGTATTTTTGAGGAAAAATACGGACGCCCTTTCACAGTCGTCCGCAACATGCCCCTTGCGCTGCCTCGCCCGCCTGCTCGCCCGCATCCGGGCGCTTTGCTCTATCAAGGCGCGCTGAACGAGGGCCGCGGTCTTGAGACAATGATTGCGGCGATGGCTTATTTGCCCGATTGTACGCTGACTTTGGTGGGCGAGGGCGATCTGTCGGATTCGCTGCGGCGTATGGCTGCCGCTCATCCTGCCGCAGCGCGCATAAGGTTTGTGGGGTGCGCGACGCCTGACCGGCTTGCCGATTGGACGGCGCAGGCCTGGCTGGGCCTCAACTTGCTTGAGCATCGGGGAGAGAGCTATTACTACTCTTTGGCAAACAAGTTTTTTGACTTTGTGCAGGCCGGCACGCCGGTGCTGACCATGAATTTCCCGGAGTACGCCGCGCTCAATCGCCAACACGAGGTGGCCATTTTGCTCGATCGCCTCGATCCGGAGGCTGTGTCGCAAGCCATCCGCGGCCTGTTGGACGACCCGCAGCGCTATGCGCGCCTTTGTGCGGCTTGCGAGGTCGCGCGCAGGGAGTGGGTGTGGGAGCGGGAAGCGGAGGCATTGTACGGGATTTTTCCCGCCGATTCTTGAGCGAGGACAAGGGCGGGCTTCGGAATGCGATTCAGCCGCCCGCCTTGGATTAGCTACGGACGGCTTCCTCCTGCTGACACGCCCATTTTCTCCTCTTCTTCCGGTAAAGCGGGCGCGCAGGCAGCGCTGGCAGGGCGCAATGAGCCAGGGGGCGTTTTTTTCGCTAATTTCGGTTAATCGACGCATTTGGGATGAGGGTTGATGACCGGACATTTATTTTTGCATCAAAATTAAGACACATGCGATTGTTCTTCACGAGTCTCATTCTGACCCTCTGTGCCTCCGCGCATGCCCAAACGGCCGGGTGGCTGTCAAAAACTTCTTCAGAATTGCGCCCGGCGCTTCTTGCAGGGCAAAAGGTTGACTGCATCGTTTGGATGCGCGACCAGGCCGACTTGAGCGCAGCCCGCGACCGGCGCGGGAAGTTGCGTAAGGGCGAATACGTTTTTGAGACGCTCAGGGTGCATGCAGCGCAGACGCAAAGCCGCGTGCTGGACGCTTTGAATGGTTATGCGGCGAATAGTTTTTATCTGGTCAACGCTATCGCTGTGGCGCAGGCTGATCGCGCCTTGATTGAACGCCTGTGCGCGCTGCCGGAGGTGGCGCGCATCGCTCCGGACCCCTGGTCTTATTTTGAGGGCGCTTATACTGAGGCGCCGGTCGGGGCGACGGGCCGCAGCGGCGTTGAGTGGGGCGTGCAGCGGATCAATGCGCCCTTGGTGTGGGATATGGGCCACAGGGGTCAGGGGGTAAGTATCGGCGGGGCAGACACCGGCTACGAATGGGCGCACCCGGCCATCAAATCCGCTTACCGGGGGTATTTTGCGCCGACGGATACGGTGGATCACAACTACAACTGGCACGATGCGATATACGAGCAAAGCCCGCTGAACAGCAATCCGGACAATCCTTGCGGTTTTGCGATAAAGACGCCTTGCGACGACAATGCGCACGGCACCCATACGGCGGGCACCTTTGTGGGCGTGGATACGTCGGGTATTCATATAGGCGTGGCTCCTGAGGCGCGTTGGGTTGGTTGCCGGAATATGGAGCGCGGCTGGGGCCGCCCGTCGAGTTACATTGAGTGCTTTGAGTGGTTTTTGGCGCCGACCGATTTGAACTCTCAAAATCCCCGTCCGGATCTGGCTCCGGAAGTGATCAACAATTCGTGGTACTGTGCAGATTCGGAGGGTTGCGACAACGAGGACATAGTCGCCATCATGCGTACGGCGGTGGGCAATCTGAAGGCTGCCGGTATATTTGTGGTGGTCAGCAATGGCAATTTTGGGGCCTCCTGCGCCACGACGTTTGGGCCGCCTGCCTATTTCCCGGAGAGTTTCAGCGTGGGCGCTACGCGTATGGACGATACGCTGGCGGCGTTTAGCAGTGTTGGGCCGGTTGTGTATCCGATCGATACTTTTCTCAAGCCCGATGTATCGGCGCCGGGTCAGGGCATTCGTTCGTGTGTGGGTCGCAATAATGATCTGGGTACGTTTGGATACAGCAATTTCAGCGGCACCAGCATGGCGGGGCCGCATGTGGCGGGCGCAGTAGCACTTATTTTGTCGGCCGCGCCGGGATTGAAGGGTGAGGTGGAGACGCTCGAACAGATCATCCGGGAGAGCGCCAAGCCGATGTATGCCGATAGGGAATGCCAGGGCTTCAGCGGCATGGACATGCCCAATTATCTGTATGGCTGGGGGCGGATAGACGTAGCGGCGGCTGTAGCGCTGGCCTTGAGCTTGAGTCAGGAGGACGTTCCCGCGCCCGCGCCTTTTGCTCTTTTCCCCAACCCCGTCAGCGCAGGTCAGGATCTTTATTTTTCTGTCGCTGCCGCCGCTACGGCCGGTCGCTGGGAACTGTTCGACGCTTTAGGGCGTCCGGTGTTGAGCAAGACGGTTGTGCGGGGGCAAGATCAGCGTATTGCCTTGCCCGGGCAGTTGGCGTCGGGTATTTTTTTCTGGCGTTGGCAGGACGAGCGCGGCGGAGTTTCCGGCATTTTGTCGGTAGTTGGCGAGCGGCGTTAAACCATTGGCGCTTCGGCGAGTCAAAAAAAGCGTATCGGATTTCGGTGTTCCCGGATTGAAAGATATGCGGCCGGTCCGTTTTTTTTCGAAAAAGAGCGGGGGGCTACAGGGTAGGGGCATGTGTTCTGTGCTCAAAAGCCATGATCGGGTCTGTTTTTCTCCAAAAAAGGGAAGCGGGGCGGCGGGAATTTCGCAATCTGCGGCGGCGGGCGCTCATTGCGCGGGAGCCATCTGTGTGATTTTTTTCATGAAAAAATAGGCGATATGGCGATGCGTTTGATTTTGTTTTTGTTGTGCATGGCGTATGTTTGCGCCGCCCAAGCGCAAACCGCTCTTTATTTTCCGCCCAAAACAGGGCCATCGTGGGCGACGCTTTCGCCGGATAGTCTGGGGTTTTGCAAAGAGCGTATCGATAGCCTTTACGCTTGGTTGGAGTCGGTCAATAGCCGTTCGTTTGTGTTGCTCAAGGACGGTAAAATTGTGCTGGAGAAGTACTTCGGTGCGGTTGGTCAGGAGTCTTACTGGTATTGGGCTTCGGCCGGCAAATCCCTGACGGCTTTCATGGTTGGGCAAGCGCAGGAGGCCGGCATGCTGGATATTGAGATGCCGAGCGCCGTTTTTCTCGGCTCCGGTTGGACGAATTGCCCGCCGGATAAGGAGGCGTTGATTACGGTGCGACACCAACTGAGCATGACCAACGGCTTGGACGACGCCCTGCCCCCGACGCCTGCCATTCCGGATCCAAGCAACTGTACGCTACCTGAATGTTTGGTCTATAAAGCAGATGCTGGCGCGCGTTGGGCTTATCACAATGCGCCCTATCGACTGCTGCATAATGTTCTTGAGAACGCGAGCGGCCAGACCTTGACCGCCTTGACCAAATCCTTTGTGTTCGACGGGACGGGGATGAAGGGCTTTTGGCTGGATCATGTGATGTATGGCCGGGCGCGCGACATGGCTCGGTTTGGCTTGTTGTGTCTGGGGCGCGGGGTATGGGACGGGGATACGCTTTTGGCCGATCAGGGATATTTTGACGCCATGATCACGTCGTCGCAAACGCTCAATCGGGCATATGGGTACTTGTGGTGGCTGAATGGGCAGCCTTCCCTGATGGTTCCTGGCGTGCAGTGGGTAATACCCGGCAAGATGTACCCTCAGGCTCCGGACGACTTGTACGCGGCCTTAGGTCGCGACGACCAGATCATCCACGTAGTCCCGTCGAAGGGCTGGGTAGTGGTGCGTCAGGGTGCGGACTCCGGGCTTTCGCCCTTTGCATTTGGGCGTCAACTGTGGGACCTGCTCAACTGGTTGGAATGTACGACATCGGTACCACAGTCGGAGCCGTCGGTCAGGGAGCGCATATCTTCTGCATGGCCCAATCCCACGGCCGGCGTTTGGCAGATCTACAGCGAGGCGCCCGTCGAGGCCATTGAGGTATGGGGGGCGGATGGCCGCATCTGGCATGTCGAGCGGCTACTTGGGCGAAGCGGGGTGCTGGCGATTCGGGCGGAGGGTCTTCCTACGGGCGTTTATACGCTTCGGATATGGTCGCAGGGCAGACCAACGTATCGCAAAGCTGTGCGGAGCTAAGCGGGCGCTTTTTGCGCTTGGGCTGAAGCCCCGATCGCCTAGGGCGTTAGCCTGCGCATGCGGCGGGGTCGTTTAGCCGTTTGTTTGCACGATGGCTTTCACTTCGGATAGCGTGAGTTTTTGGGCTTCGTCGGCGGTCATTTTCTGTCCGTCTTTTCGGGGCAGGTTGATCATCTTTTTTCCGGCGCGGATAAAGGGGCCCCAACGACCATTTTCGATGCTGAGACCTTCTTCGGGCCAGTGTTGGATGTAGCGATTGGCCTCTTTGGCCAATTTTTCGTTGATGAGGGTGATGGCTTCCTGCTCGGTCAGTTGGTCGAAGTTGTACTTTTTGGGCACATTGATGAACAGGTCTCCCCATTTGATGAAGGGGCCGAAGCGGCCTTTGCCTTTGGTGACGGGCATGTCTTGATAGACGGCCAGGGGCTTGTCGGCTTCCATTTTTTCGCGAATCAATTCGACGGCGCGGTCGAGTGTGATTTCGAAAGGGTCGTCAGTTTTTGCCAGGGAGATAAACTGTTCGCCGTATTTGACGTAGGGGCCGTAGCGCCCGCTGTTGACGCTTACTTCTTTGCCCTGAAATTCGCCCAGCGTGCGCGGTAGCGCGAAGCAACTGAGCGCTTCGTGCAGCGTAATGGTTTCTAAGCTCGTGTTGGGCTTCAGATTGGCGTAACGCGGTTTTTGACCTTTTTCGAGTTCGGAGCTTGCGCCGATCTGGACTACGGGTTTGCCGAGGCTGCTCATGCGCACCAGCACGGTGAGTCCTGTGGCGGGATCTTGGCCCAGTATGCGCTCGCCGCTGGCGCGGTCGGCTTCTTTCTGGGTTTTGAGCACGTCCTCATGAAAGGGTCTATAGAAGTCGTCAATTACCCGCACCCATTCCTCTCGCCCTTCGGCGATTTGATCGAATCGGTTTTCGATGTTGGCGGTGAACTGATAGTCCATCACCTTGTCGAAATGCCCGTCGAGGAAATCTGTTACGACCATGCCCATGTCGGTAGGGCAAAGGACGTTTTTGGCTGCGCCCGCGTTTTCCTTGCCGATGCTTTGGATCAACTGGTCATTTTTGAGCGTCAGGATACGGTAGTTGCGCGTTTCGCCGGTTTTGTTTTCGCGCACCACGTACCCTCTGTTAGCTTCGGTGATTTTGGCGATGGTAGGGGCGTAAGTAGAGGGGCGGCCGATGCCGAGTTCTTCTAATTTTTTGACCAGGCTGGCTTCGGTATATCGGGCCGGGGGGCGGGTAAATTTTTCGGTGGCGGTCATCTGCTGCAAGTCTAAGACTTGCCCCACGCGAAGCGGCGGAAGGATACCTGCGGTTTCTTCGCCTTCCTCTTCGTCTTTACTCTCGAGATATACTTTGAGAAAGCCGTCGAATTTGAGCGTTTCGCCTTCGGCGACCAAGTGCGGCTTTTCGGGCGTTGGGTTGGACGAGATGTCGATGTGCGCAATGGTGCGCTCTAATTCGGCGTCGGCCATCTGGGAAGCGATGGCGCGTTTCCAGATCAGTTCGTAGAGGCGTTGTTCGTCGCGGTTGCCGCTTACCTGCTGCCGCTCGATATAGGTTGGGCGAATGGCTTCGTGCGCTTCCTGGGCGGACTCATTTTTGTTTTTGTATCGACGCACTTGCAGGTAGTTGGCCCCATATTGGGCGACGATTTCGTTGCTGATGGCTTGCACGGCTGTCTCGCTGAGGTTGACCGAGTCTGTGCGCATATAGGTGATAAGACCTTCTTCATAGAGTTTTTGGGCGATGGACATGGTGCGGGTTACCGAAAAGCCCAACTTGCGACTGGCTTCCTGCTGGAGGGTAGAGGTGGTGAAGGGGGGCGCGGGTTTGCGTTTGGCAGGCTTGACTTCGACGTGCGCAACGGCGAAAGTTGCGCCGATGCAGGCTTTGAGAAAGGCTTCGGCGTCGGCCGACTGCTCGAGCCGTCGCGGGCTTTCGGCTTTGAACGCGGTAAGACGCCCCTGCGCGTTGGGCGCGTTGAATTCGGCTGCGATGCGGAAAAATGCCGTACTCTTGAAGCGCTGAATCTCTCGCTCTCTTTCGACGACCAATTTGACGGCAACCGACTGCACCCGGCCGGCTGAAAGTTGGCTTTTGACTTTTTTCCAGAGCAGTCCGGACAGTTCCCAACCCACCAGGCGGTCGAGCACCCGCCGCGCCTGTTGGGCGTTGACCAGGCTAAGATCTACTTTTCGGGGGTTTTGGACTGCCTTTTGGATGGCGGGTTTGGTGATTTCGTGGAACACAATGCGCGGAGTGGATGCGGGATCCAGGCCCAACACTTCGCAAAGGTGCCAACTGATGGCTTCTCCTTCGCGGTCCTCATCGGTTGCAAGCCATATTTCTGAGACGCCGGCCGCTTTTTCGCGCAGTTGTTTGACCGTCTTGAGTTTGTCTTCGGGGATGACGTAATTGGGTCTGTATCCGTTGTCCACATCCACGCCGAGGTCGCTGCCTTTGACCAGATCGCGGATGTGTCCGTATGACGACGTTACTATGAAATCCCCGCCGAGGTACTTCTCGATCGTCTTGGCCTTGGCGGGAGACTCCACAATCAACATTTTTTTTGCCATGGTAATCGGTGCTTTTTTCGGGAAAACAAGACTTGTTGCCCTTTGGTTTGCGCCGCAAAGTTAAAACAAATGCGCTTGGCGCAATTGACTGGCGAAAAAGGAATAGAAATTTGCCGCTTCTCTACCGCGGCAGCGGCGTTGCCCGGGGGTTAATCTTCGGCGTCTTCCGGCGTTTCTTCTGCCGCCTGGGGCATAGCGATAGGTTGGAGCATGGGCAGATGTATCCAGCGCGCTTCCGCCGCGCTGATTGATCCGATGCGCAAGAATCCGCCGGATGCGCGGGCGGCTTCGTCGGCTATGGTCAGCCAGCTTTTGTACAAACCCGCGCCCAGCGCTTGCGGCAGTTTGGCGAGGGTGTCGTTGAGTTTGGCAAGGCGTTCGTTGAGTATTTCGGCGCGGCGGTTTGGGTCGGCGGGCAACTCGGCCAGCGCCGATTCGATTTTTGTCCAAAAATGCTCGCCTACTTCTTTGTAGTAGGGATTGAGGGCGCGCGGTTTGCTAAACGACTTGACTTTCACGAGCCTATCTGTCCAGCGGCGCTCTTCGCGGTCGAACTCGCCGTCGGCCCCCGCAACAAGGATGCTGATCCATATGGGAGCGGCGAATAGCGCGTCGCGTTCTTCCTGGCTAAGGTTTTCAAATTCCGGTATCATAATTTGGCGAATGCTACGTTTTGTCTTTTTCTAAACCGAGAGATCGGCGCTGTTTGCAAGTATGTCCTTTTTCAGAACTTTCAAAGAACGATACTCTCCGGCGGATGTTGCACGACCGCATGGCGCAGACGCGGTTCAGGAAAAAATAATCATTACAGACAACCTCGAAGCCTCTAACGGCGTCAATTACACTACGAAGCGCATGCAGCAATTCAGCGATCAGGATTTGGTGATGGGCGTGTTGCGCGAAAGCTACAGCCACCAAGAAGCGCTGTACAAAAAATTCAGCGCAATCATGTTTAGGGTGGTGCTGCGTTTTGCCAGGGATCGGAACGAGGCGGAGGATTTGCTGCAGGAAGGTTTTGTGCGGGTGTATCGGGATATGGCGCAATTCAGGGGCGACGGCCCGTTGGGCGCCTGGATACGCCGCATCATGGTCAATACGGCGTTGAGCCACCTGCGTAAGCAAAAAGATTTTTTGAAAAATACAGGCGATTTCGGGGCGTTCGAAAATCAAATGCCCACGCGGGAAGATATTGCCGGCAATATGGATGCAGAATATTTGGTCAGCCTGTTGCAGAAGTTGCCTACAGGCTACCGAACGGTCTTTAATCTGTATGCCATCGAAGGATTTTCGCACGAGGAAATCGCCGAACAACTGGGAATTAGCATTGGCGCCAGCAAAAGCCAGCTTTTCAAAGCAAGGGAGTATCTGAAACGCCTGCTGGAGAAGTCTTACACATAACGCATGCCACAATCAAGCTCATGACGGAGGAAAAAGAGACGCAGCAACCCGACGAACTCTTTCGCAGCATTCTGGAATCGCTGCCTGACTGGCACAGTCCCAACGGTTGGGATCGGCCTTCGGCGCACGTCTGGAATCAAATCCGACGTCGGATCCGGCCGACGGCGATCAGCCCCGCCGTCAAGGGCATCACGGCGCTCGCCGTACTGGCCGTGGCTGTAATCGCTTATTGGCAATGGGTCTCTAATGAAAGTATGCCCCTTGCGCAAAGCGACGTTCCGCCTACTGCGCAAGCGTTTGAGCAGCACGCCGCGACGGCTCCCGACCCTCTACCTGCGCCGCCCCCGGCGCCTGCGCTCCCGCAGCCCGCTCCCAGGCCCCTGCGCCGTACGCTCCAACCGGAAGCTATGCCGGCTGCCGCAGCGCCGGTCTTGTCCGAATCCGAAAAGGCTTCCGAGTCCCTGTATAAGCCGTCTGCGCGGCGCAGCGAGGATATGCAGACCCCCAAAAACACGGCTGAATTGCGCCGCCTTGAACTTCGCAAACTTGCCGGCAAGGCTTGGGAAACCGAATTGGAACCTCTGCCGGTCAAGCCGAGTCCGGTCGTTTCGGGTCGGCAAACGAAACATTGAATCTGGCGTGACGCGCAGCTTGGCGCACGCTTGGGGCCGCTCCGGTTACCTGTCGGTATTTTGCAGCGTTTGTGTCCGCGCTCCTACGCGCAGTCTGCGCTTTGCT
>JBKBLI010000001.1:20369-35388 GCA_046296435.1 Saprospiraceae bacterium | reverse complement strand
CTCGCCCGCGTCGTCGCATTTTTTTTTGAAGAAAAAGCGGGAGAATGCAAGGTGTGGCGCGCTCAGAGCCAGCCCAGAAAAGGCTCCTCCAGTATGGCTTTGAGCGATTGGAGGAAACGGGCTGCGTCGGCGCCGTTGATCACGCGGTGGTCCCATCCGATGGTGACCGGCATCATCAGGCGCGGTTCGAATTGCGAGCCGTTCCAGCGCGCTTCCATCGCGGCGGCGGTGACGCTCAAAATGGCCACTTGGGGCCAGTTGACGATTGAGAGCATATTCGTTCCGCCTATTCCGCCGATGTTGGAGATCGAAAAAGTGCCGCCGTCGAGGTCGTCCGGTTTGTTTTTGCCGTCGCGGGTGCGCGCGCTCAGTTCGCTTAGCTCGACCGATATTTCGGTCAGGCTTTTGCGGTCGGCATGGCGGATGACGGGCACGAGCAGGCCGCGCGGGGTATCGACGGCGATGCCGATGTTGTAGTACTTTTTGAAGATCACTTCGCGTTTTTCGGGGTCGTAGCTGGCGTTGAATTGCGGCATTTTGCGCAGCAGGCCGGCTATGGCTTTAGTCAGGATGGCGGTGGTAGTCAGACTGCCTCCGGCGGCTTTGACGGTATCCTTATACTGTTGGCGCAATTCTTCGAGGCGGGTGATGTCGATTTTTTCTGAGATCCAGGCATGAGGGATGGCATTGAAGGCGTAAACCATGTTGTCGGCGGTGATGACGCCGATGCGGCTTTGATCGACGCGCTCCACTTCGCCGAAGCGCTCGAAGTTTGGCAGCGGTTTGTGGGCGACGCCGCCTGTGGCGCCTGCTGTTTGGGCGGGCGCTTTCATCCTGTTTTTCACGTGTTCGATCACATCTTTGTAAGACAGGCGGGCCGCGCCGGCGGGCAGGGGTACCTGTGCAAGATCGATGCCCAGTTCTCTGGCCCGTTTGCGGGCCAGGGGGGATGTGCGGACTTTAGACCCTGATGCGGCTGTGGACGAGGGGCTTGGGTCCGGGACCGTCGATGGGACTGCGGGATCGGGAGTAGGCGAGGGGGGCGTGGGCTGGGGCGCGGCATTGGTTCCGGCAGCTTCGCTCACGCCGCTGAGGCTGATCAGCGGCGATCCTCCGCTTATTTCATCGCCTTTTTTGACGAATATTTCTGCGACGACCCCAGACTTTTCGGCGGGCACTTCGGCGTCCACCTTATCTGTGGCCACTATGGCGATCAAATCGTCGGGCTGGACGGTCTGGCCGGGCTTGACTTTTATTTCAAGAATTTTGCCAGTTACGTTTTCGCCCATATCCGGCATGTGCAGCACGAAATTGGCATTGGTTTCGGTCTTAGGGCTTGCGGGTTTGTTTTGGGGAGTTGCGGGCGCAGGGGGCGCGGAGGGGCCGGCCGGCGTTTCGGCGGCGGCGGCGGCGATGCGCAGGATGAGGTCGCCCTCTTGGACTTCGTCGCCCACTTTGACGCACACCTCTTCTACCGTGCCGTCGATGTCGGCGGGGATCTCGGCATCCACCTTGTCGGTGCCGATGAGCATGACGATCTGATCTTTAGCGATGGCATCGCCTGGTTTTACGCGGATTTCCAGTACTTTCCCGACGACTTCTTCGCCGATGTGGGGGAGTTTATATTCGTAGGCCATGGTTGGATTTGTCGCTTGCGTAAGTAGATTTTTTTTACTGGATTAGACGCCCATAGGCGATGGCTTGTCGCTTTGGATGCCGTATTTTTGGATGAAGGCTTTCACGGCTTCTTCTTTTACCAGGCCTTGTTGCTGGAGTTGGCGCACGGCGGCGAAGGCGATGTAGCGCGGGCTGATTTCGAAGTAGTCTCGCAGGCTTTCGCGGCTTTCGGAGAGGCCGAACCCGTCTGTGCCGAGGGCGGTGTACGGCTGCGGCGCCCAAGGAGCCAATTGGCCGGGGGTGAGTTTGATCCAGTCGCTGACGGCTACGTACACGCCTTCGCCCTTGCCCAGGGCTTGGGTCAGGTAAGGGGTGCGCGGGGTTGCGTCGGGGTGCAGCATGTTGTAGCGGTCGCATTCGACGGCGTCGCGGTATAGCAGCGTCCAGGAGGTGACGCTCCACACATCGGTAGCGACGCCTTCCGACTCGAGGATCTCGGCGGCGAGCAGCGCCTGTTGCATGATCACGCCGGAGGCCAGCAGGTTAGCTTTGGCCTTTTTGTTTTTGAGGCCGGATGGTTTGAAGCGGTAGATGCCGCGCCGGATACCCTCTTCTACGCCTTCGGGCATGGCCGGCATGAGGAGGTTTTCGTTGTATAGGGTGATGTAGTAGATGAGGGCTTCGTTTTCGACGTACATGCGGCGTAGGCCGTCGTGTACGATCACGGCCAGCTCGAAGGCGAAGGCCGGGTCGTAGGGTACGACGGCCGGCACGGTCTGCGCGATGATGTGCGAATGTCCGTCCTGGTGTTGGAGGCCTTCGCCGTTGAGTGTGGTGCGTCCGGCTGTACCTCCGAGGAGGAAACCTTTGCACATCATATCGGCGGCGGCCCACACCACGTCGCCTACGCGCTGGAAGCCGAACATCGAATAGTAAATGTAGAACGGGACCATGGGCAGGCCGTGTAGGGCGTAAGCTGTGCCGGCAGCTGTGAAGGAGGCGGTAGCGCCATCCTCGTTGATGCCTTCCTGGAGTACCTGACCGGTAGCCGACTCTTTGTACTTGATGACGGCCATGCCGATTTCGAGCGGCTTGTATAGCTGGCCTTTTTGATTCCAGATCTGGGCTGAGTTGAACAGCGGCTCCATGCCGAAGGTTTGCGCTTCGTCGGGTACGATGGGTACAATATATTTGCCGACATCCTGGTGGCGGATGAGGCTATTCATGATGTCCACCATAGCGCCGGTGGTGGAGACGTCGCGTCCGCCTGCGGCGCTGCCCTTAAGTTGTTTGTCGAAGAGCGCGAGATCGGGGAGCGGGAAGGGCTGGTATTTGTCGCTGCGTTCGGGGAGGAAGCCGCCGAGCGCTTTGCGGCGTTCGAGCAGGTAGCGGGTCTCCGGGGCATTGGCATCCGGGAACCAGAATGCCGCTTTCCGGGCTTCTTCGTCAGAGATTGGTATGTTGTAGCGGTTTTTGGTTTCGACGCGGCTTTCGGCGCTGAGGTCTTTGGTTTGGTGCGCTTTATTTTTGCCCTCGGCGGCTTTGCCCATGCCGTATCCTTTGACCGTTTGCACGATGATGGCGGTCGGGCCGTTGTTGCGTACCGCTTTGTGGTAGGCCGCATAGACCTTGCGCGGGTCGTGGCCGCCGCGCTTGAGTTTGGCGAGTTGTTCGTCTGCGTAGGGCGCGAGGAGGGCTTCGATGGCGAGGCTGTGTTTGTCGGCGCCGATCAGTTTGGCGCGGATTTCGGATCCGCCGAGGTTGATCAACTCCTGAAACTCGCCGTCCACCATCGTTTCTAAGCGATGCAGTAGGGCGCCTTGCTCGTCTTTTTGCAAAAGCTCATCCCAGTCGCCGCCCCAGATCACTTTGACAACATCCCAACCGGCGCCGAAGAAATGGCGCTCGACCTCTTGAATGATCTTGCCGTTGCCCCGAACGGGTCCGTCGAGGCGTTGCAGGTTGCAGTTGACGACGAAGACCAGGTTGTCGAGGTTTTCGCGCGAAGCGATGCCAATGGTGCCGTAGATTTCCGGTTCGTCGATTTCGCCGTCGCCGATGAAGTGCCAGACTTTGCCGCCGTTTTTGGGTTTGAGGCCCCGCGTTTCGAGGTACTTGACGAAACGCGCCTGATAAATGGCGGTCATGGGTCCCAGGCCCATGCTGACCGAGGGCGCCTGCCAAAAGGCGGGCATGCGTCTTGGGTGCGGATAGCTGGATACGCCGCCGAGCAGTTCCTGCCTGAAATCGGCGATTGCCTGCAAGGGCAGGCGGCCTTCCCATACTGCGCGGGCATAGATGCCGGGCGAGGCGTGTCCCTGAAACATGAACAGATCGCCGCCATAATCGGCCGAGCGCTTGCGCAGGAAGTGGTGAAACAGCACTTCGGTGATGGTAGCGCTGGCCGCATAGGTGGCGATGTGTCCGCCGAGCGCCAGATTTTTGTCCTGAGCCTGAAGCACCATCGCCTGAGCGTTCCACCGGATGATATGTTCGATGCGCTCTTCGAGGTTTAGATCGCCCGGATATTCCGGCTCGTCTTCGGGCGCGATGGTGTTGACGTAGGGGGTATTGAGCGCGGGGCCGCCATTGGCGACGCCGCGACGCGCCAACGCGCGTCGGAGGTCCTGCCAAAGCGCTTCGGTAACTGCTTTGCCATGGGCTTCGAGGACTTCTTCGATGGCCTCAATCCATTCTGCTTTCTCCGCCTGCCAATCGTCTATGAGGTATTGGTCTCCCATATTACACATTTTATTAGCCGCAAAAATAGGGCGCTCGCCGCAAAATCGGGCATGCTTTTGCACAAATGAGCGGCATTTGCGCCAAAACAATTGTCTTTGTGCGCTTGTTTTGATTGTAATACTCACCAACTAAAGCGATGCCAATATGAAAAAGCGCATTTTGATGGTCTTATTGTCGCTTGGCGCCCGGTTTGTTGCGTTTGCGCAAGCTCCGGCGTCCGAACCTGCCGATAGCCGGGCTACCTTAGAGTGGGTGCAGGTGCAGGCCCAGAAAATAGAGTCGCTCCTGCACGCCGCCATTCTTCAGAAGGATTACCCTACTTTGCTGCTGCGTCTTACGCAGTCGGCCGAGCGCTTTTCGGCGGTTACCTATGCCGGTCTGTATTGCCATGAAGCGCGGGCTGCCGCGGAGCGCGGGCGCCGTCGCTGTCTGATTGTGAGCGATGATTACTCTACCGACATGAACGCGCTGATCATGCGGGCTGTGGAGGCGCGCGGTTTTGCGCAGCGCATGAGCGTGGCTGCTGAAGTGTGTATGGTAGAAAATATCACTTTGCGTTCGCCGGAGGGCTTTGCGCTGAGTGAAATAATCGAGCAGGATGCGACCTTGGCGCGGCAACTGCTGGATCAATCTTTGGTCAAGCGCGATTATCACTACCTGACGCTCAAACTCGAGCAGGCGATCAACATCATGCGCGAAGTACAAGTGCTTGCAGAGTCGCTGGATGATTGCGCAGCCGTCGCTCAGTCGGCCCGGGCGGCCCACGAGGCTTGTTTGAACGCTATTCTGACGGACAACTGGGCCAAGACCGAGGACTTCGTGCGCAAAGCGCGCGCGCTCACAGAAGAGATTGAAAAAATGGAAAATTGCCGTTGAGTGGACGCGCTGCCAACCGTCAATATCTTGTGGTTCAAACGCGATTTGCGTCTCGACGACCACCCGCCTTTGGCTGCGGCCATCGATAGCGGGCTTCCTTTGTTTTTGTGCTACGCTTTCGAGCCGGATATATATGCGCTCGAAGAGCACGACGAGCGGCACTGGCGTTTTGCGCTGCAATCCTTGCGCGAGATGGAGGAGCGGCTTGCCGCCTTTGGCGCGCGACTCTACATTTTGCATGCCAACATGTTGGAGGCGCTGGAGCGGCTGAGCGTCCATTACCGTATCTGTACTATCTATGCGCATCAGGAAACCGGCATGGAGCGCACTTTCGCGCGCGACAAAGCGATCAAAGATTTTTGCCGAAAAAAGGGTGTCGCCTGGCGGGAGTGGGACCAGGACGGCGTGCGGCGCGGCGCCCAAACGCGCGAGGGTTGGAAAACCCGTTACGAAGCCATGTTGGAAACGCCGCTTGCACAGCCCGATCTGCGCAGATTGCGCGCGCTGACCCTGCCCGATGCGCTGGCCCGCGCCCTTTGCGCGCGCCCTTTGCCCGCCTCCTGGCTCGCGCCCGCGCCCGACTTCCAGCCCGGGGGCGAAACTTACGCGCGCCGATACCTGGACGACTTTCTGTACAAGCGCTCGGCCCATTACACCCGCCATATTTCCAAGCCTGAAGAAAGCCGACGATCCTGCAGCCGTCTTTCGCCGTATTTGGCCTATGGGTGCCTGAGTACGCGGCAGGTGTGGCAGGCGAGCGGCAGAGCCATAGCGAGCGGCATCCATGCGGCGGCGCTGCGCAATTTTCAGAGTCGCTTGTGGTGGCGAGGGCATTTTATTCAGAAGCTCGAAAGCGACCATCGGATGGAGCGTCTGGACGTCAACCGGGCCTTTGCCTCGCTGCCGCGCGGGCAGGACGAAAGGCTGTTCGATGCTTGGAGGGCGGGTCTGACGGGCTTCCCGATGGTGGATGCCTGTATGCGTTGTTTGGCCCGCACGGGGTATGTCAATTTTCGCATGCGGGCGATGTTGGCTACCTTTTGGAGTTTTACGCTTTGGCAGGACTGGCGGATGGGCGCCCGTTATCTGGCGCAGGTTTTTCTCGATTTCGAGCCGGGCATACATTATTCGCAGTGGCAGATGCAGTCCGGTACCAACGGTTATGGTACGCTGCGCATATACAACCCCATGACGCAGAGCGAGCGGCACGATCCGGAGGGCGTTTTTGTGCGTCGCTGGGTTCCGGAGTTGCAGGCGGTCCCGGCGCCTCTGATCTATCGCCCGTGGGCGATGAGTCCGCTTGAACAGACCTGGTATGGCTGCGTCATTGGTCGCGATTATCCGGCGCCGATTGTCAATTTCGAAGAGGCTACCCGTCAAAATAAAGACCGTTACTGGTCGTTTCGCAATTCCGAAGCAGTACAGTCGCTGCTCCCGGGCGTATTCAGGCGCTTGTGTCAATCCAAAGACGAAGGCATACCGCAATGAAATCTCATGTTTTGCGTCTGGCCGAACTTGCCGCGCTGCCCGAGCGCCACATCCTCGGCCTCATGTCAGGCACCTCGATGGACGGTCTGGATCTTGCGTACTGCCGTATTGCCGGCACGGGAGTGCAGACGCGGGTCGAGGTAGAATGCGCCGAGACCTTGCCCTACGACGCTGCATTTTGCGGCGAGGTGCGCCGCGTATTTGCCCGGCCTGTGGTCGAGTTGTCCACCCTTGCGCTTCTGAATGTTATGGTTGCGGAACGGCACGCCGCGCAGGTTTTGTTTTTTTTGAAAAAAAATAAAATCCCGCCGGAGTCGGTCGATCTGCTCGCTTCTCACGGGCAGACGGTATGGCATGCGCCGGCGCGGTTTCACGGCCTTCAAAATCGGCCGAACTCGACCTTGCAGATCGGCGACGGAGACCACCTGGCGCGTCGGACGGGTTTGATCACCGTGAGCGATTTTCGCCAAAAACACCTTGCCGCGGGGGGCGAGGGCGCTCCTTTGGCCCTGTATGGCGATTATTTTTTGTTTTCAAAAGCGGGCGAAGCGCGTTTTCTGCTGAATGTGGGCGGCATTGCGAATTTCAGTTTTTTGCCGTCTGACATGGATGCCTCAAAGGCTTATGCCACGGATACAGGGCCGGGCAACACCTTGATGGACGCCGTATGCAGGCGCTTTTGGGGCTGCGCGTACGATCGGGAGGCGCTTATCGGAAGCGGGGGGCGTTTGCGGGCCGACTGGCTTGAGCGTTGGCTGCGCCATCCTTTTTTTCAGGCCCCTGCGCCCAAGACCACCGGCCCCGAGGAATTTACGCTCGATTGGGCCTTGTCGTCGGCCGCCGACGGGGCCGATCATCCGGCCGACCTTTTGCATACCTTGTGCGCCCTGACGGCGCGCAGCATAGCCGACTGCATTCGCCAGGCGCCATCCGATCCGGCGCCGCGCCGCATACTGTTGAGCGGAGGCGGGCTGCACAATCCTTTGTTGCGCCGTATGCTGGGCGATTTGTTGCCGGACTACGGACTGGAGGCGCTCAATCCGGGTTTTGATCCGGATGCGAAAGAAGCGGTTTTGTTTGCCTTATTGGCGAATGAGGCGGTGGCAGGTCAGGGTTTGTCGGGCCGTTTGCTCGGCGGGATTCCGTATGTGGGCATGGGTAAGTTTTCGTTTCCGGACTGAGGCTGGGTCGTTGCGGCTAATCTTTGACTTCCTCTACGATGAAAAAGCCGTCAGATCCCTGCGCTTGATACAGGGGCATAAGGATGAGGCCAGGACGCGGGGCGCGGACAGGGCCTTCGACGTCGTCGGCCAGATGTTCGCCTTCGGCGATGGGTTGGTAATTGACGTAGCCGGGCCGCATGCGGAACCCGTCGCCTGGCCGGATGTGGTGGGCGTAACACAAGCGGGTAACCCTGGGAAACTGCGCCGACCACTCGCGCAGCAATTGGCTATGTCGGCTATCCACGTCTTCGTCGCGGATACAGCCGGCGGCGCGCAGTCCATTGACCACGGCGGCAATGGCCCTGCTGGGCGAGAGCGGGTCCTGATGTTGGCCGGCTTCGAAGGCCACGCCGACCGAGAAGCGCGGGAATCCGCCTGCTTCGAAGCGGTTGGCTGATACGTGGTGGAGCAAGGTGCCCTCTAGCCCATTGAGGAGTCCAAGCATGACGGGGACCTGCATTTCTTTGGCCAAACGAAGGCTGACGGGGTCTTCGCCGGGTATAGCAAATATTCCGTCGGGCGCGGAGGTGGTATGCAGGTCGATTAGCACGAGCGCTTCTGCGCGGTTTTCGATGAGTTCACAGCGCACGTAGGCGTTCAGTTCGCAGAGTTCGGCGTCTTCATTGCGCAGGACTTCTATGGGCGTTTGTTCGATGCGGTGCAGGTTGACCGGCGTCCACAGGCGGTTGAGATCTTTGTCCAAGTAGCGCCGCCCTTCCCGAAAGGCGCGGGTATTGCCGATCAGGCCGACGAGTTTGCCGCAGAAGGTGAATCCCGGATTTTGCGAAGGCTCGCGATCGAGCATGCGGAAGAGTTCGCGCAGGGCTTCGACCCCGGCGGGCTCGTTGCCATGGACGCCAGCCAGCACGATGATCAAAGGCCCATCTAAGCCCTGGGTATATTCGCCGATCAGGCGGGTGTTTCTTTGGGCGATGTGTAGCTTGCGTAACTCTGTCGTCATAACGTGAACACAAACGATGGGTTGTTTACAAAAGAAATGTCCGAAGTTGTCAGGCATCGGCGGCAAAAACGTCGGCCGTGATGCGATCGGCCAGTAGTTTTCCGGAGCGGGTCAGGGCGTAGCGCCCCCCTTGTTCGCGCACGTGTCCCGAGTCGAGCCAAGGGCCGACTTGAGCGGCGAAGTAAGCGGCGCGCTCGGGAGCCAGGGCGTGTATATCGAGGCCTTCGATGAGGCGCAGGGCGGTTAATACCGTTTCGTTATAGCGCTGCGCGTCGTTGAGCGATTCGGTCGCGGTCGGAAGCATGCCCTCGCCGATGGCGGCTATGTAGCGGGCGTTGTGGGCGATGTTGTACTGTCGCACTCCGCCGTCGAAGGAGTGCGCCGAGGGGCCGATGCCCAGGTACGGGAGGTTTTGCCAATAAGCGCTGTTGTGCACGGCGCGCCGACCGGGACGCGCAAAGTTAGAGATTTCGTAGTGTTCGTAGCCTTCCGCTTCGGCGAAGTCCATCAAGATTTCGAATTGGCGGGCGGCGGTCTCTTCATCCACGGCGGGCGCGCGACCCGTTCGGACGAAGTGCGCTAGGGCGGTGCGCTCCTCTACCGTCAGGCTGTAGCAGGAGAGGTGCGGCAGGTCGAGGTCTCTGACCCGCTCCAGATTGGCAGCCCAGCGCGCGTCGTCGGAGAGGGGCGTTCCGTAAATCAGGTCGATGGTCAGGTTGTCGAATCCGATTTTGCGGGCGTTTTCGATGGAGCGAATGGATTGGTCGGCGTTGTGACTGCGGTTCATCCAGGCCAGTTCGTCGTCGGAAAAGGATTGCACGCCGATGCTAATGCGGTTGATGGGCGTATGATTTCGCCATTCGAAAAGCCTATTTTCGTCTAAGTCATCCGGATTGGCTTCGATGGTGATCTCCGCGTCCGTTAGGACGGTATGCAGGGCTGTCATTTTTTCAAAAAGGGCGACCAGTTCTTTGGTTTCGAGCAAAGAAGGCGTTCCGCCGCCGAGATAGATGCTGCGCAGCGGGGCGCCGCTCAGGTAATCGCGCCGCAGCTCGAGTTCGCCCAGCAAAGCTGCGACCATTTCTTCTTTGCGGTTGAGTGTCGTCGAGAAGTGAAAGTTGCAGTAATGACAGGCTTTTTTACAAAATGGTATGTGTATGTAAATGCCGGCCATCAACTGATTTTTTTCAAAAAAGATTCGTACATCATAGCCAGTTCCTGATAGCGCGGCAGATTGATCGGCACGCTGCCGTACCAGATGTTTTCGTAAAAGAGGGTGAGGCGTGCGAATTCCGGTTTCAGGCCCGAATTGTCCAGTTCCCTAAGATATTGTCGGTTTGTTTTTTCGGCGGAGAGTTTGACGAGTTGCTTCAGTCCGAGTTTTTGCAGGCAGCGCAGATACTGGTAACGTATAGCAAGGGCGTAGTCGCTGGCGGCCAGCGCCTGAGCGAGCATAGGATCGATTTGGGCCTTTTCGAGGAATTGCTCGATGTTTTCGGGCGAAATTTGGGCGTCGGGCTTACCAACGCGCTTATTCAACGGCTGTCGCATCGCAGAGTAAATGCCCAAAGCAATCAGTACGAGCGCAAGCGCAATAGCGATTATTTGAATTTTGTCGCCCTGGGAGTTGAAGTTGGGCAGATCAAGGGTCTTGTCATACGCGTTGTTTTTTTTCTTTCTTTCTTCAACCCTTTCTGTATAGTCTAACTTGTCGGTGGCCTTTGACCAGCTTTGGTCGTCCAGTTTGCGCAGCGCTATGGTTCTGGGCGGAGGCGATACCGCCTCAGTTTGCTCATCGATGAAATACTCGTCTTCAAGGATTTCGGGCGGAATATCTAAGGACTGCGCCCGCGCGCGCAGTATTGCGCCGAAGATGAGACAGCCGCCGACGGCGAGTCCGAAAAAAAACTTCGCGTATTGATTACGGGTAGCGCTCATTCTCTGGGTATGCCTCTGATGCGACGCTGCGTACCGATTGCCTCCGCTTCTTCGCGAAGGTTGGCACAGTAAAAGCGTTCATATTGTGAAAAATACAAAAGCGCTCCCGCTATGCAGTTCAGGATGACCCAAATGCACAGAAACAGCGCCGATATTCCTATGGTCACAATCGTGTAAAACGACTGCTGAGCGTCTGCGGCGCCTGGTTGCATCCAAGCGAAAAAGCGCACGAACATATCCCAGATGCCCGTGTCGAGGAATAAAAAAAACATCAGAACAGGCAGCGCGCCGCTTAGCCCTAAGGAGACCATATCGCCTACGCGGATCAGACCAGCCGCCAGGCCAAATGCAGCCAGAGGATTGGATTGCGTAAAGCGAATGATCGCCATCATCATGGTAAAAAACGGAAATGACACGGCCGCCAATCCAAACTGCCAGACAGGATTCTCCACGATCCAAAAAATGGCGATAAAGCCCAAAAAAGGAGTAGCGGCCAGCAATGATCTGATCAACAAATCTTTGTTCAGAAGATAGCGCTGTTCCCATTCGGCGTCAACAGCCGACAAAGAAATCGCTCCAAGAAGGGCAAGGATAACCAAGCTAATCCAGGCCAAGCCTTCGACCCTGTAGTTGGTGAATAGGTTAAGCGCCTCGCTCATGACGCCCAGCAGACTGCCATTGATGACGAAGGTTTCGTGCGGCGGATTGTCGCTGAGAAAAAAAGCTAAAAAGGCGAAGACCAAAGCGAGAGTAAGGGCGGCAGGCGCCAGCAGATACCACTGGCGATACATGATGCCAAACGCGTCGGACAGAATCTCGCTAGCGGATTTGATCTTTCCAAAATCGATCGGCTTGAGAAACTCGGCGGGCAGTTCTCGCTCTTCGCTCAGGATCGAATCGTCGGCCCCTCCCTTGCGCCATGGCAGCCATACAAAATACCACAAGACAAAAAGCAGCGAAACCGCAATAAACATAAAGCGGATCGGCGCGGGCGTCTGTGTAAACCGCGTCAAAAAACCTTCAAAAATGGCCGCCAAAATCAGAACGGGAACAATACCGAGAAAAATGGTCAGACTCTGCCGCACCGTGCGCTGAAAGGCTTTGGGCCTGCTGTACGTGCCGGGAAATAGCAAGCCCGATCCAGCCAGCAAACCGGCCCCGCCCGAAATAATGATGGCGCTGATTTCCAACGTGCCGTGTATCCAGATCGTCAGCGCAGACTCGACGCCCAGGCCCCGCGCTATAAAAAAGTACTGAAACGCCCCAACCATTATCCCGTTGTAGATCAGGATAAACAACGTGCCGATAGATCCCAATACACCCAAAATGGCCGTGCGAAATGCCACAAACAGGTTATTAAAGGCTATGCCCAGCGTCATTCCCATAGGGCGGCTCTCTTTGTAAACGGCCATCGGATCGCCTTTTTCGATGTTCGACTCAGTCATGCTCACGTAATCAGAACCAACGATCATCCCCAGAAATTCAGGCTCGATTACACTTGAGATCACCCCTATGCCAAACGAAACGATAAAGATAAACAGAGACAAGAGCATGGGGCGGCGCGCATCCCACATGGCTCGGGGAAGGGTCTCAGACCAAAGGCGGCCAAAATTCCGGAGTTTTAAGCCGCGCCCCCGATAGACCAAGTGCAAAAGCCTTTGCGCCAGGCCATTGAGATACACCCGCACCGAGCGATTGGGATAAAAAGTACGCGCATACGACAGATCGTCCGTGATCTGAATAAACAAATCCTGTAGGGCCTCCGGATCTTTGCGCAGCGTTTTATCCAGCAAGAGCCGTTCCAGCCGCTCCCACTTTTGACAATTCTGTTTGATAAATTGCGTTTCCTTCATGATGCCATGCAAGCTGCAAGTTCAAGTTAACGTTGCGCCGGTAGCTGTTGGTACGTCTTCTTTACCCTTAGGTCCAAAAACATTTCCTGCGACGCGAAGTTGACAGTCCCGATCAGGTTGGTCTGCCGACATCCCAACGCGTACACAAACATTTGTGCAAAGTTCGTTATCTTTTTAGCAACGACGCTTATTTTCTGCGCAGAACCTGTTCAGGCGCGCATTCTCAGCCTCAGGCAGGCGCCGTAAATCTCGACGGATACGGGACGCGCGAAAGGTAGCGCGCACAGGTATGTTGCAACCACGCCTGAATGGCGTCAGGATCGTCCCCCCCGAGCTCGCGGCGGCGGTATGTTTTTTTTAGCTTCGCGGATTGAGATATTCTTGCGTTCTTTGCCCCATCTCTGAGCGACTTAAACCTTTCTTGCAGATGTGCCGAATGTAGCCAAGCCTTCAAAAAGTTTCCAACATGTTCGCATTTCATTTTAATCAGCCACACCGCGTATAAGATGTACGAAACTGACCGGCAAATCATACAGGAACTTAAAGCTGGCGGCGCAGCGGCCAATCGCGCGCTTGGCGAGCTTTATCGCCGTTTCTTTTTTATGGTGAAAAAAAATATCGGCAAACACAAACTGACTTTTGATGACATACACGACGCCTACTCCGAAGCGCTGCTGCATCTGCAAACCAGCGTCCGATGCGACAAATATCGCGAACACGGAACCCTCCAGGCTTTCTTTGGGATCATCTTTCGCAACAAGTGCATTGATATTTTGAGGCGGAGCGCGACTAAGGCTGACGAAGCGCTCGTGAAACTTGAGTTTGACCTGCCTGACGCACCCGAAAACTCGCCTGAAAACATCCTGATCGCCCAAGAAGATCAAGAAGCGTACCTGCGCCAGTCCGAACGCCGCAACGCGTGTCTGCGGCTGGCCTCAGCTAAGCTCAAGCCCGAAGAAAATCGTTTTTTGGAAGACTTTTATGTCAAAAGAATCAAACCGCGCGAAATGGTGCATATCTACGAAAAATATAAGACTCCCCGGGTGATCTCCAGCACAGCCGTCGAGTTGAAAAAAAAGCTCATCGCCGCAATAAAAGAAGTCTGTCTGACGCACCCAGAATGCAGCATACTTTGTACCTGACACTTCGCGCATGCCAAAATTTATCTCGACTTGTTGATTTTAAATGACTGTCTGAAAATATGAACAATCCAGACTACGACGAAATTGAACTGTATCTGCGAGACGGCATGCCTGCCGAACAGCGCGCCGCATTTGAGGCCCGGCTTCAATCGGATGCCGCCCTGCGCGAAGAGGCGCTGTTTTATGAAGCCGTTCTGGCCCAAAGCGATGCCGCTTTCAAACAGGAAATGGCGACTCTTGGCAAAGAATTGCTGAATAAAGAAGACGAACAACCGCCGCTGCAAGTATCGTTCAAGTCGCTCCAGAGGCGCTTGCTTATGCGCTACGCCGCTGCGGCCTCTATTCTCCTGATGGCTACCGTAGGCCTTTGGCGGGCTATCGGCGTCGACAACAAACTCAGCCAATTGCCCGACCAGGATTACCAGACCTACGCGCTGTCAGGCTCGCTCGGCGCCGACGAATTTACGGCTGACAAAACTGCGCTTGTGCGCGGTAAGGCGGCCTCCTTATATGCCGCGCGCCGCTACGCCGATGCGCTGCCTTTGCTCGAATCTTTGAGCACAGACGAAATCTACGGCCCGCAGGCGCTCATGATGAAAGGCTGCGCCTTCTACGAGACAGGCAGTTATGCCCAAGCCCTGAAGGCCTTCGATGCCGTTCCGCCCAATGCGCAATCTTTGCGTAAGATCGCCGATTATTACGCCGTCTTGGCTCTCATTAAGTTAGGCGATTTCGACGCCGCAAGTTCAAGGCTATCCGCCATAGCCCAGGACCCCGACAGTCCCTGGCAGGATCGGGCCGCCGATGCTCTCAAGCGGCGTAAGCGTTAGGGCGGCGCGCCGCGCGCGCTTGGGGGCGCAGCCTTGCCCCGAAAAGCAGGCAGTGCGGGCGCGGATCATACCTTGGACCTAAAAAAGGGCGCAGAGGGCAGGCGCTTGCAGAACCCGCCTCGCCCAGGTCCTTTGCCCGTTTTTTTTCTGATAAGAAAAAAATGACGCAGGCAAAGCGGCGCCCAACTGCGCGCGGCGAGCCGCTTTTGCGGAGACGCTCCGCTCGGATGTGAAGGACAATTTCGAGATCGGACAACCGTTTTTGAGGTAGGCAAGGGCCAAAAAGCGCATGTCGCTGCCGACCTGGAGCCAAACTCAAATCCCTTGTCCTTTTTTATGAAAAAAAAAC
>JBKBLI010000001.1:3323-20270 GCA_046296435.1 Saprospiraceae bacterium | reverse complement strand
CCTTCGGAGCGCGAAGCCTTGATCCGCGACCATCTCGAGGGCGAGCCGCGGGCCGACGCTTACCTTCGCTTTTTGGTTGAAGAGCTGAAGCCCTTTGTGGACAGCGCTTACGCTACCCGGCCAGGCCGCGACCATACGGCCCTGATGGGTTCGAGCATGGGAGGGCTGATCTCCCTGTACGGTTTGTGCGAGTATCCGGATGTATTCGGTAAGGCGGCCTGCTTGTCCACCCATTGGCCCGGCGCGCTTCCGGTCAATGCGGCGTTGCCCGACGCTTTGCTTAGCTATCTGGAGGAACGGATACCCGATCCGGGCGGACATGTAGTTTATTTTGACTACGGTACGGCGGGGCTGGATAGTTTGTATGCGCCATATCAGGCGCGGGCAGATCTTATTTTGCGAAAAAAGGGGTATGGGGCGAGGGACTGGGCAACGCTTGCATTCGTCGGAGCGGATCACCATGAGCGGGCCTGGGCGGAGCGCCTGTACTTGCCTTTTTTGTTTCTTTTCAGAAGGTCGGACTGATTTTTTTGCTAAAAATTGCTTTTGTGGTCGATGTTTTGAGCAAACGGGGCTTCGATTTGTTAAAGAAAAGTTATCTTTGCGTTGCACGCAAATGCGACTCTAATGCTTTAATCGAAACGCTAACCAAACCTGTGCTTACTGATGAGAGTTTTTTTGACCTGTTTCGCGATTTCCCTCTTGACTTTTCCAAATAATGATTTGTTCGCCCAGCAGAATATAGAGGTGTATTTTACGCCGCCAGTTCTGCGCGCACCCGTCGAGGTGCGTCCCGGTCTAAATCACTTAACGGTCCGAGGCTTGGAAGTCGGTAAGACATACGAGTTTGTCGGCGTAGGGCGCGTTATGGATCAAAAAATCGGTTTTGAGTTGCAATTGGAAGACCCTGTCTGGGAAGCGGAGGCCGCCTCAATGAGCCGGCCCAACCGTCCGCAGTCCCGCATTTGGGTCGCTCAGGCCGATCAGGTCGCTATAAAACTCCATGCGCTGGCGTCGGGCGCCGACGAGCAACCGGCCTTTCTCTCGATCAACTGTATGGACTGCGAGCGGGATATGAGCTGGCTGAACAAGTTCAACGAGTACGCTGAAAATAACATGACCACCGTGGCGGGCGTCGCGGCGGCTTCTTTGGTGACCAACACCCTTATTGGCGGCGACTGTTTTCAGGTGTCCAACATTACATCGACGGGTAACACCAATTCCCGCGGCACATTTGCCAATGGCACGGCCAGTATCGGTATTGCTAACGGAGCTGTGTTGGCGACGGGTACTGTCGCCGGTCTGCCCGGGCCGAACAATCAGGGCAACTGGAACGGCGGCTTTGGCGTGAATTCGCCCGACGACCCCGATCTGGCCACCCTGACTAATGGCAACCAGTTTGACGTTTCGACCATTGTTTTTCAGTTTACGCCTACGGCCGCTCAGGTTGAATTTGAGTATGTATTTGGTTCGGACGAGTATTGCGAATTTGCCAACTCCCAGTTCAACGACGTATTCGGATTCTTCATCTCCGGTCCGGGGATCAACGGCACGCAGAATATTGCCCTGCTGCCCAACGGCAATCCGGTGACCATCAACAACGTTAACCACGTCAACAACAACAACCTGTACGTCAACAACACCAATCTGAACCCTTGCCAGGGTTTGGGCCAGCATGCGCCAAATTTTTGTCAGTTGGACGGCTGGACTTCCATATTGACGGCGACGGCCAACCTCACGCCCTGCGAGACTTACACGATCAAACTGGCGATTGCCGACGTACAGGATGCCGCGTATGGCTCGGCCGTTTTTCTGCGCGCCAACTCATTCAACGCCGGCGGCACGGTCAAGGCAGACCCGATCTACCCCTCCGGCTTTGACTATGTCTATGAGGATTGCGAAGGCGGATTCATCCGATTTCGGCGCAGCGGCGATCTGAGCCAATCGCTTACGGTCAATTATACATTGAGCGGCACGGCGACGCCGGGCGTAGATTATGAAGAGTTGCCGAATCCGATCGTTTTTGCCCCGGGACAGAATACGATTCTCATTCCGGTGAACGTATTCTCCGACTTGATCATCGAGGGCGATGAGACCATTGTCATCACGCTGGCCAATGCATGCTCCTGCGATCAGTTGGAAATGACGTTTACCATCCGCGACAAGCCGCCGTTTGATATTGAACTGGACGATGTGACGCAATGCGGTACCGGCCCGGTCACCCTCACGCCCACCATCAACGGCGGTATTGCTCCGTACACTTATCTGTGGAGCACCGGCTCTACCCAGTCCTCTATCTCCGTCAATACGCCGGGTACGAACGAGTACTGGGTGATCGTCAACGACGATTGCGGCACGGCCGATACGGCCTTCGCGCAAGTGACCCTGGCGCCCATTCCAACGGCTGCGCTGAGCGGCGCCGGTTTTTTGTGCGCCGGACAGGGCGGTTCGGTCAATCTGACTGTTACGCTTACAGGCGATGCGCCTTGGGAAGTAGTCATCAACGGCCCTAACGGCCCTCAGACCGAGACCTTTAACAGTTCGCCGGCCACATTTACCGTGTTCGATCCGGGGGCTTATTCGCTGGGCGGGGTGCTCTCTGTCAACAGCGGCTGTCCGGGTACGGTCTCCGGCGCCGTAACGATTACGGAAATATCGGTGGACGTCAATCTCAACCCTACCGACCCGCTATGCAATGGCAGCGCGAATGGCAGCATACAAGGCAGCGCAACGGGCGGAAACGGGCCGTTTAACTTTTCGTGGGGTCATGGGCCTACTACGCCCAATGTAAGCAATCTCGGGGCCGGAACCTATTCCGTCACGGTGACCAACGGCAACGGCTGTACCGGCGAGGCTTCGGTAACGCTCAACGAGCCGCCCGCCCTGACAGCCGATACAGACGGCAATGGCACGGTGACCTGCATCGCGACCACGGTAAGTCCCAACCTGACGGTAGATGGCGGCACGCCAGGCTACACCTTCAACTGGTCCGGCGGCGGCGGCAACCAACAAAATCCCAACTTTAGCAACGGAGGCAATTACACGGTGACGGTGACCGACGCTAACAATTGCACAACCACCGCCACCTTTGCTGTAAATCTCAATAATACGCCGCCTCAGGCCGTTGCGAGCAATCCGCCGCAACTCAATTGCATCAACGAAGAGGTTACGATCAATGGCAATGGCTCTTCGCAGGGGCCGGATATCACTTACCAATGGAGCGGCCCGGGTATTGTAAGTGGCGGAGACGGGCTGGAGCCTGTCGTCAACGCTCCCGGCAGTTACACCCTAGTGGTGACCAACAACGACAACGGCTGTACCGCCTCTACTACAGTGAATGTCGTTCAAAACATCACGCCGCCTAACGCCGTCGCTACTTCGCCGGGCGCCATCAGTTGCACCACGCCTACGCTGACCCTCAGCGGCGCCGGCACTTCGCAGGGGCCGGGCATTACGTTTACCTGGAGCACCCAGGACGGCAACTTCACGTGCTGCGTCAATACCCTCAATCCGCAGATTGATCAGGCCGGTACCTACACCATTACAGTGGTCAACGCCAACAACGGCTGCACCAACGAAGCCAGCGTAACCGTTACCGGCAACACAGACCCGCCTGTAGCCGCGGCCAATGTGGACGGCATCATCACTTGTGCAGAGCCTGAAATCAGTTTAGATGGCTTCGGTTCGTCGCAAGGAGGAAACTTTACGTATCAATGGAACGGTCCCGGCGTCACCGGGGGAGCCAACACGCTCAACCCCACGGTCAATGCCCCTGGCGTTTACACGCTGATCGTGACAAACGGGGATAACAATTGCACCGCTACGGCTACGGTGAGCGTATCGGCTAACAATACGCCGCCCACAGCCGTCATTGCGCCTCCGCCCCAGATTACCTGCGTTGTCACCGAAGTTACCATCAATGGCAATGGTTCTTCTCAGGGGCCGAATTTTTCGTATGAATGGAGTGGCCCAAGTATCGTATGTTGCGAAACTACCCTCAATCCGCAAGTCAACGGCGGCGGCGTTTATACGCTTACCGTCACCAACTCCGAAAACGGTTGCACGGCGACGGCCAGCGTCAACGTGGTGGAAAATAATACTCCGCCCAATGCTGTAGCTACTACGCCCGGCAACATCAGTTGTACTACGCCCACGCTGACTCTCAGCGGCGCGGGCACTTCGCAAGGACCGGGCATTACGTTTACCTGGAGCACCCAGGACGGCAATTTCACGTGCTGCGTCAATACCCTCAATCCGCAGATCAACCAGGCCGGCACCTACACCATCACGGTGGTCAATGCCAACAACGGCTGCACCAACGAAGCCGAAGTCACGGTGACCGGTAATACTGATCCCCCTGTCGCTGTGGCAAATGGAAATGGCCTGATCAATTGTTACGAACCCGAAATTACGCTGGATGGCTCCGGATCTTCAGAGGGCGGCGCTTTTACGTACCAGTGGAACGGTCCAGGTATCACCGGAGGCGCCAACACGCTGAATCCGACCGTCAATGCCGCGGGTAACTATACGCTTGTGGTGACCAATACCGAAAACAACTGTACCGCTACCGCTACGGTCAACGTGACGGCTAACTTGACGCCTCCCGTCGCGGTAGCCAACGCTCCGGGCGCCATTACTTGTCAAAATCCCAGCGTCACGATCAACGGAAACGGCTCTTCTTCGGGTCCTAATTTTTCCTATGAATGGACGACCAACGACGGCAATATTGTCAGCGGCGAAAACACGCTCAATCCCGTGGTGAACCAAGGCGGAACCTATACGCTCGTGGTGACCAATAGCGCAAACGGCTGCACGGCCTCTACCTCTGTGACCGTCAATGCCGACCAAGGCATTCCGGTAGCCAATGCCGGCCCTTCGGTCGAACTCAATTGCATTAACACGACCATCCAAATACAAGGTAGCGGTTCGGCAGGCCCCGGGATAACCATCCAGTGGACTCCGGCGCCCGGCAATATTGTCAGCGGCGCCAACACTTACACGCCTACCGTCAACCAGCCCGGAACATACATCCTTGTGGTAACCAATACGGCCAATGGTTGCAGCGTGGAAGACCAAGTGGTCGTCACGCAAAACTTAGATACGCCGCTTGCCGTAATTGCGCCCCCCGACGAGGTCAACTGCTACACGCCTGAAGTCCTGATAGACGCGGGCAATTCTTCGCAAGGCGGCAATATCACCTACAATTGGACAACCAACAATGGCTGCATTACAGGCGGCGGCGATACGCCGTATCCCACAGTGAACTGCGGCGGCGTATATACCTTGGTCGTAACCAATACCCAGAGCGGCTGCACCGCTTCGGCGAGCGTCACTGTGCCCCAGAATACTGCGCCGCCCATAGCGGTAGCCGCTCCTCCCGCAACGCTCACCTGTGTGGTCAACAGCATCTCGCTCAACGGCTTAGGCTCGTCCAACGGGCCCAATTTTATTTATGACTGGGACGGTCCGGGCATTGTCAGCGGCCAGAATACGCTCAATCCGGTAGTCAATCAGGCCGGAGTCTATACGCTAACCGTTACCAACCAGACCAATGGTTGCACCTCCACGGTATCCGTCAATGTTCAGAGCAACGAGGACTATCCGATCGCTTCGGCCGGCAATCCGCTGACGCTCAATTGTAATTTCCCAACGGTGCAACTCGGCGGCAGCGGATCCAGCGGTCAAGGCATTTCGGTCAGTTGGCAGGCATCGCCCGGAAATATTGTGAGCGGCGGAAATACTTATACGCCTACGGTCAACCAGCCCGGTACCTACATACTGACCGTCACCAATTCGGCCAACGGTTGCTCAACCCAGGATGTGGTGACGGTCGACCAAAACCTAAATACGCCGGTTGCGCTCATCAGTCCGCCCGGCATTATCAATTGCTACGATCCAAGCATCCTGATCGATGCGGGACTTTCGAGCGCCGACCCGGGCACAACATACTGGTGGAGCACGCCCAACGGTTGTATCGAAGACGGACAGGGTACGCCTTACCTTACGGTGAGTTGCGCCGGCGCTTACACCATCACCGTCACCAATACAGAAAGCGGCTGTACGGCTACTGCCAGCACTACCGTTCAACAGAATACGACGCCGCCGGTGGCGGTAGCCGCTCCCGGCGGAACGCTCACTTGCGCCAATCCCATCCTATCGCTCAGCGGCGTGGGGTCGTCCAACGGACCTTCGTTTGTCTATCAATGGGATACCCCCAATGGCAACATTGTCAGCGGCGCCAATACCCTGATCCCTCAAGTGGATCAGGCGGGGCAATACACCCTGACTGTCACTAACCAAGCCAATGGGTGTACCAATTCTATAACGGTCAACGTCAACTCTAACCAGAATTTCCCGGCAGTCAACGCTGGGATAGATATGGAATTGAACTGCAATAATTTCACGGTGCAGTTAAACGGCGCCGGATCGGCCAGCGGTCCCGGAATAAGCTATCTGTGGACGGCCTCACCCGGCAATATTGTCTCCGGCGCCACGACACTCACGCCCACAGTCAACGAGGAGGGATTCTACACGTTGACGGTGTCAAATGCCAACAATGGTTGCACCAGCAGCGCTTTTGTCTATGTAGCCAATAACATCCAGTATCCGGTTGCGGCCATTTTCCCGCCCGCCCAACTCAATTGCGTATTCGAAACGGTAGAATTGGATGCCAGCGGCTCTACCAACGGCCCGGGTATCAATTTCCAGTGGAGCACTCCGAACGGGCAATTCTCCGGCGGATCCAATGGCCCGGTGGTAGAAGTGTCCGCTCCCGGAACCTACAACCTGGTCATTACCAACTTAGACAACTTCTGTACGGCTACCGCCTCGGTATCGGTCACGCAGGATATCCAGATCCCAACGGCCGTCGCCCAGCCGCAAGGATTCATCACCTGCCAGCAGACGCAAATCACCATCAGCGGCGAAGGCTCCTCAGAGGGACCGGAGTTTTTCTACTTTTGGACTACCTCTAACGGCAATATTGTCAGCGGCGAATTGACCCTTTATCCCGTAGTCAATCAAGTGGGCCAATACACGCTGACGGTATTCAACAACGATAACGGATGCGAGGCGCAAGTGACGGTCAATGTTCAGACCAACCAGAACCTGCCCGTCGCCAATGCTGGGCCTGAGCAAAACATCACCTGCGCCAATCAGCAGGTTACGCTCAATGGCGCCGCTTCGTCGCAGGGTAACCAATACAATTATCTTTGGACTACGCAAAACGGCAATATTGTGAGCGGCGCTGCTACGCTCACGCCCGTGGTAAATGCGCCGGGAACCTACAACCTGGCGGTGGTGGATGTTTCGACCGGATGCGTATCCAACGCCAATGTCACAGTGGGCGTCGATCAGGTTGTTCCGACGGCCGTAACGGCTCCAGGCGGCGAGTTGAGTTGTCTGATCACTTCTATCCAATTGGATGGAACGGGGTCGAGCCAAGGACAAGGTTTTGCTTACGTATGGACGACCGCCAACGGCAACATTGTCAGCGGCGCCAATACGCTCAATCCAACCGTCAACGCTACAGGCGTATATGTGTTGACGGTGAGCAATACGACCAACGGCTGCACGGCCACGGCTTCCGCTACAGTGAGCGCTGACGCCTCGCTGCCCGTCGCTGCCGCCGGTCCCGGAAATACCATCACCTGCATCTTGAGCGAAATCACCTTAGATGGAAGCGCCTCTTCACAGGGGGCCGATTTTGCTTATCAGTGGACAGGCCCCGGTATCCTGAGCGGCGCCAACACACTGAGTCCGGTAGTCAATGCCCCGGGTTTGTATGAGTTGCTGGTGACCAATCAATCCAATGGATGCACCGCCCTTTCAGCCGTAACCATCAACAACGATACGCAACTACCCTTAGCCTCGGCCGGCAATCCGGCCACGCTCAATTGCACCGTCACCCAGGTGACGCTCGACGGCAGCGCATCCAGCGTCGGCCAGAACTTCTCCTATGCCTGGAGCACGAACAACGGCAATATTGTGAGCGGCTCTAATACGCTTACCCCGTTGGTTGACGCGCCGGGCGATTACGTCTTGCTCGTGAGCAATGCGGTCAACGGCTGCACGGCCGCCTCGGCCGTCGTCGTTGCTGAGGATGTGGCGCTGCCAACCGCCAACGCTGGTCCGGCAGGGCTGATAACCTGTCTCAATTCGACCGTTACCCTGCAAGGGTCCGGATCGGCCGGACCGGAGTATAGCTACCAATGGACCACCGCCAACGGCAATATAGCCTCCGGCGAAAATACGCTGAATCCGGTGGTAGATGCGCCCGGCTTGTACGTGCTGGTCGTAACCAATGCGCAAAATACATGCACGGCTACGAGCCAGGTCAATGTCGGCAAAGACGACAACGTGCCGATTGCTACCGCCGTCGTGTCCGGGCCGATTACCTGCGCCGTCTCTACCGTGCAAATCAACGGAGCGGGATCTTCCCAAGGCCCAGATTTCACCTATGTATGGACGACCGCCAACGGTAATATCCTCAGCGGCGAGAATACGCTGACTCCGGTCGTCAACCAGCCCGGTCAATACACGCTCACCGTGCTCAATACCCAAAACTCGTGTACCGCCACTTTCACGGCCAATGTATTGCTCAATCAGACGCTACCCGTAGCTGCCGCAGGGCCTTTGCAAATCGTGTCCTGCCAGAATCCGGTCGTCACCCTCGACGGTACAGGCAGTAGCCAAGGCGCCAACTTCACCTATCAGTGGAGTACCGTCAACGGCAATATACTGAACGGCGCCACGACGCTCAATCCGCAGGTGAATGAGTCAGGCATCTACACGCTTGTCGTCGCCAATGTGCAAAACGGATGCACGGCGAGTTCTAACGCCCAGGTCCTGCTGGATCAAAACTCCCCGGAGGCGGAAGCCGGACCCGACCGCATGCTAACCTGCACCGTCAGCAGCGTAACCCTCGACGGAACCCAATCGGCGGTCAATCCTAATTTTGTGTATCAGTGGAGCACCCCGGACGGCAATATCGTCAGCGGCGCCAACACCCTGCAACCCGTAGTGAATCAGCCGGGCACATACACGCTGTTGATCACCAATCCCGACAATGGATGTACCGCTGTCGATCAGGCGCAAGTAACCCTCAATACCACGCCGCCTGTAGCCAATGCCGGCGCTTCGCCAACCCTCAATTGCCAGTTGACCAGCGTCAACCTCAACGGTTCGGGCAGCACAACCGGCTCCGGGATACAATATCAATGGCAGGCCACCCAAGGCGGATTTATTATTTCGGGGGCCAACACCGCTTCCCCTGTAGTCAATCAGCCCGGCGTGTATAATCTGACCGTTACAAACACGCAAAACGGATGTACGGCTACCGCTTCGGTACAGGTATTTCAGAATATCCAGCAGCCGCAGGCCAACGCTGGCCCGACTGCCGTACTCACCTGCGTGAACAACACTTACGAATTGCAGGGTACAGTCGCCAATGCGGGCGCAGATTTCTCAGTAAACTGGACCACGCAGACCGGGAACATCCTCAGCGGGGCCAACACGCTCAATCCGCTGATCAACCAGCCTGGAACCTATGTGCTCGTCGTGACCAACAACCAGAATTTCTGTACCGCAAGCGCGCAGGTCGTCATCACCCAGAACGTCTCGCTGCCCAACGTCAGCGCCGCCGCCGCCGACACCCTTACCTGCGCGCTGACACAGATCAGCCTCAACGGCTCCGGCAGTTCGGTTGGCGCTAACTTCCAGTACCAGTGGACAACGCCCAACGGCAACATCGTCAGCGGCGCCAACACGCTCACGCCTGTGGTCAATCAGCCGGGCGATTACATGCTCGTGGTGACCAACGTCAATACCAGTTGCAGTTCAACGGCGCAAGTTACAGTCGCTCAGGACATTCAGTTGCCTGTCGCCGAAGCGGGGCAAAGCCTGACCCTCAGTTGCAGCGTCTCCAGCGTATCGCTCAATGGCGCAGGCAGTAGCGCAGGTCCGGAATTTACCTACCAGTGGAGCACGACCAACGGCGTGATCCTCGCCGGCGAAACCACCCTGACGCCCGAAATAGGGGCGCCGGGCTTGTACCAGATTCTGGTCTTCAACCTCAACAACGGCTGCTCGCAAACCGATGCGGTACAAGTGCTACAGGATGTCAACGCCCCCACCGCTGTTGCCGCCGCTCCCGGCGAACTGACCTGCGATGCGACGATAATTACGCTTTCGGGCGCAGGTACGAGCACAGGGCCAGCGTTTGCCTACCAATGGACAACGCCTGACGGTAACATCCTGAGCGGAGCCAATAGCTTGTCGCCCAGCGTTAACCAGCCGGGTCAATACCTCCTTACCGTCAACAATACCTCCAACGGCTGTTCGACCGTTGCAGCCGTCACGGTGACGCAAAACGTCGATACCCCAACGCTCAGCATACAACCCGCCGCTCAACTAAACTGCATCGTCGCCTCGCTCACGCTCAACGCCCTCGCCCAAGGCGGTAATGCGGGAATTACCTATGCGTGGTCAGGCCCAGGCATCGTATCCGGCGGGACGAGCGCCTCGCCCTTGATCAACGCTCCGGGACTTTATATCCTGACCGTCAAAGATAACTACAACGGCTGTGTCAACAGCGCAGAGATCTCTGTCAACGCCGATACCGACCTCCCCAGCGCGGTGCTGGCCCAACCTGGCATGCTCACCTGCCTGGTAACCGAAATAACGCTCAACGCAGCGGGTACGAGCGTCGGATCAGAATTTCAATATGTCTGGAGCGGTCCGGGCATCGTCAGCGGCGCCGGCGGGCTACAGCCGGTAGTCAATCAGCCCGGGGCCTATAGCTTGACGGTCAGCAACCTCCAGAATGGCTGTGTTAGCAGCGTTAGCGTACAAGTGACGCAGCAGGTGGACAACCCAACTGCTGTCGCCGGACCCGGATTCGAGTTGACCTGCTCGGTCGATGAGGGCATGCTCAATGCCGCGGGCACCTCAACCGGCGGCAACTTTAGCTATCAGTGGAGCACAACCAACGGCAACATCCTCAGCGGCGCCAATACTCTCACGCCGCGCGTCGATGCGCCGGGTCTATATGCCTTGTTGGTGACTAACAATGCCAACGGTTGCACGGCAGTGTCAGAAGTGGTCGTGACGGAAAACACCAATTACCCCGCTGCGCTTACGCTTGCCGCTACCCGCCCCAAATGCGGCGGCGTACGCGGACAGATCACCTTCGCCGAGGTAACCGGCGGCGAAGGCCCTTATCTGTACTCCATCGACGGCGGAAAAACCTTCCGGCAGGCTAATCAATTTGCTAACCTCAGTCCCGGTCTATACAATCTCGTGGTGCAGGATGCCAATGGTTGCGAGTACGAGGAACAGCTCCTGTTCCCGACGCCCGTAGAGCCAGATATCTCGCTCGGCCCCGACATCAAGCTCAACTTCGGCGAGTCCGCCACCCTCACGGCTACGCTCAATATACCGCTTTCGGAAGTGGACACCATCATCTGGTCGCCGATGGAGACGCTTACGCTGACGGCCCAGCCTAATGTAGTGATTGCGCGCCCCTTCCAAAATACGCAATACACCGTTACGGTCGTCAACCTGGATGGCTGTGAAGACCGGGCGCGGGTCATTGTGCGGATTGACGAGCCAAAGATCTGGTATCCGAACGTCATACGCCCGAACGGAGGGCTGGCCGAAAACGCGGCATTCACCATATTTGCGGCCGAAAAAGCCATCCGACTTGTCCGAACCTTGCAGATCTACGACCGTTGGGGCAACCAGGTGTTCCTCAACGAGAATTTTCAACCCAACGACGTGCGCTACGGCTGGAATGGCACGTTCCGCGGCCAGACCATGAACCCCGCCGTGTTCGTCTGGTGGGCTGAAGTCGAATTGGAGTCCGGACAACTCATCATCCTGAAAGGAGACGTGACTTTGGTCGAGTAAGGAGCGCTCTGCGCAAGAAACCGCGTTCTCGCCCGCGCCTCATTTTTTTACAAAAAAAGGGGGCGCAGGCGAGAACGTATTTCGACTACGCTTTTTTACGAATTTTTACGAAAAAAACAAGAGCATAGGACGCAAGCGTCTTAGCCTCAGGTTGGCGCTTTTTTTTATGAAAAAAAAGCAAGAGCCGGAGGGTGAGTCCGCCGATCAGGCGCTGGCGACATTCAGGCGCGGCGCTTTTTTTTGCTTTTTAATGCGTCACGGCGTCCGGTATCCAGGATCGGTAATATTCAGGGTCTTCGATTCCGGTAGCGTACTCAGTCATCAGGAGCGGTCGGAAGGTGTCGATCATGACAGCGAGTTCGCGCGTTTCTTTGGCGCCGATGCTTTTCTCAACGGTTCCCGGGTGCGGACCGTGCGGAATGCCTCCCGGGTGGAGGGTGATCATGCCGCGTTCGACGTGTTTGCGGCTCATGAAATCGCCGTCCACGTAGTAGAGAACTTCGTCGGAGTCGATATTGGAGTGGTTGTAAGGAGCGGGTATGGCAAGCGGGTGATAATCGTACAGGCGCGGCACGAAGGAGCAGATGACAAACTGGTTGCCGTCGAAAGTTTGGTGGATGGGCGGCGGCAGGTGTACGCGGCCTGTGATGGGTTCGAAATTGTGAATAGAAAAGGCGTAGGGATACACAAATCCATCCCAGCCGATGGCGTCGAAGGGGTGGTTGAGGTAGTGGTAGGGATAGATGTTGTCCTGTTTTTTGATGTAGAGCAGGAAGTCGCCCGTTTCGTCGTGGGTAACGAGATTTTGGGGTTTGCGGATATCGCGCTCGCAAAAGGGCGAGTGTTCCATCAGTTGGCCGAACTCGTTGCGGTAGCGTTTGGGCGTGGTGATCGGGCCGTAGCTTTCGACGATGAGCAGGCGGTTGTTCTCGCCGGCGAACTCCAACTGATAGACGGCGCCGCGCGGCACGATGAGGTAATCGCCATAGCCGAACGGTATCTGACCATACATGGTGTGCAGGATACCCTCGCCTTCGTGTACAAAAATCAGTTCGTCGGCGTCCGCATTTTTGAAGAAGTAATCGGTCATGCTTTTGCGCGGGGCGGCGAGAACTATCTTGCAATCGTTGTTGACCAGCACGGGTTTGCGAGAGGCGAGGTAGTCGTTTTCGGGCTGTATGTTGAAACCCTTGAGGCAGCGGTGTTTCAGTTGCTTGTCGTGGATGGTGCGCGGGGCAACGCTCCATGGTTCGCCGACTTGAACGATTTGCGTCGGCGCGTTGCAGTGATAGATCAGGGAGTAGTTGTTGCTGAATCCCTCGGTGCTGAACAGTTCTTCGTGGTACAGCGAGCCGTCGGGTTTGCGAAATTGGGTATGGCGTTTAGGAGGCAGCAAGCCCAGTGCGTGGTAATGCATAGTTTATTTGATTAGTGCGTATCAGAAAACAGAACGGCGTACACGGGTCAGACCGGCGACCCTACAACGCCTGCAGTGCGATGCAAAGGTAAAAAAAATCTGCCACTTGCAAGGCTGAGGCGAGTCATTCGGGGTACTGATTTTGGTGCTCTTGCATTGTCATGCGCGGTTTAAGGCCAATTTTTTGGCCTTCTTCGATCATGCGTGCGAAGGCGGGTGCGAACTCGTTGGGTAGTTCGCCGTCAAGGATAGCCTCGCGCACGGCAGTTTTGACGATCCCTACTTCTTTTGAGGGAGGGATATTGAACACGCGCATGATGACGTCGCCGGTGATGGGGGGCTGCCAAAGACGGAGGCGGTCGTTTTCGTTTACTTCGGCAATCCTTTCCTTGAGGTATTGGTATCCCTCGATGTAGCGGGCCATTTTGCGCGGGTTTTTGGTGGTAATATCCGATTCGCACAGGAGCATGAGGTCGTCAATATCAGGCCCTGCGTCAAAGATCAGGCGCCGCACGGCGCTGTCGGTCACCTCTTCTTTGGTCAGGCTGATGGGGCGCAGGTGCAGGCGTACCAATTTGCGCACGTAGTCGAGTTTGTGATCTAACGGCAGGCGCATGTTACGAAAGATGCGCGGGACCATATTGGCGCCCAGCCATTCATGGCCGTGAAAAGTCCAGCCGTGTTCGGGATCGAAGCGCTTGGTGGGCGGT
Organism: Saprospiraceae bacterium; assembly: GCA_046296435.1. Classification (GTDB taxonomy): domain Bacteria; phylum Bacteroidota; class Bacteroidia; order Chitinophagales; family Saprospiraceae; genus M3007. The sequence continues at coordinate 6,236 of JBKBLI010000001.1, read as the reverse complement.
TTGGCGATGTCGTGTAGGAGGGCCGCCCAGCGCAGCCAGATGTTCTGGCTTTTGCGGCAGAGGTTGTCGAGCACTTCGAGGGTGTGATAAAAGTTGTCTTTGTGCCCTTTGCCGTTGCGGTATTCGACGCCGTGTAGCGCGGCAACCTCGGGCATGACGATGCGCAGCAGTCCCGTATCGAAGAGGAGCTTGAAGCCGATGGAGGGTTGGGGCGACATCAGGATTTTTTCGATCTCGGTGGTGATGCGCTCTTTGGATACGATGCGGATGCGCTCGCGGTTTTGGGCGATGGCTTTGAGGGTCTCGTCGGCCAGCGTGAAATGCAATTGGCAGGCGAAGCGGATGCCGCGCATCATGCGCAGGGGGTCGTCTGAAAAGGTGCGCGCCGGCTCTAAGGGCGTTTTCAGGATTTTTTGTTCGAGATGGCACAGGCCGTCGAACGGATCGACGAGTTGTCCGAAGTCTTCAGCATTGAGGCTCACCGCCAGCGCATTGATCGTAAAATCACGCCGGTTTTGGTCGTCTTCCAGTGTGCCGAGTTCTACGTCGGGCTTTCGGCTGTCTTGCGAGTAGCTTTCCCGGCGCGCGCCAACAAATTCAATTTCCATATCTTCGTAGCGCAGCATGGCTGTGCCAAAACGCGAGTAAACAGCCACTTTGGGCTGAGGGTACATCATGGCGGATACCTCATAGGCCAGTCGGATGCCGTCGCCTACGCAGACGACGTCGATATCTTTGCTGGGGCGTCCGAGCAACCTATCGCGCACGAATCCGCCAACTACGTAAGCCGACACGCCCATTTTCTGAGCGGCCTGCCCGATCAGTTCGAATATTTTTCGCTCGGATGGATTGACGATAAACAAGGTGACAATATGCGATTTTTTTTTCAAACCGTCCCCGCCCGTTGAACGATCCGGGCCTGATGAAGTCCCGGCAGGGGCTGCGATGACTTTGATACAAACGGCTTCGACTCGCTAGAGTCCTCTTTCGCGCGCTTCAAAAAAACGCCCACTAACCACCAACCACTACATTTGCACGCGCATGTCCCGAATATCTTGTATGATTTTCTCGGTCAGGTTGTGTGCGATGGTTTCGTTTTTGCTTTCGGCGTAAAGGCGGATAATGGGTTCGGTGTTAGAGGGTCTGAGGTGGATCCAGCCGTTGTCGAAATCGATGCGCAGGCCGTCTTCTGTATTGATTTTTTCGCGTCGGTATTTTGTCTTCAGGTGGTCAAAAATGGCGTCGAGGTTGAGTTTTTCGTTCAGATCGAAGCGCGATTTTATCATTTCGTAATTCGGGTATCGGGCGCGGAGCGCGTGCAGGCTTATTTTGCGTTCAGCCAGCAGGCTAAGGATAAGCGCGATGCCAATCAGGGCGTCGCGTCCATAGTGCAGATCCGGCAAGATGACCCCTCCGTTGCCTTCGCCTCCGACGACGGCCTGAGTTTCCTTCATTTTGCGCACCACATGGACTTCGCCTACCGCCGCGGCTGTGTACTGGCCGCCGTATTTCTCGGTAATATCGGCCAGCGCGCGGGAGGAGGAAAGGTTAGACACGGTGTTACCCGGGCGCTTACTTAGCACGTAATCGGCGGCGGCGACCAAGGTGTATTCTTCGCCAAAAAGATCGCCGTCGCTATTGAGCAGTACCAAGCGGTCCACGTCTGGATCGACGGCTATGCCGATGTCGGCTTTGAAGCGTTTGACGGCCGAGGAGAGTTGCTGGAGGTGCATGCGCAGGGGTTCGGGGTTGTGCGCAAACTGTCCGTTGACCTCTTCATTGATCATGGTAACGTGGCAGCCCAGGGCCTCGAGCAAAGGGGGTAGGGCCAGCGCTCCGGTAGAGTTGACCGGATCCACTACGACGCGGAAACCTTTAGCTTGTACGAGTTCGGTTAACACGAGCGGGTGTTGGAGCACTTTTTGAATGTGTCGGACAATGGAGTCGTCGCGACGGATGTAGCTACCCAGTTGATCAACCGGAGCAAAGTTGATTGCTTCGGATTCGGCAATGCGCAGCACTTCGGCGCCGGCGTCGGCGTCGAGGAATTCGCCGTGGGCGTTGAGCAATTTCAGCGCATTCCACTCGCGGGGGTTGTGGCTGGCGGTCAGGATGATACCGCCGGCGGCTTCCGCTTCTTCCAAGACCGCCATTTCTACCGAAGGGGTGGTGCTGAGGCCCAAATCGATGACGTTAGCCCCCATGCTTTGCAGCGTGGCAGATACAAGCTGCGATACCAATTCGCCGGATATGCGTCCGTCGCGTCCGATCAATATGGTTTTTTTTCCGCTTTGTCGCATCATATAATCTGCAAAAGCGGCGCTGTACTTGACGATATCTATCGGAGTAAGGTTTTCGCCGGGTTTGCCTCCGATGACGCCTCTTATTCCAGATACGGATTTGATCAATGGCATTGACTGCGTTGTTGGTTGTCGGCGCTTGATTTTTCGGCGCCCTATAAAATCGGCCGCAAAGGTAAATCAAAGCCGCGAGATGAGGTCATAATCTTCACATCTAAAGGAGCGGGCGCCAGGCGAGGGGGCATGACTTCGATACGTAGCGGGATGCGCGTTGCGCGCGTGCGGGCTTTACTGCGTGGCACTTTGGCGTTGTGGCGGCGCATGTTGGCAACTTCGCCGTACTTTTGCGTCTGTGAAGGAACTCAAGTCACATGCGATTCAGGGCGTCAAGTGGTCTTCTGTGGCGGCGGCGGCGGCGGCGCTGGGCGGCGTGGCGCAGTTGCTCATTCTGGCCCGCCTGTTGGATCGCAGCGATTTTGGTCTGATGGCCATTGCGCAGGTGGGTCTCAACTTGTGTATTCAACTCAGCGATATGGGGTTAGGCAGCGCGTTGGTGCGCGAAAAAAGTATCAATCAGACGCAGCTTTCAACGGTTTTTTGGTTAAATCTGGGG
>JBKBLI010000001.1:1854-3225 GCA_046296435.1 Saprospiraceae bacterium | reverse complement strand
ATTATTGATCCAGCCTTTGTTTGTGATCAATCCGCTGATCAACAAGGTTTCGTTTCCGATCATGGCGCAGGTGCAGGATGACCCGCTTCGCCTGCGGCGCTTTGCGCTGCGCGCCGTGCAGTGGATTGCGGCTGTCAACGCGCCCATTTACGCGGCTTCCTGGATGGGCGCCTCTTTGCTCGTGCCGGCGCTTTTTGGCGCGGATTGGGTCGTGGCGGTTGAGCCGTTTCGCTGGTTGGCGCTGTGTTTTCTTTTTCGGACTTTGCTCAATCCCCTGGGTGCGATCGTGTTCGCCAAAGGGCGTCTGGGGCGTTCTATTGTGTTTCAGGCGATGTGCTTGCCGGTATTTATCTGCTTTGTATATATAGGGCTGTATAGCGGATTGACGGTCATGATTCAGTTTTTGGTCGCATATTATGCCCTTCAGTTGGCGGGCTATTTGATGTGGGTGGCGCGGCCCCATGCGCCTTTGACGCTACATGGTCTTTTGTCGCATACGGGCCTTGAGATCGCCTGCGCCATGGTATCGTTTGGAGCGGCATTTTTGCCGGTCTCTCATGCGCTTTGGTTGGCCGGCGCGGCGCGGGCGGGTATGTTTCTGGCGTTGGGATCAGCCTTGTACTTCGCTTGCATGTATGTTGTGCGACCGAATATGCGCGACGAATTTTTTCAGATGTTTCGAAAAGCGCCCACGACATGAAGATCCTGTTTGTCACGCATTACAGCCGCTTGCTTGGCGCCAATCGCTCGCTGCTGCATCTGATTCGCGGATTGCGGGATCGGCATGGCGCGGATGCGGTGGTGTGGTGCCCCGCGGAGGGCGAACTGACCGAGCGGCTTCGCGCCGAGGGCTTTCGATACAAATGCGCTCCGTTTGCCAATTGGGCGTATTCTTTGCGTTCGCCGGGATTGTGGGCCTTCCCGCTCAAATGGCAGCGCAGCCGAATGTTCGTACTGCCTGAGTTGATCAAAGAGGCGCAAAGCGAGCGATTTGATTGGATATACAGCAACAGCATTGCCGTGTCTTTGGGTTGGCAGTTGTCGGAGGCTTTGGGGGCGCCGCACGCATGGCACCTGCGGGAGTTGGGCAGCAGCGACTGGCTGATTTTTCCCTTCGGAAAAAATTTTTTACAAAAAAAACTCGCCTCGGCGCGGCGGCTGATTGCTATATCCGGCGCGGTTCGCGATGCGCATTCCGCATGCAGGTTGGCGCCGACCCGCGTCGTCTATAACGGGGTCGGCGATCGGGCCGCTTTCGAGCGACGGGGCGAAAGGGCAATGGGTAGGGGCGGAGACGGCTTGTTTCGCTTTATCTGCGTGGGACTGATACATCCGTCCAAGGCGCAGCATGAGGCCGTCGAAGCGTTTGCC
>JBKBLI010000001.1:0-1754 GCA_046296435.1 Saprospiraceae bacterium | reverse complement strand
ACCTGCACCAAAGGCATCCTCACACCCGACTGACGATTGTTGGCGACGGGCGAAGGGCCTATCTTCGTCGGCTGCAGCGCATGGCGGCGCGTCTGACGCCACCGGGAGCGATCCATTTCACTGGATATGTACGCGACCCCGACCCGCTTTTTGCCCAATCGGACGCTTTAGTCTTCTGCGGACGGAACGAGGGAATGGGACGGGTGATCGCTGAAGGGATGTCTTATGGTCTGCCGGTATTGCGCTACAACGATTTAGGAGCGTCAGAACTGATCCGCGACGGGTACAATGGTTTCCTTTACGACAACGTGTCCGAACTGAGCGAACAGATGCAGCGCCTATTAGCGCAGCCTGAAGCCTGCGCCGCTATGGGCCGCAACGCCTGGGACTTTGCTTATCGACATTTTACGGATGAGGCTTACGCCGATGCAGTGTGGAATTTTCTCAATGCCCCCGAAGGCGTCAGCACGCTTTGAGCGCTGCGGCCAGCAGGGCCAGTCCGATTGCCGCCGATGCGATCCAGATGCCCCACTCCGGCTCTTTTGTTTTTTTCCAAGAATTTGCGGACCCGGTATCCGCCAAAATAAGCTTGGCCGTTTCTATATCCTGTGGGCGCACGTGCAACCTGACCAATATTTGCAGGTGCGTCAGCACGGATTGTGAGTGGTTGTTGGACAGGAAAGCCGGGATACCCTCGGCGCGCAGGCGCGCCAAAGCCATGTTTGCCTCTAAATCAGAGTAATACATGCCTACTATCTCATGCTCCATCTCCTCATTCGACTGGAATTGGTTATCTGGTCCGTCGTTGCCGCCAGCCTCTTTCATATCGTCCAGCAGATCGTCGTCGCTCATCATGTTGGCCAAATTTAGCGCAAAGATAGCTTGTTTGATCAATTTGGCTGGAGTTTAAAAACACAATCAAATTTGTAGCGTTTAAGCGTAAAGTTCACTAAATTTCACTACATTGTAGCTATGAAGCTAAGTTTTGCCATAATGGCGTTCAGCATGGCCGCTTTGGTTGTTGCATGCGGCAAAGAAAGCGGCGGTAAGGATTACCTCAAGGAGGTCAATTGCATGGGTATTGACGCTACCTCCAACACCTATGCCAGCACAGTGAGACCCATTATGGAATCCAGTTGTGCCTTTGGCGGTTGTCACGATGCGGCGACCAAGGCGTCCGGCGTAGATCTGTCGGACTATGCTGCAACGCGCCAGGCTTTTGAGAAAAAAAGCGTCTTGTGCTCCATCAATCACGGCAGCGAATGCAGCCGCATGCCCAAGGGCGGGGCGAAGTTGCCTGCCGAGACGATCCGCTTGTTGAGTTGCTGGGCCAAAAACGGCTACGCCGAGTAAGTCGTATTGCATGGCGTCGTTCAGGCGATTCAGAAAAACGGATTGAGATCTTTCTTCTAGATGAAAGTATAGGGAGCGCTCATCGGTCCCGTACCCTTTGCAAGCTTTTTCGCTTCCGCGCCCATCAACACGGAGGTATTGCCGATGCCAAAGTCGTCACACATTTAGAGCGCAGCGGTTAACCGCAAATCCGGCCCCGCCACGGTCGCCTCCGTTTGAGCAACACGACGCTACAACATGTCATCCCTTTGGGACAAGAGCAGTCGCAAGACACACTCGCCGCCCATTCCCAGCAACTAACAACTAACAACTAACAACTAACAACTAACAACTAACAACTAACAACTAACAACTAACAACTAACAACTAACAACTAACAACTAACAACTAACAACTAAAAA